>CBFHXV010000005.1:0-76691 GCA_965659885.1 Burkholderiaceae bacterium | reverse complement strand
AATCAGCGTCATTCCACACGATGCTGCACTCGTATTCGGGGTGATAGTAATCGGTGGTTTTATAGAGAAAGTCGGCTGTCTCACTTAGCACCAAAAAGCCGTGCGCCAATCCTGGCGGTACCCACAATTGCTGTTTGTTCTCGGCGCTTAACCGGTGCCCTGTCCATTGGCCGCAAGTGGGCGAGTCTGCACGAACATCCACGGCAACATCAAAAACTTCGCCATCGGTCACTCTCACAAGTTTGCCTTGTGGGTGTTGCGTCTGGAAGTGCAGTCCCCGCAAAACCCCTTTCCTTGATCGGCTGTGATTGTCTTGCACGAAATTGACTGAGCCGCCAATGGCTTTTTCAAAGTCGCGCTGATTAAAGCTTTCAAAGAAGAACCCACGCTCGTCACCAAAGACCTTTGGTGTGAGCAACAGCACATCCGCAATCTTTGTTGCCTGCACGTCATAAGGCATGATGTTTACCCTCGCTGTGTAATGAGTGACAACAGATACTGGCCGTAATGGTTTTTCTGCAGCGGAGCTGCCAGCCTTTCTACCTGTTCGCTGTCAATCCAGCCTTGCATCAAGGCAACCTCTTCGGGGCAGGCAACCATCAGTCCCTGGCGCTTTTGCAGCGTGCTGATAAAGCCCGCGGCTTCGAGCAAGCTGTCATGGGTCCCGGTGTCAAGCCAGGCATAGCCACGTCCCATGATCTCGACTTGAAGCTGCTGTTGAGCGAGGTAGCGTTTGTTGACGTCGGTGATTTCAAGCTCACCACGTGCCGACGGTTCAATAGAGGCGGCAATGTCACAGACCTGATTGTCGTAGAAATACAAGCCGGTCACTGCAAAGTTACTCTTGGGTCGAGCTGGCTTTTCTTCGATGCTCAGCGCCCGTTGCTCCCCATCAAAATCCACCACGCCGTAGCGCTCTGGGTCATGAACATGGTAAGCAAATACCGTGGCGCCGGCCTCGAGGGCATCGGCACTTTGCAACAAACGCACCAAATCGTGGCCATAAAAAATGTTGTCGCCCAGCACCAGCGCACTGGGGTTATTGCCGACAAATTCACGGCCGATGATGAAGGCTTGCGCCAACCCGTCGGGTGAGGGCTGTACGGCAAACGTGATGTTCATGCCCCACTGGCTACCATCGCCAAGCAATGCCTCGAATCGAGGGGTGTCTTGCGGTGTTGAAATAATCAGCACATCCCGGATGCCAGCTAGCATGAGCGTGGTCAGTGGGTAGTACACCATGGGCTTGTCATAAATCGGTAGTAACTGCTTGGATACACCTTGCGTGATGGGGTACAGGCGCGTGCCCGAACCGCCGGCCAGGATAATGCCACGTCGTTTGCTCTGGTTTGTCGTCATCTTATTGCCCGTATTGCTGTTGTACCCACTGTCGATAGTCACCGCTCGTGACATGTGAAACCCAGTCTTGATTGTCTAGGTACCACTGGATAGTTTTTTTCAATCCAGATTCAAACGTCTCTTGCGGCTGCCAACCAAGCTCGCGAGAGATTTTGCTGGCATCGATGGCATAGCGTCTGTCGTGTCCGGGACGGTCTGTGACAAAGGTGATTTGGGTGCGATAGCTTTGACCGTCAGGTCTAGGCTGCAGGCTATCGAGGTGGTCGCAAATCGTGTGCACAACAGACAAATTGGTTTTTTCCTGGTTGCCGCCGACGTTGTAGGTCTCGCCTACGGCGCCTTGTGCCAGCACCCGCATGATGGCGCTTGCGTGGTCACGTACATACAGCCAGTCACGTACTTGTTGACCGTCACCGTAAATGGGCAAGGGCTTGCCCGCCAAGGCATTCAGAATCACCAGTGGTATGAGCTTTTCCGGGAAATGGTAGGGACCGTAGTTGTTGCTGCAATTGGTGGTCAGCACGGGCAAGCCGTAGGTGTGGTGCCAAGCCCTGACCAGGTGGTCAGAGGCTGCTTTGCTAGCGGCATACGGGCTGTTGGGCAGGTGTGCATTGGTTTCACTAAAGGCGGGATCGCTCGCCTCGAGGGTGCCGTAGACCTCGTCCGTTGATACATGTAGAAACCGAAAGTTTTTTTGCGAGTCCGCTGGCAGTGTATCCCAGAAGCCACGCACCGATTCCAACAGATGGAACGTACCATTTATGTTGGTTGTGATGAATTCCCCTGGCCCGTGAATCGAACGATCCACATGTGATTCAGCAGCAAAATTGACGATGGCGCGTGGCTGGTGTTGAGCTAGAAGTTGTCCTACAAGTTCGCGCTCGCCAATGTCACCATGGACAAAGATGTACCGGCTATCATCTTGAAAATCAACAAGATTTTCTAGGTTTCCTGCATAGGTGAGTTTGTCCAGATTAACAACCGGCTCTTGCGTCTGTGACAGCCATGTATGGATGAAATTACTGCCGATAAACCCAGCGCCGCCCGTAACAATAATCATGCGAAATCCGTTAAATCTTGTTTGGTTTATACCCGCCAGATAGCTAAGATTAAGTTAGTCGTTGGACAACCCTACTAGATTTCTGACTAAAGCTGTATATGATGACTTACAGAAGCGTTGTAACGCTCGTGTAAGTAAAACAACCTGACAATTTGGGGGATTGTAGTATGAGTTGCATCATGCCGACCCCGCTTTCTCTAGGGGGCAAACCATGAACGGAGTTGGACGTACGGTACACAGTCGCGAGAACCGCCGCCAGGCGATGAACAAACCCGTGGCTGCATTTGACAGTTTTGGAAAGCCAGACAACCTAGCCGACGAAATTGCGTCGCAGTTGCGTGATCGCATTCTCAAAGAAACCTTGAGTCCGGGCCAGCGCCTGCCGACCGAGCAAGCACTCGGTGCGCAGTTTGGTGTTAGCCGCAACGTGGTTCGCGAAGCCATTGCCCGCCTCAAGCTCACCGGCTTAGTCGAGACCCGCCACGGCGTTGGAACGTTTGTCAAGCACGACCTTGAAAACCGTCCCTTTGACGTGGCGCAGGATGACCTGCTCGACTTCAAGCAGTTGATCGATGTCTATCGTCTACGCGTTGAGGTCGAAGCAGGTGCCGCGGCATTGGCGGCCACGCACCGTACAGCTGCTCAGCTTGACGCCATTAAGTTGGCTTTGCGACAGAGCGAACAGCACCCCGATGATTGGGAAGCTGATGCCAAGTCAGCAGTTGACTTTCATCTGGCCATCATTCAAGCGGCTAATAACCCCTACTTTGTGCGCATCATGGGGCACCTGGACTCAACGATTCGCGATGCGGTCAGAACCCTGCGCTTCAGAAGCCTCGGCACTTCCCGTATTGAGGAGATTGACGGTGAACACGAGCGCATCGTTGATGCGATTGAACGTCAGGATGCCAATGCCGCACGCGCGGCCATGCGCGAGCATCTCGAACACGGTATAAATGGTTACCGAAATCTGTTTGGGAACTAATTGCTTGCATGGACACCCTCATCGTTGAAAAAAAACAGGCTATTGGTCACATCACGTTTAACGATCCCGCCAAACTCAATGCCATGTCGTACGACATGTGGGCCGGGCTCACGGATGCTCTAGCCCAGTTTGAAAAAGACGATGAGGTGCGCGCAGTTTTAGTGACCGGCGCCGGGGACAAGGCTTTTGTCTCGGGCGCCAACATCTCCGAGTTCCAGCAACGTCGCACCGGTGTCGATGCGGTCGCCGAATATGAGCGTGTAGCCGAAGGCGCCCAAGATGCGCTTTTTAACTTCCCTAAGCCAACGTTGGCACGCATTCGAGGGTACTGCATTGGCGGTGGCTTGAATTTGGCGTTGTGTTGCGACGTGCGCATTGCTTGTGAGGGCAGCACGTTTTTTTTGCCGGCCGCCAAAATGGGGCTTGGCTACCGTTTTAGTGCGATCCGAAATCTGGTCACAGTCGTTGGCGCGGCTAACGCCCTAGATATTTTTCTGTCAGCAAGACGTTTCGATACCGCTCAAGCCCTACAAACAGGGCTGGTTCAGCTTACGGCACCGATCGAGTCATTCGACCAAGTGGTGCAGGATTATCTCGACAAAGTGGTTGCCAATGCGCCGTTGACGCTCAGAGCTGGCAAACAAATGATCCGACAATTCCAGCAGCTGCCGGCTCAAGCCGACCTCGAGCAGATGCGTGCGCTGATGCAAGCGTGTTTTGATAGTGAGGACTACGCCGAAGGCAAGCAAGCTTTCGCGCAAAAGCGTCCACCACAGTTTCGCGGACGTTAAAAGACGCGAGAACACCACGAGCTGTTGTCATCGATCTTCCTATGCCTGAATCTTTTGGTGCGCTCTTTCCAAGCACCACCATGCTGGTGGTCATGCTCTTGGCAACCGCCACGGCCGCGACCATGCGCGCGTTTTCCGGGTTCGGCAACGGGCTGTTGCTAGCACCGGTCTTTAGCCTGTACTTGTCGCCTCACGACATGATTGCGGTCATCACCATCATTAATTTGTTGGGCACGTTGCAGATGCTGCCTGGGGTGTGGCGCGATATTGACTGGCGCTATGTGTTTCGGATGGTGCCGGCAGCGCTTGCTGGTGTGCCGCTAGGGTGGCTGTTTTTAAACGCCATCGATCCCGACATGGTCAGGCGAGTGGTGGCTATTCTGGTGATTCTGTTGGCATCTCTGTTGCTCGCTGGCTGGACTTATCGTGGCACACGCGGCAAGTGGCAAGAGTTGACAGCCGGTGTGTGCAGCGGCTCGCTCACGGCCATGGCTGGCATGGGCGGCCCGCCATTTATTCTGTACATGCTATCGGCACCCAATTACTCGCCGGTGGCATTTCGTACCTTTTTCGTGGTCTTTTTCGTGTTCTCACAGGTGCTGGTGCTTGGCGTCATTCTTTCAACCGGTGCTTTTTCGGTAGACCAGCTCGTCTATGTAGGCACACTGTTGCCCGTGCACATTCTTGCCACTGTGCTTGGTTCCTATTTGTTCGTGCGCGCTTTGCGTGGCAAGGCTGAGCGCATCAAGCGTATTTGCCTGATCATTTTGCTGGCTATTGGTGTGGTCGTGCTCTTGGCGTAGCAGGCATACAATGCGCACATGTCCAGAGCAAAGATCACACCCCGAATTTTTTTAATTGGTGCCAATGGCCAAGTGGGGCAAGCATGGCGTGAGCGATTTTCAGACGGATCTGTTGTGCATGCGACCGACCGCAGCTCGCTTGATCTACAGCAGACCGATCGGCTTGCCGACCGTTTGCATGAATATCTGCAACAAGCCCAGCCGACTGTCATTGTCAATGCCGCGGCATACACGGCGGTGGACCAGGCTGAAGACGAAGAACATCGGGCCTACGACATCAATGCGCTGGCACCTGGTGTTATTGCCGAAGTGGCTGCGCGCCATGGGATCCCTCTGATTCATTATTCGACAGACTATGTGTTTGACGGCCAAGGAGATCGGCCCTTTCAGGAGTCTGACCCCACAGCGCCCTTGTCGGTTTACGGCCGCAGCAAACTGGCCGGCGAACGCGCGATACAGGCAGCTGGTGGGGCGCACCTGATTTTTCGAACCAGTTGGGTGTTTGGTGCGCACGGTCAGAATTTCCTTAAAACCATGTTGCGCTTGGCGCAAACACGCGATGCGCTGTCTGTGGTTGATGATCAAATTGGTGCGCCCACATCAGCTGATCTGTTGGTTGATATCCCTTGGCAAATTCTGCAGCAACTCACAGACCGAAATGATGCTCGCTGGGGGCTCTACCATCTTTGCCCCACTGGCTCTACGAGTTGGCATGGTTATGCCAGCTACGCTATCGAGCATGCGCGCGAGCTGGGGTGGCCGATCAAAGTCACGCAGCAGGCCATAGCGCCCGTTTCCTCGGGCGAATTTCCGGTTAAAGCCCAGCGTCCGCACAATTCCCGTCTCAGTACCGACAAGTTGCAGCAGATATTCGGGTTGACGTTGCCTGCCTGGCAGGCGGGGGTTGATCAGGTTTTAGTCAGGCTAGAGCGGCCATGACGCGGGTCCTGATTGTCCGAACCTCATCTTTGGGTGACTTGGTTCACATGTTGCCTGCCATCAGTGATATCGCCATCCACGTGCCAGATGTCGTGCTCGACTGGGTTTGCGAAGAAGCATTTGCTGCCATCCCGTCTTGGCACCCGGCGGTCAACGAGGTGATACCGGTGGCCCATCGGCGCTGGCGCAAGTCCTGGTTCTCGGCACAAACCCGGTCAGAACGCCAAGCGGTGGTACAGACGATCGCGAGCCGCGAATATAACGTTGTTCTGGATATGCAAGCCTTATTGAAGTCGATCTGGCTGGTGCGAGCTGCCACAGGCGTCAAGCACGGACTCGACTGGCGTTCAGCACGTGAGCCCTTGTGCTCGTTTTTTTATGATGTACGCCATCGCGTGGGTTTCTGGCAGCCTGCGGTCTTACGACAGCGACAATTGGCGGCAAGTGCATTTGGCTACCAGTGGCAAGAAGACCCAGATTTTGGTCTTCAGGCATTTCGTGCCGGTGAGCCAGCCGCACATCGATATGCTGTGATCATGCCCTCGGCTAGCCGAGATGACAAACTCTGGCCTGCCGAGCACTGGCAAGCGGTGTTTGACCGTTTGCAGGCCGATGGATTGGAGCTGGTGCTTTTGGCTGGCAATGAGCGTGAAGCTCAACGCGCGCAGGCATTAATCGATCATCGAGCCCATGCCCGAGTGCAACCCAAATCATCGTTGACCGAATTGGCAGACTTGATCGCCAAAGCCCGTTTGATGGTGGGCTTGGACAGTGGCCTGACGCATTTGTCAGCCGCACTGGGCATCGATACGATTGGCATCTACAAGGCCTCAACGCCCGTGCGCACACCGCTGGTTGGGGCAGGATACACCGCGAGTCTGGGTGATCGCGGCCAAGAGCCCGATCGTGACACTGTGTTGGCAGCGGTCAACAAGGCTATTGGTTAGCCCTGCGCCGTATACTAAACGCTGTCTGGTCGTACGAGGATGTTCGCTTTGTTGCCCCGTTTGATTTATTCGCTTTTGCTGTTGCTCTTGGCGCCCTTGGCCTGGCTAGGACTTTGGTGGCGCGCGCGTGGCAACTTTGCGGCATGGCAGCCATGGGCTGCAGAGCGTTTTGGGCGTTATCCACAGCCTTGGGATGGTACGCAACCCATTTGGGTGCATGCAGTCAGTGTCGGGGAAGTGCGAGCAGCCAAGTCATTGATTCAGGCGTTGGCCCTGCGTGGCCATCCGATTGTATTGACGCACTTAACACCCACAGGGCGCGCCGAAGGCCAGCGATTGCTAGCCGATGAAATTCGTCACGGTCAGGTTCGGCAACAGTGGGTGCCCTATGATTTGCCAGGCTCGATGCGACGATTTCTGCGTCACTTTAATCCAAGCCTGGTGGTATTGATCGAGCGTGAAGTCTGGCCCAATCTTGTCCATGCCGCGTCCGAGCAGCGCACGGCTGTGGTTCTTGCCAGTGCACGCCTGTCTGAGCGATCGTTAAAACGCACGCGATGGCTTGATCGGTTCTTTGGTGGTTTGTTGCATGACACCTATCAGTCTTTGTCACTGGTGTTGGCTCAATCTGATGAAGATGCCCAGCGACTGTTTGACGCTGGTGTGCGCGCGGCACAGGTTTGCGGCAATCTGAAATTCGATATGCAACTGCCCCATGTTGCAGTTCAAGCAGGCCGTGATTGGCGAGAGAAGCTTGGGCGTGCCATCGTGGCGATTGCTAGTACGCGCGAGGGCGAAGACCGCCCGTTCATTGATCACCTCAAACTACGTCTGGCGCAACATACGGAGCAAAGTAGGCTCTTGTACCTCTTGATTCCTCGCCATCCGCAACGCTTTGACGAGGCCGCGCGACTGCTCGATGCCACAGGTTGTCGATATGCACGATGGTCGACGCTGCGTGATGACCCAAACAGTCAGAACCATTTGCAAGACCTCGAGGTGGTGCTTGGAGACACCATGGGTGAAATGCCGTTTTTTTATGCTGCAGCTGATGTGGCTATTGTGGGTGGCAGCTTCGAGCCGCTTGGCGGACAAAATTTCATCGAAGCTTGTGCCATCGGTACGCCTGTGGTGATCGGGCCTCATACACGCAATTTTGCTCAGGCAGTCACCACGGCTTTGGCTGCGGGTGCCATCGTTCAGACCAAGGATATGTCAGCGGCTTTCGAGCAACTCGATCAATGGTTAGCGCAACCTGATGAGGCGCGTGCCGTTGGTTTGGCCGGTAAGTCTTGGGTGGCTAATCATATCGGTGCCACCGACCGCATGCTGCAAGCCATTGATGAGTGGCGCGAGCAAGCCCAGCCAAAAGCCGATTGAAAAATACGGGTGATGTCTCGTTTGTGAAGATTGCCCCGTTTGTGATCTTCAGGGGTTTCGTGCCGCGGGCTCGGTCGCTATTTGTAGCGCGTTGGCGTTGAGTTGAGTTTTCATGAGCGCCGGTTCCGTGCCTGGCTCCGGCCCAGTACCGCCAAACCAGCCTTGTCCGAGTCCAAACATCAAAGCATTGGCAGCGAGCAAGACGACAAATAATGATCTCATAAATCCATTGTAGACCTTTATTGTGTGATGTCTTGATGGTGGCCTAGCTATCTAGCCTTGCCAGAACGTCAAGTCCATCGAGAACAACATGGGGCAGCTCATGAATCGCAACAAGGGGCAAGTAACGGGTAAGCTCGCTGGCCAAATCGTCGCGCACCATATCAAGTGCGCCGCCCGAGACGCACAGCACAGGCGGCTGGCCGAACTGTTGCTCGGCTAAGGCCAGTTGTCGTGTGACAGCGCCAATTTGCGCGGCACTGATGCCCGATGAAATAGCACTGATAGTGGTTGTAGGAAATGCTTGTATAGCGCCACGCTCGTTGGGCAGATTGGCTGTGCCAAGCGCAAGGGATTCATGCATCATGGTGATGCCTGGCAAAATCAGGCCCCCTTCAAACCGGTTATGCGGGCTGAGCGTGTCAATGGTGGTGGCCGTCCCAAAATTGGCCAGCACCAGAGGTGGATGCTCGCCGCTGAAGTGTCGCGTCAATCCCAGCATGGCAACCCATCGGTCCACACCGAGCTGGGAGGGGTCGGGATAGGCATTGGCCACACCGGCGGCGCTGTGTGAGGTCTGAGCCCACCGAACCGGCAGCGGCGCAAGGGTTTGTTCGATCGCGTTGTTATGGGCGTTGGCAGCCACGCTGCTGGCCATGCACCAAGTCACACCAGACCCGAGCGACGCCACAAACTCAGCCAGGGCGTGATAGTTGGTGGTTGCCAAGGCTGTATGCACTTGCAGGCCTTGACCATCGAGCGTAGCCACTTTGATGCGGCTGTTGCCAATATCCAGTAGGAGTTTCATGAGTCGTCCTGTGTGGTGCTTAAACGCACCGAGACATCACCAATATCAAACGCTTTGACGCCCGTGCTGGTGATCACGAGCAGCCGGCCCGCCTCATCAAGACCGTGGGCTTGCCCTTGCCCTAAAACCCGTCCATGTTGTGTCACTTTTATGTGTTGACCGGCCAGATAGTCACGCTTGGCGTAGTCGTCATAATAGGCAACAAAACCATTGCGTGCGATACGGGCGATGGTGTGCTGCCAGGCCAAAGCCAGAGCGCATACCAAGTCTTGCGCTGTCGTGTTTGACCGTAATTGTGTCGCGATGTCAGCAACCTCACGCTTGAGCGTCTGGGACAGACAGGCTTGGCCGCTTAGGTTAATGCCCATGCCAAGCACCAGATGCATGTGCCTGCCAGACAGCGCCGATTGTGCCAGCAGCCCGGCGAGCTTGCCAGAACCCAACATCAAATCATTGGGCCACTTGATTCGCAGGTTTTGCGGGTTTAGCAAAAATGGCTCTAGTGCCATGGCGCTAGCAGCCCCAAGTGCCGGTGCCAGCGGCGCAAGCAAGTGAGCGTCTTGGGCCGGCCATGTAAAGCCGCAGGAGAACATCAGTGCGCGCCCAGGGGCATCGAGCCAGGGGCGGCCCAGCCGCCCCTGGCCTTGCGTTTGGTGGTGGGCCCCTAGTAGCCGTGGCCATTGATCACTGCTGTTGTTGAGCTTGGCAGCCTCAAGCAACGCCAAATTGGTCGAGTCGATGGTCGATACCCAGTCAACTGAGGCAAACGATATCAGGCGCTCACGAATTGATGTGGCGAGTGTGTCTGGCTCAGGCAGGCTAAACTCGAAAGCATCTTTCACGATTGTGCTTAACATCCTAGTTGACGTATCGAACATAAGTATTTCACATGCGCCAAGCCGACGCCGATCTTGCCGCCCCTGACGCTACACGTCCACTCACACATCACCATGGTGTTTGGCGTGTCAGTGGCCAGTGGAACGTGCAGGCACTTGCCACCCCAGGCGAGGTCAGGCGTCGCCGCAAAGCACTGAAGGCCACCTCGGGCCATGCACCCTGGGTACTGGATGAGCAGTTGCGGCTCGATTCTGTAGGTGCGCAGTTGCTGTGGGATTGTTGGGGGCATCAACTGCCTGAGCAGATTGAAATCTCGGGTGCACAGCGGCGTCTTTTTGACATGCTGGCACGTGTTGATGCCCAACAAGTGATGCCTGAAAGGCCTCGCGACTGGCTGGCGTGGGTGCGCCATCTTGGCGACTCGTTGGCCGTTGGAGCGCATCATGGGCGCTTGTTACTCATGCTCTTGGGTGGGCTGGCACTGGACCTCCTGGCCATGTTGGCTAACCCAGTGCGTGGCCCGTGGAAGGAGATATCGGCGCAGATTTATCGCACTGGCGCGCAGGCGCTTGGCATTACCGCGCTGGTGGGTTTTTTAATTGGCGTGGTGATTTCGTACCTGTCGGCACAACAGCTCGCGCTCTTTGGTGCCGGCCAGTTCATTGTCAATTTGCTTGGTGTATCGATTGTTCGAGAGCTTGGCCCGGTTTTGGCGGCGATTCTGGTGGCCGGTCGCTCGGGCTCGGCCATTACCGCCCAAATTGGCGTCATGAGGGTGACGCAAGAACTCGATGCCATGCAGGTCATGGGCATATCGCATGGGCAGCGCTTGATTTTGCCGCGCGTGATCGCGCTGGCCATTGTGATGCCTTTGCTGGTGTTGTGGACCGACGTGATGGCATTAATCGGCGGCATGCTGGCGGCCCACTATGAATTAGGTCTGGAGATGCTTTGGTTTGTCCAGCAGTTGCCCGCGGCGGTTGGGCTCACCAACTACTGGATCGGGTTGGTCAAGGGTGTGACTTTTGGCGCCTGGATTGCGTTGGTGGCCTGTCATTTCGGCTTGAAAATTGAACCGAACACGGAAAGCCTGGGTCGCGGCACCACGTCTTCTGTGGTGACTGCCATCACAGGCGTGATTTTGATTGACGCCATCTATGCTGTGATTTTCAGTGAGGTGGGATGGTGAAGCAAAGCATGCCACCGGTGATCGCAGTGACCGATCTGACCACAGCATTTGGCAGTCATGTGGTGCATGAGCATCTGAACTTAAACGTTATGCCGCGTGAAATTCTGGCGCTGGTGGGCGGCTCGGGCTCAGGTAAGACCACATTGCTGAATCACATCTTAGGATTGCAGCAGGCCAAAGCGGGTTCTATAGAAGTGTTTGGCCGCTCGATTCAGTCGTATCAGGGATCCGAGCGGATGGCGCTGACGCGACGCTGGGGCATGCTGTTTCAGTCTGGCGCCTTGTTCTCTGCTTTGCCTGTCTATGACAACGTGGCACTGCCGTTGCGAGAAGCCAGATACCTGCCTGAAGACTTGATCCGTGAGGTGGTGCTGATGCGCCTGGCCTGGGTGGGGTTGACTGCCCAAGACGCCATGTTGATGCCTTCTGATTTGTCCGGTGGCATGATCAAACGCGTGGCTCTGGCGCGTGCCTTGTCACTTGACCCGGAGTTGTTGTTTCTTGACGAACCGACAGCTGGGCTGGATCCACAGCGCTCGGACGAGTTCGTGGCGCTTATCAAAGCCTTGCATGACCAGTTGGGGTTTACTGTGGTGATGGTCACACATGACCTTGACACCATTCGTGACTTATCGACCCGGGTCGCGGTTTTGGCTGACAAACATGTGCTAGTGGAAGGTACCATTACAGATGTGATGCAAACCGAACATCCTTTTATTGATGCTTTTTTTCATGGGGAACGGGGTAACCGTGCGCTTGGCGCAGGCACCGTCTGAAGAGGCAAATGGAAAACCGCAGTCACGCTTTGCTTGCTGGATTGTTTGTGTTGCTGCTGTTGATCGCAGCTGCAGTGGCTGCGATCTGGCTCAGTCAAAAAGACGTGACTTACCAGCCGTATGAATTGGTGTCCAAGTATCCGGTGGCGGGCTTGTCCATACAGTCTCAAGTGCGCTATCAGGGCCTAGCGGTCGGACAGGTCCAAGGGCTGTCTATCGACAGGCAGCGCCCGGGCGTGATTCGGGTGCAAATCGGCGTGTTGCCTGACACGCCCATCACAAAAGGCACCTGGGCTGAAATCGCTACTCAGGGGGTTACTGGGATTTCCAATATTGACCTGCGTGATGATGGTGCTCAACCGCAGCGGGTCTCGAGCACGGCGAATAACCCATATGAAATCCCGGTCAGGCCGGGCTTTTTTCAGAAACTGCAGACTGCCGGCGTTGGCATGCTCGCAGACGGTGAAAAACTGCTCGACGACATTCGTCGCTTTGTGTCTGAAGACAACGCCAAGCGTTTCACGGCACTGCTTGCTCAAGCTGAAACACTGTCAAATAATTTGAATCGGTCCGTCGAGCAACTACAGCCAGCCATTGAGTCTTTGCCCGGTACGATGCAGCAACTTGATGTGACACTCAAGCAGTTTGACCGGTTCGGCAAGGATGTTGCCACTCTGGCAGATTCTGCGCAAAAAACCATCGATTATCTCAATAGCCCCGCCGGCCCATTGACAGTGGCTACCAAGAGCCTTGAGCAATTGCAACGCTCGGCTGCACAGTTGCAATCGGCGACATTGCCACAAATCAACCGCATGATAGAGAATATTTCGCAAGCTTCGCGAACGTTCAGCGGCGCCGCGCAATCATTTGAGCAAACGCCGCAGTCATTGCTGTTTGGGCCAGCGCCCGCGCAACCGGGGCCGGGCGAGCCCGGGTTTGAAGGTTTCAGGTAGAGGGGTGGAGCAATGCGTCGTAACACACGTACGACAGCGCGGATGCTTTTAGGTGTCGCTGTGATGGCGATGGCACTAACGGGTTGCGGTTTGGGTTCGGTCAAGCCAGCGCCAACCCGTCTGGATCTGGGTGCGCCTGCAACAGTCGAGCAACCATCCTGGCAATTTGGCGCCTTGGCTTTGCCACCGTTTAATGAGGCGCGCCTGCTGGGACGACAGGATGTGATCTGGCGCCAAGGGGTTGATGGTATGCCCAAGCGCTATGCCACTTATTTGTGGCGCGAGGCACCGTCAGACCTGGTTCGTGAACGCTTGTTTGAGCGCCTGTCTGCTCATGGTGCGGTATTACCTCAGACTATCAACGCAGACATGCCGCAGTTGCAAGTCACGCTGATGCAGTTCGAGCAGGTTTTTTCATCGGACGGCGCCAGCAATGAGGCGGTGGTGAGCTTGCAAGCTGTGCTGATGCGAGACGGTGATGTGCTCGGGCGTTTTTTGGCTACTGAAACCCAGCCTGGCCAGTCTAATAATGCGCCAGCCGGGGCTCAAGCCTTGCGCCAGGCCACGGATCAATTGATCGCGCGTTTGGTACAGTGGCTCTCAGGCACACTCAGTAGCGAAATATCAACTGCCGCACCAACTACCAGACCAATCACCCGAACAACGACTTC
The DNA here is from genome assembly GCA_965659885.1 of Burkholderiaceae bacterium. Lineage (GTDB taxonomy): Bacteria > Pseudomonadota > Gammaproteobacteria > Burkholderiales > Burkholderiaceae_B > Algicoccus. Next base: position 62,974 of record CBFHXV010000005.1, on the reverse strand, counting down.
ATAACCGCAAACTGCAGCCGCTATGCCAAGCCACAAAACTGAAATCACGACATTCGATGGGGAAACTGGCGCCATTGATTGCGCCATGGACTGGCCAGCAGAAACACCTGTTGGCTGGGCACTGGTATTGCACCCCAATCCGGCGCAAGGTGGCACTCGCGACAACAAGGTAGTCACCACCATCGCGAGGGCTTGCGTGCAGCGCGGCCTAGTGGCCGTGCGACCCAACTTTCGGGGCATTGGCGAGTCGGCAGGCTCGTTTGATGAGGGCCAAGGTGAAACCGAAGACATGTTCAGGCTGGTTGAGCAGTTCGAAGCACGCTATGCCGAGCTGGCGGCCGGCGCCTGGGTTCTCGGTGGTTTCTCTTTTGGCACTTGTGTGGGTGCGCAGTTGTATGCGCGCCTGCAGGCCAATCAAAAGCGTGTGCCACAGATGGTCATCTGGGCAGGCTCGGCCGTGTTGCGTTTCCAGCATGGCGATGTCGCAGCGCCGCCCGATGCGTTGGTCATCCACGGCGAAAATGATGATGTCGTGCCCATGGATGAGGTCATGCGCTGGGCCCGACCGATTGACATGCCCGTGGTAGTGGTACCGAACACAGGTCACTTTTTTCACGGCAAGTTACTGATATTGCGGGAACTTGTGCAGATGCGGCTGAAGTGCCTGTAAGATGACGCTTTGTCCCGTTTTGATTATTCAGTGAGAAATCGAATGCATTTTTGGAAGTCGACTGCCCGTGTATTGTTGTCAGCTGTGTTGGCCGTGTCCTTGCCATGGCAGGCTGTGGCACAGACAAGCGCGCAGACAAGCGTCTCGCCGGCAGCCACCGCTACCGTGCCCACCGTCGATGTCGCTGAAGTTTCCTCGATTTCCAAGCCGGTGGTGGCCGCACGCGCCTGGATTCTGGTCGATGCCATGACGGGACAGACCATTGCTGCACAAAATCCTGAGCAGGCCGTGGAACCAGCCTCACTGACCAAAATCATGACGGTGTATATGATTTTTGATGCCCTGAAAGAAAATCGAATTACACGCGATCAGCAAGTAACGGTCTCTGAGAAAGCCTGGAAGACGCCCGGGTCACGGATGTTTATCGAGCCGCGCAAGCCGGTAACGGTTGATGAGCTGATTCAGGGCATTGTGGTGCAGTCAGGCAATGACGCTTCAGTGGCCATTGCCGAAACACTGGCTGGCACCGAAGCGGCCTTTGCCCAACGGATGACTGAGAAAGCCCGCGACATGGGTATGACTGACACCACGTTCAAAAACTCCAACGGTTTGCCTGATCCCGAACATACGACCACGGTGCGCGACCTGGCGATTCTCGCGCAACGCATGATCAGTGACCATCCCAACGACTATAAGGTCTATTCACAACGTGAGTTCACCTATAACAACATCAAGCAGGCCAACCGCAATCGGCTGTTGTGGGCTGATCCATCGGTTGATGGCATGAAGACAGGACATACTCAGGCTGCGGGCTATTGTTTGATTTCCACCGCACAGCGTGGAGAACGTCGCGTCATCAGCGTGCTGGTCGGCGCAGACAGCGAGGCCACGCGGGCTGAAGAAAGCTTGAAACTGTTGAATTGGGCCTTCCAGAACTTTGACACGGTTGAGCTTGTAGACAAGGGGCAGGCAGCCATTGAAGCCCGTGTTTGGGAGGGCACCACGGAAACGGCTCAACTCGGCACTGAGCAGGCTATATGGTTAACCATCCCGCGTGGTAAGACAGGCGACGTTGATCTCGTGGCCCAGCGCCCGGATCCATTGCTGGCACCGCTGTCAGCGGGCCAGCGTGTGGGCACTTTGACCCTGATGGTAGACAACCAGCCACTGAGGGTTTTGCCGCTCGATGTTTTGACCGACGTGCAGCGTGCAGGCTTTTTTGGTCGGGCTATTGACCAATTCAAGCTTTGGTTGCAGTAAAGTCAGCTCCAAAGCGGTAAAACAATAAATTCGAAGGCAGCAGCATGATAGATGAAGTGATGGCAATACAAGGTGTGGATGGCGACCCGGTGGTGTACGTCAACGACCAGTATCTGCCGTTGTCACAGGCCAAGGTCTCGGTGCTTGACCGCGGCTTTGTATTTGGTGACGGCATTTATGAGGTGGTTCCGATCTATCACCACAAGCCATTTCGCATGCAGGAGCATCTGGACCGGCTTGATCGTAGCTTGAGCAAAATTGAAATCGCGGCCCCCATGGATCGGGCCCAGTGGCAGGCGCTGATTGACACTTTGCTGAGCAAGCAACCGTCCATGGCCACGGCCATGGTTTACATTCAGGTCACGCGCGGTGTGGCTAAGCGTGATCATGCGTTTCCCAATCCACCCGTTAAGCCCACGGTCTTTGCCATGGTGGCACCCATGACACCACCTGGTGAGCAGCTGCGCACTGAGGGCGTGCGCGCCGTTAGTATCGAGGATATTCGCTGGTTGCATTGCGATATCAAATCGGTGTCGCTGCTTGGCAATGTTTTAGCCAAGCAAGCCGCGATCAAAGCCGGGGTTGAAGAAGTCATTCAGTTTCGCAATGGCACCATGACCGAAGGCGCGGCGTGCAATGTCTGGATGGTCGAAGACGGTAAAGTCTATGGCGCGCCCAAAGATCATCAGGTGCTTGAAGGCATACGATACGGACTGTTTGAGAGCCTATGCCAGCAGTGCGGAATTGAGTTTTTGCTTGAACCTATAAGTCAGGCACGCGTGAACAATGCACAGGAGCTTATGGTGTCATCAGCCACGCGTGAAGTTTTGCCGGTGGTGCAATTAGACGGCAAGCCAGTTGGCAATGGCGAGCCAGGCCCCGTCTACGGGCGCCTGCGGCAAGCCTATGATGATTGTTTGGCACAACTTGTTTAGTTGGGGTGCGTGATGAAAGGCGATGCTGGCGGTTCGCATAAGACCTCATTGATTGATTATCCCTGTGACTTTCCGATCAAGGTCATGGGCAAGCAAGACCCTGGGCTGGCTCAGGCGCTATCAGAAGTGGTGCAGCTACATGACCCGGGCTTTGACCCGGGCACCATTGAAATTCGCATGAGCAAGCAAGGCAACTATGTCGGACTAACCTTCACGATTCGGGCAACCTCGCGTGAACAACTCGACGCCCTCTATAAAGCCTTGCACGGCCATCCCTTGGTGTCGGTGGTGTTGTAGTGACGGCAGGGCCTGTTGAGTCTGCTGGCGTGATGCGCTGGCCGGGCCTGACGGATTACCAGGCTTGTTGGCAGGCGATGAAGGAATTTACAGAAGCTCGTACTGCCCAGACACTTGATGAGCTATGGCTTGTCGAACATTCGCCGGTGTATACGCTAGGCCAAGCGGGCAAGCCTGAGCATATTCTCAATTCTGGTGATATTCCCGTTATCAAGTCCGACCGCGGTGGCCAAGTCACCTACCATGGCCCAGGCCAAGTGGTGGTCTATGTGCTCGCTGAGCTCAAGCGCACGGGACTAACTGTGCGCGCCATGGTGCAGGCGCTTGAGCAAGCCGTGATTGACACGCTAGCGGCATTCGGGTTGGATAATGCTTGTCGCAAATCAGGTGCGCCTGGCGTGTATGTGCCGCGCTCCGATGGTTCGCTGGCCAAAATTGCTGCGTTGGGCATCAAGGTCCGTAAAGGGTGTACCTATCACGGCGTGGCTTTAAACGTAGACATGGATCTCGCGCCTTTTAAAGGCATCAATCCGTGCGGCTATGAAGGGCTTGAGACTGTCAGTATGGCCAGTCTGGGCGTGTCGGCTAGCTGGGAACAGGTAGCCACGGCTCTAGCGGGGAGAATTACCCACTGCGCTCAACTGAGAGTAGAATCAAATATTGGGGTTGTCCCTAGGTCACCTCAAATTGGCCTCAAAATGGCCTCTGAGCCGAACGCTGGCACTCGATAGCTGTGGCCATATCACGTATGCTGAGAGACACAGCAACGAACTTTGCGATGCTAGCGTGTAACGCTGCAATGGAAATCAAATGCCTAATCCACAAAACGCAACATCCTACGATCCCACGGCCAAACAGAAGTCCGAAGCTAAAACCGCACGTATTCCGATCAAGATTGTGCCGGCCGAAAGATTAAAAAAACCGGACTGGATTCGAGTCAAAACCGCGCCAGCCGGCTCACGGTTCTACGACATCAAGCGGATCTTGCGCGAACACAACCTGTACACGGTTTGCGAAGAGGCTTCATGTCCGAACATTGGCGAGTGCTTTGGCAAAGGCACGGCCACATTTATGATCATGGGTGACAAATGCACTCGTCGCTGTCCGTTCTGTGACGTGGGCCATGGCCGTCCTGACCCGCTTGATGTTGATGAGCCGCTGAACCTGGCCAAGACCATCGCAGCGTTGAAACTCAATTACGTGGTGATCACCTCTGTTGACAGAGACGATTTGCGCGATGGCGGCGCAGCGCACTTCGTGCAGTGCATTCAAGAAGTGCGACGTTTGTCGCCTAGCACTCGAATCGAAGTGCTAGTGCCGGATTTCCGGGGCCGTCTTGACAGGGCGCTAGGGATATTTGACCAGGCGCCGCCCGATGTGATGAACCACAATCTAGAGACTGTGCCGCGTCTGTACAAGCAAGCACGCCCCGGATCCGACTATGCGCACTCACTCAAGCTGCTGCAGGATTTTAAAAAGCGCTGTCCTGGCGTGCCTACCAAATCGGGCCTAATGGTGGGGTTGGGTGAGACTGACGAAGAAATTCTTGAAGTCATGCGTGACATGCGTGAGCATGACGTGGATATGCTAACCATTGGTCAGTACTTACAGCCGTCAAGCCACCATTTGCCCGTGCTGCGTTACGTTCATCCCGACACATTTGCGATGTTCGAGCGAGAGGCTTATGCCATGGGCTTTAGCCATGCCGCTGTCGGTGCCATGGTCCGTTCGTCCTACCATGCTGATGAGCAGGCGCACGCCGCAGGGCTCGATGTCTGAAATGGTGAACAAGAACGGCTTTTTTAGCCGTTCTTGTTCCAGAACACGTCGGGCTGTTCGACTGCCTGATTTATCGCACGCGCCACAATAAACATCAGGTCCGAAAGCCGATTCAAATAGCGTTGTGCGAGTTGTCTGTCCGGGTCTGGTTCGCTTAGCTCAGCCTCATGCATGCCAACCACGGCCCGTTCAGCACGTCGGCACACACTTCTGACGACATGCGCTTGAGCCGATAGCGTTGAACCACCTGGCAAGATAAACTCCTTCAGGCTGGGCAACTGGTTATTGAGTGCCTGTGCGTGCTCATCGAGATAGGCCAGTTGCTCGGACTTGAGTTGCGAGTGATTGGGAATGGCAAGTTCACTGCCAATATCAAACAGCGCATGCTGAATCGGTTTGAGAACCTTGGCTAACGCTTTAAGCTTTTCATGATGAGGCAATTCAGCCAATTGCGCTAGCAGTAGGCCAAGTTGACTATTTAACTCATCGACCTCACCGAGCGCTGTCACGCGTGGGTGAGTTTTAGCGACTCGCGAGCCATCAGCTAGGCTGGTGGCGCCACCATCACCGGTTCGGGTGGTAATGACAGTTAGTCGGTCTGGCATGAGCGTCTCTGGGTTGATTCGGTCGTTAAACACATAGCTGCTGTGATTGACTAGAGCACATAGCGTGCCAGGTCCTGGCTGCTTGCGGTTTCTTGCAGTTTGTCGTTGACATAGCCGGCATCAATGACAATGGTCTGGCCACTGTGTGAGGTGGCGTCAAATGACAAATCTTCGAGCAGGCGTTCCATCACGGTGTATAAGCGACGTGCACCGATGTTTTCGGTTTGCTCGTTCACTTCATAGGCCAATTCAGCCAAGCGCCGTATGCCGTCATCAGTGAAATCAAGCGTGACGTCTTCAGTCTCAAGCAAGGCATGGTATTGCTTGGTCAGCGACGCATCGGTTTCGTTCAGAATCCGCACAAAATCGTCAGCACTCAGTGAGTCGAGCTCAACGCGAATCGGGAAGCGGCCCTGCAACTCGGGTATCAAATCAGACGGGCGTGACAGGTGAAACGCGCCCGAGGCAATGAACAGGATGTGATCGGTGCGTATCATGCCGTATTTCGTGGTCACTGTCGTGCCTTCGACCAAGGGCAGCAGGTCACGCTGTACACCCTGGCGCGATACCTCGCCGCTGCCGCCTTCTTGGCGCGCGGCTATTTTGTCGACCTCGTCCAGAAACACAATGCCATGTTGTTCAACAAGCTTGACCGCATCGGTCTTCAGATTCTCTTCATTGACGCGTTTGGCCGCTTCTTCTTCGGTCACCTGCTTAAACGCCTCCTTAACCGTCATCTTGCGGGTTTTTTTCTTGTCTCGCGACAAACCGGCGAACATGCCTTTGAGTTGCTCGGCCATATCTTCCATGCCAGGTGGGCCCATGATGTCCATTTGCGGCATGGGCGCATTCACCTCGATTTCAATCTCGGTGTCGTCTAGCGTACCCTCACGCAACCGTTTGCGAAATGTCTGGCGCGCGGTGGTTTCCTCTCGCACCGGCGTGCCATCGGCATTGCGTGCCGGAGCGATTAAAACATCGAGAATACGATCCTCTGCGGCGTCTTCGGCTTGGCTGCGCACCTGCTTCATGGCGAGTTCGCGGGTTTGCTTGATGGCCATTTCCGCCAGATCACGAATGATGGTGTCCACGTCACGCCCGACATAACCGACCTCAGTGAACTTGGTGGCTTCGATTTTGATGAAGGGCGCGCTTGCGAGTTTGGCCAGGCGCCGGGCGATTTCGGTTTTACCAACACCGGTGGGCCCGATCATGAGAATGTTTTTAGGGTGAATTTCATGACGTAGGGCTTCGGGCACCTGTTGGCGGCGCCAGCGGTTGCGTAGCGCCACGGCCACGGCTTTTTTAGCGGCATGCTGGCCAATGATGTGCTTGTCCAGTTCAGAGACGATCTCTTTTGGGGTCATGTTGGTGGCTGTCATGATGTGGTGCTCACAAAACTTCGATGGCGTGTTCTTGGTTGGTGTAGATGCAAAGGTCACCGGCAATTTTTAAAGAGGCCTTCACGATCTCTTGCGGTTCAATCTCAGTGTGGCGCAGTAGCGCCAACGCAGCCGACTGTGCGTAGGCGCCGCCCGAGCCAATGGCAGCCAGACCGTTTTCAGGTTCAAGCACGTCACCGTTGCCAGTCAGCACCAGGGTGTGCTCATGGTCCGCGACAATTAGCATGGCTTCAAGACGACGCAAGATGCGGTCGGTGCGCCAATCGCGCGACAGTTCAACGGCGGCACGCATGAGGTGGCCCTGATGTTTCTCCAGCTTGCCTTCAAAACGCTCTTGCAGGGTGAATGCGTCAGCAGTGGCGCCAGCAAAACCAGCGAGCACTTTGTCGTGATAGAGGCGCCGGATCTTGCGGGCAGTGCCCTTGACGACGATATTGCCCAACGTGACTTGACCGTCACCGCCCATGGCGACGCGGTTTCCGCGCCGCACGCAGACGATGGTCGTTGCGTGAAATTGTTCCATAACTACCTTCGGATAATGACGCCAAACCGGGCGCGGCCGGTCGGGCGATGTATGACTAGATGTCGGGCTTAGTCGCCAAACATTTTTTGGCGCATTTCCCGCCGCTCTTGTGCCTCAAGTGACAGCGTAGCAGTTGGTCTGGCCATCAAGCGTGCAACCCCGATGGGTTCACCGGTTTCTTCACACCAGCCATAGTCGCCTGACTCAATGCGCATCAGTGACTGTTGCACTTTTTTAAGTAACTTGCGCTCTCGGTCGCGCGTGCGTAACTCAAGCGCATGCTCTTCTTCGATCGTGGCTCGGTCGGCGGGGTCTGGCACATACTGCGTCTCGCGCAAATGTTCCGTGGTCTCGCCGGCGTTAGCCAGGATGTCCGCCTCGAGTTGTTGCAGACGGTGTTTAAAGAATGCCAGCTGTTGCGCATTCATATAGTCGGATTCCGGCATCTTTAGCATTTCGGCTTCAGTCGGAATGGTCTTGTCAGCCTTGGCTGACTTGGTTTTTTTAGGTGCCGCCTTGGTCGCCATGCACTTGCTCCATTTCTGTCGGTCTGTGACCGAATCAAAGATACTGCCAAACCTGCGTTAAGCCGCCAAACACTGCTCTAGCCCCTTGACCAGAATGTCCTGGGGCAATTTGCGGCCGATAAAAACCATCTTGGTGCCTTTTTTCTCTTTGGGGCCCCATGGTTTGCCGGGCTCTGCGCCCATGAGCATGTGAACGCCCTGGAAAAGCATGCGCCTGTCGATGCCTTTCATGTAGAGGATGCCCTTATAACGCAATAAATCGGGTCCGTATACCTGGACGACCCCACCAAGGAATTCTTCGAGACGCTCAGCATCGAATGGTTTGTCTGCCTTGAACACGAACGCACCGATGTCATCTTGGTGCGCATGATGATGGTGGTGATGATCGTGGCCGTGGTGGTGGTCATGCCCATGGTCGTGTCCGTGATCATGGTCGTGGGCTGCATCCGGATGCTCTTCGGCGAGAAAGGCCGGATCGATATCCAGAATCGTGTTCAGGTTAAAGCCGCTGATGTCGATAATGCTTGCCAAGTCAGCTTGACCGAAGTCTACAGCGCTAATGGGCGCACGTGGATTGATATGCACGAGGCGCTTGCGCAGCGCCTCGTATTCGTCATCGGATACCAGGTCCCGCTTGGAGATCAGGATGCGGTCGGCAAAGCCCACTTGTTTTTGGGCTTCTTCTTGCGCATCAAGGGTTTGCATGCCGTGTTTGGCATCCACGAGTGTGATGACGCTATCGAGTCGGAAGTATTCGGCGACGTCATCATCCATGAAAAAGGTCTGGCACACCGGGCCGGGGTTGGCCATGCCGGTGGTCTCGATCATGACCCGCTCAAAGCTAAGCTCTCCGGCCTCACGGCGGCGCCGCAGGTCCGTTAGGGTACGCAAAAGGTCACCGCGCACCGTGCAGCACACGCAACCATTGGACAGCTCAATAATTTCCTCGTCGCGCACTTCCACGAGCAAATCATTGTCAATGCTTTCCGGGCCAAACTCGTTCTCAATGACGGCGATTCGCTTGCCGTGGTATTCGGTCAGGATACGCTTGAGCAAGGTGGTTTTGCCTGCACCGAGAAAGCCGGTCAGGATGGTCACAGGCACCATGTCTTGAAGTGGGATCGCGGGAGATTGGCTCATGTTTTGTCTGACTTGGGTTGTAACTAAAACTTATGTGCTGAGGAAAATCTGCTTTTACGCCAGCGTACCTGAACAGGGGTTTTTAACCGATTTGGGCGTCCTGTGCCGATATCCGTCGGTATATGAGGGCAAAACCGTGTTTTTCAAGTCCCTGCTCAATGGTCACAGGCACTGTCGCACTCAGCACATCGCCCATAAAGCGTTAGCTCATGGTCGCTGACTTCAAAGCCCGGCGGCACCAGCCCTGAAAAGTCGCCGGGGCAAGCGTGCACGTCAAATACTTTGCCACATGCTTTGCAACAAAAGTGATGGTGATGCTCGTGGGCGAACTCAAACCGCGGGTTTTCTCCTGGTAATTCAACGACTTGAAGCGATTCTTGCTCTACCAAGGCCTTGATCGTGCGGTAGACCGTCGCGATTCCCAGTGATGGAACAGTCTGCTGGGCCAGCACCAAAACCTCTGAGGCGAGCAACGGCCGGTCAGCCGCTTGCAGGGCTTGGCGGATGGCTTCGCGTTGTTTGGTGCTACGTTCCATATGCCCAGACTTTAACCGCCAGACGGGTATTGCGCCACCGCAGACCACCTAAGACCATGACAGGCCGGTCTTCGGCAATTATCACGACCGCTACAACGAGGTTTGCCGTGGTTGCAGGAAAGTCGCAGCGTGACGCTTTATTGATAATGATTTATCATTATAATTCATTTGGTTTTGGGGCGTGAGTTTAAGGATATCAACGTCGCGACTGGCCACTGATTCCGACCGATTGTTTTGGATTGTTTTCGTTCATTGCTTTGGTCAATTACTTTGCGTGACCCACCCGGTCTTTTAGAAAGAGAAGCGAGCGCATCATGTTTTCCGAGCGTCATATTCATCCCATGCTTTGGGGCATTGGCCGCCGTCTGGCGCTAGTGGCGCTTGTCGTGGCGCCACTGTGGCTCGCGGTCTGGGCTGTTTCGTGAAGCGAGCGACGACATCATGACAACGGCATTTGAACTGAACGACGTCACCATTGCTTACCACGGCCACCCAGCGGTGCATCACATCAGTGGCGCGTTTGAAACAGGCACGTTGACCGCTGTGGTGGGTCCCAACGGGGCTGGCAAATCGACATTACTCGGTGCCATGGCAGGCTTAAAGCGTTTGTCACAGGGTCGTATCGCGCGTGCCGGTGCATTGTCTGAACCGGGGGCGGTGGCTTTTTTGTCGCAATTATCGGCAATTAATGCCGATTTCCCATTAAGGGTGCTAGAGGTGGTGGCCATGGGTCTTTGGCCGCGGTTCGGAGCGCTTGGAGCAATCAAGGGTCAGGCATTGACCGCCATAGAAAACGCCTTGGCACAGGTAGGTCTGGCTGGGTTCGAGAATCGCTTGGTCGACGAGCTCTCGGTGGGGCAATTGCAGCGCGTGTTATTTGCCAGGCTGATCGTGCAAGACGCACCGGCAATCTTGCTTGACGAACCCTTTAGTGCGCTTGATGCCAGCACCACGCGTGACTTGCTGGCCGTGGTGTCGGGCTGGCACTTGCAGGGGCGAACCGTGGTTGCCGTATTGCATGATCTGGACATGGTGCGCACTTATTTCCCCGACACGCTGTTGATGGCACGCGAACTCATCAGTTGGGGCCCCACGCAACAAGCGCTAACCGCCGAGCATCTGGCGCGCGCAAGCCAACGCTCGCTGGCTTGGGTGGACAGCGCGTCGTGGTGCGACGCACCAGCGCTTGAACACGTGCACACGGAACGGGCGGCTTAATGGATGGCTTGTGGGCGCCCTTTGTCGAGTTTGCTTTCATGCGCCGAGCGCTGGTGGCAAGTCTTGCCCTGGGTTTGATAGCTGGCCCCATCGGTGTGTTGTTGGTCATGCGTCGCATGAGCCTGGCCGGTGATGCCATTGCACATGCGGTGTTGCCCGGTGCGGCCGTGGGATATTTGTTAGCCGGCATGTCATTGCCAGCATTGGGGCTAGGTGCCTTTGTGAGCGCCTTGGCAGTGGCTTTGTTGGCCAGTTTCGTGGCAAGCAACACCGCCCAAAAAGAAGATGCCAGTCTGGCAGCCTTTCATCTGATTGCGTTAGCGCTCGGGGTGACCTTGGTGTCGATCAAGGGCAGCAGTGTGGATTTGATGCATTTGCTGTTTGGCAGCATTTTGGCGGTAGATACGCAAGCCCTGGTGCTCGTGGTTGGTGCTGTCACTGCTGCTCTGGTGCTGCTGGCACTGGTGTGGCGGGTGTTGCTAGCCAGCAGCTTTGACCCCATGTTTCTCATGCAGTTTGGTCAGTCAGGCAAATGGGCGAACCAGTTGTTCATGCTCACGGTGGTGCTGACATTTGTGGCGTCGTTTCAGACGCTAGGCACGTTGATGGCGGTGGGCTTATTGATGCTGCCCGCTATTGCGGCACGCTCCTGGTCGCGCGACATTCCGACATCGTGTGTGCTGGCCAGTCTATTTGCCATGTCCAGCGGTTTCATTGGCCTGTTGCTGTCTTATCACGTCAGTTTGCCTTCGGGTCCGGCCATTGTGCTGACTGCCGGTGCCATCTATCTCGTGTCGCTCTTGCTCGGCAGCCACGATGGCTTGTTGTTAAAGCTATTGCCATCGGCACGCCACCGTCAATCATAGGAGAAAGTTATGCGAACCATCATCTCAAAAAGCCTGGCCACCGTCGCCACAATCGCTGCCATGGGCCTGGTCCCGATGACAAGCACAGCATCCGATACTGAGCCAGTCAAGGTTGTGGCTAGCTTTTCGATTCTGGCAGACATGGTCAAGCAAGTGGGCGGCGATTATGTGTCAGTCACCTCGTTGGTAGGGCCCAATGAAGACCCCCACGTGTTTGATCCGAGTCCGGCCGACGCAAAGGCACTGGCCGACGCTGACATGGTGGTCATCAACGGCATGTATTTTGAAGGGTGGATAGACCGCCTGATCAAATCCTCTGGCTTTGATGGCAAGCTGGTGGTCGCTAGCGATGGCGTCGTGCCGATTGATATTTCGGGTGACGAGCATCATCAACACGGTGAGCACGAGCACCACGATCACGACAAGCACGATCATGGCGACGACGGTCACAAACATGATGACCACAAGCATAATCATGCCGGCCACGATCACCATGACCATGGTGACGTTGACCCACACGCATGGCAAAGCTTGTCCAACGCCAGCGTCTACGTACAAAACATTCAGGATGCGCTCGTGGATATTCGGCCGGCGGTGGCAGGCGACGTAGTGGCGCTCACTGGCATTTATCTGCAACAAATTGATGAGCTAAACCAAAAAATCATCGACCAGTTCAATGAGATCCCCAAAGACGCGCGGCGTGTGGTGGCGTCTCACGATGCTTTTGCCTACTTTGGGCAGGCCTATGACATCAAGTTCTTCACCTTGCAGGGCTTGACCACCGAGCAGGAGCCGTCGGCTGCTGACATCGCAAACTTGGTCCGTGAAATCAAGAAGGACAAGATCAAGGCCCTGTTTGTGGAGAACATCAGTGACCCACGCCTGTTGAACCGCGTGGCCGAAGAGGCCGGTGTCGCCGTGGGTGGTAAGTTGTATTCCGGTGCGTTGTCGGCACCCGGAACAGCGGCAGACACTTATCTGAAGATGATGGCGTACAACGCGGATGCGATCTTTAAGGCTTTAAGAAATTCAAAGTAGAGATGGTGACGCTGTAGCGACGACCCACGGGTCATAATTGTCCGATTCGTTGCAGTATTCCTGCAAGCGACGTAACAGTTACATTGTCTTTGATAGGAAACTCGTCGTTACCGGCGTAGACAACAAATTTTTCAGCGAAGGGCAAATCCTGACATGCCACATGAAAGCCACGCTCAAGCTTCGGGGCGTGGCTTGCCTTTATTTCGATGGCCCATAAGTTGTTGGGCCCAAGCTCGAGCACCAAATCAATCTCTGCGCCATTGGTGGTTCGATAAAAGAACGGCTGAACGTGCGAGGGCAGCAAATTCAGAATATTCTCAATAACAAAGCCTTCCCAGCTTTTGCCGCAAACCGGGTGGCCAAGCAACTCGTCATAGTCCTTGATATTCAAGAGCGCGTGAACCACACCACTATCGCGCACGTAAAGACGAGGCATTTTGACCAACCGCTTTTTGACATTGCCAGCCCAAGGCTGCAAGCGCCTGACTAGCAGCAAATCGACCATGAGATCAATGTAGCGGCTAACCGTGATACTGGTCACGCCAAGTGCAGTGGCAAGCTTGGCGGCGTTGACGATTTCGCCTTGGCAGTGCGCGAGCATGGTCCAAAAGCGCATGAGTGTCTCTGGGGCAATACGAGGGCCGAGTGTCGGTATGTCGCGTTCAAGATAAGTTCGGATGAAATTGCTGCGCCACAGCAGGCTTTGCCTGTCATTGCCTGCGCCGTAGCTTGACGGAAAACCACCACGCAACCACAGACGCGTCAGGTCTTGATCGCTCGCCTTGCCAGAATCTTCATTGATGTCGACAACTTCCAGCGGATTTAGCCCTGCGAGTTCCATGTATTGGATCCGACCGGCCAAACTCTCGCTACTCTGATGCAAAAGATCGTTAGAGGCAGACCCCAAAATCAGAAACCGCCCGTTTCCCCTCCCTTGACGTCGCCCTTCGTCAATGATCCCGCGCAATGACATGAATAAATCCGGGTACTGTTGAACCTCATCAAGGATCACCAGTTTGTCGCTTTTGGTACCAAGGTAGGCAGCGGGGTCCTGCAAGCGTTGCCTGTCTCGTGGGTTCTCCATGTCGAGATACATGCTAGGCAGTTGTTTGCCGATTTCGAGTGCAAGCGTGGTCTTGCCAGCTTGGCGCGGCCCGAGGAAAGCCACAGCCCGGTTCCAGGCGAGGCTTTCGAGAATTTTGGGGTGAAGTAATCGCTCAAGCATCCATGCAATATCAACATTAAATGTTAAATTTGCATGGTTAATTTAGTTTCTCTGCTTGCGATAAACCCCCACAGCTGGCCTCATTGGGTGTCGGCTGGGGTTCACCTCAGGGACCCAATTAAGAAGCCAGTCGATTAAAACGCTGCAAAGACGCTGTAGATTAATTCAACGCCCCGTATTGCCAAGCAGCGCTAAAGAGCAACAGCCCAAAGAGCAACACGGCAATGGAGGCTGCCCCTTGCAAAGTGTTGGCGATGATTTGACCCCAGGCTCGGCCCTGCCCGCCGCCAGCGGCTTCGGCCATACGACCTGCGCCTAACGACATCATGGCAAGCGTTGCCACGGTCAGGCCCGTGCCTAAACCCATGGCCAATGCAGCGGCAATACCCGCCACAAAAAACTGTTGTGACAGGGCAAACACCAGCACCAGAATGGCACCTGAGCAAGGCCGTAAACCAATAGCCACAATGGCACCCCAAGCTTTGCGCCAATTCAACTTGCCCGAAATCTGCTGTGGGTCAGGCATGTGTACATGGCCGCAACCACAGGCGTCATCATGGTGGTGATGGTCGTGGCCATGGGTGTGGTCGTGATCGTGACCATGATCATGCCGATGGCCTAGGGACCAGAGTTTGCTCATGATGGGCTTGGCAATGTGCTTGTAGACCAGCCAAATCCCAAGGGCTGTCAGCAGCGCATAGGCGCCAAGCTCAAGCCACGCGGTAACCTCGTTGAGCACTGCGCCTGTGACATTCAGAACACCCGCGGCAATGCCCACCATCGCAATGGCCACAAGCGCCTGAACAAGTGATGAGGCGAAGGCCAGGATGGCGCCATTGCGAACCGTTTCCCGGTTGGCCAGCACGTAGGCCGACAGAATCGCCTTGCCATGGCCAGGGCCCAAGGCATGGAACACGCCGTAGGCAAACGACAGCCCCAATAGCCCCCAAGCCTGCCACCCATCGGCTTTCCAGGCGCGAACCGCACCTGTCAGTTGCCGATAGAACTCGGACTGCCAAATGGCAATCTGCCCCGTCCATTGCGCCAACCAACCACTTGAGGGCGTCGGCAGTCGCTGTTCAGGCACGGCAAACGGATGAGGCGACTGGGCCAATGCTGAAACACTAAATAGCAGCAAAGCCAGGCCCAAGAGCCAAACAAGAGCGGTTGTCCGAGACCATGGCAGACGATCGTTCACGCAAGCATCCTCACTGGCACGTCAATTCAACGCGGTGTTGCAACGTCTGTGTGATGGCCATCAGGTCGTCGGGCAATTCAGTGACATCGGGGCCAATGGCTGCTAGCCGCTGGGCTGTCTGCATGTCGAGCCGTTTGGGTGGCTCATACTGAGCCGTACAACGTTCGGGGGCGGCCACGAGCGATAGGGCGTTGTCACCGTCAAAGCTGTAGGCCACATAAAACGTTGGGTCAGCAACGGAGACGACCAACGGCTGTTGCTGTGGGTTAACGGGCTGTAAAAACGGCAACTCAAACTGCAGCGACATTTGTTCGGTTTCGGTGTTCCAGTCAACTGCTACTCGATCAGCTGGCGCTACAGGCACATCGCGCTTGCCCGCGCGAATCGTGGTGAAGTAATGCGACATGGGGTCAGCCAGCGCTTCAATCCAGGATTGGCCTATTTTGTCGAGCTCAGCTTGTGGGGGGCGGTTGTCTGCTGTCTCAGGCAGCCCTTGTTTGGCGTAGCTTGAGAACAACTCATCAAATACCCAGGTTTGTGTCACGCCGGTGACTTGACCTGCGGCATTGAAATTGAATTTCACCTGAGCCTGAACCCACATGTGCGGGTGGGCCATGACGCCCACAGGTAGGGCTAGTGCCAAGAGCAGAGCCAATGCGCCAAGCAGTTGCCTGAAGACGATACGGTTGTCACTCGATTGCTGCATAAAACAAGGCATGCGTAGACCTCGATGCATTGTGTTTTTGCTGTTCATGATGGACAGTATGGCATGGCGCAAGTTCCAGGCACTTGATCAGCCGCACAAATCTTCGGGGTTTGAGCGCCGTCCAAGGTTTGAGGTTCAGGGTGAGGGCTCAGGGTCAGGGCTATGGGCCAGGACCCGAGATCAAGATTTGGTGGTTTTTTGGGGGGCGGGTGCATGGCCTGGCGGCGTGTCATCCGTGTTGGTTGCTTTTCTGCCGGCGCGCGGATGGGCGGCATCATAGACTGAGGCCAGATGCTGGAAGTCAAGCTTGGTGTAGACCTGTGTGGTCGATATGCTGGCGTGCCCAAGCATCTCCTGAACTGCACGCAGATCTTGGGCAGACTGCAACACATGGCTGGCAAAGCTGTGGCGCAGCACGTGCGGATGAACCCGGGTGGGCAAGCCTGCAGCTTGTGCAATGGTAGCCAGCCGTTGTTGCACCACGCGCGAATGAATACGCTTACCACGCTCGCCGACGAAAAGCGCGAATTGATCTGATGCATCGGCGTTTGGTTTGATGAAGGACGGCCGTACCTGCAGCCATTGTTTGATCGCCAGCGCGGCTTGCTGGCCGACGGGCACCGTGCGCCGCTTGCCGCCTTTGCCCAAGACATGCACTTGCATCTCAGGCAAATCCAGCCAACTGGGCGACTCATAGTCATCAATATGGTGATAGCTCGTGTCTAGCGAGACCAGTTCACTCAAGCGCAGTCCGCTGGAGTAGAACAGCTCAAACATGGCACGGTCGCGTTGCGTGAGTGGTTCATTCGATGCGGCTAGGGCACTGTTATCGAGCAAGGCCTGGGTTTGGTCGACCGACAGCGCTTTGGGCAGGCTGCGGTTGGCCTTGGGGGCTTTGACATCTTGGACTGGATTCAGGGTCAAGCCTGCACGTGGGGCCCACCAGTTGTAGAAGCCACGCCAGGCCGCCAGCGCACGTGCCAGGCTGCGTGGCTGGTGGCCTTGGGCGTGCAGCTTGCCGATGAACTGCCGGATATGGCGCTCGGCAATGTCGCCAAGCGCTTGGTCCTGTGCAAGCGCCACGAGCAAGCCAAGATCGCGCTCGTAGGCCGTCAGCGTATGTTTGGCATAGCGGCGTCCAGTTGCCAGGTGCGCTAACCATTGGCGCATGGGTTCAGGCAAGGTGACCGTGGTGCCCATGTCTTACGCTCGTTCGATGGTTGCGCTGCGTCAGTTGGCCGACGGCAACCGACCAAGGGCTGCTGAGGCCAGACGACCGATCGTTTCGAGAAACGTGGTGCCCATGTCGCTGGTAAAGCGCTCGGCATCGTCGGAACCCAAGATCAACAAGCCAACAGTTGGCGCCTGGTCGCCATGGCCGTGTCGCATGGGGATCATGGCCAGGCTCGCAGGCGTTTGTTGTAACCAAGAGGCCACGCTGAAATCCTTGTTGGGCCCGCAATAGGGTGCCGTCAGGCTCTGGGCGAATTGCCGTGCGTCATCATCAACCGGCGTACCCACACCTTCAGCGGGCACGGCCAAGTCCCACAAGCGCATCGTGACGTCTGACAAGTCAAACACCTCGGCCAAGCCGGCAATGATGTGGCCTGGAATCGACTGCGCGTCGTCAGCGGCCACCAGTATTTCGCACCAACGTGTGACTTTTTGGGCGACAGATTCGTTAAAGCTGGCCTGGTGGCTTAAAGCGGCCAGACGCATTTCCAAGTCTTTTTGTCGGTCACGCAGCGTCATGATTTGCCGTTCGCCCAACGAAATCGCACGGGATTGATTGGGATGCGGCACCGTGAGCGCGGCAAACAAATCAGCATGCGACGTGAAGAAATCAGGATGCGCCTGCAAAAAACGCGCGACGGTCAGCGGGCTCAATGTGTCACTCATAAGACTCACTCAAAGGTTGGAATAGCGTGAACCAGGGCATCGATGTCTAGTTGTCCCTTAAATACGGTGGTGGCAGGACCAGTCATCGTCAGTGCCTGGCCATCGAAGTCAACGGTCAATGGCCCGCCGCGTGTTTGCACCGTGACAGGTGTCTGTAGCAAACCGCTTCTGATGCCCGCGGCAACGGCAGCACAAGCACCCGTGCCGCAGGCCAATGTCTCGCCAGCGCCTCGTTCGTAGACGCGCAAGCGAATGTGGTGTGTGTCTATGACTTGCATAAAACCAGCATTGACCCGCTTGGCGAACCGAGGGTGGCTTTCGATGAAGGGTCCCATTGTTTGGACGTCAGTCGTTTGCGCGTTATCTACGACGGTCACGGCATGTGGGTTGGAGATGGCAAGCACCGACAGCCACAACAATTCGTTGGTGCCGTCGATGGGTAACCCATATTGCATATCGGTGCCGACCTGCCTCGTGGCAAGGCCTGAGACATCGAATGGCAGTGCCTGTGGATCAAACCGGGTCTGACCCATGTCCACTTGCACCTGTCCGTCATCGAGCTCGGTTAACGTGATCAGGCCTGTGGCAATTTCGGCGCGAACCGGGTTGCGTGCGGTCAGTTTTTGTTGGTGCACAAATCGTACAAAGCAGCGAGCACCGTTTCCGCAGTGCTCGACTTCTGTGCCGTCCGAATTAAAAATCCGATAACGAAAATCGGCGTCTGGATCGGTGGGTGAGTCAACAATCAAAATTTGGTCACAGCCAACACCGAAGTGGCGGTGAGCGATGGCACGCGCGCGCTCAGGCGTCATATCAATAACTTGCGACAGGCCGTCAAGGACCACGAAATCGTTGCCCGCCCCATGCATTTTTGTGAAAGACCAGATCATGGCGTGATTATTACCCGCTTTGCGCCTCATTCATAGGGGGAGGGTTCGCCGTCAGGCCGGTGTTTAAAGCGACGGTGTACCCAATAATATTGAGCTGCACGAGGCCGTATCCAGGTCTCTAGTAGCTCATTGAGGTGTGCGGTGTCTTGTTCCAGGGTGTTGTTGGGATTGGGAAATGTGGTCAGTTCGGGCAAGATATCAACGTGGTAGGTGCCCGTCTCGGGATTCCAGGTGCTAATGACGGGTAGCACTGGCATGTTGAACTGGCGAGCCAGTTGGGCTGTGGCCATTTGCGTGTATGCCGGTACCCCAAAAAAAGGAACCAGAGCCGCACCGCGACGCCCCAAATCCATGTCTGGCAAGTAGTAAATCGGAATCCCTTTTTTAATGAGCCGAATAAGGCCGCGCACGCCATCACGTCGGCTAATGAGTTGCACGTCGTGAAACCGGCCTCGGCCCAGCCGCACAAATTCGTCAATTAGCCGGTTACGTTGCTCGGCATAAAGCGTGCCACCTTGTGGGCCTGCCAGTGTTAGGCGACTAGCTGCGGCATCAAGGCCAATGAAGTGTGGTGCGAGCAACATCACGGGATGCTGCTGATCGGTGTAGACGTGCACGCGCTCAATGCCACTGACCGACACAAACGATCGAATCTGGTCGGGGCTGCCAAACCAGATGACACTGCGATCCACAAAACTTTGCACCAGCGCGCGAAAGTGCGCTTTTAACAGGCGCTTTTGCTCGGGCGCTGCCAGTTCGCCAAAGCACAGTTCGATGTTGCGCCTAGCAATGTGCCGGCGCCGGCGCATGGTGATCCATGCGATGGCCGTTAGCACGCGGCCAACGTTCAATCGGGTGCGCATTCGCGCGCGCGCCAGCCACTCAAACGTTGACACGAGCAGCCACGCGCCCAAGGATTGAGACTTCAATGCCCGCACCTGTGCGGCCCGATCCGGGGATTGTTCAGTCACAGGCGGTTGTGGTTCAGTCACGGTGGTCAACTTGTGGTGGTGGTGGGGCTGCTTTAGGCACTTTGTAACGGTAGTAGCCCCAGAGGTACTGAGTTGGGAACTGCCGGATCAATTCTTGCATCATGTTGTTAAACAAAATGGCTTGCTCACGCGGAGAGTCTGGCAAAGATTCTGGTGCGCGCCGGTAATGCATGCGCCATCCCTGGCCTTTGGGAAGGCGCTCACAGGCGGCGACAATGACAATGGCGTTGGTCATCTGCGCGAGTTTGCCAGGCAAAGTGACCGTGAATGCTTCGCGCCCAAAATGTGGTGCCCAAGTGCCCTCGCCTTCACGAGGCACTTGGTCGGGCAGCATGCCCACAGCCTCGTGACGCTTCAGTGCTTTGAGAAACGAGCGCACACCGGTTACGTCAGCGGGCACAGCTTTGACGCCATTGGCGTTGCGCATGAGCGCCACAATCGGTTGCAAGAACTTTTTGCGGGGCTCGCGAAACATCACTGTCATGGGCGTGTATTGTGCGCCGTGTCGAGCCGACATTTCAAAGCTGCCTAGATGTGGGGTCAGAAACAGGATGCCGCGCCCAGCGGCTAGGGCCTCTAACAATACATGTTCATGATCATCAATGACCTTGCCCAGGCACTGTTCGGTCTGAAACCAGATCTTGGGCAGTTCCATGAACGTGGCGCCCGTCTGGGCGGCTGCTTTACGCCAGAAGGCCGGATCGTCGTAACCCGCCTGTTGGGCATTGGCAATGAGCCTGTCGCGATAGCGTCCTGGCAGCGCAAACACCAGCCATCCAATTCCGCGGCCGATCGTTTGCAATGTTGACAGTGGCAAAAGCGCAAGCAGCCGTAGAAGCAAGTGGATCATAGACATTATTTTCGCTTAAAATAGGACTTGGTCGTTGAGTTAACCGACAACTTGCGGGACGACCAGCCCGGCCTGGCACTGCCAGGTGGTGGAAATGATCCGCTAAAGCGTCGCGCCCACGACCAGCATCTCGAAGGCTTGGCCCCAAGCCCTTCAAGACAAAGGTTTCAGGGGTGCAGCGCACCCAGTAACCTGCAGTTCTCGCCAGAACTGTTCGCTTGAAAAAAGGATGTTGATATGTCGATGAAGTCCAATGATTTTCTGTTCACTTCGGAATCTGTCTCCGAAGGACACCCTGACAAAGTCTCTGACCAAATCTCCGATGCGGTCCTTGATGCTATTTTTACTCAGGATCCCAATGCACGCGTGGCCGCAGAGACGCTGTGCAACACCGGCTTGGTCGTGCTTGCCGGTGAAATCACCACCACGGCCAATGTCGATTACATTCAGGTCGCGCGTGACACCATCAAGCGTATTGGCTATGACAATAGCGATTACGGCATTGACTACAAAGGTTGTGCGGTTCTCGTGGCCTATGACAAGCAGTCTCCCGACATTGCCCAGGGCGTTGACCGCACATCTGAGGAGTTTTTAAATCAAGGCGCTGGTGACCAAGGCCTGATGTTTGGTTATGCCTGCGATGAAACCCCTGAGTTGATGCCTGCACCCATTTGGTACTCACACCGCTTGGTGCAACGTCAAAGTGAATTGCGCAAAGACGGTCGCCTGCCGTGGCTGCGCCCTGATGCCAAATCGCAAGTCACCTTTAGGTATGTCGATGGTAAGCCCGTTGAGGTCGACACGGTGGTGTTGTCGACTCAGCATGCCCCGGAAATCTCGCAAAGCGCCGTTCACGAAGCAGTCATCGAAGACATCATCCGCCCTTGCTTTCCGGATGGCTTGATCACCCCTCAGACCAAGTTCATGGTCAACCCCACGGGCCGGTTTGTGATTGGTGGCCCTCAGGGCGATTGTGGTTTGACCGGTCGCAAGATCATTGTGGACACGTACGGCGGCGCCTGCCCGCATGGTGGCGGGGCTTTCTCCGGTAAAGATCCCTCAAAGGTTGACCGCTCAGCGGCGTACGCCGCGCGCTACGTGGCCAAGAACATCGTGGCTGCTGGCTTGGCCCAGCAGTGCCAGGTGCAGGTGAGCTATGCCATTGGGGTTGCCGATCCCATCAACATCACCATCTACACCGAGGGCACGGGTGTGGTGCCTGATGACCAGCTCGCCAAGCTCGTGCGTGAGCACTTTGACTTGCGCCCGCGCGGCATCGTCAACATGCTCGACTTGTTGCGCCCGATCTACTCCAAAACCGCAGCCTATGGTCACTTTGGCCGCAGCGAGCCCGAGTTCAGCTGGGAAGCCACTGACAAAGCCGCAGATCTAAAGAAAGCGGTCTAGACAGCGAGCGCAGCGTCATGGCGGCTCGGGAGAGCTCACGACCGCCTAGCTTGAACCCGCCCGTGAGGGCGGGTTTTTAGTGAGCGCCGGCATTTGGCTCGCTACACTCCTGGTGAGTTTTTACAAATACCCATACCCAAACCCCAAAGCTGACAGCCCAATGCGTGACTCAGAAACTGAACAACCCGTTCGCCCCGACTCGCCGTGTGTGGCCGTATGTTCAACCTTGTTTGATGAGGTTTGTCGTGGCTGTGGTCGAACAGTGATGGAAGTCTCGAACTGGGTATTCATGACCCCAGAAGAAAAAGAAAGCGTCTGGCAGCGAATCCTGGCAGAGGGCTATCCTCGCCCACCGGACAACCGCCGCACCCCCCAGAACAACTCCCAGAATTAAGTTGCCGGGCTTGGATTTATTGTTGCTGCGCTTTGTTCTCGATTGAGTCCTGAGCCAGCGTTTGAACCAACTTGGCCACGGCCGTGTGGTCCTGGCCGGGGCCCAGCATGTTGGCTGAGGCCGACCACAGTTGGTGACAAAGCGCGGAGAAAGCTGCCGGTGTTTGCGTCTCGTTTGCGAGCCCCAACGCAATACCAAGATCCTTGACCATGAGGTCAAGCCCGAATCCGGAGTTGTATTTGCCCGAGAGCACGTACTGCTTGAACTTTTTCTGTGTCGAGTTGTTCATGCCCGTCGAAGCATTGAGCACATCCACCATTTTCTCTGGGCTCAAGCCAAACCGTTTGCCAATCATGATCGCCTCAATGCCGATCAGAAACCCACCGGCTGACACCAGATTGTTTAACGCCTTCATGGCGTGAGCAGACCCGACCTCGCCGATACGCTCGATGGCATTGCCCATGCACGACAGCACCGGGGTGACTTGTTGCAACACGCTTTCAGGCCCGCCAAACATGATGGAAAGCTCACCGGTCTGAGCGCGCGGCACACCGCCTGACACCGGCGCATCAACTAACTGTCCACCGGCCTGTTTGACCGCATCGGCCAAGGTTTGGGTCATGCTTGGCACGCCTGAGGTCATGTCAACAATTACAGTGTCAGGCTTAAGGCCAGCGAGCACGCCATCCTCAGCCTCTAGTACTTGTTGCACAATCTGGCTGTTGGGCAAGATGGTGATGATGATCTCCGATCCTTGTGCAAGTGCTTTGCCGCTGGTGGTGGCCTGAGCGCCGATTTCGGTTGCCAGCCGCTGTGCCAGAGCCGAATCGGCGTCCATGACGGTAAGGCTGTAGCCAGCTGCGGCTAGGCGGCTGGCCATGGGCCAGCCCATCTTGCCAAGCCCAATAAAGCCAATGTGCGTGAGTTCACTCATTATTTGTTGCCTTCAAGAGCGCCTTCTTCAACCAGCACGCTGTGCGCGGCTTTAAAGGCCTCAAGACCGGCCGGAATGCCGCTATAGACCGTGGCATGCAGCAGAATTTCCTTGATCTCATCGACGGTCACGCCATTGTTCAAGGCGCCGCGCACGTGCAACTTGATTTCGTTGGGGCATTTAAGTGCTGTGAGCATGGCCAGGTTCAGCATGCTGCGGGTTTTCTTGTCGAGCCCCGGGCGTGTCCAAGCGTAGCCCCAGCACCACTCGGTGGTGATGTGCTGAAACGCCATCATGAAGTCGTCAGCCTTGGATACGCTGGCATCCACATAATCTTTGCCCAGCACCTCTCGGCGTAGCTCCATGCCCTCTTCAAATAACTTTTGTGTTTCATTTTCCGCTGTCATGGCGTGATCTCCGTTGTTGTGTTCGGTTGTGATGGCGACGTAAATCAGTATCTGCCGCTGGTCAAACCAGTGTCAAGACAAAGTGCCCAAGCGTAGTCTGGCACCAGCGCACGCAGTCATTGGCAAACACGCTACAATTCACACTTACAAAAGTTCTTCTGAGGAGCGTTGCGACGGTGTGGCACAGACCACCCGCCAGGCTCAGTTGAACTGGCATGATGGTGCTGGCTTTATGGGCACCTCATCCAAACGGCGCTCACCCAATCCTGAAACGACAGTGATTGCGGTGGGGTCAGCCGATTCTGCCGCGTTGCTGTCAGATGAACGAATGGAGCTCATTGACATGAACGCTGTGACAGACAAATTTACCGACTACGTTGTTACCGACATTGGCCTGGCCGAGTGGGGTCGCCGCGAAATTAAAATCGCCGAGACCGAGATGCCTGGTTTGATGGCTGTGCGCGAAGAATATGAAATGGTCAAGCCCCTAAAGGGTGCCCGCATCACCGGCAGCCTGCACATGACCATTCAGACGGCCGTGCTGATTGAAACGCTTGAAGCACTAGGCGCCGAAGTGCGCTGGGCCTCTTGCAACATCTTTTCCACACAAGACCATGCAGCCGCGGCCATTGCCGCCAATGGCACCCCTGTGTTTGCCAAAAAGGGCGAGTCTTTGGCTGAATACTGGGAGTACACCCATCGCATTTTTGATTGGCCTGATGGTCACTACGCCAACATGATTCTGGATGATGGTGGTGATGCCACCTTGTTGTTGCACTTGGGTTCCAAGGCAGAGAAAGATATCACGGTGTTGGACAAGCCAGGCTCGGAAGAAGAAGTCGCCCTGTTTGCTGCAATCAAGGACCAGCTCAACCGTGATCCGGCTTGGTACTCAACTCGCTTGGCGCAAATCCGTGGCGTGACCGAAGAGACCACCACCGGTGTGCACCGTCTCTATCAGATGTCCAAGCGTGGCGAGCTGGCGTTTGCAGCCATTAACGTCAATGACGCTGTGACCAAGTCCAAGTTTGACAATCTGTATGGCTGCCGCGAATCGCTGGTTGATGGCATTAAACGTGCCACTGACGTGATGGTGGCAGGCAAGATCGCGGTAGTTTGCGGTTATGGTGACGTGGGTAAAGGTTCAGCTCAGGCGCTAGCAGCACTGCGCGCGCAAGTCTGGGTCACTGAGATTGATCCGATCTGCGCACTGCAGGCAGCCATGGAAGGCTACAAAGTGGTCACCATGGAAGAGGCTTGCGAAAAAGCAGACATTTTCGTGACAGCCACGGGCAACTACCATGTCATCACCCGTGACCACATGGAGCGCATGAAAGATCAGGCAATCGTGTGCAACATCGGCCACTTTGACAATGAAATCGATGTTGCTGGCATTGAAGACCTGCGGTGGGAAGAGATCAAGCCGCAAGTCGATCACGTGATTTTCCCGGATGGCAAGCGCATCATCATGCTGGCACAGGGCCGACTGGTTAACCTTGGTTGCGCCACGGGCCACCCCTCATTTGTGATGTCCTCGTCATTTACCAACCAGACCATCGCGCAAATTGAGCTCTTTACGCGCAACGATGAGTACAAGGCTGGTGAGGTTTATGTGTTGCCCAAGCACCTCGATGAGAAAGTGGCACGCCTGCACCTAAAGAAAATCGGTGCGCAGTTGACAGAAATGTCACCGCAGCAGGCTACCTATATCGGCGTGGCGCAAGACGGCCCTTACAAGCCTGAGCACTATCGTTATTAAGCAGCTTTGAATCGCAGGTTTGCGATATTTGAGCCATGTGTCGAGTAAGGCAACCCTGCGTTGCCACCGCTTTCAGGAGTAAGCCATGTTGATCGTTGTGTGGATTTTGAATGCGGTGGCACTGCTTGCCGTGGCTTTTGTGTTGCCGGGCATCGCGATTGCCAGTTTCTGGTCAGCGATGCTGGCTGCGTTGGTGTTGGGCTTGCTCAATACGCTCGTCAAGCCTTTGTTGATTTTGCTGACATTGCCCATCACGGTGGTCACGCTTGGGTTGTTTTTGCTCGTGCTCAATGCACTCATGTTCTGGTTGGCCGGGTCTTTGTTCAAGGGTTTTCAGGTCGATGGCTTTTGGTGGGCGGTGGCCGGTGCGATTTTGTATAGCGTGATCTCCAGCCTGTTCTCTATGCTGATATTCCAACAATGACAACTTCTAGTGGCCAAGCCTTCAGTCTTGAGTTTTTTCCGCCTCGCGACGAGCCTGCGCGCGCTCGTCTGGCAGACACAGCAAAAACATTGGCGAGCATCAAACCTGCCTATGTCAGCGTGACATTCGGTGCCGGTGGCACCACGCGTGATGGCACCATGGAAACCGTTGAGCAATTAACGGACATGGGTTTTGATGCCGCACCGCATCTGTCTTGTATCGGGTCAACCCGGCAACAGTTGCGCGAATTGCTGGACCATTACAAAGCCGCTGGCATTCGTCGAATCGTGGCCTTGCGTGGCGACATGCCGTCGGGCATGGGCTCGTTGGGTGGCAAAGATATGCTGCGCTATGCTGCCGAGCTGGTGGCGCTCATACGCGAGCATTCCGGCGACTGGTTTCACATTGAAGTGGGCGCTTACCCGGAAATGCATCCTCAGGCGCCTGGGCCACAAGCTGACCTGCGCTACTTTGCGCAAAAGGTTCAAGCCGGTGCCGATAGCGCTATCACGCAGTATTTCTTTAATGCCGATGCGTACTTTGATTTTGTGGATCGGGCGCACACGCTAGGTGTCACCGTCCCCATCGTGCCGGGCATCATGCCGATTACGAATTACACGCAATTGATGCGGTTTTCAGAAATGTGTGGCGCTGAAGTGCCGCGCTGGATTCGGCTGCGTCTGGCCGAGTTTGGCGACGATCGGGAGTCGATTCGGGCATTCGGAGCTGATGTGGTCACGGAAATGTGCCAGACCCTCCTGGAAAACCAAGTCCCTGGCCTGCATTTCTATACCCTGAACAACCCGACGGCAACGCTGGCTATCTGGCAGGGACTGTCACGCTGAAGCCCCACCGCGCCAGGGCGGCTCTTGTGGAAACCAAGCGCTTGAGGTGGCAACGGCATCGAGCGGGTGGTCATGTGGCTTTGGCTCGTAAGACGGATCAATATCGTGCAAATTGGCGTTGTCCCAGGCCACACCAATGAGTGTTGGGTGATGGTTCAAGCCCACAAAACTGGCCAATGTTCGGTCGTAAAAACCCTTGCCGTATCCGATGCGTTGTGCCTGCGGGGTAAAGCCTAGCGTGGGCACTAAAACCACGTCGGGCAATAGGGGACGGCTCGCCTCGGGCTCGAGCACACCAAAGGACGCCTGTCGCATGTGCATCTCTGGATGCCAGGCATGAAACTGCAGGCTTTGATCGGCCTGCATCACCGGTAAAACCACGACGATGCCGTTTTGATGCCACTGGCTATAGAGGGCAGTCAGGTCAGGTTCATCGGGCAATGGCCAGTAACCCGCCACCACGCTCGGTGGCGGATCGCCGGCTTGTTCACAAGCCGATCGAGTTGTCGCTAGCCAGGTAAACAGCCTGGCGCGCATGAGCAGACTCGCGCGTTGGCGATCTGCAACGGGCATGCGTTGGCGAGCCTGTTTTAGCTGTGAGCGTATGTGGTCTGCGTTATTCTGTGTCATGAGTTGTTCAGTGCTGTGCTGAAGTGCTGCAACTATCGGGGTTTAAAAGTGTCTACGGTAAGGGTGTAGTGCAGCACTTTTTGTGTTGCAACTGTCTGCATCTTGAACCCAACCATGGACCGCTGTCAAAGAGGAGAGGTGAACGTGCTGCATAAAGGTTTACGTCAAATCGCGCTTGCCTTGCCCGCGCTTTTGTTTGCCCATGGGGCAGCCTCGTTTAACTACGATATCAACACCCCGACGGCTGAAGCTGTCGCCAAAGCCAAGGAGGCTGTCAATGCCCGGCAGTGGGACAAGCTGCCAGGCCTGGTGGCGCAGACCGACGGTGATGTGTTGCAAATCTATGCTGACTACTGGCTGGCCGAACGAGAGGTCTGGGCGGCCAAGGATGTGTTGAACGTCCCCTTGGCCGAGGCTTTTTTACAGCGTTATCCTGGCACATACATGGCAGACAAGCTGCGCGCCAATTGGGTGCTGGCCGCTGATGAGTCCGGTGCCTTTAACAAGATTCGAGACCTCGGTGAATTCCTCTGGTACAACCGGGAGGTGCGTTGCGCCAAGCTCGAGGCCCGCCACATGACGGGTCAGCGGGCCACTTCTGAAGAGGCGATGGCGGTGTTTCGCCCGGGCAAGGCCTGCTGGGCCATGCTGGATCAGTTTGTGGCCGATCAAGTGATGTCTAGGGATGACATGGTGATCCTGCTGCAAGACGCACTGGAGCGCAACCACACAAAAACCGCCGACCGAATCGCACGGCTGCTGTTCGACCGGCGCACCCTCGGCCAATACCGCGCCATGATGGGCTCGCCTTCGGCCTGGTTAAACCGATTCAAAGGTGATGCCCGCGGTGATGATGCTGTGCTCGCCTCAATTGCCATTGTGCGCATGGGCCGGCAAAACCCCGACAAAGCAGCTCGCGCGCTGGAACGCACATGGACGGCGCGTTTGCCCAAAGAGGCCTCGGGTTGGGCCTGGTCACAGCTGGCGTTTCAGGCAGCCCTGGACCACGAAACCCGTTCTGACGGCTGGTATCAATTGGCAGGCAACACCCGGCTTTCTGAGACGGGCTACGAGTGGCGCGTACGTGCCGCTTTGCGCCAGCCCATCATCAACTGGGCCTGGGTGCAAACAGCGATTGAACAGATGCCATCTGAACAGCAAGCTGAGCTCGGGTGGCAGTACTGGCTTGCCCGCGCATTGGCCGCACAAGGCCAGGATGCACAGGCACGTGAAATCTACCAGGCCATTTCAGATGAGTTCGATTTTTATGGACAGCTTGCTTTGGAAGAGCTTGGTGAATTGATCGTGGCGCCTGAGCTGCCAGAACCTGTCACGCCCGAAGAGTTGCAGCAAGCCCGAGACAATCCCCACTTACAGCAAGCCGTTGCTCTATTTAAGCTCGGACTACGCCGTGAGGCTGTGCCGCAGTGGAATTATGGTTTAAGAGGGCTGGACGATCGCCAGTTGTTGGCTGCTGCTGAGTTTGCCCGCGAACAACAAATCTATGACCGGGTGGTGAACACATCAGAGCGTACCCAGGAGCAGATTGATTTCTCGCAAAGGTTTATCGCGCCATTTGGCAAAGAGGTCATCGAACAGTCCAACTCGATCAATGTGGATCCGGCCTGGGTCTTTGGCTTGATACGTCAGGAATCAAGGTTTGTCATGGACGCCAAGTCACGGGTGGGCGCATCCGGGTTGATGCAGTTAATGCCAGCCACGGCCAAATACGTGGCGCGCAAGATCGGCATGAAAGACTTCCGGCCGTCTCGTGTTAATGAGTTTGACGTCAATACCAAGCTTGGGACCAACTATCTGAACATGGTGCTGCAAGACCTTGATGGCTCACAGGTGTTGGCTAGTGCGGGATACAACGCTGGGCCAGGCCGTCCCAAACAATGGCGAAAAACGTTAAGCCGCCCGGTCGAGGGCGCTATCTTTGCCGAGACCATCCCGTTTACGGAGACCCGTGACTACGTCAAGCACGTGTTGTCCAATGCGACTTATTACGCCACGGTCTTCACCGGCGAGCCGCAGTCGCTAAAGGAGCGGCTTGGGCAAATCTCGCCGCCGTGATGGCTGTTGAACCTATGCGTGATCCAGTCGCCGATGGCTTGGAAGTCTATATTGTTGGCGGTGCCGTGCGAGATCAATTGCTTGGACGCGCGGCTGGCGATCGCGACTGGGTGGTGGTTGGCAGCAGCCCCGATGAGATGACCCAACGCGGGTTTGTTCCGGTGGGAGCAGACTTCCCGGTGTTTCTGCACCCGGTGACCAAAGAGGAGTATGCGTTAGCGCGCACTGAGCGAAAGTCGGGCAAAGGCTACAAAGGATTTACGTTTTACGCTGGTGCAGACGTCACCTTGGAGGACGATTTAAAGCGCCGTGATCTGACCGTTAACGCCATGGCGCAGACGCCGTCCGGTGAATTGATTGACCCTTTGGGCGGGGCGCAGGACTTGCGTGACCAGGTGTTGCGCCACGTGGGCCCGGCATTTGAAGAAGACCCTGTTCGCATCCTCCGGCTGGCTCGATTTGCTGCGCGGTTTTTTGAGTTTGAGATTGCGGCTGAGACCATCGCCCTTTGTCAGCGCATGGTGCATCTAGGCGAAGCCGATGCGTTGGTGCCCGAACGTGTCTGGCAAGAGGTTTCTCGGGGTTTGATGAGCGAGAAGCCATCACGCCTGTTTGAGGTGTTAGTCCAATGTGAGGCCTTGCCCGTGGTGATGCCGGGCTATACCTACAATGATCAACTTGGCGTGCATCTCGACAGTGCTGCTACTTGGGGCGAGCGCACTTTGCCAGGCATGTATGCCTTGAGCATGCACTTAACCCCAAACCGCAAAACGTTGGCGCAACACTTACGCGCACCAAGTGACTGTGCGCAGTGGGCCGACTTGTTGCCAACGCTTGAGGCCGCGTGTCGCGCCTCAAGCGAATGGAATGCTGATGACTGGCCTGAGCAATCACTTGGTCTGCTGGAAAAAACGGATGCCATTCGTCGTCCCGAGCGACTAGCAGCATTGTTGGATATTGCGAGCCATTTGGTGGCTTGCCCGATTGATCGTTGGCGCACAGCGTTGAATGCAGCCCGTTCCATTGATGCGGGCGCAATTGCCAAACCCCTGCAAGAAAAAGGTGCGCAGGCCATTTCTGCAGCAGTTCGCCAGGCTAGGCTTGAGTCGGTGGCACAGGCGCTAGGGCAATAGGCAAGTCGTTGACTGATCTCTTGGTCCGACATTGTGTGGGCAAGACCCGCAAAAGACAAAGATGCCTGTGAAGTGTCCGTTAAACTCACGATCGCTTGACCTCATCGCTTGTTGAAATCGCTTCGCAGGCGATAGAACTGCAATGTATCGTTTGAGGGAATACAAACGTGAAGAAACACGGTGAACTGGTAAAGACGTTAATGCGTCGGCAAGGCGTAAGAGCCGAGCTCGAGCGTATTGAACAAGAAGGGCTCTTTCAAAAATGGAGTGGGTTAGCTAGCAAACGGGTTCACCCGGGCGAAGTTGCCAGCGCATGGGCACGCAGGCGCCTGCGGTGGCACGACGCCCGAACTGCGGATAAATTGATCTTTTGAGTTTCAGCTCGGCGCATCGTATGGGTTCTGGTGGTCAGGAGAATCTTCATGAGCAAGACAATTACAATGTGTGAGATATGTATTGCATGCATCGGATAATTTATGAAGCTAGCCACCTGGAACATCAACTCCCTTAAAGTCCGCCTGCCGCAGGTGCTTGAATGGCTGTCAGTGGCCGAGCCGGATTTTGTGGGGCTTCAGGAACTGAAGCTCGATCAGGACAAGTTCCCGATTGATGCCATTAAAGAAGCCGGCTACGAAGCCGTTTGGCTCGGACAAAAGACCTACAACGGCGTGGCCATTCTGTCTAAAACCGCGGGCCGCGAGGTCGTATTGAACATGCCCGGAGATGATGATCCTCAAAAGCGATTCATTGCCGCGACCTACGACACGCCACAAGGCCCGCTGCGCTTTGTCAACGTCTATTGCCCCAACGGCCAATCGCTTGAGTCAGAAAAGTATCCCTACAAACTCGCATGGTTTGAGCGCCTGACGCACTGGCTCGAACAAGAGCTCAAAAGCCATCCCAATCTAGCGATTGTGGGTGACTACAACATTGCACCGGCCGATGAAGATGTGCATGATCCCAAGCGCTGGAAGAATCAGGTGTTGGTGTCTGAACCTGAGCGTGCCGCCTTTGAGCGTTTACTGGCTTTGGGGCTAACTGACTCGTTTCGCATGTTTGACCAGCCCGAGAAGTCCTTTAGCTGGTGGGACTATCGTTTAAACGCGTATAAGCGAAACGCGGGTCTTCGCATTGATCATGTGTTGCTGTCCAAAGCGTTGGCCGATCGCTGCCATGGCTGTGTGGTGGATCGCGCGCCACGTGAGAACGAGCAGCCGTCAGATCACGCGCCCGTGGTTGCCACCATTTCGGTTTAGCTATGCGACCGTAATCGTCTGCATGGCTGCGCGCACGTCATCGGGAATCGGTGTGGGTGTGTCTGAGGCGCGGTCAACATAAACGTGCACGAAATGGCCTTGTGCGCAAGCCTCATACCCATCGTTTTTAAAGATAGCAAGCTCGTATTGCACGCTGCTGTTGCCAAGCTTGACAATGCGAACACCGACTTTGACCTGGTCGGGAAACGCAAGTGACTCAAAGTAAGTGCAGCCCGTCTCAATCACGTACGCGATCACGGGACTGTCCTTGAAGTACAAGCCAAGCTTTGAAATCAGAAATGCAGCCACGGCAGTATCAAAGTACGAGTAGTACTCGACGTTGTTGACGTGACCATAAATGTCGTTGTCTTTCCAGCGTGTCTCGATTCCATGGAAAAAAACGTAATCATCGCGAGTTTGTCTTTGCTTGCGTGGTGCCAAGGTGTTGCTCCCAAACGTGATTTGTCTCTGGTGCTCTGGTGTGTCTGTCTACAGTTGATGTCGCCTGTCGCTACGAGAAAACCCCGTAAGCTCAGTCTCCACGCCGCGACCGACAGCCAGCACTTTAAATAATTCACCCATTTCAGCTTCGGACAGAAGTTTGTCGATACCAGTTTGTGCCGGGGCTGACAGGCTTGGCAGTATCTCAAGCAATCCGGCGTTCAATAAAAACCTAGCCTGGCTGGTATAGCCCATGACATCAAGCCCGGCATCATATGCCGCGTTTGCCATGGCCGAGAAGTCAACATGTGCTGTGATGTCTTGCAGGCCGGGCAGAATCAACGGGTTGGCATGGCTGCGGTGCTGAATGTGACACATCAATGTGCCCTCGGTGCGTTGTGGATGGTAGTACTCGCGCTCGGTGAAACCGTAATCAATCACTAAAGCCACACCCCAGTTGAGCCAGTCGCTGAACTGCGCCACCCAGTACTGAGCAGCCAGGTTGATTTCAGTGACGTATCCAGGCAAGGCAGGCATTTTTGCGGTTAAAGCAGCCGTCAGTGCGTCGTTGGCAGGCTTGTCTTGCCATGTGAATTGATTTTGTTGCAAGGCCACGCCACGCTCAAATACCGAACCATCGTCTGCCCAGCCCACGAGATGAACCGGCATGGCATCGAGCACTTCATTGGCCAGCACCACGCCCTCAAATGCGGATGGCAACTTGTCCAGCCACTGCACCTGAGATGCCCAAGGACTTAAACGTGTTTGCTGACGTTCGCGCAAGTCAGCCGAGACTTCGAGAATGAAGTAGTTTGGGTGGCAACCGAGTTTGGCTAGCTCGGTTAGCACATCATGCGCAAGTTGGCCCGAACCCGCACCGAACTCCAGAATCGCAGGGCAATCCTGCTGTTTGATCACATCAAACGCTTGCCTTGCCAGGGTGTAGCCAAACGCAGGGGACAACTCAGGCGCGGTCACAAAATCGCCCACGGCTGCCTGTGGCACATGCAAGCTCTCACGGTGAGCCAGTTTGGCCAGACCGGCGGCGTAATAGCCCAGGCCCGGGGCGTATAACGCCTCGTGCATCCACTGTGAAAAGGGAATCCATCCCCCGGCCTGCGCGATTTGCTCGCGCAGGTGGGCGGCAACGTTCTCGCTATGCGCGAGCGCGTCGGCGGTCAGTTGAATCTGAGCGGGATCGGGTTGTGGGGCGCGTGGGTTTTGCATGCCCGCCAGTATAAGGTTTCGCACCCGTTGCTTTGTGACCAAAGCTAGGTTTACCGCTACCAGGTTTGCCGCTGGTTGTGCGGGTGCTGCCCGGTTTGGCACCAAACCCTGGTCGACGTGGCTTGGCGTTTTTTACATGAGGTTTTTTAGGGGCGACGCGCTTGGGCTCAAGCCCGGCGATTTCGGTGGTGGCAATGCCATGGCCAATGTATTGCTCGATGCGGCGCACTTTAAAACGGTCACGGTGTTCACATAACGTGATGGCTGTTCCCTGACGGCCAGCACGTCCTGTGCGGCCGATGCGGTGCACATAGTCTTCAGCCTGCATGGGCAAGTCAAAGTTGATCGCATGGCTGATGGTTTGCACATCAATGCCACGTGCGGCAACGTCAGTGGCCACCAGTACTTTGATGCGACCGCGTTGCATGGCGGTCAGTGCGCGAGTGCGTTGACGTTGGTTCATGTCGCCGTGTAAGGCTTGGGCGTGAAACCCTTGCTCATTGAGCGTGTTGGCCAAGTCATCAGCGCCACGTTTGGTGGCGGTAAAGACCACCGCTTGATCAAGATTGGCGTCACGCAACATGTGGTCAAGCAAACGTAGTTTGTGCTCGTTGCTATCGGCATAGAACACGTGCTGATCGATTTGCGCATGACGCTCTTTTGGGGCCGAAATCTGAATTCGTACCGGCTCGCGCATCATGTTCTCAGCGAGCTTGGCGACATGGCCTTGCAGCGTCGCAGAAAACAACAACGTCTGGCGCGGTGCCGGTGTTCTTGCCACGATGGTTTTAATGTCATCGATAAAGCCCATGTCAAGCATGCGATCGGCTTCGTCAAGAATCAGGGTGTGAACGGTCGACAGGTCAACGCGTTTGCTTTGCAAGTGGTCCATTAAGCGACCGGGTGTGGCCACTAAAACATCCACACGCTTTGACAGCGCTTTTAGTTGGGCGCCGTAGGGCATGCCGCCCACGACGGTGGCGACCCGCAGACCTTTGATCTGGCTGCCAAGAACCGAGGTGGCATCGCTGACTTGCATGGCAAGTTCGCGTGTGGGCGTGAGCACCAGTACCTGCACGCCACGTCCGCCATTGCCAGCTTGCTGGCTCAGACGGTCAAGGGCGGGGAGCATGAAGGCAGCCGTTTTACCGCTACCGGTCTGGGCCGAGACCATGAGGTCATGACCTTGCAGGGCAGCCGGGATGGCTTGTTGCTGTACAGCAGTTGCTTCAGAGAAACCGGCGCGCGAGACAGCGGCCAGCAACGGGGCGGCAAGCCCGAGTGCTTGAAATGACATCTTCTTTCCTTTGAATCGTGCCGACCGGGACAACCGAACGCTTGCAAAGGGCCTTGTCAGCCGCGAAAGGAAAGAGGGTCAGGGAGCGATTAAAAATTAACGTGAGGGCGAAGTGTAGTGTATTTCTGCTGACAATGCTAGGACAAACCCTTAGAAAAAGTCACAGGGTAGCTTTGGAGCACCCCAAGCCCAAGCAAAGTGCTTCTGCCGGCTAAGAAGCCTACATCACCTCACCTTCGCTCACCACCTAACCTCTCCCCTGCCATGTTGTTGCAGCCACTGATTGGCTTGCCCGAAATGTCCACAACCTAAAAATGGCACGGGTGGGCGCCGTGCCGACAACGGTGATGGATGGTTAGCCGTCAGAATCAGGTGCTCAGGGCCATGCGCGCGGATGACCTCAGCCTTGCCTTGGGCATGAGCGCCCCACAGCATAAAGACCGTTGGGTCAGGGCGTTTGGCCACTGCGCCGATGATGGCATCGGTGATGACCTGCCAGCCGAGCTTGGCATGTGAGGCCGCCTGGCCATCACGAACGGTCAGTGAGGTGTTCAGTAGCAACACGCCTTGTTCAGCCCAGCGGCTTAACTCCGGGCTTGGCGGTTGTGTCAGGGTGTCAGTTTTTAACAAGGGATCTTGGCGGATCTCCAGAAACATGTTTCTCAAGCTCGGTGGGGTCTTGACATCGGTGCCGACCGAGAATGCCAGCCCCTGCGCTTGTCCGGGTCCGTGGTAAGGGTCCTGGCCGAGAATCACCACGCGTACAGACGACAGAGGTGTCAGTGTGAGTGCTCGCCAGGGGTTAGCCGGGTAGATGATATTGCCCGCATGCAGTTCAGCCTTGATGAGCGTTTTGATCGTCGCTAGCTGGCTGTTTGCTGGCGGTTGCGACAAGACCGATCGCCAGTCCTCTGGCAGTCGGTCAATATGCAGTGCCGCGACATCTGCAAGCCGGTTGGCGGCGTTCACGTCTTGAGCCTCAATCGGATTGGACTCGGGCGGCTTGGCGTCGCGCTCGCATCGACTTCAGCGCATCGTCGCGTTCAATGAGCAACTGAGCCTGAGCCACCACAGGCGCATCCACCATGCGGCCTTCAAACGTGCAGGTCGCCTGGTTGGCCGCACGGGCTTGTTCAAACGCCTCAAGTAGCGCGCGCGCCCGAGTGACAGCGGCCGCATCAGGACTGTAGGCCTCATTAGCCGCTTCGATTTGCGATGGGTGAATACAAAATGCCCCCTCAAACCCCAGGCGAGCTGCCCGTTGGACTGTTTGCTTGAACTTGTCCTGATCAGCGAAGTCGGCCACTGAACCCACAAAGCCTATCGGCACAATGCCCGCACGTCGGCAGGCCGCCACGGCCATGACATTGGGAACATACAAACTGTCGGGGTCAACAGCCATGCGCAGCGACACCGCCAGATCCTCGGCACCCACAATCATGCCGTATACCCGTGGATGGGCTTGTGCGATGTCGTCCATGTTGGCCATGCCATCAGCGTCTTCAACCATGGCAATGAGTTTGGTGCGCCCCACCGGCAGACCTTTTTCCTGTTCGACCTCGGCCAGTACCTCAGCAACTGAACGGATAAATGAACCGTCAGGCACTTTGGGCAATGTGAGCGCTTTAACAGCGGGGTGCACGCAGCCCTCGAGGTCACGCACCAATAAACGCCAGGGACGGTTAACCCGCACAATCACATCGAACCCCGCATCAGCACATTGCTGAGCCAGTTGCCCGATTTGCTCGCGCGTGGCTGACTTAAGATCTGGTGGGCAGGCGTCTTCGAGGTCGAGCTGGATAGCGTCGGCATCGCGCTTTAGCGCACTGGTTAAAAACTTCTGGCTGTTAGCCGGAACAAACAACATGGAGCGCCAGGTCATGGCATGTGTGGTGCTGTCAGTCTGAGTCATCATGGTCAAGCAGTGAAACGTTGAATTAACGCCTCATGATAATCCGCCAGCGCGCTGGTGGTTTGCTCGCGCCGATGCTCGGCTGCGACCGAGTCAATCCCTGACACCCACACGGGCCCAGGAAAAGCAACGTCATCTTCAAAGCGCGGTATGACATGCCAATGCAGGTGCGGCGTCTGGTTGCCCAGGCTGGCCAGATTCACCTTGTGGGGTTTGAGCGTGGCACGCATGATTTGCTCAACGTCAAATACGACTGCCATGAAGTCCTGACGCTGCTCAGAGGTTAAGTCCGTCATTTCACGCACATGGGCATGCCAAATGACGCGTGTAAAGCCAGGGAATAACGATTCCTGGGCATCGACGATAACGCATGGCCCGGCGTGCGTAATTTCCCCCGCCAATCGTGGCTGGCAAAACACGCAGTCTTTGTGTGTGTCGTCGTTGGTCATCGTGTGTGATCTCGTCTATGCCGTTGGTCACTCGTCTTGGTCAAGCGCTTGTTCAATGCGCTTGACCAGATGTTTTAGCACTTGAACGCGGGCGTGACGTTTGTCATTTGCCGCTACCAAATGCCACCGCGCGT
Organism: Burkholderiaceae bacterium; assembly: GCA_965659885.1. Taxonomy (GTDB): domain Bacteria; phylum Pseudomonadota; class Gammaproteobacteria; order Burkholderiales; family Burkholderiaceae_B; genus Algicoccus. The sequence goes on along the minus strand of CBFHXV010000005.1, from coordinate 25,692 downwards.
AGGCTGTGTCGGTGTGCACCAGCATGTCCGCACTGGCGTTTTCGTAGGCACGCCAGCGATTGCGGTTGCGCCAGTCCTCGTCGGTGAGCTTGTACTGTTTGTAAGGGTGTGTCTTGCGGTCATTAAAGCGGCGCAACTGCTCGTCTTCGGTAATGGCTAGCCAGAACTTCACCACAATGACGCCATCGCGGTTCAGTTGTTGCTCAAATGCGTTGATCTCGGGATAGGCGCGCTTCCAGACGGCTGGGGCAATGAGTTTTTCTACGCGTTCTACCAACACACGGCCATACCAGGATCGGTCAAATATCGAGATTTGCCCCAGTCGTGGCACGTGCCGCCAAAATCGCCATAGATAGGGCCTGGCCAATTCAAAGGGCTCGGGTGCCCCGACCGGCATAATGTCGTACTGCCGGGCATCAATGGCTTGCGTGATACGGCGAATCGCACCGCCCTTGCCAGCGGCATCTTGCCCCTCAAATACGATCATCAAAGCATGTTTGCGTATAAAGCGCTTGCGCCGCACGAGTTCAGCCAAGCGGTTTTGCCAGTGCAATAACTCTTGCTCGTAGTCGTCTTTGGACAACTCGACGGTGTAATCGAGTTCTTTGAGCGGATTACGCTGACGTTTAAAGCTTGGCAAGACGGCTGGGTCATGCAGGGCTGGTACACGTACGGACTTCTTTTGCAGGGCCTGCAAAACAGCCTGGCCCGTATTGACCGCACGCGTGTTGTCATCGGCCGCTGGAATGATGATCCATGGGGCGTGTGCCGAATCGGTGGCTTCGATGATGCGCTGCCCGGCTTGGCGCAATCGCTTGAACTTTTTAGGGACATCACGATCTTCAGGGGCGACTTTCCATGCCGTGGACGGATTGCGCAGCAATTCGCGCATGCGTTCATGCTGAGCACGTTTGGACAAATGAAACCAGAGTTTGATGACTTGCACGCCGTTGGCCACGAGATCAGCCTCGTAACGTCGCGCGTTCAGAATCAGTTCTTCGAGTTTGTCGGGATCGGGGCGTTTTTTTGTGGCTTCTTCCAGCAGGGGTGCGTAGCCTGAGCCAAACACAATGCCGATTTCACCTTTGGCTGGTAGCGCCCGCCAGAACCGATAAAAGCGTGGATAGATTCGTTCGTCTTCGGTTGGGCGGCGAAACGCCATGGTATGGATGTAGCGTGCATCCATCCAGTCGTTAAGCAAATTAATGGTGTCGCCTTTGCCCGCACCGTCAATGCCACCAATCAGAATCAACAAGGCGCGTTGCTTGTCGTGCCGGAATCGGTACTGCGCACGCAACAGGCGCGTGCGCAGTGTAGGTATTAGGCGTTTAGCCTCGTCATCAGGCAGTACAGGATCAGACTCGGCTAATTCGAACATTCATCAAAGGCAGCTTCAGACCGCGTTTAGTGGAATCTTCAAGTAGCTTACGCCATTTTCCTCGGCGGGGGGAAGCGCACCTGCGCGAATGTTGACCTGAATAGAGGGCAACAACAAGGTAGGCATCGACAGTGTGGCATCACGTGTGCTGCGCATGTCGACAAACTCAGCTTCAGAAACCCCGTCGTGCAAGTGAATGTTCTTCTCCCGCTCTTCGGCCACGGTTGTCTCGCAACGTACGTCTCGTCCGGCTGGCGGGTAGTCGTGGCACATCATGAGCTTGGTTTGAGCCGGAAGCGACAATAGCCGTTTGACCGAGCTGTAAAGCGTATTGGCATCGCCACCCGGGAAGTCACAACGCGCCGAACCCACGTCGGGCATGAACAACGTGTCGCCGACAAAGACAGTGTCACCGTTGACGATATAGGCCATGTCAGCCGGCGTGTGTCCTGGCACATGCCAGGCTTGTGCCTCAATGTCACCAATCTTGAAAGTCTCGTCTGCCTTGAAGAGATAATCGAATTGTGAGCCGTCGAGTTGGAACTCGGGCTCGAGATTAAAGATTTTTTTAAAGACGCCCTGAACAGTCTTAATTGCCTCGCCAATGGCAATTTTGCCGCCGAGTTCGCGCTTTAAGTACGGGGCAGCTGACAGGTGATCGGCGTGGGCGTGCGTCTCAAGCAACCACTCGGTTTTCAGGTTGTTGGATTTCACGTGTTCAATGACGGCATCGGCACCAGCGGTGTCTGTGCGCCCGGACTTTGGGTCATAGTTCAGCACCGAGTCGATGATGGCGCAGGCGGTACCCGGCCCGTTGTCGACCACGTACGTGAAAGTAGAGGTGTCCTTGTCAAAAAAAGGCTGTACGCGCATCTCGTTATTCCTTATAAAAAACGGCTATAAGCTAATTATATTGATATATAGTTTATTTACAAATATAATATTTTCATTAGACCTATAGAGAATAGTGATGAATGCCGTCACCATAACGCCGTCAAACTTGCAAGAGTTGCGTGCATCTGCCAGTAAGGCGTGCGGGCTGCTAAAGACCATGGCCAATGAAGATCGGCTGATGCTGCTTTGCCATCTGATTGACGCCGAGCTCAATGTAGGTGAACTAGAGCAGCGCACCGGCATTCGCCAACCGACGTTGTCACAGCAACTTGGTGTGCTTCGCGATGAAAAACTCGTGGCCACACGCCGATCTGGCAAATACATTTATTACAAACTTGCGAGTCCGTCAGTTTTGCTGATGATGCAGACTTTATACGGCCTGTATTGCAACCCTGACAAATCTTGAGTCTGTGGCAAGACTTCCCCTATTTTTAAGGAGTACATCATGCAAGTTAACGTTGGCGGTATCGATCGAATCTTACGGGTAGTGGTTGGCGTGGTACTTATTGTGCTGGCCCTTGCTGGCACCATTGGTCCTTGGGGTTGGATTGGCGTGTTGCCTTTGGCCACAGGCTTGTTCCGAATCTGCCCGGCTTACTCATTGATTGGCGTAAACACCTGCGGCATTAAGAAGTAGCATGCCCGTCTAAGCGCGAGCCTGATTTGCTGCGCCAAGCAGTGGGCCATCGAATCAGTATGGGGTGGCTATCACCTTTGATAGTAGATGCGATGGCCCCATAGCACCGCTTTAGAAAAACAAGTCTTTTAGCGCCGTGCCTGGGTCTGGCGCACGCATAAACGCCTCGCCGACTAGAAATGCATCGACGTGATGCTCACGCATATGCGTGACGTCTTCTCGCTTGAGAATCCCGCTTTCGGTAACCACGCGTTTGCAAGCCGGAATTTGGTCGAGCAAATCGAGCGTGGTGTCTAGCGACACCTCAAAAGTTTTCAGGTTACGGTTGTTAATGCCCAGAAGAGAGGTATTCAGCTTGAGTGCCTCTTCAAGCTCTTGGGCGTTGTGCACTTCAACGAGCACATCGAGCGACAACTCCTCGGCGCACGCTTCGAGCTCCTGCATCAATGGGGTCTCAAGCGCCGCGGCAATCAACAATATGCAGTCAGCACCCATGGCGCGCGCAGAAATCACCTGATACGGGTCAATCATGAAGTCCTTGCGCAATACCGGCAAGGTGCAGGCAGCGCGTGCCTGTCGCAAGTAGTCGTGTGACCCCTGAAAAAACTTCACGTCGGTTAGCACCGACAAGCAGGTCGCGCCGCCGGCGGCATAGGACGCGGCAATCTGCGCGGGTTGGAAATCCTCGCGCAACACGCCTTTGGAGGGTGACGCTTTTTTAATTTCCGCGATGACGGCGGGCTTGCCCTCGGCAATGGTGTCTTCAATGGCTGCAGCGAACCCACGCACGTCCTGACGCGAACGCGCTTCGCGCAGCAGATCGGCTTCGCTGCGCAGTTGTCGTGCGGCTTTGATCTGATCGACCTTAGCGGCCAGAATTTCATCGAGAATGGTGCTCATGACGCCAGTTTCCTTGTAAGCGCACAGAATTGTTCAAGTTTGACCATGGCCGCGCCGCTAGCAATTAATTCAAACGCCTGGCTAATGCCATCGGCCATGCTCGTGGCACGATTGCCAGCGTAAATGGCCAAGCCCGCGTTATAGGCCACGATATCGCGCGCGGCTCCAGCCTTGTTGTTCAGCGCCTCAAGCACAAAGGCTTTGGATTCATCTTTGGTGGCCACGCGAATACCCCGGTTTGAAACCATGCTCAATCCAAAGTCTTCCGGGTGGATTTCATATTCGTGGATCTCGCCGTCTTTAAGTTCGCCGACCATGGTGGCCGCGCCCAACGAGGCTTCATCCATGCCGTCACGGCCGTGCACGATAAGCACATGGCGTGAACCAAGTGACTGCAGCACGCGGACCTGGATGCCAACGAGGTCAGGGTGAAACACGCCCATCATCTGGTTTTTTGCGCCAGCGGGGTTGGTCAGCGGTCCCAGAATGTTGAACATGGTGCGCACGCCAAGTTCTTTGCGAATGGGGGCGACATGTTTCATGGCGCTGTGATGTGCCTGGGCAAACATGAACCCGATGCCAATCTCGGCGATGCATTGGGCTACTTGCTCCGGGTTGAGTTCGACCTTGCCTCCCAAGGCTTCAATGATGTCCACACTGCCGCTCGGTGACGAGGCACTGCGCCCGCCGTGCTTGGCCACAGGCACACCAGCGGCGGCGGCCACAAACATGGCTGTGGTCGAAATATTGAAAGTGCTCGTGCCATCGCCGCCGGTGCCGCACAGGTCGAGCAAATCACTGGCGTTTGGCGTCTTTACCGGCGTGGCAAATTCACGCATGACGGTGGCTGCCGCGGTGATTTCACCGATGGTCTCTTTTTTGACGCGCAAGCCCATGATGAGTGCTGCAGCCATGGTGGGTGACATGTCGCCGCTCATCAGCATGCGCATCAGATGCAGCATTTCGTCGTGAAAGATTTCACGGTGTTCAATGCAACGCGACAAGGCTTCACTAGGGGTGATGGTCATGACGGGCTCCGGTCAAGGGCTTGTGGCTTCAGGCACAGGTAGCTTGAGAAAGTTTTGTAGAAGGGTATGGCCATGTTCGGTCAGAATCGACTCGGGATGAAACTGCACACCATAAATAGGTAGCTCACGATGGCGAATACCCATGATTTCGCCGTCTGCCGTTTGCGCTGTGACAAGCAAGCACTCGGGCAAGCTGCTGCGCTCAATGGCCAGCGAATGGTAACGGGTCACAGTATAGGGTGAGGGCAGATTGGCAAACACATCACTGCCTTCGTGCGTGATCTCAGATGTCTTGCCGTGCATCAGTTCCTTGGCCCGGATGATACGGCCACCAAATGCTGCGCCAATCGATTGATGGCCAAGGCACACGCCAAGAATGGGCACTTTGCCGGCAAAGTGTTTGATCAGCGCCACGGAGATGCCTGCCTCAGTAGGCGAGCAAGGCCCGGGGGAGACGCAAATGTGGTCTGGCGCCAAAGCCTCAATCTCTTCAATGGTGATCTGGTCATTGCGGTAGACGCGCACATCTTCGCCGAGCTCACCAAAGTACTGCACCAGGTTGTAAGTAAACGAATCGTAGTTGTCGAGCATGAGTAGCATGTTGATCTCGCTTGTCGATAAGGTCTCGCGTCTGACGCCAGCCCTAGATGGGGCTGTCTAGCCCGGTTTGTACTTGTTCTGCCGCACGCAAGACCGCGCGTGCTTTGACCTCGGTTTCCATCCATTCTTTTTCCGGGTCGGAGTCAGCCACGATGCCCGCGGCTGCCTGCACGTAGAGCATGCCGTCCTGAATGATGCCAGTGCGTATCGCAATGGCCACATCCATTTCGCCGCCATAGCTCAGATAGCCCGTGGCGCCACCGTAGATGCCACGCTTGACGGGTTCGAGCTCGTCGATGATTTCCATGGCCCGTACCTTCGGGGCGCCGGTCAGCGTGCCGGCGGGGAAAGTCGCACGTAAAACGTCGGTGTTGCTCATCTCGGGCGCGAGCCGACCCGTGACATTAGAGACCAAGTGCATGACGTGCGAGTAGCGTTCGATCACCATGGTGTCGGTTACTTCAACCGAGCCTGTCTTGGCCACACGGCCCACGTCATTGCGAGCCAAGTCAATGAGCATGACGTGCTCGGCACGCTCTTTAGGGTCGGCTTGCAGCTCTTTAGCCAAGGCTGCGTCTTCTTCTGGTGTGCCGCCGCGACGGCGGGTGCCCGCCAAAGGCCGAATCGTGACCTCTGTCTCTGGCGCCTGTGATGACGCATCTGGCACGATTTCCTGACGAACCAAGATTTCCGGTGAGGCTCCCACCACCTGGAAGTCACCAAAATTCCAGAAATACATGTAAGGCGAGGGGTTCAACGAGCGCAACGCCCGATACAGCGACAAAGGTGAATCCCGGTAAGGCTTGGCAATGACCTGGCCGACTTGCACTTGCATCAGATCGCCCGCCTCAATGTAGGCCTTGGCCTGACGCACAGCCGCCAAATAATCGGCTTTTTTAAAGCTACGCACCTCCTCGGTGACCACACTGGCGTGGCTGTAGGGAATGTCGACGGCTTTGCGAAGCTGAATGCGTAAATCTTTCAGGCGTTGTTGGGCTTTGTTGTAGGCTTCGGGCACGGCCGGGTCGGCATAGACCAGCAAATACGTGCGGCCTGCCACGTTGTCGACGATGACCAGTTCATCGACATGCAGCAGCAAGATATCGGGCGGACCCTCGCCCATGCCGTCTGGATAAGGTTTGTTGGCAGGCCCAAGCTTGGGTTCGATATGCCTGACCGTGTCATACCCAAAGTAGCCTGCCAGGCCACCGGCAAATCGCGGCATCCCGGGTCGCAGCGCGACTTTAAAGCGCGCCTGGTATTGCGAGATGAATTCCAGTGGGTCACCGTGATGGGTTTCGACCACCTCATCGTCGGTGAGCACGTCTGTCTGTTGCCCGCGTGCTCGGATCACGGTGCGCGCTGGCAGCCCAATAAATGAGTAGCGGCCAAACCGTTCGCCACCCATCACCGACTCGAGCAGGCAGGTGTATTTGCCGCCTCGGGGGCCAGCCGTAGCCAGTTTCAGGTAGATGGCCAGCGGCGTGTCGAGGTCAGCATACGTCTCAGACACCAGTGGTATCCGGTTGTATCCCTGTTTGGCCAGTGCGTTGAATTCAATTTCGGTCATGGCAGTTTCACTATGATGGTGTTGTCTTGGGGCCGGACAGGTGGGTGATGCTTGGGCTTTGGTTGGGTTGTAGGTTTACTGTCTTAGGTATTAAAAAAGCCCGGCCAGGTCAGTTGGGCGGGCTCGCTTGATTGTCTTGGCCGCATCATGCGACCGGTTGCTTGCGCCTACCCTTGATGCGAACGCCACCAGCACCACCAGGTGCCAGTTGTCGCGATAGGGAGAGCTTGCTGTTTCATATTGTTGCTTGCGTTGATTTCACTATCTATCCAACTATCTATCCAGTAAAAACTAGAAAGAACCAGAAAGGCGTCATTTGGCTGCACCAGCGATAGACATCACGCTTTAACCGGTCATCCAGGATCGCTTGGGTGTATTCGATTGTAACCAGTGAACAGCCTCCAAGACGGTTTGAACTATACCATCGACGGGCAGTTCTGTGACGGGTTTGCCCTCGTTGTAGCCGTAGGGTACGGCCAGCACCGAGCCGCCAGCTGCTCGTGCGGCGAGCGCGTCATTAATAGAATCGCCAATGGTAAGTGATGCCTCTGGCGAGATGGTCAGTGCCTGGCAGGCGTGCACAATGGGTTCTGGATCAGGCTTGCGTTTGGCGCATGAATCGCCCCCGACAACCAGGCTGATAAATGGCATCAAGCCAGCCCGCTGCAACAGTGGCACGCTGAAGTCGTATGGCTTATTGGTTACCACAGCCATGGGCAGCCCAAGTTCTGAGAGCTGTTGCAGTCCCTCGAGCACACCTGGATAGATCACGGCACGATCGCCGTTGGTGGCGCGGTAGTGCTCAAAAAACACGGTGCGCGCCCGACCAAACAGTGCGGCATCTGGCTCAGGAGCAGGCGAGCCGGCAGCCTCAAGCTCACCGGCCAAGGTGCGTTTGATCAGGTTGTCTGCGCCTTTGCCTACGAATGTGCGAATCAACGCTTCATCGAGCAGCGGCATGTCAAGTGCTTGGCGCACCTGATTGGCTGATGCCGCCAAATCAGGCAGCGTGTCGAGCAAGGTGCCGTCCAGGTCCAGCAAAACGCCCTGCCAGCCATTGTGGGCCTGGTGAACCGTCTTCATGCTGACTTGCCGTCAGCTTGAGCAATGGCTTGGCGCATCTGGGCAATTACCTTGGCATAGTCGGGCTGCCCAAAGATGGCCGATCCTGCCACAAAGGTGTCGGCGCCAGCGGCGCGAATCCGGCCGATGTTCTCGACCTTGACGCCGCCATCGACCTCAAGCGCAATGGGTTGGCCGCCTTGCTCAACATGCTGGTCAATGCGTTGGCGGGCCTGTTGCAGTTTGTTTAGTGTGGACTCAATGAATGACTGCCCGCCAAACCCCGGGTTCACTGACATCAACAAGATGATGTCGAGTTGATCCATGACGTGATCCATCCACGACAAGGAAGTAGCCGGGTTAAACACCAGTCCGGCTTTGCAGCCGTGGTCGCGAATCATCGACAGGGTGCGATGCACGTGTCGCGAGGCTTCGGGGTGAAAGGTGATGACGTTGGCGCCAGCCTTGGCAAACATGGGCACCAGCGCATCGACGGGCTCAACCATGAGGTGCACATCGATGGTGGCATCTGTGGTAGGCCGCAAAGCCTCACAGATCATTGGGCCAAACGTCAGGTTCGGCACAAAATGGTTGTCCATCACATCGAAGTGAATCCAGTCGGCGCCTGCGGCCAAAACATCGCTGACTTCTTGCCCGAGTCGGGTAAAGTCCGCAGATAAAATACTCGGAGCCAGTCGGGCGTTGGGCAGTGATTTAGGTGCAGTCATGGTGTAATGGCATCAGTAGCAGTAACCAGGGCAAGCCCGTATTATCGCAGTGAATTGATCTTGATCGGTTCAAGTTCATGGTTTGAAGGATAACGCTAGCGTGAAACCTTACGAGATAACGGTTGATGTGCAGTCCCAGTATGTGGCTGACCAGTCAGATCCCTCGCAGCAAGAGTATTTTTTTGCGTACACGGTGCGCATCACCAACACCGGCCAGTTGCCGGCACAGGTGGTCAGCCGCCATTGGGTCATTGTTGATGGCAACAATGACCGTCAGGACGTGCGAGGCCTTGGTGTGGTGGGCCAGCAGCCTTTGCTGGCTGCCGGTGAGACATTTGAATACACCAGCGGCTGTCCGCTAAAAACCCCCGTGGGTAGCATGCATGGCACGTATCTTTGCCTAGGCGAAGATGGCCAGCCATTTGAAGCCAAAATTCCTGAGTTTGTGCTGGCCATGCCGCGCACCTTGCACTAGAAGGCCCGATCGATGACTGACGTTTTGCGCGCCGCGCTGTGTTTTAAAGCCCCACTTAACTATCGGCTCTGGACGGCAGCGGCCGTTACGGCCTTGCTTGCGGGTTGTTCGAGTGCGCCTGAGCGGGTGACCGCACCGGTAACGGGCGCAAGCGCACCGAGTGAGACAGTGGGCTCGTTTCGCGTGCCGCCGCTGTCAAGCCTGCCGGCAGAGAAACCCAGAGCGCTTAAAGGCCGCTACGTACAAACAAGTTGGGACAACGTGCCGGGCTGGCAAAGTGACAATTTGAACAATTACTGGGCCAATTTCGTGCGCAACTGTCGCGGCTTGATGCGACCCACGGGCGACAACCTGGCGCGCCCGGCGCGCGCCAACCCGCGCGTGTGGCATGGGGTCTGTTCGGCGGCCTTAAACCCGGCCACGGCACCCAAACCCAATGACGAGTTTGCGATCCGAAAGTTCTTGCAGCAGTACCTGACCCCATGGCGGCTAGAGTCCTCGTCCGGGCAGATGGCCTCGGGCATGATCACAGGCTACTACGAGCCCGTGATTCAAGGCTCCCGTGTGCGTCAAGGCCCTTATCAGTGGCCCTTGTTTGCTGTGCCCGATGATTTGCTCAACATCGATCTGGGTGCTTTGTACCCCGAGCTTGCGGGCAAGCGCGTGCGTGGCAAGCTCGACGGCAACCGGGTCGTGCCCTACGACAGCCGCACGGAGTTGAACAACCCCAATCGTCAGCCGCCAGCCATTGTCTGGATTAACGACCCGGTCGACAACTTTTTCTTGCAAGTGCAGGGTTCGGGCCGGGTGTATCTGGCCGAGGGACCCGACGCCGGCACCACGATTCGTTTGGCTTATGCCAACCACAATGGCCACCCGTACCGCTCGATTGGTCGCTGGCTGGTCAACCAAGGTGAAATGTCGCTAAACCAGGCTTCCATGCAAAACATTCGTGCCTGGGCCAGGAACAATCCCGATCGCGTGCAGGAAATGCTCAATGCCAACCCTGCTGTGGTTTTTTTCCGGGAAGAAGCGATTCAAGATCCCAACGAAGGACCTAAAGGGGCCTACGGCGTGCCACTTGGTGCACAGCGCTCAATCGCCGTGGACACCACCTACGTGCCGCTTGGCACCCCGGTCTATCTTATGACCACCATGCCGTCTTCCAAGCAGCCGTTAGACCGGATGGTGTTTGCCCAAGACACGGGCGCGGCGATCAAGGGTGCGGCCCGCGGTGACTATTACTGGGGCTCTGGGCCTGAAGCCGGGGCCATGGCCGGGCGTATGAAGCAGCAAGGGCGTATGTGGCTGTTCTGGCCCAAATCTGCAGGAGCACCAAGCGCGCAATGAAGACCTCGGCTGTCGTCTGTGGGGCAGGAATTGTTGGCATGGCCACGGCGCTTGGCCTGGCACGTCATGGGCTTAAGGATGTGGTCTTAATGGGGCCAGCGCCCAAGCCATTGCCCATGGATCGCAACACCTATCACCCCCGGGTCTACGCCATATCGGCAGCCAGTGAAGCCTTTTTGGTTGAGCTTGGGGTGTGGTCGTTGATGAACCAGGAGCGCATCACCCGCGTGCAAGCCATGGAAATCAAGGGTGACAAGTTCGGTGCGCTTTACTTGCGCAGCTGGCAAGCCGCACAGAATGCGCTGACCTGGATTATGGAGTCCGGTGAGATTGAGCGTGTGTTGCACCAAGCCCTCAAGGTTTATGGCGTGACCTGGATTGAAGAGGAGTTGCAGTCATATAGCCAACACACGGGCACGACGGCCGGTGGGAAGACGGTTCAAGCTGACTTGTGGGTGGCCGCCGATGGTGCCAAGTCCTCGTTGCGCGAGTTTGCCGGGCTGGCCTACAAGGAGACGTCGTACGACGCTGTGGGCGTGGTAGGTCACTTGACGGCCGAGTTCTCTCATCAGGCCTGCGCGTTTCAATGGTTTCGTCCCGAGGGGGTTCTCGGTATCTTGCCCATGCCCGACACCGATGATGGCCATCAGGTCTCGATGGTCTGGTCATTAAAAACAGCCTATGCCAATGCCTTGCTTGAGATGCCGCACGAACGTCAGGCCGAGGAGTTGGCTGAGTCGTTGGGCAAAGCCATGCGCGGGCGGCTCGGACGCATGACCTTAAGGAGCCCGCTTCGCGGCTTTCCCCTGACGCTGGCCACGTCACCCATGATTGGCGAGCAATTGGCGTTGGTCGGTGATGCCGCGCACCGGGTGCACCCGCTTGCCGGGCAGGGCCTGAACCTAGGGCTCGGTGATGCTCAGGCGCTGGTCCAAGTGGTGGCCGAGCGTGAACTTTTTTTGAAGCCGGGCGCTCAAAGTGTACTTAGGCGCTACCGTCGATCCCGGGCGCAAGCCATCCTTGAGATGCGACTGGTGACTGACGGTTTAAAGCGTCTTTTTGATCAAGAGCTTGCGCCTGTGCCGTGGCTGCGAAACGCGGGCATGAGTTTGGTGGATCGCGTGCCCATGGCCAAACGCTTGCTCATTGAAGCGGCTTCGCGCTCAGCATAAGAATTCAAACAGGAGAAATCATATGTTTTTTAAGCAAGGTTTGGCCGCAGTGGCAACGGCATTGACCATGACGTTTACCGCAGGTGCCATGGCACAAGACGACAAGGTCGGTCAGACCGATGCGACGACTCAGGCCGTCAAAGAGCTCTTTAGCGAGCGATTTGGCAACATGCCGATTGGCGAGGTGCGATATGCCCCGTTTGGCTTGTTCGAGGTCCAGATTGGTAACAGCCTGGTCTACACCGACGAGCAGGTCAATTACGTGCTCGATGGTCGCATGATTGACGCCAAAACCCGCGAGGATTTGACCGAGGCCAGACTCGAAGAATTGGCACGCATCGACTTTACTGCGTTGCCCATGGAGTTGGCTATCACGCAGGTACGTGGTGATGGCTCACGTAAGATTGCGTTGTTTGAGGATCCGAATTGCGGCTACTGCAAGCAGCTGCGCCGCAACATGGAGGGTATCGATGACCTGACGGTCTACACCTATATGTTGCCTATCCTGTCGCCGGACTCCACTGAAAAAGTAACAAACGTTTGGTGCTCAGACGATCCAAGTGCGGCTTGGGATGCCTGGATGCTGGAAGGCACTGTGCCGGAATCAGAGGCTTGCGAGGCGCCCATCGACGAGTTGGTTCAGCTTGGGCGTGATCTTCAGGTGCAAGGCACACCGGCGATTTTCTTTGAAGATGGCTCTCGCGTACCCGGTGCGATTTCCGCGCAAGAGCTGGAGAAGCGACTGGAGTAATTTTTTATCCTGTAGACAAAAATCCGACATGTCGACAGGCTAATATCCATGCGTTTATCAGCGCACGGATATTAGCCTGTCTCACATGACTGCCCCCACCAGCACCACCCCCGCCACACCCTCCACCTCCCCAACTTCAACACCCTTAGCAAGGGCAGCTGCCGTGCCAACGCAGCTCACAACATCACCCCTGCTTCGGGTGGTTTTGTTGCTGGTGCTGGCCGCGGCGGTGTATTTCTTCTCTGGTTTTTTGGTGCCAGTGTTAGCGGCGCTCATCATCGGGTTTGCCAGCTGGCCTTTGTATGAGCGCCTGATGACAGCGGTAGGTGGCAGCACCACTTGGGCGGCGACTGTGGCGCTGTTGGTGATTCTGCTGGTGCTGGTGGTGCCTTTGTCCTTTGCGTTGTACTACGCAGTAACTGAAGCCACCGTCTTTGTACGATGGCTTATCGCCGCCAATGAGACCGGCATGCAGGCGCCCGACTGGGTCTTGTCTTTGCCGTTGATCGGCCAATCATTGGGCAAGCTCTGGAATATGTATTTGGGGGAACCCGGGGCATTTGGTGACTGGGTGCAGGCCTTTAGCGGCCAGCACATAGGTGACATCTACCGAATTGTGATTGCAACTACCACGGATGTGGTCTCGATCATGTTGACTGTCTTGTTCATGTTGATTGCGCTGTTCTTCATCTACAAGGATGGCGCCACGTTGGCAACGCAGCTTGATCTGGCGGGCGAGCGTGTGTTGCCCAATCGATGGCAGCATTTCTCTCGCGTGGTACCTGCCACCATTAGCTCAACCGTCACGGGCATGGGCTTGATTGCCATCGGCGAGGGTGTGGTGCTAGGCGTTGCCTACTGGATCGTGGGATTTCCCTCGCCCGTGCTGATGGGCGTGATCACCGGTGTGATGGCCATGGTGCCTGGCGGCGCACCACTTTGCTACACGCTGGTGTCGGTGTATTTAATTGGCTCTGGCGACGTGGTGCAAGGCGTTGGACTGTACTTATGGGGCTCTATTGAATTGTTCATCGTGGACAAGACCTTGCGGCCACGGCTCGTGGGCGGACCGGTCAAGCTGCCATTTCTGCCGACGTTTTTTGGGTTGATCGGGGGCGTGCAAACCATGGGTGTGGTGGGCCTATTTGTGGGACCGGTATTGATGGCCCTGTTAGTGGCCATCTGGCGTGAGTGGATCTACAGCCTGAAGCTCGACAAGCAGCAAGGTGCTTGAGTTGTGGCTGTTCAAGTTCGAAGTTCGTCGAGCAGGTTAGGATGTTTTTCGAGAATTTTGAATAATTTGACCAATGCCAGAGGCGGTTTTGTTTTTCCGTTCTCGTAGCGGGAAAAAGCATTGACACCACCACCAAAAAGATCCGCAGCTTCCTTTTGTCCAAGCCCCAGTTTTTGACGCACCAACATGATGAAGCCAGGATCCACGATCGCTGAGTTAACTTGTTTGTTAAATGACAGCATCTCGTCCATGACCCGCCTCGACTCATCAGCATCAGTCACAGCCTCATTGCATGCAGGGCAAAACCGCCCCTTGACGCCATGAATAGTCGTTTGCTCACCTTTGTATGTATAGGGCAAGTCCCGAGTATCCTCAACCAATTTTGCTGCACCGCAGACTGGACAATCCATTTCATAGTTCCTTGAAAGAGACGACGACAACCTTGTCCTGGTCGGTAACAATTAGGATGACCTCGTTTCACATCAGTTCAAGTGACGATCGGCCGACGTTTGGAACGCACGAATCCGTAAGGCCTCAGGGGCAATTAATTGCCAAATCAATAACGAATATTTTAAAGGCTATTAGTTGCTCATTTGAGCTGTAGCTAGTAGCTGGTGCCAGTGCGAGCAACACAGCCTTTGTGTTGTCGTCTGGCCGTCAAGCGCGCTGTCTTTTGTGCCACTCATCACCAGTGAACTCACCATCAACGAGCGTGATGGTTCGGTCACATGTCTCAGACAGTCTCGGGTCGTGGGTGACGATTAACACCGCGCAGCCGAACTCTCGGTTAAAGCGCCTTAGAAGCTCAAAGATATGAGCCGCGGTTTGTGTGTCAAGGTTGCCTGTGGGCTCATCAGCGAGCAAAAGAGCAGGGCGAGTCACCAGTGCACGGGCGATGGCTACGCGTTGTTGCTGGCCTCCAGACAGTTGACTGGGCTTTTTGCGTTCAAACCCCTTCAGGCCTACGGCCTCTAGCAACTGCGTGGCCCACTGGGTTTGTTCGGCAGTCGGCTTGCCGCCTTTGACCATGAGCGGCATGAGCACGTTTTCCAGTGCCGAGAACGCTTCAATCAAATGGTGGAACTGAAACACAAAGCCAATCGATTCACGCCGGATTTTGGTGCGACCCTCATCATCAAGCTCACGCGTGGCTTGGTCCAGCAGATACAGTTCGCCGCTTGAGGGCTGGTCTAGTAAGCCGATTAAATTAAGCAAGGTACTTTTGCCGGAACCTGAAGGGCCAACCAGCGCACAAAAATCATGTGCATGCAAAGTCATGTCCAAGCCGTGCAGAACCTCGAGTTCTGTGGGCAAACCAATGTTGTACGACTTGCGCAGCCCATCAAGCTTTAGAACTGAAGGGCCTGTCACCTCGCTCGGATTGGCATGGTTGGTGTTTGCGTGATCAGACATAGCGAATCGCTGCCACAGGATCAAGACGCGAAGCCCGCCATGCCGGTGCGATGGCCGCGAGTACCCCAGTTACTGTGGCAATGCCAACGGACACGGGAATGATAGTTGTTGATGGGCTGATGTCAAACAAGCCAGGCCCGAATTCGTTAAACACCCAGACCATGGCCCAGCCCACACCAGCACCGACAAATGCCCCGACCAAGCCGAGCACGGCCCCTTGAATCAGAAACACGCGTAGCATTTGCGCTTTGCGAGCCCCCATGGCCCGTAAAATCCCAATCTCACGTGTACGCTGCGTCACACTGATGGCCAGCACGCTGGCAATGCCAAAGGCCACTGACAGTGCCACAAAGAAGCTAATCAGGTTTGACGAAAGACTTTGTGATTTCAGGGCGTTCATGAGCTGGCTATTGATTTGCATCCAACTCTCGGACTTCAGGCTGGTCAGGCGATCGATTTGGTCAGAGACTTCGCTTGCATCAAAAATATCCGACACCGTCAGGTCAATGGTGGTGACCCCACCGTACAGGCCCAGCAGGGCTTGTGCCTGTTTTAAGTCCAGATACACAAACCGGGCATCAAGATCTCTGACCCCCAGTTCAAATATCCCCGTGATGGTGACCACTGTCGTGCGGTTGCCGCCAGCTTCAAGTCGCAGTTTGCTGCCCACCCGCACGCCCAAGTCGCTGGCAAGCTTTGAGCCAATAGCGGCATGACCCGCACTGATGCGAAACTCGCCAGCAATAATGTCATCGCTGATGGTGATAATCCGCTCGTAGCGCTCGGGGTCAATGCCGATGATAGAAATCGACATGGTGGCTGCGCCCCGTCTGGCAAACCCAGGCCCAGAGACCACCGGTGAGACGGCGGTGACGTCTGGCACCTCTTCGAGTGCGCGCATGACTTGTTGCCAGTTGTTGATCGAACGCAGCTGTTGCGAACGCTCGTCTTCCAGGATCAGTTGTCTGGCACCTGGCACAATCGTCGCTGGCCGATTGATTTCCTCAAACGGTTCGACCCGGATGTGCGCCTGTGTGCCAAGTGTGCGGTCAACGATGTTGGCTTGCAAGCCTGTGACTAGCGTCACGATGAACACAATGACCGCAACGCCCACAGCAATGCCGATCAGAATCAGCAGGGTTTGCGCCAGCCCCTGCCGCAAAAACTTCAACGCGATATTGAACTCAATCCACATCGCCGGCACGAACGCGTTGGCCGACTGTCAGGTCGGGCGTGCGAATCACCTGATCACCGTCTGAAAGGCCGCTGATGATTTCGCTGTCGGTTAGGCCGCGCAAGCCAAGCGTGACTTCTCTGTCAGCGACTCGGCCATGCTCAATCACCTGCACGGTGGCCTGAGTGCCCGACAAGTCTTTGAGGGTGTCGTTTGGCACAACCAAGGCATTGTCGCGTCGGCCTGTCACCATCGTGGCGGTCACGGTCATGTCGTGGCGCAGGTAGTCGGGTGGGTCAGTCACCAACAGCCGCACATCGACCGTGCCGCGCTCAGGGTCCACGGTTGGTGCGATGTGGTCGACCACCGCGTCGAACTGTTGCAGTGGGTAGGCATCGGCAATGCACACGGCCTCTTGTCCAAGCCCCAGCACGCCGAGATTGCGTTCATCAACGGGCACCAGCACTTCCGTTTGCCCGATGCGTGCCAATTCCATGAGTGTGCGTCCTGGCTGAACCACATCACCAGGCTCAACGTTGCGAGTCAGCACAACGGCCGGATATTGGGCACGGATTTCGGTCTTGCTTAATGCGGCCTCGGCTGCGGCCAGGCGTTCGAGCAGAATCACCTCCTCGGGCCCGCCCGGCGCCAGCGCGTCCGCTAACAGCTGTGCTTGGCGTAAATTTGCTTCAGCCACGGTTTGCGCGTTTTGTGCTTTCTCAACAATTTCGCGTGAGATAGAGTCAGTTGCAAGCAGTTCGGCGCGTCTTTGTGCTTCACGCGTGGCCTGTTCCAGCTGTGATTTGGCCTGTTCAAGGGCAGCCTGAGCTTGCGGCTGGCGTGATTGGCGTAAATTGTTCAGGGCTGCTTTTGCTTCGCGTACCCGGGCCGCCAGATCATCGGCGCGCAAGGTCAGGAGCAAATCACCTTGCGCCACCACGTCACCGTCGCGCACGTGGCGCTCGAGCACCACGCCAGTGATTTCAGCGCCGATCTGTGCGGTGGAGGTGGCAATGACACGACCGGTCGCGACCACGGTTTGAACCAGCGTTTCAGGCTTGACCACAGCAACATCCACGGTAGGGCCTTGCCAGATGCGCCAGCCAACCCAGCCGCTAAGGGCCACGACCACCACCACAAGCCATAAGAAACGGGATGACTTCATAAAGCCACCCCGTTCAAACCGGTGTCTTTGCGTCTAGACCGTGGGAAATGTGTCAGGCAACAGGATACGTTTGTCGACTTTTTCCACATCGACAACCCCACAAAACGCCATCGACAGATCGAGTTCGTTGTGTATGAGTTCAAGCGCCTTGGTGACGCCCGCTTCGCCCATGGCACCCAAGCCATACAGGAAACTGCGACCGATGTAGCAGCCCTGAGCACCCAGCGCCCGTGCTTTAAGTACGTCCTGTCCGCTGCGGATTCCGCCATCCATGTGTACTTCAATTTGCTTTCCTACCGCATCAACGATGGCTGGCAACGCGTTAATGCTTGACTCTGCTCCGTCGAGCTGGCGACCACCATGATTGCTCACAATCAAGGCATCGGCTCCGGACTGGGCCGCCAGCCTGGCGTCTTCCACGTCCATGATTCCTTTAAGGATAAGTTTACCGCCCCAGAGTTTCTTGATCCATTGCACGTCATCCCAGTTCAACTTGGGGTCAAACTGCGAGGCTGTCCATTCGCTTAAGCGCGACATGTCGGTCACCCCCTTGACGTGCCCCACGATATTGCCGAACTGACGGCGCTTGGTGCCGAGCATCCCCAAAGCCCAACGGGGCTTAGTGGCAATGTTGATCATGTTGGCCAGGGTCAGTTTGGGTGGCGCACTCAGTCCATTGCGGATGTCTTTGTGGCGCTGGCCCAGGATTTGCAGGTCCAATGTGAGCACCAATGCCGAACACTGGGCAGCCTTGGCGCGCTCAATCAGTCGCTCGATAAAGTCCCGGTCTTTCATTACATAGAGTTGAAACCAGAACGGATGGTTGCCTGTCTCCTGCGCGACATCTTCGATCGAGCAAATGCTCATGGTCGACAGGGTAAATGGCACGCCAAACTTTTTTGCTGCACGCGCGGCTAGGATTTCGCCATCAGCGTGCTGCATGCCAGTCAAACCCGTGGGCGCGATGGCCACAGGCATCGCCACATCTTGGCCAATCATGGTGGTGCGTGTGGAACGGTGTTCCATGTCCACCAGAATGCGCTGGCGAAACTTGATCTTCTGAAAATCGCTCTCGTTGGCCTGATAGGTCGATTCGGTCCAAGAGCCCGAGTCGGCATAGTCATAAAACATGCGCGGAACGCGCCGCTTGGCGATGCGGCGCAGGTCCTCTATATTCGTGATAATGGGCATGCGCCGTACTCCATGGGTAGCAGAGATATCAGCAGGATAGGCGATATCAGGTGGGCTGCACTTCAGGCGGCTGCCGTCGCAGTAGTAACTGCCACAGTACCACCGTAGCTAGAATACCAAAACCCACCAGATCAGTCATGCCCCCGGGTTTGATCAATGACAAAGCCCCGCCAACGAGCAGCACACGTTGTGCCATATTGGCATAGCCAAACAGCCATCCAAACAAGCCGCCCGAAAGGGCAATGACGCCAATCATGGCTGTGGCAATCGGCCACAGCGCGTGGTACCAGTGTTGTCCTTCGTCGACAATGAACAACAGCGCGGGTTCATAGACAAACATAAAAGGCACAATATAAGCAGGCGCAGCTGCTCTGACTGCGGCCAGGCCGGCACTCCACATGTTGGCCCCGGCAATGCCGGCCGCCGCGAACACCGATAGCGCAACGGGTGGGGTGATAGCCGACAGAATCGCAAAATACAGCGCAAATAAGTGCGCAGCCGGATCGACGATGCCCATCTTGATGAGTGCGGGCACCAGCAACGCCACCATCACAATGTAGGCGGGCGTGGTGGGCATGCCCATGCCCAGAATGATGCCGGCGATGGCGGTCACAAACAGCGCCAAAAACACGTGATTGCTGGCCAACTCGACCACCACCTGGGTAAACACGATGCCCAGGCCCGTGATGTTGATGGAGCCAATCACCAGACCCGCGCAGGCACAGGCCATGGCCACAGCCAAGGCGCCGCGCGCCCCGTCTTCCAGTGCTTGTATCGGCGTGGCCCAAGTGATGTTTTTACGGGTCTCGCGGCGCAAAAGCGCAATCGGCAAGCAACTGAGTGCCGCAATCAAGGCACACATGGGCGCCGAATATCCCAGCACCAGGCCGAGCAGAATCACAAACATCGGGATGAACAACTGGCCGCGAATGAGCATGACCTGCCATAGCTTGGGCAGTTCATCTTCGGGGATGCCGGCCAATCGGTAACGTTTGGCTTCGAAATGCACCGCAAAAAAGACCGAGATGTAATAGAGCGCGGCTGGCACGATCGCCCAGATGGTGATCTGCAAGTAAGGCACGGCCAAGAACTCGGCCATCACAAACGCCACGGCACCCATGACGGGTGGCATGATTTGCCCGCCGGTTGACGCGACCGACTCAACGGCCGCCGCGAACGCAGGCCTGAATCCGGTGCGTTTCATCATGGGGATGGTGATGGGGCCAGTGACCATGACATTAGCCACGGCACTACCTGAGACCGTGCCAAACATGGATGAGCTGACAATGGCCACCTTGCCTGGCCCGCCAGCGGACTTGCCCGTCAGCGACATGGAGAAGTCCATGAACAGGCGGCCGGTGCCGCTTTTTTCCATGAAAGCACCGAAGATCACAAACAGCATCACATAGGCCGCCGAGACCCCGAGTGTTGAACCAAAGATGCCTTCGGTCGACAGGTAGAGCTGCTCGAGCAGCACCTGCCAGGTCACATTGGTAAAGAAAAACGCATAGCCGATGAACACCATGGCGGTGAGCGGCAGCGCCCATCCGATGATGCGTCGCGTGGCTTCGAGCACAATGATGACCATGATGATGCCCCAGACGGTGTCGCCCGGGGTCAGGTCATCAATGTAAATAATTCGGTAGATAAACGCTTCGTAGTTCACGAAGATGTGCAAGACCCCACCCAAGCCGAGCACCAGTAACAGCATGTCATAGGAGCGCCACCACGGGTTGGCAGACCCGCGGCGGCTTGGGAACAATAAAAACACCAGCGCCAAGGCAAACATCAAGTGAGTGCCCCGGTAGATCACTGCCTCGGGTGGTCCAAACCCTGTCACGTACATGTGATAAAGCGACATGGCCACCGCGATCACAGTGATGACCCGCCTCATGATGGGTGAGGCGGGGTCAAGTGCTGCTTTTTCTTCTGAGACGACTTCGCTCATGTGTTTCCCTGATGCGCTGTTTTATTGTTGTCTTGCTTTGGACCACGGTTGCCCGGGTCTTACATCGCACCGACTTCCTTGTAGTACTTTGCCGCACCCGGGTGCAGGGGCACACCCATTTCGGTGGCCATGATTTGAGGCGTCAGGTTGGCCATGCTTTTGCTCACAGCTGCCATGTCGGGGATGTTGTTGGCCATGGTCTTGACCATGGTGTAGACCAGATCTTCGGGCAGATCACAAGCCACGATTACATGGGTGAAGTAGCCAATGGCAGACACGTCAGCGTCCTGGCCTGGGTAGGTGCCCGCTTTGATCATGAGCTTGTTGTAGGCCGGGTTCATCTCGCGCATGCCCTTCATGGTCTCGTCATCAACTGGCACAAGCGCGATGTCGCGCGCGTTGGCCAGATCCATCACAGCTGAAGAAGGGGCGGCCGTACCAAGGGTGAAGACATCGACATGGCCATCTTTCATCATCGATACCGCGTCGGTGTAGCCTGCCTGGAAGTTGGCCTTGCTCAAGTCGTCATAGCTCATGCCGTTGAGTTTGAGAATGGTGCCGGTCAGTGCTTCGCCGGTGTTGCCGCGCGGCTGAGTGACCAGACGCTTGCCTTTGAGGTCTTTAAAGGAGTTGATGTTGGCGTCTTTTTGCGCCACGACCTGGAAGTATTGCGGATACAGATTGGCGAGCTGGCAGACATTTTCTGTCTTGCGCTTGTAGGGGGCTTTACCAAGCTGGCCGTCAACGGCGCTGCTGGAGTTGGACATGCCGATCTGAGCCTTTTGCTCGTCGACACCGCGCACGTTGGCGATACCGGCGCCCGGGGTGATCGTGATGTTCAATTCGGGTACGGCTTTTTCCCACATGCCTTTTAATGCGCCGCCAAGCGGCACCCACACACCGCCTTGCGGGCCAGTCATAAAGGTAAGTTGCTGTGCCGAGGCTGGCGCGGCTGCCAATGCAGCAGTTACGGCCAGTGCACTAAGACTGAGTTTGGTGATTTTTTTCATGATGTCTCCGTATCAGTGGATTCGCATCGGCAATCATGGTGTGCCGATGAAGTGGATTCTATATGTAAGCCTCAGTTAAGCAAATATCCGGTATTACCCTAGTTTCATAAGCTGGTTACCCGCGACCTTATCGTTCAAAGACAACCCTGCCTGCGGGAAAGTCAGTAGTGCGCCTGAGCTGACGATGTCTATAATTCGGCTAGTTACACCCATAGACCAACGGAGATCGTCAATGAATCGTCGTTCATTTATTCGCAAAGCCGGTGTTGCCGGTGCGGGCGCAGCAGGGTTGTCCACGCTGGCTGCACCTGCTTTGTCACAAAACAAGATCACATGGCGCATGGTGACAACATGGCCCAAGAATTTTCCAGGCTTGGGCGTGGGTGCCCAGCGGCTGGCTGATCGGATCACCACCGCCTCGGGTGGACGCCTGACGATTCAGGTGTATTCCGCAGGCGAACTGGTTCCGCCGCTGCAGTCAATCGATGCGGTGATTGACGGTGGTGCCGAAATGTCACACGGTGCGGCCTATTACTGGCAAAACAAAAGCCAGGCGCTGGCATTTTTTACAGGCGTGCCGTTTGGCATGACCAGCCGTGAAATGTCAGCTTGGGTGCGCTTTCTGGGTGGTCAGGAAGTCTGGGACGAGGTCTACGATCAATTTGGTTTACAGGGCTTTTTGTCTGGCGATACGGGCACACAAGCCGGTGGTTGGTTCCGTAAAGAACTCACGGGTCTAGAAGATATCCAGGGGCTGCGTTTCCGCACGCCAGGCCTAGGTGGTAAGGTTTGGGCCAAGCTCGGCGCTTCGGTGACCAACATGGCAGCAGGCGAGATTTTTCAGGCACTGCAATCGGGTACGCTAGACGCCGCAGAATTTGTCGGTCCCTACAACGACCTCGCGCTAGGCTTTTACAAGGTATGCCAGTACTACTACACCAGTAGTTTCACCGAACCTGGCCTAGCCACCGAGTTGGTGGTTAACAAGTCAAAGTATCAAGAGTTGCCCAAAGACCTTCAAGGTCTGATCCGTGATGTGTGCCAGGCCGAGTATGACCAGGTGGCCTCGGACTTTGCGGCGAATGACCCGCGTGCGCTTGAGGTCTTGATCAATAAGCACGGTGTTACGGCAATTCCCCAGTTCCCCGACAGCATTGTGAGCGCGGCAGCGAAAGCCTCAGCCGAAATTCTCACGGAAATCGGTGACAATGGTGATGCGATGACGAAAAAGACCTTGGACAGCTTCATCAAGGGCCTGAACATCGTCAAAATCAAAACCGATGGCACTGATGCGCAGTATATTCAGGCGCGCTCGAAGTACTTCAAGCTATAGACAAGCTGTAAAACTTAGCTTGTTGGTCCCACAAAAAAGCCCTACACCGCGGTGTGGGGCTTTTTGTGGGCGTGAGATCAAGCCGTGAGCAGCGCATAAGCACCAGAGCTTGTGCTGACTTCGCGATGCACGTCTAGTACAGCAAGTCTGGCAGCCAGGTCGCAATCTCGGGGAATATGAACAACAGAGCGATTGCCACGATTTGCAGACACACGAAAGGCAATGCACCCCGGTATATCTGTCCCGTGGTGACAGTTGGCGGTGCCACGCCTCGTAGATAAAACAGGGAAAAACCAAAGGGCGGTGTTAGAAAGCTGGTCTGAAGGTTCACGCCCACCATCACCCCGAGCCAGACGGGGTCAAGACCCAAAGCCAGCAGGATGGGTGCCGTGATGGGGATGACGATGAAGATGATCTCAAAGGTGTCGAGGATGAAACCAAGCACGAACATGATGAGCATCACCACAATCATCGCCCCGATGGCGCCGCCCGGCAGTCCGGTCAGAAATTCGTGCACCAAGTCTTCACCGCCCATTTGACGAAATACGATCGAGAAGACCGAGGCGCCAAAGATGATGATAAAAATCATCGAGGTGATCGTTGCCGTTGATACCACCGCTTCTTTGAGTACTTTCCAAGACAGTTTGAAGCGGGCCGCCGCAAGCACCATAGCGCCCACAGCACCCACAGACGCCGCCTCCGTTGGCGTGGCCACCCCGCCCAGAATCGAGCCGAGAACCGCCACGATGAGCAATAACGGGGGCAGGAGTGCGGTCAGCACCTCTTTTAAAAGTGACTGACGTTCCGCCTCAGAAAACGGTGTGGCCGGACAGGACTTGGGATCGGTAAAGGCTTTAAAAACCATCCATCCGAGATACAGGCTCACCAACATCAATCCGGGCAGGAAAGCCCCGGCAAAGAGGTCGCCGACTGACACCGGGTCTGGCGCAAAATTCCCCTGCGCCATCTGTACTTGCGCATTAATTCCCGCAAGCATGTCGGCCATGAAGATAAGCACGGTTGATGGCGGGATAATTTGACCCAACGTGCCTGAGGCACAGATCACGCCACTGGCCAGCTTGGGGTCGTAGCCAGCGCGCAACATCGCTGGCAGCGAAATCAGGCCCATGGTTACCACGGTGGCGCCCACCACACCGGTGGACGCTGCCAGTAGCGCACCCACAATAATCACCGAGATGCCAAGGCCACCGCGCAAGTTGCCAAACAGTTTGCTCATGGTCAGCAGCAGCTGCTCGGCGATGCGCGAGCGCTCCAGCATCACACCCATGAAGATAAAAAGTGGCACGGCCACTAGCACCTCGTTGGTCATGAAACCGATATAGCGACCGGCAAGCGAGGAGAAGTTGCTAAAGTCAAAGACACCCAACTGGTAGCCAATGAGCGCAAAGATGAGCGAGGTGCCCGCCAGGGTGAACGCCACTGGGAAGCCCAGCATGAGCATCCCAATCACCCCAAAAAACATCAACCCGGAGAGAATTTCTCCGATCAGTACGGGATCCATGGCTTATTCCTTGGGCACAGCGTCGCCGTGGACGTTGTATCTGAAGTCTTCGGGGATGAGGTCTTCGCGATGTCGCAGTACGAGCAATGAGCGCACGGCCATGGCCAAGCCTTGCAGTGCGACTAAAACGGCGAACACCAGAATGAAGCTCTTAAGAACATAAAGCCCAGGCATGCCGCCCACGTTGGCTGAGTTCTCTAGCAGTCGCCAGGAGCGTTGCACAAAGGGCAGGCCGTAGATGAACACCACCGTGACAAAGGGCAGCAGGAACACCAACACGCCAATGAGGTCACAAATGGCCTTGAATCGCATCGAGGCGGGTCGGTAAAAAATATCAACACGCACGTGGTCACCCCGAAATAGCGCGAAGGCGGCAACAGCCGTGAACATGGCGCCGTTAAGCCAGATGTAGAGGTCTTGTGCCCACAGGCGGGTGCTGCCAAAGACATATCGCTCGACCACGACCCAGAAACAGACCAGCACGATGCCCAGGGCCAGCCAAGAGAACGCCTTGCCCACGGCTTTATTGATGCTGTTGATCAGGCGCATGAGGGCAGCCAGAGAAGTGATCATGTTGATCGTCGCCCGTCTTGTTACACAGCGTTGCATTTTAAAGCAAACGTTCGAGCCAGTGCCCGGGTTTGCGGGGGTCTTATTGCGATAGCGCCTCAAAATCTGCGGCGTAGTCCAGAAGCTCCTCGCGCAGGTGTTTGCGCTGTTGGTCTGTCATGCTGTTGAGCATGTCTGCGGTGAAAGCGGCTAGCGTGGGCAGCCACGTGCCAAGCTCAGGTTGTACTTCAGCGACGCGATAGCGCGACAAGCTTTGGAAGTAGTTATGCAAGTCCCTGGCCGCCTCTTCGGCCGACAGGTGGGTGCGGGCGTCGGCCAATAGCTTAAGCAGGGCTTGTTGGCGCACAATGCGCTGATCGCCCCACTGTGCGGCACGACTCGGTTGTTCAGCGAGCCACTGGCGCAGGCGTTGGTCTTGCGAATCGGTCAACGGGCCTAACCATTGCTCATAACGCTCCTGAAACCGCTCGAGTCTGTCCCTTTGTGCCGCCTCACCTTCAGCCAGAAACTCTTCGGCATACTCGGCGTTGCTTTGCTCAAACTCCTCACGTAGGCGTTCACGTTGTGCCTCAGTCAGGGTCAGCACC
>CBFHXV010000004.1:0-78372 GCA_965659885.1 Burkholderiaceae bacterium | reverse complement strand
ATCTTGCAAATAAGGGTTGCGCTTGATGACCCAGATATCGCCAAGCACCTCGTAGAGCATGCGCGCCGAGCGGCCCGTGCGTCGCTCACCACGCAACTCGTTTAACAGCAGCCAAGCGGGCTCGCCTAGCAGTCGAGTGACCACCTCTCTGTCCGAGAACGATGTGTAGTTGTACGGGATTTCGCGCAAACGGCTGTCCGATGGCGCTGGCAACGAAGCAAGCAAATGACTAGCAGCAGGGGAATTCATAAAAGGTCACAGAGTGGGAGGCGGGCCATACGGCAAGATCGAATCAGCACAGCGGCCCAAAGGCTTCAAAACCCTATTTTAGGCGCAAAATTAGGCGCAAACTCACTCAATTGTGTCGATCTCGCCGTCATTTGCTGATCTGGCGACCTGGTCGCGAGCTCAGAGTGGCCTACACCAGCCTTTTACACCGGCCTTTTTTGTGGTTAGCCCTGAACCGCCACAACCGCGGCCACCAACACAACATAGCGGGCAAACTTGCCAATGGCCATGGCCAGCACAGACCGCCAAAACGGCAAGCGCATGGCGCCGGCGGCCAGACAAAGGGGGTCGCCCACAATAGGCACCCAGGACATCAGCAGGGCCCATGGCCCCCACCGGTCAAGCCAGCCATGCGCCTTGCGGTGACTAGCCTTTGTGTGGTCAACCTGCTGGCGCCAGCGCGCATAAACATAACGCCCGCCCCGGCCCATCCCGTAGGTCACAACACCGCCCAGGGTGTTGCCCAAGCCAATGACCAACACCACTAACGTGGCTGTGGGCCACAGCGCCACAGGCGCCTGCTGCGCCAGATAGACCAGCAGCAGTGGCTCGGACCCACCAGGCAGCAATGTTGAAGCTAGCAACCCTGCCAGAAATAACGCCCCTAGGCCAACTGTCAACGTCTTCGTCCTTTTGTGATTCTTCTTATGCCTTTGAGCTGAGACACCGCCGTAAAACCAAACACGGCTCACGGCACTGGCGCGAGCTCACTCTGATTACCTCATGGCATGGAATAATAGGGGTTTTATCTGTAAGTGGGCTTATGACGACCGATTATCTCAAGCGCATCCTGACTTCCAAAGTGTATGACGTTGCAAGCGAAACACCTCTCGAGGTGGCGCCAACGCTGTCAGCGCGCATTGGCAACACGGTTTTGCTCAAGCGCGAGGATCATCAGCCTGTTTTCAGTTTCAAGCTGCGTGGCGCCTACAACAAGATGGCACACTTGAGCAAAGAGGCGCTTGCACGCGGGGTGATCGCTTCTTCAGCGGGCAACCACGCCCAAGGCGTGGCGCTCTCAGCCAGACGCCTCGGTTGCCGTGCGGTCATCGTCATGCCCACCACCACCCCGCCGGTCAAGATCGATGCGGTCAAGCGACTCGGCGCCGAGGTCATCTTGCACGGCGACAGCTATAGCGACGCCTTTGAGAAAGCCGCCGAACTGGAAGCCAACGAAAAGCTCACCTTCGTACATCCGTTTGACGACCCCGATGTCATCGCCGGCCAAGGCACGATTGCCATGGAGATTTTGCGCCAGCAACCCGATGACATTGACGCGGTGTTTGTGGCCATTGGCGGAGGCGGCCTCATCAGTGGCGTAGCCGCTTATATCAAGCGCTTGCGACCAGGCATCAAAGTCATTGGCGTTCAAACCGAAGACTCTGACGCCATGGTGCGCAGCGTCAAAGCGGGCAAACGCGTTCGATTGCACGATGTGGGCCTGTTCTCTGACGGCACGGCTGTCAAGCAAGTGGGAGTTGAAACATTTCGGCTGGTCAAAGAATACGTTGATGACTTTGTGGTTGTCGACACCGATGCCATCTGCGCGGCCATCAAGGATGTATTCCAAGACACCCGCAGTGTTCTGGAGCCCGCGGGCGCCATGGCCATTGCCGGAGCCAAACAATACGCACAGCAGCACCGCTGGAAAAACAAAACACTTGTTGCCATTGCCTGCGGCGCGAACATGAACTTTGACCGCTTGCGGTTCGTGGCTGAGCGAGCCGAAGTCGGCGAGGCACGCGAAGCGTTATTTGCCATCACACTGCCTGAAGAACGCGGCAGCTTCAGAAAACTGTGCGCGCTCGTTGGTCCACGCAATGTCACTGAGTTTAACTACCGCATCTCAGATGCCGAGCAAGCGCACGTGTTTGTCGGCATCCAAGTGCAACAGGCCAAAGACTCAACCAAGCTAGCGACAGAATTCAAGCGCCATGGGTTTCCCACCGTGGATCTGACGCACGATGAGATGGCAAAGACCCATCTGCGGCACATGGTGGGCGGGCACTCCGGGCTAGCCAAAGACGAGTTGCTGTATCGCTTCGAGTTCCCGGAGCGCCCGGGTGCACTCATGCGCTTTTTGAACACGATGCGCCCAGAGTGGAATATCAGCCTGTTTCACTACCGCAATCAGGGTGCCGATTACGGCCAGATTCTCATTGGCATTCAGGTGCCCACCGGACAAAAAACCGCATTCCGGTCCTTTTTAAATGAAATCGGCTACCCCTCCTGGAATGAAACCGACAACCCGGCCTACCGTTTATTTCTGGGCGGTTAATCGCTTCTTAACTGTTCGCTTTATCAGCAGCTGTCACGGTCACGGCCGCTGACACGGATCGCGCCTTTTGGCGTGCGACTTCAACGGTATCGGCAAATGCCAAACCAACGCCAAGCCTGCGTTTAACAAATGAGGCTGGCTTGCCAAACAGGCGCAAATCCGTGCCAGGCTCGCAAAGTGCCTGAGCCATGCCATCAAAAGTCACTGCATTGGCATCAACGCCGCCGTAGATCACACGGCTCGCACCCGGCGAGCGCAACTGCACGTTAACGGGCAAGCCTAGCAAGGCCCGGGCATGGATTTCAAACTCACTTTGAAACTGACTGGCCAGCGTCACAAGTCCTGTGTCATGTGGTCGCGGGCTGACTTCAGAAAACCAAACCTCATCGCCTTTGACAAAAAGCTCCACCCCAAATATGCCGAGCCCGCCCAACTCATGGGTGACTGCGCGCGCGATTTCCTGTGCACGCTCAAGCGCACGCTCGCTCATGGGCTGTGGCTGCCAGCTCTCGACATAATCGCCATCAACCTGCAAATGGCCAATGGGTGCACAAAAGTCTGTGACGACATCACCCTGTGCATTCAGTGCACGCGCTGTGAGCAGGGTGATTTCATAGTCAAATTCGACCCAGCCTTCAACAATCACGCGCCCGGCCCCGACACGACCACCTGACTGGGCATGGTGCCAGGCCGCTTTGATGTCCTCTGGGCGCTTGATGACACTTTGCCCTTTGCCTGAAGACGACATCACGGGCTTGACCACGCAAGGCATGCCGATCTCCAGGACAGCGGCCTCAAAGGCCTCGAATCCATCGGCAAACCGATAAGGTGACGTGGGCAAGCCTAGTGTCTCAGCGGCCAGCCGTCTAATGCCCTCACGGTTCATGGTCAACTGCGCGGCGCGCGCCGTTGGGGTGACACGCAATGCATGACGACCTTCGATTTCAACAAGCAGGTCTGTGGCAATAGCCTCGATCTCAGGCACGATGATATGCGGCTGCCACTGATCAATGACGCGCAACAGCGCGTCGCGATCGGTCATGTCCACCACCACCGAATGGTGGGCCACTTGTTGACCCGGCGCATGGCCATAGCGGTCAACGGCGATGACTTCAACGCCGAAACGCTGTAGTGCGATGATGACTTCTTTGCCAAGCTCGCCCGAGCCAAGAAGCATCACGCGCTTGGCCGCGCCAGTCAGTGGTGTTCCCCAAGTCGCTAATGGTTCAGCAGGCATATGCTTTTCTCATGAAGTCAGGTTGAATTTGTCTAATTCGGTATCCTGAACTTTTAGCATGCGGTCACGGTTAAAATCCCCAGATGAGTGACGTAAAACACCAATCCGAGCAGATATTGGCTAGTGCACAGCGCACATTGGCCATCGAGTCAGCCGCCTTAGCTGATCTGCAAGAACGTCTGGACGAACGTTTTGTTCAAGCGGTCAACACCTTGCTTGAATGTCAGGGCCGCGTTGTCGTCTGTGGCCTGGGCAAGACCGGGCATATCGCCCGAAAGATTGCCGCCACGCTGGCGTCGACCGGCACCCCATCGATTTTTTTGCATGCCGCTGAGGCCTTGCACGGTGACCTTGGGGTGCTGACCGCTCAGGATGTTTTGCTGGCATTGTCGCATTCTGGCGCCGGTCACGAGATCTTGACGGTGGTCGCAGGTGCGCACCGGCTTGGGGTGCCAGTACTGGCCATGACCGGTCACGCAGATTCTGATCTGGCCCAACTGTCAACCGTGCACTTAGATGTCAGTGTCAAAACCGAAGCCTGTCCCATGAACTTAGCGCCAACGAGCAGCACCACCGCCGCCTTGGCGCTTGGCGATGCCTTAGCTCTGGCATGCCTTGATGCTCGAGGATTCACGAGCGAGGACTTCGCCCGCTCCCATCCGGGCGGCCAACTCGGCCGAAAGCTCTTAACCCGGGTGCGTGACATCATGCGCCAAGGCCAGGCAGTGCCCAGAGTTGCACCTAACGCCACGCTGACACAAGCGCTTGATGAAATGTCCAAAAAAAGCATGGGCATGACCGCGATTGTCAATGACGATGGCGTGGCCATTGGCATCTTTACCGACGGTGACCTGCGGCGCGTGATTGAGACCGCTGGCGATATCCGCGCGCTTGGCATACAACAGGCCATGACCGCCAGCCCACAGCACATCGGTGCTGATGTACTAGCCGTAGATGCGGCCACCATCATGGACGAAAGACGCATCAGCCAGATTCTGGTCAAAGACGAAGCCGGTAAACTGATTGGTGCTTTGCACATGCACGATTTAATGACAGCGAAAGTCATATGAAACCTACCCCCTCGCATCCGGCTCAAGCGTTGATACTGGCCAAAGTGCCTGATCAGATTGTCGAGCGCGCCGCGCGTATCAAACTCATGATCTTTGATGTTGACGGTGTACTCACCGATGGACGTCTGCTTTATGGCGAACAGGGTGAGGTCATCAAACGGTTTCATGTGCTCGATGGCCATGGCCTAAAAATGTTGGACGCCAGCGGCATCGGTGTGGCGATCATGACCGCCAGAGACGGCCCTATCGTGGCCTGGCGCGCAGCAGAGCTGGGCATCAGACATGTCAAACAGGGGGTGCGCGACAAGGCGAGCGCATTGGTTGAATTGGCCAAATCCTTGGGCTTGAGTCACGAGGCTGTCGGATACATGGGCGATGACGTCATTGATCTGGCTGCCATGCAACTGGCGGGCTTTGCCGTGACGGTGCCCAACGCGCCAGCCTATATGACCCAGGGTGCGCACTGGACCACCTCACGGGCTGGTGGCCACGGAGCGGCACGCGAGTGCTGTGACCTGATACTGGCCGCTCAGAACAAACTGTCTGGATTCCTGCAAGGCAACACCGTAGGCTCAGGCATGATTCAATAACCAACATGAAAGATCGTTTCCCGACCATCGCCTCCATTGTGATTCTCACAGCCCTGGTCATAGGCACCTGGTTTGCTGCTGAGTACACGCAGCGCGCGGTCGACCTTGATGCGCCTGCCAAACAGACCCACGAGCCAGACAGCTGGGGCAAAGTCATGATCATGCTGCGCACAGACGAAAACGGTTTGCCCGTCAGTCGCATCGAGGGGCAGTATATGGAGCACTTTCCTGACGATGATTCGTATGACATCATCGATCCACGCGCCATGAGTATCAAGCCAGGACAACCCACGTTGGTTGGCACCTCGCAAATGGCAACCGTGCTTGATGAAGGCAACCGCATCGTCATGAAAAATGACGCATTAGTTATGCGTCTGGCCACCGAGCAAACCGATCCACTCAATGTCAGCAGCCAAGAAATCACGCTACTCATGGACGAAGACGTTGCCTTCACAGACTTGCCTGCTTTAGCTATTCGCGAACGATCAACCCTTAAGGGTGTTGGCATGCGCTATGACAACAAAACAGGCGAGCTCAAAGTCTATGAGGCAACCGAGGTTGAGATAGCACCGCGTGTCGATAAACCGACACAAGACACAGAGACGGAGACAGTACGTTGATGAAATCACACACGTTTCGGGCTCGCTTTGGAGCTGCTTTGGCGTCACTGTTGACGCTTGCAGCAGCCTCAGCGAGCGCCCAATCCAATTTTTTTGACACACCTGAAGGCGAGGAAGAACCTGCGACTCAGATCTTGTCTGACGAGCTGACCTACGACGAGAACACCAGCACGAGCGTATTTACGGGTGATGTCATCATGACTCGCGGCCAACTTACGCTGCGGTCAGACGTCCTTAGCCTTAAAGAGGATGAACAAGGCTATCAGTACGGCACAGCCACAATGACCAGCGACAAGCGGGTCTATATCCGGCAAGAGCGCCCTGAAAACTTTGAAGTGCTTGAGGGCATTGGCGAGCGCGCCGAATACGATGGCAAAGCGGCAACCTTTGACCTGATTGGCCGAGCACTGCTGACGCGCTACATCTGTGGCAAACCATTCGATTCGATTAGTGGACAACGCGTGCGCTACTTTGAAAACACCGACCGCTACCAAGCCTTCTCAGGACCGAATTCGGACAATCCCGACGGCCGCGTCCGATCGATTGCCCAGCCCCGCGCCAAGGTGGAAGCAGCCATCGAAGCCTGTCGCCAACGCCAAGCCAGTGGTGGGCAAATCCCCCAACCACCGGCGCCCAACCAATAGCATCTGTATCAATGACCCTGAGCAACGACACAACACCTGAGAACACCCATGGGCGCCTGGCCGCCATTGGTTTGCGCAAGTCCTATGGCGGGCGCATGGTCGTGCAAGACGTCAGCCTGCACGTTGACGGCGGTGAAGTTGTCGGACTGCTAGGGCCAAACGGGGCAGGAAAAACCACGAGCTTTTACATGATTGTTGGCCTGATTCAGGCTGACGCCGGGCGCATCGAAATCGACGATGCATCGATTTCAGCGATGCCCATTCACAAGCGGGCACGCACGGGCTTGTCCTACCTGCCACAAGATGCCTCAGTATTCAGACGATTAAGCGTGGAACAAAATATCCGTGCCGTGCTTGAACTGCAAGTCGATGCCAATGGCCGCAAAACCTCCAAAGCCGAAGTCAATCGTCGCTTGGAGGAGTTACTTGAAGAGTTGCAAATCGGACACCTCAGACGCAACGGTGCGCTGTCACTGTCAGGCGGTGAACGACGCCGTGTGGAAATTGCCAGAGCACTGGCTACCAATCCTCGGTTTGTCTTGCTCGATGAGCCCTTTGCTGGGGTGGATCCTATTGCCGTGATTGAAATCCAGCGCATTGTGCGCTTTTTGAAGAGCCGCGGCATTGGCGTGCTGATCACAGACCACAATGTTCGCGAAACGCTTGGCATCTGCGATCGCGCTTACATCATCAGCGAGGGCTCGGTGCTCACCAGCGGTGACCCCGAAGACATCATTGATGACCCGGCCGTGCGACGTGTCTACCTTGGTGAGCATTTCAAGATGTAACAGGGATGTAACTATTATCCAGTTCGACTTGATTTCCTTGATGAAGACATTACACTGAAACTACAGGTTGTTTGCCACACCAGCGTTTTGGGTGGCTCTTTTAAGGAGAAAAAGCATGAACCTGCAGATCACGGGACATCACCTCGAAGTCACGCCAGCCATTCGGGACTACATTTCGAACAAACTTGAGCGTGTCACTAGGCACTTTGATCATGTGATAGACACCAAGGTCATGCTGACAGTTGAACCACTGAAACACCGCGCTGAAATGACGCTGCACATGCGTGGCAAAGATATCCACTGCGAGGCTGCAGAACAAAATCTCTATGCCGCGGTTGACTTGCTCATCGACAAGGTCGATCGTCAGGTCGTTGAGCACAAAAAGAAAACCCAGAACCATCACCACGCCAGCGGCAAGCGACAGATCGTCGAGGAAAATTAGTCTATCTTCGATTATTTTTATTTAACTTGCAGCTAAATTCGGGCTAAGGAACGTTTTCTGTGCTAAGTATTGCGCTGCGGCAAAAACCCCTATAATTTGCGATATGAAGCTGCTGTCCCAAATACTGCCGCCAGAAAACGTTGTGCTCGATGTCGCGGTCACGAGCAAGAAACGCGCGCTCGAACAAGTCGCCCTTTTGTTTGAAAACAACCAGGGGCTTGAGCGCGCCAACGTCTTTGATAGCCTGTTCGCGCGTGAGCGACTTGGCTCAACCGGGCTAGGTCACGGCGTAGCCGTGCCTCATGGCCGCATCAAAAAAACCAAAGAGCCTTCAGCTGCGTTCGTGCGCCTAAGCAGCCCGGTTGCATTTGACGCGCCAGATGGCGAACCGGTCGATATACTGCTGGTTATCGTGGTGCCGGAAGAAGCCACGCAGCAGCATCTGGACATTCTGGCCGAAGTCGCGCAACGGCTGTCTGACGAGACCGTGGTTGCCGCCCTTCGCACAGAAACGGATGCCAAGCGTGTTCACGAGTTACTCACCGCAAAAAGTACCTCGGCAGCAGTCTGAACCCGGCACCAAGCAACCAACGCTTGAGGAAACGCCATGCTGGTGGTCAAAGAACTGGTCGATGACAATGCCGACGATGTTGCTTTTGAGTGGCTCAGCGGTCAAATTGGTGATGCAAGACCGCTACCCGATGATGGCCGATCTGCTGCAGACCTGATTGGCCACCTCAACCTGATTCACCCTGCGCGCATACAAGTCTTCGGTCACGAGGAAATGGCCTACTATCGGCGCTTTGACCCCAAGCGCCGCATCCGGCACATCGAAGAGTTGGCCAATGGCGGGGTTCCCGCCATTATTCTGGCGCATGGACTAGAGACGCCTGATGACTTAGTCGAGGCCTGCGACCGCACAGGCGTGCCCTTACTCAGAACAGGGGTCTCAGCCGCAGAAACCATTGACCGCCTGCGCATTTACCTGTCCAAGCGCTTCGCCCCAAAAATCACCGTTCACGGTGTGTTTATGGATGTGCTGGGCCTTGGCGTGCTCATCACCGGCGAATCTGGCCTGGGTAAAAGCGAGCTGGCGCTTGAACTCATCTCACGCGGCCATGGTCTGGTCGCCGATGATGCCGTTGAGTTGTCGCGCACGGCACCACACGTCATCGATGGTCACTGCCCCGTTCTTCTGCAAAACATGCTGGAGGTGCGTGGCTTGGGGTTGTTAAATATCCGCACCATCTTTGGCGAGACCTCGGTGCGCCGCAAAATGAAACTCAAACTGATCGTGCATTTGGTGCGTGCTTCAGCACAGGAAAAATTCGAGCGCCTGCCACTGCAAGACACCACCCAGGAAATCTTGGGCGAGCCTATTACCAAGGCCACGCTGCAGGTGGCTGCCGGACGCAACTTGGCGGTGCTCGTCGAAGCGGCCGTGCGCAACACAATCCTGAAGCTGCGCGGCATTGACACCTTGCAAGAGTTCATGGACAAGCAGGCACAGGCCATCTCAAACGGAAACAGCCATGTCTGAGGGCTTGCAAAGTGTCGTGCTGATTACCGGCATGTCAGGCTCTGGCAAATCGGTGGCGTTAAAGTGGCTCGAAGATGCCGGCTACGCCTGTGTTGACAACCTGCCCGTGCCTTTGTTGCGCGAGCTCATCGACAACGCACAGCATGGCCACAACCCCAGGCTAGCGGTGGCCATTGATGCTCGATCACAGGGCGACTTGCGCGCCTTGCCCGACATGCTCGATGCCTTGCGCGACGCAGGCACAGCCATTCGGGTTGTGTTTCTGGATGCCGATGACAACACCTTGGTTCAGCGTTATTCCGAATCGCGCCGGCGCCACCCTTTGGCCGAGCGCATGGCCGCCGACAATGAGCCCGTATCACTCAAGGCTTGCATATCATTTGAGCGTGAGCTGCTTGACCGACTGCGTAGCCGCGAACACGTCATCGACACCTCAGGTCTCAAACCGGTGCAACTGCGTGACTGGATGCGCGACCTGATCAAGACTGACCGTCCGGGACTGCTCATGACCTTTGAGTCCTTTGCCTACAAGCAAGGCGCCCCGCGCGACGCTGACCTTGTGTTTGATGTGCGTTGCTTGCCCAACCCGCATTACGACCCAGAGCTCAAGCCACTGACGGGTCTCGATGCGCCGGTTGTTCAGTGGTTGCGCAGCCGCCCCGAAGTCGAGGACATGATTGATGACATTGAAGGGTTTGTGCGCAAATGGTTGCCTCGCTACACGGCCGATACGCGCAATTACCTGAACATTGCGATTGGCTGCACCGGTGGCCAACATCGCTCGGTGTACGTGGTTCAAGAGCTCGGCCAGCGATTTGCCGACATGCCGGGCCTGATCACCCGGCATCGCCAACAGCCACAATTTAGCCAACAGAAACTTTCAGACCAGGCGGGCACTTCATCATGATGACGCTGATTTCCAGGCTCGGAATTCTTGCGGCGACCGCCACGCTAGTGGCTTGCTCTTCAGGCTCAGGCGGCGGCAGTTGGGTAAGTTCCAGTGGTGGCTATTACAAAGACGATGGCCCACCGGCACAAGTGCCTGCTAATCTGGACAACATTCCTGATGCCGTGCCCCGCGTAGAGCCACTGGCTCGTGGCCCCAACAATCCTTACACCGTCATGGGTAAGCGCTATGTCCCTGACAGGACCGAGCGACCCTATCGCAAGCGCGGCATGGCCTCATGGTACGGTCGCAAGTTTCATGGCCGTAAAACTTCTAATGGCGAAACCTACGACATGTTCGCCATGACCGCGGCACACACCACCTTGCCGATTCCAAGCTATGTCCGTGTTACCCGGGTCTCTAATGGCAAGAGCGTGATCGTGCGTGTTAACGATCGCGGGCCGTTTCTGCACAATCGCGTCATTGACTTGTCCTACGCCGCGGCACATCGTCTGGACATGGTGGGACCTGGTAGTGCCGAGGTGGTGGTTGAACGCATCACCCCGGCTCAAATCCGTGCAGGCACTTGGGCAAACCAGGCCTTTGCGAGCACCGAACCTTCGCGCACCACCACGCCGGTGGCATCAAGCGGTGCCAGCGCTCAGGTCATGACCGCTGAAGTGGCTAACCAGCCCGTGTTTTTACAGATTGGCGCGTTTCGTCAAGAGTTCAATGCGCGCGAGCTAGCTGCCAAAGCCGCACGCAGCATGCCAGGCAACCTGCCCATTGAAGTAGATGCCGCACGGGCAGTCGGCGGGCTTTGGCGCGTGCGTATCGGCCCATTTGCCAACCGTGCCCAGGCCGTGAGCGCCATCAACAGCGTAGAGCAATCGCTTGGCGTGCGACCCACGATTTCAAGGCCCTGACCCGTTGTGCCGATATTCGAGCAAGCGCGCATAACACGCGTCTTTAGGCAGTCCAAGCGCTTGCGACATGACTTTGGCGGCATCACGCGTCGATAAAGCGCTCAGCAACGCGCCCATCCACGCACGCCGCTGCGGCGTTTGCCAGGCTTGGTCCTGATCGTCTTGCGACAAGGTGCGTTGCTCAGATGGATGTATCACCACCACATATTCGCCTCTCTGCCGATGGCCATCGGCTGTGACCCAGGCCACGGCTTGATCGAGCGCCAAGGTGACCGTTTGCTCAAAGCGCTTGGTCAGCTCGCGGCACAGACTCACTTGTCTGTGGCCACCAAGCACCGTTTCCAAGTCCATCAGTAGCGCCACAATGCGATGTGGCGCCTCAAACATCACCAGCGATTCGCTTGCACCTTGCCACTGGCGTATCGCGCGTTGTCTGGCGGCAGACTTGTTCGGCAAAAATCCAAGAAACACAAACCCGGGGTCACGATCGGTGCTCGCACCGCTGGCCATGAGTGCGGCAATGGCAGCGCTCGGGCCGGGCACGACCACCACCTCGAATCCCGCGGCGCGCACATCGGCCACGAGCTGCCCGCCCGGGTCACTGATGGCCGGTGAGCCGGCATCCGATATCAAAGCGACACGCTCGCCACGGTTTAAACGCTCGATGACCGCCACGGCAGCCTGTCGTTCGTTGTGACGATGTGCGGCCATTAAAGGCGTGTCGATATGCCAGGCTTTGAGCAAAGTGGCGCTTGACCGTGTGTCCTCAGCAGCAATGGCATCGACTAGGCGCAGCACATGCCAGGCACGCCAACTCAGGTCAAGCAAATTACCAATGGGCGTGGCCACCACATACAACGCCGACTCGGGCCAGTGTTGTTGTGCTAGACGTGCTTCGATGTCTTCCCAGAGCTTGGCGCTGTGGCTCATCATGCAACCTGCGTAGTGTTCATGTGCTCAGTTTAGAGCATCGTCAGTGCATGGCCGTGGCATACTTGTTGCCTTGACACGTTGTGGGCTGACTGTCTTGTCGCCCTTGTCGCTTTTAACTCACCCATTGAAGTGAACACCTCATTGCCAGTCGACGCATTGACCGACATGGTGGTGCTTTTGGATGACCAACTGGCACCACCGGACATGGCGCGCTCACGCCTGTATAGCCGCTTGCGCCAGCGACTGGTCATCGACAGCCCCCAGACGCTTGGTGCGGCCCTCACCGCCATGCAACATGGCCTCGAACAAGGCTGGTTCGTCGTCATGTTGCTCGACTACGAGCTCGGTGAGGCCTTGCAGGGTCTACCTGACAGAGACGCACCACCCACACCGAGTAGCCAGATCTTGCTGTTTGAACACTGTGAGCATTTGCAAGCCGCCCAAGTCGATCAGTGGCTGGACAAACAGGCGCTTGCGCACTCGGGCACAACGCCAACACTCACCGGCTGGCAACCCAACATCACGCCACAGCGCTTTGAGGCGTCAGTCGCGCGCATTCGCCAGCACATTGAAGCGGGCGACACTTACCAGGTCAACCTTTGCTTTGGCATCACAGCCAGGCTAACGGGCGAGCCGCTTGGCCTGTACCGCGAACTGCGCAAACATCAAGCCGTGGGCTATGGGGCGCTGATTGGCCTGCCCGATGGCCAATGGATACTGTCTCGCTCACCCGAACTCTTTGTCTCATCAGAAGGTGGGTGGCTGCAAGCGCGCCCCATGAAAGGCACGGCACCGGCACAAAGCAACTTTGACTTGGCCACCGACCCTAAAAACACCGCAGAAAACGTCATGATCGTTGATTTGTTGCGCAATGACCTTGGACGCCTGGCAGTGCCGGGCAGCGTCAGTGTGCCCGAACGATTTGATGTCAAACGCTATGGCGATGTCTTGCAGATGACCTCGACGGTGCGCGCCCAACTACGTCCGGATGTTGATTGGCACGAATTGATTGCCGCGGTGTTTCCTTGTGGATCAATTACGGGCGCACCCAAACAGCAGACCATGCGCATCATTCGCGAGATCGAGCCAGGGCCGCGCGGTTTGTACACGGGTGCCATTGGCTGGATTGATCCAGCGCCCCGTGGGTCTGGCAGCAAGGCTTGCGGTGTTGCCCGACACGATTTCTGTTTCAGCGTGCCGATTCGAACGCTGACCGTTGCGCCGCCCACGAGCAGTGGCCAACGCGAGGTCAGGCTTGGCATCGGTGCGGGCATCACCTACAGCAGCCAGGCAGCCGATGAATGGGCTGAATGCCAACTGAAAGCGAGTTTTCTTAACCGACTGGTCAAGCCACTGGGCTTGTTTGAAACCATGCGCGCCATGCCACAAACTGGGGTGGCATATCTGGAGCGGCATCTGGACAGACTGCAAGGTTCGGCTAAGGCGCTAGGTCTGGCGTTTGAGCGCGATGCCGCCCATGAAGCGGTGATGACGGCATGCCAAACACTGGATCCCGACATCGAACATCGCGTCAAGCTTGAACTAAACCCCAACGGGCAATTGCGGGTGACCTCAGGGCAGTTGACCCCCATCGCTTGCCCGGTTGACGTGCTGCTCGCGCCCGAGCGCATGACCTCAACCAATAGGCTATTGCGGCACAAGACCAGCGATCGTGCGCATTACGATGCCGCCTGGCAGCAGGCTGAGAAACAAGGTGCATTTGACATGCTATTTTTTAATGAGCGCGATGAGTTAACCGAGGGTGGACGCAGCAACGTGTTTGTCAAGCTTGACGGGCGGTGGTACACGCCGCCCGTGCAAGCCGGGGTTCTGCCCGGCATCATGCGCTCGGTATTACTTCAAGACAGCAAGCTTGACGCAAACGTTCGAACCATCACGCGTGACGAACTGCTCGCGGCCCAAGACTTAATGGTGTGCAACGCCCTGCGTGGTGCCATGCCGGCACGACTTGTGCCCAAGCCGCAACAGTCGTCAAAAGCGTGATCGCGCTCTAGCCATGTGATAATAAGTTCTGATTGAACTTTTCTTGACTGTCATGCAACTGACGCAACACCTGAAACAACATTTCGAGGATCACCAGCGAACCACTGAGCGTACGCTGCAGGAGGTTTTGCCGTCCCTAGAGAAAGCCATCGAACATTGCCATGGTGCGGTGAACAGCGGCAAACGCATTCTGGCTTGCGGCAACGGCGGTTCAGCTTCCGATGCCCAGCACTTTGTCGCCGAGCTCGTGGGCCGCTTCGAGCGCGAGAGGCAGCCACTGGCCGCTGTGGCGTTGTCCACCGACACCTCTATTCTGACGGCTGTGGGCAATGACTACGGGTTTGAGCATGTATTTGCGAGGCAAGTTCAGGCACTAGGCCAAGCCGATGACATCCTGATCGGCATATCCACAAGCGGCAACTCGCCAAACGTCCTGCGCGCCATCGAACAGGCGCATCACAACGGCATGCGCGTTATTGGCCTGACCGGACGCGATGGCGGCGAGATGGCCAAACAGCTGAGTTCGTCCGATGTCCTATTGTGCGTGCCCGACCCCCGCACCATGCGCATACAGGAGATGCACATCGTGTTGCTGCATTTGATTTGCGAGGGCATTGATACTCTTTTGCTGGGACCTAAAAAATGAACCAAATACCAACCACACGTATCAAAGTAGTGACATTGGCAGCCGTGATTGGCTTGTCGGGTGTTTTAGCTGGTTGCGCCCCCGTGATTGTGGGTGGCGCAGCTGCCACTACGGCACTGGTGGCCACCGATCGTCGCACGGTTGGCCAACAGGTCAGCGACAAAGAGATCAACCTCAAGATTGATAACGAAATGCAAGTCAAATTTGGCAAGACAGCGCGGATCAACGCATCGTCGTATGACGGTGTGGTGCTGCTCACCGGTGACGCTTTTAGCGAAAAAATCCGAGGCGAGGCCGCAGCCATTGCCATGAACACGCCACAGGTAAAGTCCGTGATCAACCGGCTTTACGTCGGGCCGTTGGCGTCATTTAGCCAAATCACCTCTGACACTTGGCTTTCTTCGAAGGTCAAGACCGCGTTGCTGACCACTGAAGGTATTCCATCAGGCGCTGTTGAAGTCACCGTCGAGCGCGATGACGTCTACTTACAGGGTCTGGTGACTCAGGCCGAAGCCGACAAAATCGCCGAGGTCGTGGCAAGTGTTGGTGGCGTAAAAGAAGTCTACACGCTGTTTGACATCATGACCCCGCAACAAGAAGCAGCATTTCGGGCCGCGAGCCAGCGCGAAAGTGGCTTGCCAGCCAGCAACCCGAGTCCGGGCACGACCACGAGGGCTGACGGCAGCGCCAGTGGCTCTGAGCCGGCTGCCGGCTCGCCTAGCGTTCAGCCCGTGCAGGCACCCACACCTGCGCAGGCCCGCCCACTCTAAGGTTTTTTGTTGACGCTACAGAGGTAACTGAGACATGCGTAAAGCCATTACCATCATCGCCATCGCTGCATTGGTCGGCGCCGGTGCGTGGTTCGCATTCACGCCCAAGCAAGACGCACCGGCCGTGACCTTCCAAACCCTGGACGGTGAAAAAATCACCATGGCGCAGCTCAAGGGCAAGCCCGTACTCGTGAAGTTCTGGGCAACAAGTTGTGTCACTTGTGTGCAGCAAATGCCCGATACGATCAGCTACTACGAGGACTATCACAAGGATGGCCTCGAAGTCATCGCGGTTGCCATGTCGTATGATCCCATCAATTTCGTTGAACAGTTCACCGAAAGTCGCCAGTTGCCCTTCACGGTGGCCACTGACACAGACGGGTCGGTGGCCAAGGCCTTTGATGATGTCAAACTCACGCCCATCGCCTTTGTTATTGACCGCGACGGCAAAATCGTCAAACGGTTTCTTGGTATGTATGACAAGCAAGACATGCGCAACACCCTCGAGACGGCGCTAGCTGGCTAAAATAGGTCGACTTTCTTGACTGAGCTAGCCATGACATCGACTGAAATGACCGAAGCGCTTGAACCTGCAACCATTGCCCGGGTTCTGTCCGAGTCACTGCCTTACATCCGCCGGTTTCACGGTAAAACCATTGTGATCAAGTATGGCGGCAACGCCATGGTCGAAGAACGCCTGCAGCGCAGCTTTGCGCACGATGTGGTGCTGCTAAAGCTCATTGGCATGAACCCGGTGGTGGTGCATGGCGGTGGCCCGCAAATTGACGAGGCTCTGCAGCGCATCGGCAAACAGGGCTCTTTTATTCAAGGCATGCGCGTGACAGACAACGAGACTATGGAAGTGGTTGAATGGGTCCTTGGCGGGCAGGTGCAGCAAGACATTGTGATGATGATCAATGAAGCCGGTGGCAAAGCGGTTGGCTTGACCGGCAAGGACGGTGGGCTGATTCGCGCCAGCAAAAAACTCATGGCCAATCAGCAAGACCCCGATGAGCCGCTTGATATCGGATTCGTGGGCAGCATCACCAAAGTCGACCCTTCCGTGGTCCAAGCGTTACAGGATGACCAGTTCATTCCGGTCATCTCGCCCATTGGTTTCGGCGAAGACGGCATGGCTTACAACATCAATGCCGACCTAGTCGCCGGCAAAATGGCCGAGGTGCTCGGCGCCGAAAAGCTGTTGATGATGACCAACACCCCCGGCGTGCTCGACAAGCAGGGCAACCTCTTGCGCGAGCTGTCCTCGCGCACCATTGACGACATGTTTGCCGACGGCACGATTTCTGGGGGAATGCTACCTAAAATCGGATCGGCGCTTGATGCTGCGCGCAATGGCGTCAAATCTGTGCACGTGGTTGACGGACGCGTGCCACACTGTTTATTACTTGAGGTGCTGACCGACCAGGGTGTAGGCACCATGATCTCCTCGCGCTGATGGCTGTGGCCTCACCACGCCGTCTGTCGCGCCCTGCGGTGCGTCTTAAACGAGCACGGGTGCATGGGCCAAGAGCGGGCGACGATCGCCGGCTGTGGCTGTTTGATCTGGACAACACCCTGCACGATACGTCCTACCGCATATTTCCGCACATCAGTGCTGGCATGACACGCGCGGTGATGACCTGCCTTGATGTCGATGAGACCGAAGCACAGCATTTGCGAGCCAAATACTGGCGACGCTACGGCGCCACCATGATTGGCATGGTCAAACATCATGGCGTGAGCGCCGACGAGTTTCTCTGGCACAGCCATGACTTTGACGTGCGGCCCTTGGTGCGATCTGAATCGGCCATGCACCACAAGCTTGGGCAACTGCCCGGGCGTAAGGTGCTCGTGACCAACGCACCGTTACATTACGCGCGTGCTGTGCTCAGACACATGGGCATCTTGCAGCACTTTCACAGTCTGTGGGGCATTGAACATTTGAAGCTGCATGGGCAATACAAACCCAAGCCATCGGCGGCCATGCTTCGACATATTGTGGCGTGTGAAGGCGTTGCCACCAAGCGAGCCGTTCTCGTTGAGGACACGCTGACGAACCTGCGCGGCGCGCGCGCGGCCGGCTTAAGAACCGTGCACGTGTTTCACCCATCGACGCCGTTTGCCCACCAAAGACGTGGACGGCCTCATTACGTGGACTTAAGGGTGAACAAAGTCAGCGATTTGTTGTTGCTCAAACGGCCACTGCGCGGCTAGCACGCCAAGAACACCAAGAAAACCTCAAACATCACGGCCGTTGACTGCAAACCTCACAGTCAGGGTCTCGCTTGACGCGAACCTCATGCCAACTCGCGCCGCGCGCATCAAACAACACCAAACGACCCTCAAGCGGTTTACCGACGCCAGCTAGCACCTTGATCGCCTCAGCAGCCTGCAAGCTACCAATGACGCCCACGAGCGGGGCAAACACCCCCATGGTGGCGCAATTGACTGGCGTGACGTCATCAGCCTCGGGAAACAAACAGTGGTAGCAAGGACTTTGTTCATTGCGGGTGTCGTAAACGCAAGCCTGGCCTTCAAACCGGATCGCTGCCCCTGAAATCAAAGGGGTGGCCGTTTGAACACAAGCACGGTTAATGGCATGTCGCGTCTGGAAATTGTCACAGCAATCAATCACGGCATCGACAGCCTTGACTTGCTCAAGCAGTGCATCGCCGGCCAAGCGCTCGGGCAAGGGCACCACCCGGGTCTCGGGGTTTACGCGCCACATGGCATCCTTGGCCGACATGACTTTTAGCTCGCCAAGCTGGTCTGTGCCGTGCATGATTTGACGCTGCAGGTTGCTCAGTTCGACGGTGTCGTCATCGGCCACCCGGATTTCACCGACACCGGCACAGGCCAGATAAAGGCAAACCGGCGAGCCCAGGCCACCAGCACCGACCACTAGCACACGGCTGGCCAACAGCTTGTCTTGGCCCTCCACACCAATG
The DNA here is from genome assembly GCA_965659885.1 of Burkholderiaceae bacterium. GTDB lineage: Bacteria > Pseudomonadota > Gammaproteobacteria > Burkholderiales > Burkholderiaceae_B > Algicoccus. Next base: position 59,762 of record CBFHXV010000004.1, on the reverse strand, counting down.
TCATCAAGCAGGATATGGCGGCCGTAACGCAGCAGCTGTTGGTCTTGCATGCCGTTATTGCCGACCTAATCCTGTTGAGCTGATTGCAACGTGCCAACCGGTCCACGGTCAACGGGTTTGCCATTCAAATGATTGATGGCTTGCTGCAACTGAAAGTCATCGTCTTCACCAAAGCGAAATGGCTTAGGGTCGCCTAGCGACTGTTCCTGGCCTGTTGTTGCCGGTTGGTCTGCCGGTGTCGAGACTGCATCGCCTTTAGCTTTGTTTTTAGATTGACCGTTGTCCAAGTGCTTGTTCAAGTCGACTTCTCGCATGACCGTGAACAAGTTGCCCGCTGCCGTATCGGTGACCACAATGTCCGGCATAATGCCTTCGGCCTGAATCGAGCGGCCACTTGGCGTGTAGTAGCGCGAAGTGGTCAGTTTGATGGCCGTCTCATGAGAAATCGGCAAAATGACTTGAACCGAGCCCTTGCCAAAGGTTTGGTTGCCCATGATCGTTGCCCGATCATGGTCCTGCAAAGCACCTGCCACGATCTCGGACGCCGATGCCGATCCGGCGTTCACCAGCACGACCATCGGCACGTCTTTGACCCAGCCTGGCAAGTCTGCAAGATAATCGGCCTCGCCACGTGCGTAATCCACGGGATTGGCCAGATATTTACGCTTGGCATCCGGGGTGCGCCCGTCAGTCGAGACGATCAGCTTGTCGGCCGGCAGAAATGCCGAGGACACACCGATGGCGCCCGTGAGCAACCCGCCCGGGTCGTTTCTGAGGTCTAGCACCAAGGCTTGCGGCACGCCATCATCGTCGAGCTCATCAAGATGCTGGGCCAGATCGCGGCCGGTGCGTTCCTGGAACTGCGAGATGCGCACATAGCCAATGTCATCGTCCACGGTCTTGCTGCGCACACTGCGTACCTTGATGATGTCACGCACCAGGTCCACGGTCACCGGTTTGTCTTGTCCCTGGCGAACCACTGTGAGCGTCACAGGCGTTTTAACCGGGCCACGCATGAGCTTGACCGCTTCGGTCAAGCTCATGCCCTTAGTCGAGGTGTCATCGACCTTGATGATAAGGTCACCGGCCTGCATGCCAGCTCGCTCAGCCGGCGTGTCCTCAATGGGGGCAATCACTTTGACAAACCCGTCTTCGGAGCCAATCTCGATGCCCAGGCCACCGAACTGACCGCGCGTCGAGGTGCGCATATCCTTGAAAGCATCGGCATCGAGATAAGCCGAGTGAGGATCGAGGTCGGTGAGCATGCCAGAGATAGCGCCTTCGATTAGCTCTTGGTCGGCAACATCTTCAACATAATTGTTCTTGATCGCGGCAAACACGTTCGAGAACTGGCGCAACTCATCTAACGGCAGCGGCGCATTCGGACGCTGTGCAACCGCTGAAATACCCACGCTGATAAGAAGACCCGCCACGATGCCGGTGGATACCAGACCGATGTTGCGTAATTTGCGACTGCTCATGATCGTTCCCGTTGTGTGTGATGACCGCCCCGTACAAGCAAATGCACTGCTAACGCAAGCTACTGCTTAAAGTACAACTGGGGGTCAAGCGGTTTGCCGCGATGCCTTAATTCAAAGTATAGGGCTGAATCGAGCTGTCCCCCACTATTGCCCGCTTCAGCGATAACGTCTCCTGACCGGACCGTATCTCCAACCTGCTTGAGCAGACTCTGGTTATAGGCATAAACCGTCAGAAACTCATCACCGTGATCCACAATAATCAAGTTCCCAAAACCTCGCAACCACGTGGCATAGACCACCGTGCCAGCAGCCACAGCCTTAACTGGTGCACCGTCGCTGGCCTTGATCACCGTGCCCCGCCAGTCACCCCCATCCGGGCGGCTGCTGCCGTAGCGCGCCACAATTGACCCTCGCAGCGGCATGGGAATGCCGCGCTTGATGCCCTCACCCTCGGGCAATCCTTGCAAAATCTCTTGGCGGATCGCCTGGGCATGTCGCACATCAGCCTTGATATCGGCCAATTCCTGCCCCAAAGAGTCAATAAGTTCACCGAGTTGCTGTTCATCGCGCGCTAGCTTGTCCCTCTCGGCCCGCTCGGCAGCCAAACTGCCCTCAAGCTCGACCAACAATTGCTCGCGCTGGCGTTTTTGCTGCTCCAGCGTCTGGCGCTCGGCTTTAACGGCCTGCTGCTGCTCTTGAAGACGGCTCTGCTCATGCTCTTTGGTGGTTTTTAAGCGGGAAAGTTCCGCCACGCCTTCTCGCAAATCTTCAATGACCTGCGCACGTGCTTGCGCCACAAACGATAGATAGCCAAGCTCACGTCCGAGCAACTGGGGGTCTGTACCTGACAAAAGTGCACTGAAGGCGGACAATTGACTGCGGTGCTGTGCACGCAGTTGCGCAGCCAGCGCATCACGGTCTGCCTGTAATTGGCTCTCGGTGGCTGCGATTTGCGTTTGTGTGGCGACCAACGCCTGCTGCGTCTGCCCAAGGCTTTGATCTAGCGCCCGAAGGCGCCTGGTGGCTGCCGAGATCGCGCTCTCAGACTGTTTCAGCTCGTCCGAAGCTCGCCTGAACTGTGCGGATTTCTGGTCAAGTCGCGCCTGAACTTCAGCGATTCGTTCGCGCAGCGCCGCCTTGGCTTTTTGTGCATCCTGCTTGCGCTGCTCGACCGACTCCACCGCCGGCTGCGCCAGCGGGCTGGCCAAGGGGGCCATCGCCAGCAGCAGCACCAGCGCAAACCGGAGCGCTGGTCGCCGCATGTCAGTCCTGCTTGGCCTTGCCCTGGGCCGCCACAGCAGCCAGGGCTGCCTCAATCACGGCAGGGTCCGCCAGGTAGTAGTGCTTGATCGGCTTCAGGTTCTCGTCCAGCTCGTAAACCAGTGGCTGTCCGGTGGGGATGTTGAGCGCCACAATATCCTCTTCTGAGACGTCATCCAGGTGTTTGATCAGCGCACGCAGGCTATTGCCATGAGCCGACACCAGCACACGGCGTCCTTTACGAATGGCAGGCGCAATCGACTCGTTCCAGAAAGGCAAAACTCGATCAACCGTGTCTTTAAGACACTCGGTTGAAGGCAGCTGCTGCGCTTGCAGTTTCGCGTAGCGCGGGTCAAAGCGGGGATGGCGCTCATCATCAAGCGTGAGCGGCTCGGGCGCAATGGCGTAGGCACGGCGCCAGATCAGCACCTGTTCGTCGCCAAACTTGGCAGCCGTCTCAGCCTTGTTCAAGCCCTGCAAATTGCCATAATGCCGTTCATTTAAACGCCAGGTGTTGTGCACCGGGATGTACATCTGGTTCAATGCGTCTAGCGTGAGCCACAGGGTGCGAATCGCACGCTTGAGCACCGAAGTGTAGGCGAGGTCAAATTCATAGCCTTTTTCCTTCAGTAACTCGCCTGCCTGCCAGGCTTGTTCACGCCCGGCGGCGGTCAGGTCCACATCGGTCCAGCCGGTGAATCGGTTTTCCAGGTTCCACTGGCTTTCGCCATGACGCATCAAAACAAGCTTGTACATGATTATTTGTGAATTTTATTGAATTAAAGTAGTCATTTTATAATCACACGAATGGTCCTGTCCGGACCACCAACTTTCATAGCGAACATACACCGTGGATTTCTTTTTGCAAACCGACAACCTGATGCTCGTGGCCATTGCCGTGTCCTCAGGCTTGATGCTTCTGTGGCCTACCATTCAGCGAGGCCGTGCCGGGGGCAGCGTCTCAACCACTCAGGCCGTGCAGCTCATTAACCATGAAGATGCCGTCATCGTTGACGTTCGCCCGATGGGCACCTTTCAGCAGGGCCATATCCCGCAGTCGCGCAACATTCCACTGGCCGAACTCGCTGACAAAGCGGCCAAGCTACCTAAAGACAAGCCCATCGTGGTGGCTTGCGACCGCGGGCAAATCGCCGTCGGGGGCGCAGCCAAACTGCGCAAAGCTGGCCTTGAGCGTGTGATGGTTCTCGAAGGCGGCATTAATGCATGGACGCAGGCCGGCCTGCCGACTTCTACCAAGTCCACCAAGAGAAAGTAAATCTGATGGTAGCCAGACAGGCCACGGGCTTGAGCTGATGACCACCGGTCAACCACGAAGCAAACTGCATTTGTCAAAAGGGGGACACATGAACAAGGTCGTGATGTACACCACAGGGTACTGCCCGTTTTGTACGCGCGCTGAAGCGTTACTGAACAAGCGCGGCGTCACCGAGATTGAAAAAATCCGCATCGATGCTGATCCCGAGCAACGCTCGGCCATGATGACGCTGACCAATCGTAGGACCGTGCCGCAAATCTTCATCGGTCAAACCCACGTGGGCGGTTATGATGACCTTGCGGCACTGGACCGAGACGGCGGTCTTGTGCCGCTACTTGAAGGGGCTGGCCAATAATCGGCCCGCCACACCACCAACTGACTGGAATTTTTATGGCTGAAGAAAACACAGCAGCAAGCGAAAACCCCACCTTTAACCTGCAGCGCGCCTATCTGAAAGATCTGTCGCTTGAAGTGCCCAATGCACCGCACGTGTTTCTGGAACAAACATCCCCGGCCGTTGAGGTCAACATCGGTATCGGCGCACAAAAGCTGGCCGAGACCATGTATGAGTCCACAGTGACCGTGACCGTCACCACCAAAATCGAAGACAAAACCGTCTACCTGGTGGAAGCCACACAGGGTGGCGTGTTCGAGGTGGTCAACATCCCAACCGAGCAAATCGACGCTTTGCTCGGCATTGTTTGCCCGACCATGCTGTATCCGTATCTGCGCGCCAACGTGGCTGACGCCATCACGCGCACGACCTTGCCGCCACTGCACTTGACCGACGTTAACTTCCAGGCGCTGTATCAACAGCGTCAAGCTCAGGCCGGCAATGAGGGCACCGAGCAAGGCAACCTGCCCGATGGCAAAGCCGAGAACGATTCGGGCATTATTTTGCCGCCCGGCGCAACCAAGCAATAAAGCGCCACAAAGCGCGACAAAACGCTAAACCAGGCAAGGTGATGATGGCTACCCGCACCCCCGTTTCAGTCTTGGGCGCGGGCGCTTGGGGCACCGCACTAGCGGCTGCAGCCTGCCGTCACGCAGATGTGATGCTGTGGGGTCGCCAAGACACGGCCATGGCCGCCATGGCGAGTCAACGCATCAATGATCGCTACCTGCCTGGCATTGAGCTGCCTGGCAGCTTGAGCTTCACGTCGGATTTTGCCGGGGCACTACAGCATGCCAGTCAAGATGGGCTGCTGGTGCTTGCCACGCCGATCGCCGGGTTAGTCGACATATGCACCCGCATCGCCAGCACACTGCCCCAGGGCGCCCACATCAAAGGACTCGTCTGGACTTGCAAGGGTCTGTCGGCCGACACGGGGCTGCTGCCCCATGAAATGGTGCAAGCCCCGCTTGGCAGTCTGTCGTTGGCTGTGGGCGTGCTGTCTGGGCCGTCGTTTGCCAAAGAAGTGGCTCGCGGTCTGCCCGTGGCGCTCACCATCGCCAGCGATAGCCGTGAACTCAGGCAGCAAACCACCGACGTTTTTCATTCGGAGCACATGCGGATATATGGCTCGCCGGACGTCATGGGCGTTGAGGTCGGCGGCGCACTAAAAAATGTCATGGCAATCGCCTGTGGCATTTCCGATGGCTTGGGGCTTGGCGCCAATGCCAGAGCAGCCCTGATCACGCGTGGATTGGCAGAAATGACGCGGTTCGGTGTCGCGCTTGGCGCACAGCCTTCAACATTTGCGGGACTGACCGGTGTGGGCGATCTGGTGCTCACCGCCACAGGCGATCTGTCACGCAACCGACAAGTCGGTGTGCGAATCGGTCAGGGCGAGACGCTAGAACAAATCCTGGCCGACGGCATGACGGCCGAGGGCGCACGTTGCGCTCGTGCGGTGCTGGCCAGAGCCAGCACCATGGGCATCAACATGCCCATCACCGAGGCGGTGTGTGACACGCTATTTGGCGGTGTGGCGCCTGCGCATGCGGTCGCACGGCTCATGGCCCGCTCAGCGACTCAGGAATAGGTTGTTTGGTGGTTCACTGCCCGCCGGCGTAACCCTGTTGCCGCCAAGCCTCATAAGTCACCACAGCAACGGTATTTGACAGATTCAGGCTGCGCTGCTCGGGTCGCATGGGCAGACGAATCCACTGAGATGGTTCAAACAAAGCCCGTTGCGCATCAGACAAGCCAGCGGTTTCGCGACCAAATACAAACACATCGCCAGGCTCAAAACGCACATCACCCATTAAGCGTTTGCCACGGGTGGTCAACGCAAACTGGCGTGGCGCTGGTGCGCCCGTGGCTGCCAGCGCCTGTTCCAGAGAGTCATGTGTCTGGACCGGACTGTACTCGTGATAGTCAAGCCCGGCTCGACGCAGGCGTCTGTCGTCAATCTCAAACCCGAGCGGGCGCACCAGGTGCAATTGAGCACCCACATTGGCACATAGCCGGATCGCATTGCCCGTGTTGGGCGGAATCTCGGGCTCTACAAGGATGACATGAAACATGGTCGAGATTGTGCCAGATTCAAGCGCCCCTTGGCGTACGCGCGGCCACGAGCGCCACCACCTGCCCGGCACCGGCATTGCGAAGGGCATGCGCAGCCGCCACAAGCGTGCTGCCGGTGGTCATCACGTCGTCTACCAACCCCACCACGCACCCGGCAGGCAATCCCTGTGCACTGAAACGCCCCTTTGCGGCCTGCCAACGTTCAACCCGGTCCAAACGCTTATGGGGGGTGGTCGGCTCTAGCTGCTGCAGCCACAAGGGCCGACAAACCGCGTTGGTTTGCAAAGCCACGAATCTGGCCAGTTGCTGGGCAGGGCTAAAGCCTGTTTGCTCAAGCCGTTGCTTGCTCGCCGGGATCGGCACCCACGCCACGGGGGCTTGAGCCCTGGCGCTGCGCTGTGCCGCCATAACCATTAGCCGGGCCAGTGGTCGAGCTAACGCCAAGTTGCCCGCCGCCTTGTAGCGGCTGATAAGCATTTGGCCAGCGAAGGCATAGTCCAGCGCGCTGACCACCGAGTGCAGCGGCCATGGCTGCGGCACCTGCACACAGGCCTGGCAAACACCTTGCGCATCGAGATCGCTGGCGCAGCGACCACAAATGCTGCGACGCTGTCGCTGCCAGAAGAAGTCTGCCTCACAGCCGTGGCACAAATGGCCACCGAACGCAGGCAAGCGGCACAGTGGGCAGTCACTGGGCAATCGGTCAGGCAACGAAGCCAGCCAGCGTCGGGTGACCTGGATACACTGGCCGAGGAGGTGTTGGCAGGCATTGAGGTTCATCATGGGTGTGGCATTGTGCACGAGACAGACGTGGTTAAATTCGTCTCATGGCAACCTCACCACAGCAATCAAACCTGTCGATCAGTACGCGCGACGTGCAGCGCCAATTTGCCCGGCGCGGCCAGCTTGCCGACGCCGAGTTTCTCTACGGCGAAATTGCCCAACGCATGCTTGAGCGGCTCAAGCTGATTCGCCTGGCCCCAGCGGTCATCGTGGATGCAGGCTGTGGCCATGGGGCACGATTTGAAGCGTTGGCACAACGCTATCCTCAGGCACAAATCATTGGGGTGGATCACAACGAACAAGCACGGTCGCGCACAACTGGCGCTGGCACCCCGTGGTGGAAGCGATGGGTCACGCCAATAAAGCTTGCCAACAAACCCAAAGTTGTCTGTGCTGACTTAGCCGATACCGGCTTGGCGCCGGAGTCGGTTGACCTGGTCTGGTCCAATCTGGCACTGCACTGGCATCCTGCGCCGCACGATGTGCTGCGCGAGTGGTCGCGCCTATTGCGACCCGACGGCCTGGTGTTCTTCAGTGGCTGGGGGCCTGCCTCGGGCCAAGAAATCAGACAAGCGCTTGCTGCTGCCAAGCTGCAAACAGCCACTTTGCCGCTGGTGGATATGCACGACTTGGGCGACATCATGGTTGAACAGGGATTTGCTGACCCCGTCATGGACCAGGAAACCATTACGCTGACCTACGACAGTGCGCAGGCGTTGCTCAATGACGCACGAGCGCTTGGCGGCAACCCGAATCCGGCCAGAAAAGCATCGCTGCCGTCTCGCCAGTGGCTTGATCGTCTATTGGCGGCACTAAACGACACACGCGGCTCAGACGGCAAGTTGCGCCTGACGCTGGAAGTGGCTTACGGGCATGCCTGGCGTGGCGCCATACGACAGCAACAGGGTGAGGCCCATATCAGTGTGCAATCCATTACGCGCAAGCCCAAGCCTGCATCCTGACACTGCCTGCGTGTCAGTCAGCCAGCCAACCCAATTAACCTAGCCGCCGGCGAGCGGCCTGATACTCCTGGGCCAGGCGATCCACAATCTCAGCGACCGTCGGCACGTCGTCAATCTGGCCAACGCCTTGTCCAGCGCCCCAGATGTCTTTCCAGCTCTTAGGTTTACTGGTGCCAGAAGAAAAATTCATGCCGGTCTCGTTGGCCGGTAGATTGTCTGGGTCAAGCCCGGCACGCTCGATGCTCTCGCGGATGTAGTTGCCTCGCACCCCGGTAAAAAGGTCGGTGTAGATGATGTCTGATGCACTCGCGCGCACAATGGCCTGCTTGTAGTCATCGACGGCATGGGCTTGACGACTCGCAATAAACCGCGTCCCCATGTAGGCGAGGTCAGCACCCATGGCCTGAGCCGCTAGAACTGCTGCGCCCGTGCTAATGGCGCCAGACAAGATAATAGGCCCGTCATAGCGGCGGCGCAGCTCACCGACCAATGCAAATGGCGACTGCGCGCCGGCATGGCCGCCCGCGCCGGCAGCCACCACAATCAGCCCATCAACGCCGGCATCGAGTGCCTTGGCCGCATGGCGCATGTTGATGACATCGTGCAGCACAATGCCTCCATAGGCATGAACCGCATCGATGATTTCAGGCACCGGCGCACGCAACGACGTGATCATGATGGGCACCTGATGCTTGACGCAAGTCTCGACATCCTGCATCAAACGAACGTTGGAATCATGCACAATTTGATTCACCGCGATCGGCCCCACGGGCTTGTCTGGGTGCTCGGCCTTGAATTGTGAGAGCTCACGGTTCATGTCCGCAAGCCAAGTCTCGAGTAGCTCGGCGGGCCGGGCGTTTAGCGCCGGAAACGACCCCACAATGCCCGCTTTGCATTGCGCGAGCACCAACTCAGGGTAGCTCACGGTAAACATCGGCGATGCAATGACGGGCAATGCCAGGCCCTGCAAGCTCTTGGGCAAGTGTGAATCGTCCACGCAGCGTGACTCCCTGTTCGCGGGTTATGGGTTTGAAGAACGTGTATGCATCAGTTTTAGCATGGCGGCTGCGTTGCTATCGGCGCTGTTATCGGAGGTTTGATTGGAAGTTTGATCGGTGGCCTGTTGACTCAGGTAGTCACACACACCAGCGTAATCGGTCGGGTTGCGGTTCTGGCTTAACTTGAACTTGGCTTGGAACGACTCAATCTCGATTTCGATGCCAACAATGGCGCGCAAATTGGCTTGCACGAAATCGTCTGGTGCATCATCTACAGCCCAGGGCGCCGGTTGCGATTGTTCAGCATGATCTGTCAGCGCGGTAATGATGGCCCGTTTGCCAGCATCGTCATCGATGGCACGCAAGCGCCCTTTGACCTGCACTGTCGCATAGTTGTACGTGGGCACGACACGATGGTGCTCTTGCTTGCCTGGATAAGCATTGGGCGAAATGTACGCCTGTGGCCCACAAAAAATGCACAGCACCGCACCTTCTTGCTGCCAAAGCGCATTGGCTCTCGCCACATGCCCGAGCAGACAGGCACCCGCCTGCAAACCGTCACTCGCGAGCAACGGCACGGGATCGCAAGCCCATTGGTTGTCAGACTCAAGCCGGACAATTTGTGCCAGCGGGTAGTGCTTGATCAACCACGTGGCGGCGTCAGCGTTCGGGCAAGCAAAATGCTTTGGCAAGTACATGGTCCTGACACATCCGCAACAAATGGTGAAATAACCAAGGGTATTGAGCAATTCATACCCATAAAACGACGTCAAAATCTCGAGAAAAAGAAACTCTGTTCAATTGTGACGCAACACTTTACGCTTATAGCACTCTGACAACGCACGCACCCACATGAACACGATCACCGACAGTAGTTCGCCTGCTCCCGTCACCATTCAGATGCATCCGCATGACAACGTTGCCGTCGTTGGCAACGATGGCGGCTTGGCCGCCGGCACGGTTTTGTCGGACGGGTTGGTCTTACGCGAGCGGGTGCCACAAGGCCACAAAGTGGCCTTGACCGATATCGCCCAAGGCGCGGCCGTTAAACGCTACAACGTTGTGATTGGTTGGGCCAAGCAGGACATTGCCGCAGGCAGCTGGATTCATGAATCTCGGCTGGCATTGCCTGAGGCGCCCACGCTAGAGGACTTGCCAATGGCCACCGTGAAGCACACGAGCCAAGGCATGTTGCAGGGCTATACCTTCGAGGGCTATCGCAATCGTGATGGCAGTGTCGGCACACGCAATGTGCTGGCCATCAGTTCAACCGTGCAGTGCGTCAGCGGCGTGATCGAGTTCGCCGTCAAGCAAATACGCGAGACATTGCTGCCCAAGTACCCCAATGTCGATGACGTGGTTTCACTGGAACACACCTATGGCTGTGGCGTGGCCATCGATGCACCTGGCGCGGATATCCCCATTCGAACCCTAAGGCATCTCGCACTAAACCCCAATTTTGGGGGGGAAGTCATGGTGGTGAGCCTTGGATGCGAGAAGCTCCAACCCGAGCGCTTGATGCCCGAAGGATCCATCAGCATTCACCCCGAGCAAGTTGGCAGCATTGCCGATGAGCGTTGGGGCGACCTCGATGTGGTCTGCCTGCAAGACAAACAGCACGTTGGGTTTCACAGCATGATTGAACACATCATGCGCCAGGCCGAACAACACCTGCAGCGTCTGAACGCGCGGCAACGTGAGACGGTGCCCGCTAGCGAACTGGTCATCGGCATGCAGTGTGGCGGCAGCGATGCATTCTCGGGCATCACGGCCAACCCCGTGCTTGGGTTTGCCAGTGATCTCCTGGTCAGAGCTGGCGCCACGGTCATGTTCTCTGAAGTCACCGAAGTGCGTGACGGGATTGCACAACTGACGGCCCGGGCCGCCACACCAGAGGTCGCACAGGCGCTCCTAGAGCAAATGCAATGGTATGACGCCTATCTGGCACGTGGCGGTGTTGACCGCAGCGCCAACACCACGCCTGGCAACAAACGCGGTGGACTTTCCAATATTGTGGAAAAAGCCATGGGCTCAATCAGTAAAAGCGGCTCCTCGCCCATTACCGGCGTGGTGGCACCTGGCCAACGAACCCAAGGTCAGCGTGGCTTGCTGTTTAGCGCCACACCAGCCAGTGACTTTGTTTGCGGCACGCTGCAGCTGGCCGCGGGCATGAACCTGCATATCTTCACCACGGGGCGCGGCACCCCCTATGGGCTGGCGGGTTGTCCGGTCATTAAGGTCGCCACGCGCAGCGACCTGGCCAAACGCTGGCATGACCTGATGGATGTCAACGCCGGCCAGGTGGCCGATGGATCGCACACCATCGAGTCACTGGGCTGGGAAATGTTCCATCTCATCCTCAAAGTGGCTAGTGGTCAACAGACTTGGGCTGAGCACTGGCAACTGAGAAACAGCCTGGCGCTTTTTAACCCGGCGCCTATAACCTGATCATGAGCGCCGACCGACAAATCAACGTGCCCGCCTCGTTTTTGGCTATTTATACGCCCGATGGCCAGCGCCGACCCACGCCACCACGGCAGTGGCTCGAAGACCGCCATGATCTGTGTGAAGATCTCGCTCAACTTCTCACAGAAAAAACCAAGGATAAGGTCTGGCAACTCGGCATTACACAAGATGACGCTATTGAGCGAATCGAGCGCGGGCTGCCGGCGCTGTCACTAGACTTAAGCACGCTTGAGTGTCAGTGGGTGATGACGCGAGTGCGAGAGATTTTGCAGTGGGGATAAGAGCGATTTTGTGGGGTATGGCGCACGCCAAGCCACGGTTTCGACTTAAACTAACGATGGTCTGAGTTCGTTGTTTGCCACAAGGAGAAACCCCGTGAACCGCATTCGCCCGAATCGTTGGCTGGCAAGCCTGTTGGTGACACTCATGGCGCTAGGCCCAGTTGCCGCCCAAGCCTGCACCAGCTTCTTGCTCTCGGGCAATGATGGCGGTCATGTCTACGGCCGCAGCCTCGAATTCGGTGTGGATATCGACTCGCGTGGCATTGCGATACCACGCAACATGTCGATGCAGGGCACAGGCGTCGATGGCAAGTCAGGCTCGGGCAAGTCGTGGACCACGCAGTACGCCACCATTGGCGCGGCTGCGCTTGGACTGCCCATTGTGGTTGATGGCTTAAATGAAAAAGGCCTCGCCGGTGGCATGCTCTACGCGCCCGGGATCACGGAGTATCAGGAAGTCGAACCCGCCGAGTCGGGCAACTCGATTGCTTCCTACGAAATGCTGGTTTACGCGCTGACCAATTTTGCGACGGTCGATGAGGCGCGCGAGGGCTTCAAACAAATCAAGGTCAATCGTTCCCCACAAAAGCTGTTCAAAGGCGTGGTTGACTTGCACTTGACCCTACACGATGCCACCGGCAAAAGCATTGTGATTGAGTACATTGGTGGTGAATTACAGATTTCAGATAATCCCACGTCGGTTCTGACCAACGCACCGCAATTTAGTTGGCACTTAAACAATCTGGGCAATTACACGCGACTGTCGGCTAAAGAGCCTGGCGCCATTGAGCTCGGTGCCACTAGCATCGGTCCTTGGAGTACCGGCTACGGCATGATGGGGGTGCCCGGGGACTTCTCTTCGCCATCGCGATTTGTGCGTGCCTTCTACATGCAACAAAACGCCCCCAAAGACAGAACCACCGAGCAACAAGTCGGAACAGCGTTTCATTTCTTGAATAATTTTGACATCCCGCCTGGCAGCATCAGCCTGGCTGACAGTGGGTTTGGTGGGGGTGGCAGCGGCTTTGAAATCACTTACTGGGTAGCTGTGTCTGACCTAAAAAACAAGATCTTCTACTTGCGCACCCACGGCAATCCATCGGTACAAATGATTGACATGGCCAAGATGGACCTCGAGGGCAAAGAGATTCAATTCTTTGACTTCGAGCAGGACTGGCACCTGAAACCACTTAATTGAGATCTGAGCAATCACTCGGGCCACGTGCGCGTGACACTCGGGCCACGTGCGCGTGAACTTGACCGGGTTAAGCGTCGATCACCCGGCCCGGGTTCAGTATCTGCTTGGGGTCAAGCGCGCGCTTGATAGTGCGCATGAGCTCAATCTCTGAGGGCTGACGCGATTGGCCGAGCCACTTCTTTTTACGCGTGCCAATGCCATGCTCGGCAGACACTGAGCCTGCATACTGCCCTACAAGCTCATAGACCTGTGTGTCAATTTCTTCTTTGGGAAACGTCTGGCGCGGGCCTGGCACATGGACCACGATATGCAGGTTGCTGTCGCCAATATGCCCAAAAAACAAAGACTCTGATGTGGGCAATTGATCGTGCAGTCGCTGTTTCAGTTCCGTCACGAACCGGGTGACCTGGTCAATGGGCAGGCTCACATCAAAACTTGCGTAAGGCGCGAACAGGATCGGGAACTCGGACACCGAATCCCGGATTTTCCAGAAGGCTGCTGCCTGCTGGCCTGACTGCGCCACAACCGCATCGGTCAGTTCACCGTCCTCAAACGCTTGTTCGAGCAGTTGCTCCAATGCCGCCGATGAGCCGCTATTCTGGCTGTCAACATCCATCAGTATCGCCATGGTGCTCGTTGGCTCGAACGGTGATCGATTCGACGACACACGCGTGGTCATGAACACAAAAAAATCCGGCCACATGACCTCGAACGCCAACAAATTCGCGCCCATGGCCTGTCGCGTGCGCATCAAAAACCGCAACATTGCCTGCTCATCGGCCACCGCGCACATGACGGTTGTGGTCTTTGCGGGGTTGGGGTGCAATCGCAGCACTGCCCGGGTCACCACGCCTAGCGTGCCCTCTGAACCTATGAACAAGTGCTTTAAGTCATAGCCGGCATTGTTCTTGAGCATCTTATTCAAGTTACTCAAAACCGTACCATCGGCAAGCACCACCTCAAGGCCAAGGACTTGTTCGCGCATCATGCCATACCGAATCACGCGGTTACCCCCGGCATTGGTCGCAATATTGCCACCGACCTGGCAAGAGCCCCGCGCTCCCAGATCCACAGCCAGATAAAGCCCGCGCTCTTGTGCGTGCTCTTGTGCGCTTTGCAAAGGGGTACCCGCCCAAACGGTCATACAACTGGCCGTGGCATCAAGCGCTTGCACGCCATTGAGAAATTCCAGTGACAGCACCACGTCACCATCATTGGCCTGACTGGCACCAACCAAACCCGTCATGCCGCCTTGCACCGTCACCGGGTGGCCGTGCGCGTGGCAGATACTCAACACGCGCGAAACGTCCTCGGTGCTGCGTGGACGAACCACCGCAAGCGGTTGACTGACGCGCGACTTGGACCAGTCGGTTTTATATCGGTCATCGATGGCTGGGCCTGCCAGGCACTGACCGTCATCGAGCGCTTGCATCAATGCCTGTAATACCGTCTCGGACATGCGAGTTTCCTTTGTTCTGTTGCCAGGTGCTTAAGCACCAAAGACTTGCGGGTTAACCACGTTGTCTGGTCGCTGGCCAGCCATCAGTGCCTCGAGTGTGTCGACCGCCCACTGACTCATCTGTGCCAGGCTCGTTGCCGTGTTGCCCGCCAAGTGTGGGGTCAGGATCACATTGGGGCATTGAAATATTGCTTCTTGGCCACTGAGCGGTGTCTGCTCGTGCACGTCAAGAGCCGCACCCGCCAACCGCCCACTGTTTAAGGCGTCAACCAACGCAGGCGTGTCGATCACGGGCCCGCGCGCCACATTAATCAACAGTGCCGTTGGCTTGACCAGTGACAGGGCGTGGGCGTTGACCAAGTGATGCGTGAGCTCAGTGTGCGGGCAGGCCAGCACGATCAAGTCCGATGTCTGCAGCAAGGTGGACCATGTCACGGCCGTCACCGGCGCCTGAACGGTCTCAGGGCGTCGCGTATAAGTGCAAACGGACATACCCATGGCCGAGGCAATGTTGCTGATCTGCCGGCCAATGGCGCCATAACCCACCACGCCTAGCGTGGCACCGGCCCATTGAACACAAGGATTTGACAGCGGTTTAGCCTGATCCCAGCCCTTTGCTCGTAAAACTTGGTCCATGGCCACTACGTTGCGCCTTAATGCCATCATCGCCGCTAATATGTATTCGACTACGGCGCTGGTATTGCTGCCAGGCAAGTTGGCCACAACGATCGAATGAGCGCTCGCGGCAGACACGGGCACCATATCCAAGCCAACCCCATGCCGGATCACGTACTTCAGGTGAGGTGTGGCATCAAATATGTCTGCAGGCAGATGACAGCGCACCACCATGGCCTGACAATCAGCAGCCAGTTGTTTGAGCGTTTGCGCTTGATTGTCCGGCGCAACAACGACTCGAGCAAATCCCGCAAGCCGCTCATGGGCGCGGGGATCAATGTGATTAGTCAGTAAAACCGTCGGTTTGGTCATGGTGCCCGGTTAACGCATGAGAGACGCAATACAGACATTCACTGTACGCCAACGGCGCACCGCGCGCTCTAGCCGTGCGCCCCCGTGGCAATCGGTGCGCCCTCGCGAGAGCACCATTCGCTCCATGACCCAACATAAAGGGGTGCTGTGCCCAAGCCCACCATTTGTAAAGCAAGCAGGTTGTGACACGCAGACACACCAGACCCACACTGCATGACCAGAAACTCGGCTCGCCGCTGGCCAATGACGGCTTGGAACTGGGCGGTTAACTGTTCGCTTGTCTTAAAGGTGCCATCGGGGTTGAGGTTGTGTTTGTAAAAGTAGTTAACGGCACCCGGAATATGGCCGCCCACAGGGTCAAGCGTTTCGTTCTGGCCCGCGAATCGATCCTCTGCGCGCGCATCCACGACCAAGCGCTCACGGGTGTCTATGTTGTGCAATAAGTCCTCGTAAGTCACCACGGGCATGCCAACGCCTCGATCCGAGAAGTTACCAACTGGCACTGGCCCTGGCACCGCGCTTTGCGTCTGGCCGCCATGGCGCTGCCATGCTTTTAAGCCCCCGTCGAGAACCGCGACATCTCTGTGGCCAAGCCAATTTAATGTCCACCAGACTCGGGCCGCATGCATACCCTCACACTGGTCATACACAATGACTTGCGTGTCGTCGTTGACACCGAGGCCACGCATCACGTCAACGACATGCTCGCGCTCTGGCAATGGATGGCGCCCATTGGTGCCCGTCTTCTGTCCGCCCATGTCGGTGTCAAGCGACACAAAATGCGCACCTGGCAGATGAGCCGCCTGGTAGTTTTTACGGCCGAGCGTGGGGTCAAACAAGTCATGGCTCGCGTCTAGCACGATGATCTCTGATGCACGGTCGCGCATCAGCAACTGTAATTCTGGTACCGGTATCAACGTTTGGTAGGTCATGGCAACGGTTCCTTTTAACGAGCTTCAGATTAACGGTTAGGTTAACGATTGGCAAACCATTGATGTGCCTGAACACAGTCAGGTCCCACAAAAGCTTTTTTAGTCTGTGTTATGATTTTTTTTACCGTTTATGGTTTTAGGGCAAGCGATGAGGTTTTATAGATTGTCTTAGGGTCATAAGGTCTGATTGACAACGCTTGCGTCACAATTATCAGCGTATACGCATAACCTGCTGAAACCGAACGACACGAGCACATGGCTTCAAGCAAGACGCCTTTTAACGACTACAACGTCAGGTGGCAGATCGGAGAGCAAGTCGTCACCGACACCACCACGAATCAACGCTATAAAACCGACGACCTTCTTGAGGTGGATTATCCGTTGCCAGCCAGGATTGGCGCCGGGGGATTTACGAGTGTGAAGCTAAACAGCGGGCTGTCACTTCACCATTCGATTTTTCGCTTCACTGCCCTGGCCAAGGACAATCCCGTATCAGCCATCGTTGAAATGAATTTAAAGGAACCTTGTCTGCTGGTGCATTCCGTGCTTACGGGCGCTTTGACTCGGCACGATGAGATAAAGAACGACCAGCAACACTTAGAGCCTGGCACTACCATGCTTCAATGGGTTAGCAAGACACATTCGACGCTTAAGTTTGCACCCTTGCCCGCTGTCGAAGTGCTGTATGTTCATGCGAGTCAGTCATCGCTACAGCTATTGCTTGGGCAGGATCTGACGGCTCACCTGCGCGCCTGTGTATTAAGCTCAAACAAGTTGCACTCGCTGCCCACGGCCGTTACCGCACCTTTACGGTTTTGTTTTGATGACCGGCTCAAGGGGTCACGTCACAAGCTGCATGCGCAAAACAAAACCCTTGAATTCCTGGAAAACCTAATTCGATACTTTGATGACCTCGGTACGTATCACCCGGATGACCAACCAGTGACGGCCCAAGTCATCATGCGATATCTGAAGCAGCGCACAGGCCAACTTCCCTCAGCTGGTCGCTTAGCCACGCTGTTTGGCGTTTCAGTCGAAACCATGAACGAGATGTTTGTCAACGAGTTCGGGATGTCGGTGGCCGCTTTCATGAAAGAGCAACGCATGGCTCAGGCGCATGAGTGGTTAAGCACGACCACTTCGCCCGTCGCTGAAATCGCCGCAAAACTAGGCTACAAACAGGTAAGCAACTTCAGCGCCGCATTCAAGGCGTTTTATGGGTACTCGCCAAGGGTGCTCAGGCGATCGGCTCGGTCCGATGAGCCTTGAGCAACCTGAATGAATGGCCTTTTGAACAATGGTGCCGGTGAAAGGAGTCGAACCCTCGACCTTCGCATTACAAGTGCGCTGCTCTACCAACTGAGCTACACCGGCACGATCCACTGCAAAAAACTGACGTATTGTAAGAGAAAAATAAAAATCGCTCGAGCCGGGTTATCACACAGAACGACCTGACCAAATCAGGCCTGAGTTTCACTTGACGATTTTCAGGCTGGGACGCTTGCCCGTTTGATCTGAAGAGGCCGGCTCTTGCGGTGCAGCGTCACCTGAACCTTGGCCCCCCTCATCATCACCCGAGGCGCTTGTCGCCTGTTCAACTTCGAACCCCATGCCACTGCCTGTCTCGCGCGCATAGATGGCGGTAACCGCGCCAACCGGCACCGAGATTTGCTCTGGCTTTCCTGAAAACCGCGCTTGAAACTCAATGAACTCATTGCCCATGACCAAGCCGCCGGTGGCCACATCACTGATATTGAGTGTGATCTGGCCGTCACGCACAAATGCCGGGGGCACACGACACATCTCGTTGACTTGCACAACGATATGCGGCGTGTAGCCGTTGTCTGTGGCCCACTCATGCAGGGCACGCAACATATAAGGCTTGGTCGATGTTTCTGCCATGACAATCAGCTCAGGCCTAGCGACGCATGACTTTTTCTGAGGGAGTCAGTGCCTCGATATAGGCAGGGCGCGAGAAAATCCGCTCACCGTACTTCTGGATAGGTGCGGCGGTTTTTGGCAGCTCAATGCCGTAGTGATCCAGACGCCACAACAAGGGGGCCATGGCCACGTCAAGCATGGTGAACTCTTCGCCGAGCATGTACTTGTTTTTGAGCAGCAGCGGCGCAAGCTGCGACAAGCGATCGCGGATGGCCGCCCGGGCGGCGTCGAGCTTGGCCGTTTCATGACGCGCGGTGCGGTCTTCAAGCAAAGCAACATGCACGAACAGCTCTTTCTCAAAATTGAACAGGAACAGGCGTGTGCGGGCACGCATGACCGGGTCAGCCGGCATTAATTGCGGATGCGGGAAGCGCTCATCGATGTATTCATTGATGATATTTGACTCATATAAGATCAGATCGCGCTCGACCAGAATGGGAACCTGCCCATACGGATTCATGACACTGATGTCTTCAGGCTTGTTGTACAGGTCGATATCCTGCACCTCAAAATCCATGTCTTTTTCATACAGAGCGAAGCGGCAGCGATGCGAAAACGGGCAAGTCGTGCCGGAATAGAGGACCATCATGGTGAGGTACCGTCCTAATGCTTAGAGTAATAAAATAAAAGCCAGCACCGACCCTCAGGCAGGTGCTGGCCCAGTAACGACATACTACTTGATGTGCTTCCAATAAGTCGCGTTCAAGCGCCAGGCGACAATGAAAAATAGGCCTAGGAACACTAAGACCCAGAAGCCAATACGCTTGCGCTCGAGTTGAACGGGCTCGGCCATCCAAGTCATAAAGGCAGCCAAGTCGCCCATGTCACGATCATATTGAGCGGCCTTCTTAGGATCCAACGCATTAAACGAATGCGTTACACCGGCTGAGCCTACGTAATTATCCAGGATTTCAGCGTCAGCCGTCCAGTAGCCTTCGGGACCGTATTGTTTGGTGATCTTCTGCCAAACCATTTCACCGTCTTGAGGCACTTGCTCGATGATCGTTGAGGTCAACTCGCGTGGCCCTTGGTTGTCCCACAAGACATGTGGCATACCGGCGTTCGGGAAAGCAAGGTTATTCCAGCCCGTCGGTTGGGTCATGTCGCGGTAGAACGTGCGCATGTACGTGTAAATGTAGTCACCACCCGGAGGACCGGCATTCCTTGACTTGGCACGTGCAATGACCGACAGATCAGGTGCAGCGGCACCAAACCAGTTCGTGCCGTCTTCTTTGGTCATCGCGATGGTCATAAGATCACCGACTTTCTCACCCGTAAACAACAAGCTCTCTTTGATCTGCTGATCCGTCAGGCCGATGTCGCGTAGCTTGTTGTAACGCAGCGATTTCGCGCTGTGGCAGTTCAAGCAATGGTTCACAAAGATCTTGGCCCCGTTTTGCAGGGCTGCTTGATCGTTAAGTTTGTCCGGTGCTTTATCCAGCGGATAGTCACTGCCCGCTGCAATCGCCAGGGAACAGGTTAATGACAATGCGATGGCACCAAGGAGCTTATTCATCATTTTCATTACGTCTCTCACTTGCTCAATGGGCATGGAACACAACACGGTCAGGCACGGGCTTGAACTCTCCGAGTCGACTCCACACAGGCATCAGGAAGAAGAACGCCAGGTAGATAATCGTGCCGATCTGTGACATGAGGTTAAACACGTCTGAAGGCGGTTGTGTGCCGAGATAACCGAGCACAAGGAAATTGGCAAAGAAGATGCCATAAATCCATTTGTGCCAGCCTGGCCGATAGCGGATGGACTTCACCGGGCTGTAATCGAGCCAAGGCAGGAAGAACAACAGCACCACGGCACCACCCATCACCACAACGCCCCAGAACTTCGCATCAATCATGCGAAGTGAAACCGCAACAGCAATCAAAATTGCCGGCACGATTAACTTGGCGGCACCCTTGCATTTGAAGAACATGCTCGCTGCTGCAATCACGCAACCGATAGCCAAAACCCAAGTAAAGGGGTCAGTCGTGGCACGCAGCATGGAGTAGAAGGGCGTGAAATACCAAACCGGTGCGATGTGCGCGGGTGTCTTTAACGGATCAGCGGGTATGAAGTTGTTGTACTCAATAAAGAACCCGCCCATTTCGGGGGCAAAGAACACAATGGCCATGAACACGATCAAAAACCCTGCATACCCCATGATGTCATGAACCGTGTAGTACGGGTGGAAGGGAATACCGTCAAGCGGTCGACCATGCTTGTCTTTCTTCTCTTTGATCTCAATGCCATCGGGGTTGTTTGATCCAACCTCGTGCAACGCAATAATATGTGCCACCACCAGGCCAAGCAAGACCAGCGGGAGCGCAATCACATGCAAGGAGAAGAAGCGGTTCAACGTGGCATCAGACACCACATAGTCACCACGAATCCAAACGGCCAGGTCAGGCCCAATCAAAGGAACAGCAGCAAACAAGTTAACAATCACCTGTGCGCCCCAGTATGACATCTGACCCCAGGGCAGGAGGTAGCCCATGAAGGCTTCGGCCATGAGCGCCAGGAAGATACCTACACCAAAAATCCATACAAGCTCTCGTGGCTTGCGATACGAGCCGTAGATCAACGCACGGGTCATGTGCAGATAAACCACGACAAAGAACATCGAGGCGCCTGTTGAGTGCATGTAACGGATAAACCAGCCACCTGGCACTTCACGCATAATGTACTCAACCGAATCGAATGCCATCTGTGCATCGGGTTTGTAATGCATGACCAGGAAGATGCCCGTCACAATCTGAATCACGAGTACCAACATGGCCAACGAGCCAAAGAAGTACCAGAAGTTAAAATTTTTGGGAGCATAGTACTCAGACAAATGCTCCTTCACCATCTTGGTTAGTGGGAAGCGGCGATCAATCCACCCTAGTGTCCCAGTCGTCTCGACGTTCTTTTCGCCAGCCATGGAATGGCTCCTCTCAGTCTTTCAATTCAGTTTTAACCAATTACATCAACCTGTTTCTTCTCAGGCTGGATTGTCCTCATCAACCCCGATCACAATACGGGAATCGCTGAGGTACTGGTACGGAGGCACCTCAAGGTTGTCCGGGGCGGGCTTGTTTTTATAGACACGGCCAGCCATGTCAAACCAGGAGCCATGGCAAGGGCAGATGCTGCCACCTTGCCAGTCATCGGGCAGGCTCGGTTGTGCGCCCGGCTCAAAACGTGGTGTGGGTGAGCACCCGAGGTGGGTACAAATGGCCACACCCACCCAAAAATCAGGCTTGCGCGAGCGATACTCGTTTTTTGCGTACGCTGGGGTGTAGCCAGGGCGGTCAGAGTTAGGATCAGCCAAGTCATCATTAACTTTGGCCAAGCCTTCAATCATTTCCGGCGTGCGGTGAATCACCCAGACCGGTTTGCCACGCCACTCGTAGGTTCGTAGTTGCCCCGGGGGAATGACGGACAAATCAACCTCAACCGGCGCACCTGCTGCTCTTGCCTTCTCTGAAGGAGCAAAGCTGCCCACAAATGGAACAGCCGCCGCAGCACCGGCCGCACCGCCAGCCAAACAGGTAGCGCCAATCCAGAAACGCCGTTGAGGATCGTTAGGCAGCTCAAGTGGCGCGGAGCCTTCAGCCTCGTCGTCGCGGTTAACCGTTGAATCCTGACTCATCACATTATCCTTGGTCGTGATCTCCCGCATTCGGGATTTGATAGATACAAATAATTAATCGTCCAATATTATAACGCCGTGATCGCCCAGTAATTGACTACTATCAAGGAGAATAAAAATGGCTTCAACAAAAGGGTTTCTTGCCGAATTCCGAGCGTTTGCCGTCAAAGGCAACGTCATCGATCTTGCCGTCGGTATCATTATCGGCGCAGCCTTCTCAAAAATCGTGAATTCTCTGGTAACCGACATCGTGATGCCGCTGGTGAACGTGGTGCTAGGCGGGTCGGCTGATTTTTCCAATAAATTCATCGTGCTATCTAAACCCGACGATTACACAGGACCGCTGACTTATGCCGAACTGAGCGAGGCTGGCGCGGTGCTGTTCGCTTGGGGCAATTTCGTCACCATCTTACTAAATTTCATTTTGCTGGCCTTTGTGATTTTCTGGATGGTCAAGGCAGTCACCACCGCACGCAAACGCTTCGAGAAGGAGCAAGAGGCCGCCGCGCCGGCTGCGCCAGCGCAAGATGTGGTGTTGCTGACCGAAATCCGTGATCTGCTGCAAAAAAACCAATCGCAGCAGTAAGCAGGATGCGAAAGTGGCGTTTAGTTCCGGCGGCGTGATAGGCCTCAGTCATAGACCTCAGTGGTGGGCCTCAGTGCCAAACATCAGGCCGGGTTGTCGATGTCTAAAAACAACACCTCAACATCGAACCGTTGAGCAATCGCTTCACCAAGCGCTTTGGCGCCGTAGCGCTCGGTGGCGTGATGACCCGCGCTAATGAACGCAACGCCACTTTCTCTTGCTAAATGGGCGTTCGGCTCGGAAATCTCGCCCGTGATGTATGCATCCGCACCCGCTTCGATGGCGGCTTCAAACATGCCCTGCGCGCCACCGGTACACCACGCCACTCGCGCGCAGACCTTATCCGGATCGCCGACCACTATTGGCGCGCGCGACAAACGTGATCCAATTCGGTCAGACAACTCAGACAATGTGATTTGCGGCTGATCCGGCCGGCCAAACCACACCAAATCCTTGCTGCCACCGGTCACGATCTGCCCGCCGGCGTCGCGCTCAGGCTCCAAACCGAGCACTTGTCCAAGCTGCATGTTATTGCCGTAAGTTGGATGGGCGTCGAGCGGCAAGTGAAACGCAATCAGGTTTAGGTCGTGGGCTAAAACCGACGCCAAACGCTGCTTTCGCGTGCCGGTTACCGCCAGGTTTTCACCCCGCCAAAACCAGCCGTGATGAACCAATATGGCGTCAGCTTTTAGCTCTATTGCTTTTTCAATAAGCGCCAGACTCGCAGTCACACCGGTCACGATTCTCGTGACCTCAGCCTTGCCTTCGACCTGCAGGCCATTGGGACAGTAATCAGAAAACCGCCAGGGCTCGAGTGTTTTGTCGAGCCACGCCATCAAATCGTCGCGTTTCATATTGCTCCAAGTCATATGGCTCAGCGCAAGATGACGCTCGATCAGACGATAGCGTTCGTGACCTTCTGATTCAACGCCTCAGCGTGCGTGAGCAAATCCGTTTTCGTGTCGGGTGACATATTAAAGAATATTTCTTGCAAACGAGCCAGCTCATCATCTTGCGTGTAGAACCAGCTCACCGGCATTTTGAGAATTTCAGCCACGCGACACATGAGCCGATAGTCAGGCGAATGCTTGCCCCGCTCGTACTGATTCATGCGTGCGCTTGCCGATGTCGGGTCAATACCCGCGAGTTTGCCAAGCTTCTCTTGGGAAAGACCCGCTCTTAAACGGGCAGCCTTCAATCGTTCACTGATCATGTTTCCCCCGTGGGAATTTTGTTTAGCCTAGTACAGACACCGCTAGCATGCCAAGCTGCTATCTCATTGTTGTACACACATACTAAAAATTTCAATACCATCTTGTCTACTAATTATTTCTAATCAGGGATATCAAAATAATTGATATGATATTTTCCTTAACTTTTTGCAGGTGGTGCTCGCCATGGACATACGACAAATTCAGTACTTCATATGTTTATATGAGGAAAAGTCTGTCACGAGGGCTGCCAAACGGCTGAACATCGTTCAGCCTGCTTTGAGCATGCAAATCACGCGCCTTGAGAGCGAAATTGGGCGAGAGCTTTTTACACGCACGCCGCGAGGCATGTATGCCACACCGGCCGGTGACGAAATGTACAGCCTGTTTACGCCTGTGGTTTCGAACTTTCTGGCAGCGAAATCCAAAATTACCCACCAAGCCAAAACCCTGTCTGGCCACGTGCGCGTCGGCCTAATGGCTAGCATCGGACACAGTGTTTTACCCGACGTGCTGCGTCAGTTCACCGAGTCAAACCCTCAAGTCACGCTATCGGTGACTGAGGGTTTGACAGACCCCTTATGCGAAAGTGTTGCCAATGGTCAGCTGGATTTGGCATTTATCAATCAGCCGCACCGCGATTGCAAGCTCGCTCAGGAAAACGTGCTTCGTGAAGAGATTTTTGCGATTTCATCTGCCCGCAGTAACCGCAAGATGCCCCCCGAAATCATGTTGCAAGAGGCGGCAGCACAGAGACTGATTCTGCCTACACGAAAGCATGGCTTGCGGCTATTGCTCGATAATTACGCAGAGAAACTTGGCGTGACCTTGGTGCCCGCAATGGAGCTTGACTCTATTTTGGCGCTGGCACTAATGGTCAACGACGGCCCCTATGTGGGTTTTTTGCCAGGCAGTGTTCTGAGTAACTTGCGAGAGCGTGCGGGCATTCGGCTGCGTACCCATCGACTCATCACGCCATCACTGCAGCGTCAAGTTGTTTATGTTCACAACCCACAACGTGCCCCGTCTGCAGCAGCACAGGCATTCGCACAGTCACTGGTGGCGGGGTTGCGCCAGTCGCAAAGTGACATCGTTGGATCCGTGGTCGAATTGCGCCGCCTGCCAGTGACGGCCGATTTAGCCTAGTCTTTTTTGTCTTGGCCGTCAGACTCGGGCGAGTCATGTTCTTCGTCTTCATTGGCGCGTGGCTTGATTCGGCTAGCAAGCAACAAGCCAACCTCATAAAGAATCCAAAGAGGCAGTGCCAGCATGAACTGGCTGATGACATCCGGCGGGGTGACGATCGCCGCAATCACGAATGCCACAACAATGACGTAGCCCCGGATCTCACGCAGCTTTTGCACACTCATAATGCCCATGCGCACCAGTAATACCACCGCGATGGGCACTTCAAAGGTAATGCCAAATGCGATGAACATGGTCATCACAAAACTCAGGTAAGCCTCAATGTCAGGCGCCGGCGTAATGGACTGCGGCGCAAACGACGTAATAAATGCAAATACCGTCTGAAACACCACAAAATAACAAAACGCCATGCCCGCCAGAAACAGTAGCGAACTCGAGACGATCAGTGGCAAAGCCAGATTTTGTTCATGACGGTACAGGCCCGGTGCCACAAATGCCCATGCTTGATACAAGACGTAGGGCAGCGCCACCAAAAATGCCGCCAACAGCGTCACTTTGACTGGCACCATGAACGGCGTAATCACGCCAGTGGCAATCATGCGTGTGCCTTGGGGCAAGGATGCGAGCATAGGCTGCGCTAAAAAGTCATAGATGGCCGACGCACCGGGGTACATAAAAATCACCACAAACACCGCCAACACTGCGATCACGGCCCGGACCAGGCGGTTACGCAATTCAACGAGGTGGGACATGAACCCTTCTTGCGGTGGGGCTGTATCTGCTTGACTCACGACTTATGCTCCGACACCGCTTTTTCTGGCTCTGCAGTGGGGGTTGACGAAGGCGTCACCGCGTCTGGCACAGTCTGCGGCTCAGCTGCGGGCTCCGTATGGGTGACGCTTGGCGAAGAGGAGTCTGCCGTGGCATTGTCGGCTGCACCCGTCTTTTGCGCTCCCGCTTTGAGTTCATCGATTTCGTTCTTGAAATCGTTGACCGGGCTTTGCAATTCGCTGCGCAGTTTGGATTCGGTTTGCTGCATGGAGGACTGCATCGAGCGGGCAGCTGACTCCATGTCATCTTTCATTTTACGTAACTCGTCGAGCTCAACCTCTCGCTGGATATCACCCTTGACGTCATTGACGTAGCGCTGTGCGCGCCCGAGCAAATGCCCCACGGTTTTGGCAAGCTTAGGCAAGCGCTCAGGTCCGATGACGATAAGCGCCACCAAACCCACGAGCATCAACTCAGTAAAGCTGATATCAAACACGCTAAGCCTATTTTTGTGAAGTCAAGAACGTACTGGCTGTGACCCAAGACAGCCCCAGCCCCATGCCCGAAGCCTCAGGAAGACTGCGAGCCGGACTTCTCCTTGGCTTGCACATCAATGGTTTCACCAGAAGCGACCCGCTGCGTTTGCGCGGAGGACTCACCTTCTTCGGCTTTCTCGTTGGCCTCTTTCATACCTTCTTTAAAACCCTTAACCGCACCACCAAGATCAGATCCCATGTTGCGCAGCTTTTTAGTACCAAAGATCAGCGCGACAACCAACAATACGATCAACCAGTGCCAAATGCTAAAAGTGCCCATTGAAACTCTCCACTTAGGCGTTGGGTGCGGCCTGCCCTGACCAGGGTCTGGGACCACCCAAAATGTGTAAATGAAGGTGATCAATTTCTTGACCACCATGTCTACCCGAATTTACCACCACCCGGAATCCACCATCCGGACCGGGGTGGCAACCATTGTCGAGCGCAACTTTCGGTACCAATGCCATCATTCTACCTAACCATTGGCTATCTGCGGGACCTATTTCCTGTAGGGAAACCACGTGGTGCTTTGGCACGAGCAGAATGTGCACCGGCGCAGCCGGATTGATATCCTTAAATGCAATAAAGTCGTCATCCTCGTGCACGATGGCCGCGGGGATCTCCCCTTTGACGATCTTGCAAAACAAGCAGTTCTCGCTCATGCCCGTCCCTTCTTGTTTTCACTGCGGCTCGCTTTCTCAACCAAGCCAGACAAACCTTCGCGCCGATCGAGCTCTGCGAGCACATCCTCTGGCCGCAGTCCATGGTGCGTTAACAACACCAGACAATGAAACCACAAATCGGCTGTCTCAGCGACAATTCGCTCACTTTCTCCGTCTTTACTGGCCATGACCAGTTCGGTTGACTCTTCACCAACTTTTTTCAGGATGCTGTCCTGGCCTTTGACCAGCAGTTTGGCCACGTAAGAGTTCTGCGGGTCACCGCCCTGATCGGGACGGCGGCTATGCAGCACATCAGCCAGACGGCTCAGTGTCGTGTCAGACGAACGATTCAAGCATGCCTCTACTTTTTGTAAATCTCTTCGGGATCTTTTAGTACGGGGTCAACCGACTTCCATTGCATTTTGCCATCAATTGGCGTCAGTTGCCGGTAAAAGCAGCTCTGGCGACCCGTGTGGCAAGCCACATCGCCCACTTGATTGATCGATAACAACACCACATCGCCATCGCAGTCCAGACGCATGTCAACGACTTGCTGCGTATGACCTGAGGATTCGCCTTTTCTCCATAGACGCTGGCGTGATCGCGAGAAATAAACGGCATAGCCCAGACGCACCGTTTCAAGTAGCGACTCACGGTTCATCCACGCCACCATCAACACCCGGCCGCTCTGAGCATCCTGAGCAATCGCTGGCACTAAGCCCTGGGCATCGAACACCACCTCATCAAGCCAGGCTGGACTCACCGAATCAGTCATGATGCTCAAGCCTCACAGCAATCCCTCGCTCGGCCATGTACGCCTTGGCTTCATCAATGGTGTATTGCCCGAAATGAAAAATACTCGCCGCCAACACCGCATTGGCGCCGCCTTTGGTGACCCCGTCAGCGAGGTGCTGCAAATTGCCCACGCCGCCTGAAGCGATCACTGGAATCGACACGGCGTCAGATACCGTGCGGGTCAACAGCAGATCAAAGCCCTCACGCGTGCCATCGCGATCCATGCTGGTTAACAGCACCTCACCGGCGCCTGCTTGCTGCATGCGCTGCGCCCACTGAACCGCGTCTATACCCGTGGCACGACGCCCGCCATGGGTATAGACCTCCCAGCGCGGCGCCTCATCGCTTGATTCAGGCACCCGCCTGGCATCAATGGCGATCACAATACACTGCGACCCATGGTAGTCAGCCGCACGCTTAATGAGATCTGGGTCAGCCACCGCCGCACTGTTAATCGACACCTTGTCCGCGCCAGCACTTAGAAGCCGCTGCACATCACTGACTTGCCTGACACCGCCACCAACCGTCAGCGGGATGAACACTTCAGAGGCCACGGCATCGATAATCGGCAGGATCAGATCGCGCTCGTCGCTCGTGGCTG
Organism: Burkholderiaceae bacterium; assembly: GCA_965659885.1. Lineage (GTDB taxonomy): Bacteria > Pseudomonadota > Gammaproteobacteria > Burkholderiales > Burkholderiaceae_B > Algicoccus. Next base: position 31,328 of record CBFHXV010000004.1, on the reverse strand, counting down.
TGATGTCCAGAAACGTAAGCTCATCAGCGCCTTCGTGGTTGTAGCGGCGCGCCACCTCGACCGGGTCACCGGCATCGGCTAAATCGACGAAATTCACGCCCTTGACCACGCGGCCCGCCGTGACATCAAGGCAAGGAATGATGCGGCGCATCAACCCATTGCAATTTTGTTCACTATTCACGGGCACAGCTCTTCGGCACGCTTGAGCGCTGCCGCAAAATCCAGCGTACCCTCGTAGATGCTGCGACCCAAAATCGCGCCCTCGACCCCCTCAGGCTCGACTTCGCATAATCGCTCAATATCAGTAATGTCCGTGATGCCACCGGAGGCAATCACAGGAATGCGCACGTGTTGGGCCAAGGTGACGGTTGCCTCAACGTTGACACCGCTTAACATGCCGTCACGCCCAATGTCGGTGTAGATAATGGCCTCACAGCCATAGTCTTCAAACTTCTTGGCCAGGTCCGTCACGCTGTGCTTGGTCAACTTGCTCCAGCCATCAGTGGCCACACGCCCATCTTTGGCATCTAGCCCCACAATGATGTTGCCAGGAAAAGCACCGCAGGCGTCCTGCAAAAACCCGGGGTTCTTAACGGCCGCCGTGCCCAGAATGACATAAGAAATACCCGCATCCAGATAACGCTCAATGGTGTCGAGATCGCGGATGCCGCCGCCAATTTGCACCGGCACCTCATCACCCATGGCTTGAACAATCTCTCTTATCACCGGCTCGTTGCGCGGCCTGCCATCCACAGCGCCATTTAAGTCAACCAAATGCAGACGTTGGGCGCCCAAATCAGCCCAGCGGTCAGCGACCTCAACGGGGTCCCCCGAAAACACAGTGGCGTCATCCATGTCGCCTTGGCGCAGGCGCACACATTGGCCGTCTTTCAAATCAATCGCAGGTATCAGTAACATGGCAAACAGAAGGTAGGCGTTTTAAGGGCAGGGCTTTAAGGGTTCCAATCTACAAAATTACGGTACAGCCGTAAACCATCACCCGCACTCTTCTCCGGGTGAAACTGCACCGCAAATATATTGTCGCGCGCCACCGCACAAGTAAACGGATACCCATAGTCGGCTTGTCCGTATACATGCGCGGGATTGGTCGCAACCACGTGATAACTATGCACAAAATAAAAGGCTGACAGATCCGCTATGCCAGACCACATCGGGTGTGGCTGTACCTGACGAACCGGATTCCAGCCCATGTGGGGGATCTTCAGTCTGTCGCCATCGTCTGTCGCATGATCGAACATCGGGCCAGCAAAGCGTTTGACCACGCCAGGAAACAGGCCCAGGCATGTGGTTGGGCCTTCTTCGCTGCTTTCAAACAGCATCTGCTCGCCCACGCACACGCCTAGCAAAGGCTTGCTCGATGCCACATCAAGCACGACTTGCGTCAGCCCGGCCTGCTCGAGCGTGCGCATGCAATCGCTCATGGCACCTTGTCCTGGCAAGACCACACGGTCGGCAGCCAAAATGGTTTGCGCATCGCCCGTTAAATCGATTTGCGCATCAGGTGCGGCATGTCTTAAGGCACGTTGCACAGAGTGGTAGTTGCCCATGCCATATTCGACAATTGCAATGCGTTTCATGAAACGTTCCAGTCGCAGGTCTTTGAGCGCGCAGCCTAGAGAACCCCTTTGGTCGAGGGGATGGCACCGGCCTGACGTTCATCGGGCTCAACCGCCATGCGCAAGGCACGCCCAAAGGCTTTAAAAACCGTTTCGCACTGGTGATGGGCATTGATGCCACGCAGGTTGTCAATGTGCAGCGTCATCCAGGCGTGGTTGACCAGCCCTTGAAAAAACTCGCGCGACAGGTCAACATCAAAGCTACCCACTCGCGCACGCGTGTACGGCACTTCAAAGATCAAGCCCGGACGCCCCGACAAGTCGATCACCACACGCGACAGCGCCTCATCGAGTGGCACATACGCATGGCCGTAACGGCGAATGCCAGCCTTGTCACCCAAGGCTTGGGCGAGCGCCTGACCCAACGTGATGCCCACATCTTCAACCGTGTGGTGGTCATCGATGTGCAGATCACCCGACGCCTTGATTTCAAGGTCGATGAGTCCGTGACGGGCGATCTGATCGAGCATGTGGTCAAGAAACGGGATGCCTGTGTCAATGGACTGCTTGCCCGTGCCATCAAGATTGATAGACACGCGGATTTGCGTCTCTTTGGTGTTGCGGGTAATGTCGGCGGTTCGCATGGTAATGGTGAACTTCTATCAGACTGAAATACAGTCACATTAAAAACGTATTGTAATCGCGGCGGCTACGGCCTACGCCTAAATTCGAGCTACCAGGCACTTAGGCCATCCGGTAAACAGCGCTTTGCGCGTGGGCTGGCAATCCCTCGCCCTCGGCGAGCACACGCGCAATGGCACCAAGCTCGGTGGCACCGGCATCTGAGACATCAATGATGCTTGAGCGTTTCTGGAAATCGTAGACACCAAGCGGCGAAGAAAAGCGGGCGGTGCCCGAGGTTGGCAGCACGTGGTTAGGGCCAGCACAGTAATCGCCAAGTGACTCCGAGCTGTGGCGACCCATAAAAATGGCGCCCGCGTGACGTAACTGGGGCAACAGCGCTTGCGCATCTTCTACCGAGACCTCAAGGTGCTCGGGCGCAATCCGGTTGCTGATCTCGCAGGCCTGCTCGAGCGAATCCACGAGAATCAGGGCACCGCGGTTTTTTAAGCTGGTTGCGATGATTTCCTGTCTGGGCATGGTCGGCAGCAATTTCTGGATGGCTTGTTCAACCTCATCTAAAAACTCGGCATCCTGACACAACAAAATCGCTTGCGCGAGCTCGTCGTGCTCGGCTTGCGAGAACAAATCCATTGCGATCCAGTCCGCCGGGGTCTTGCCATCGCAAATGATCAGAATTTCACTGGGTCCGGCAATCATGTCAATGCCCACCGTGCCAAACACCCGGCGCTTGGCGCTAGCCACATACGCGTTGCCGGGTCCCACAATCTTGTCCACGGCAGGAATCGTCTGCGTGCCATAAGCCAAGGCACCCACAGCCTGTGCACCACCGATGGCAAAGACGCGATCAACGCCGCCAATGGCCGCGGCCGCAAGCACGAGCGGGTTGCGCTGGCCATCGGGCGTGGGCGTGACCATAATGACCTCAGAGACCCCTGCCACTTTGGCTGGCACCACGTTCATCAGAACAGATGAGGGGTAGGCGGCCTTGCCACCTGGCACGTACAAGCCCACGCGATCAAGCGGGGTGATTTTTTGGCCAAGCGTGGTGCCATTGGATTCGGTGAATGTCCAGCTGTCTTGCTTTTGTCGCTCATGGTAGGCGCGAATCCGAGCCGCAGCATCTTCCAATGCGCCGCGCTGCTCAACGGGCAGGCTATTAAGCGCCGCTTGCCAGTCACTGCGCGGTATTTCAAGTTCAGCGACGCTGTCTGCGCTCACGCGGTCAAACTTTTGGGTGTAGGCAAGCAATGCTTGATCACCCTGGCTGCGCACCGCCCGCAAAATATCGGCTGTGGCCGATTCAATTGCCTCATCTTCCTGCGCGTTGACATGCAGCAGTGTTGTCAGTGCTTGATCAAAGTCAGTGTCAGTGGCGCTCAGACGGTTAATGACAGCCATTTGGTTTTGCTCGAGTGTTCAATAATCAGATTAAAGATTAGCAGGGTTTTTCAGCAAGCCTGCTCAAAGGCATCCAGAATCGGTTGCAATTGCCCTTGACGGGTTTTTAAGGCCGCCCGGTTGACGATCAAACGCGACGAAATCGGCATGATGTCCTCGACGGCCACCAAATTATTGGCCTTTAACGTGTTGCCCGTCGACACCAGGTCAACAATCGCATCGGCCAGACCAATTAACGGCGCCAATTCCATGGATCCATACAATTTGATGAGATCAACGTAGACACCCTTGCGCGCAAAATGCTCACGCGCGGCCCAGACATACTTGGTGGCCACACGCAAGCGCGCCCCCTGGCCCACCGCGGCCTCGTAATCGAATCCCTTGGGAACGGCCACGCACAGTCGGCAGCGCGCGATGTTCAAATCAATCGGCTGATAAAGTGCGCCCGGATGGGCAGCGGCATGTTCAATCAACACATCCTTGCCAGCGATGCCCAAATCGGCCGCTCCGTATTCGACGTACGTGGGCACATCTGAGGCACGCACAATAATGAGGCGCACATCCTCGCGGTTGGTGCCAATGATCAGTTTTCTGGACTTCTCGGGGTCTTCAGCGACCTCGATGCCCGCGGCTTTGAGCAATGGCAGCGTCTCATCAAAAATCCGACCCTTTGACAGCGCCAAAGTAATAGGCCGGGCAGCCGATGTCGTCATGCTGTGCCTCGTGAAGTTAACCGCTCGATTTGTGCGCCTAGTGCACTCAACTTGTCTTCCATGTTCATGTAACCACGATCCAGATGATAGATCCGTTCAACCGTTGTGTGGCCCTGCGCCACCAAGCCAGCAATCACCAGGCTTGCCGACGCTCTTAAATCAGTGGCCATCACGGTTGCGCCTGACAGCGATAACACACCTTTTACCACCGCGGTGTGACCATCAATTTCAATATCCGCGCCAAGCCTAATGAGCTCTTGGACATGCATGAAACGGTTCTCAAATATCGTTTCAACTACCATGGCCGTGCCGCTTGCGACCGTGTTTAACGCCATGAACTGGGCTTGCATATCGGTGGCAAACCCAGGGTACTCATGGGTTCTGACATCAACCGCCTTGGGACGCTGGTCCATACGCGCCACCAATCGGTCACCTGCGTCGGTCAGTTCAAGGCCGGCTTGCTGCAGTTTGCTTATCGTCGCACCCATTGTATCTGGGGCCACGCGCGCCAATTCAATCTGCCCGCCTGTGGCGGCAACCGCACACAGAAAGCTGCCCGCTTCAATACGGTCAGGCATGACATGATGTTCAGCACCATGCAGCTTATCCACACCCTGCACCACGATACGGTCGGTGCCGTGGCCTGAAATCTTGGCACCCATCTTGATCAAAAGCTCAGCCAGATCGACCACCTCGGGTTCACGAGCGGCGTTTTCCAGCACAGTCTCACCTTGCGCTAAAACCGCGGCCATCAACAAGTTCTCAGTGCCCGTGACCGTGACCATGTCGGTTCGGATGACAGCACCCGTTAGGCGTTTGGCTTTGGCCACCACATAGCCATGCTCGATGGTGATCTCGGCACCAAGTGCTTCAAGGCCCTTGATGTGTTGGTCCACCGGCCGCTGGCCGATGGCACAGCCGCCTGGCAGGCTCACGCGCGCCTGGCCAAAGCGGGCCAGCAACGGACCGAGCACCAAAATCGAGGCACGCATGGTCTTGACCAGCTCATAAGGAGCCTCAAGCGAGGCGACATCCGACGAGCAGAGCTCGATCGTCTCAGGCCCCGCCTCTTGGGTTCGAGTGCCAAGTTGCTGCAGCAACGTGAGCATGGTGCCAATATCACGCAGTTCAGGCACATTGCCAATGACCACAGGTTCAGCAGTAAGCAAAGAGGCGCACAGGATCGGTAGCGCCGCATTTTTAGCGCCCGATATGACAACCTCCCCACGCAAGGGCTGGCCGCCAGTGATGCGCAAGCGGTCCATCAGGCTTGTGCCTTGAACTCTTCGGGCGTCAGTGTTTTCATGGACAACGCATGAATCTCGTCGCGCATGCGATCGCCAAGCGCGGCATAGACCAACTGGTGCCGCGCAATGGGACGCTTGCCCTCAAAGGCGTCACTGACAATGACCGCCTCAAAGTGGGCACCGTCACCACTAACCTCAACGTGTTCGCAAGCCAAGCCAGCGCTGATATATTTTTTGATGTCCTCAGGAGTTGGCAACATCTTTGCACCTCAATCAAGTTCTAAGTTTGTAACCGCTATCAAGCAACCGGATCGCAATAAAAGTCAGCACAGCAAAAAAACCAAACACCACAGCCAAACTTAGCCAGGGCGAGCTGTCAGACACACCAAAAAACCCATACCGAAAGCCATCAATCGTGTAGAAGATGGGGTTCCAGTGCGATACGCCCTGCCAAAAGGCCGGCAGGCTGTGGATGGAGTAGAACACGCCCGACAAGAACGTCAATGGCATGATCAGGAAATTCTGAAACGCCGCCATCTGGTCAAACTTCTCGGACCATAAACCCGCAATCAACCCCAAAATGCCGAGCATGGCGCTACCGAGCGTGCCAAACACCAGCACCCAGGCAACCGAGGTGACCGGTATGGGCACAAACAGCAATGACACCAACCAAACCGCCAAACCCACCGCCAGACCGCGTGCAATGGCAGCAACCACATAGGCCGCAAAAAACTCTCTGGTCGAAATGGGCGTCAGAAGCACGAACACCAAGTTACCCGTGACCCGGCTTTGAATCAGCGAAGAAGAAGGGTTGGCAAAGGCGTTTTGCAACATGCTCATCATCATCAAGCCCGGAATCAGGAACTCAACGTATGGAATTTGATCGTAGACCTGAACCCGGTCTTGTAAAACCTGGACAAACACGATCAGATAGAGCAAGGCCGTGATGACCGGCGCAGCAATGGTTTGAAACCCAACCCGCCAAAAACGCAACAACTCTTTGTAGAGCAGCGTATAAAAACCCGAGCGCGAGGAGTTGCCCCAGCGTGATGCCACAGTGTTCTGACTCATGATGGAATTGCCGCCTTCTGACCATCGTCTTGCATGATCTGCACAAAAGCTTCCTCTAGGCCCGCGCCGCCGACGCGCGCGAGCAGGGCGTCAGTGGTGTCCAAGGCCACGATTTGGCCTCGCTTAAGCATGGCGATGCGCCCACACAAGGCCTCGGCCTCTTCAAGATAATGTGTGGTCAATAAAATCGTGTGGCCTTCCTGGTTCAACCTAGAGATGAATTCCCAGAGGCTGCGCCGCAAATCCACGTCCACGCCGGCTGTGGGCTCATCGAGCACAATCACGGGTGGGCGGTGCACGAGCGCTTGTGCCACAAGCACGCGCCGTTTCATGCCACCGGACAATGAACGCATATTGGCGTGCGTCTTGTCTGAGAGCCCAAGGTTGTGCAACACCTCTTCGATCCAGTCATCGTTGTGATGCAAGCCGAAATACCCGGATTGAATCCTTAGTGTTTCCATGACCGTGAAGAAAGGGTCATATACCAGCTCTTGAGGCACCACGCCTAGCGATCGGCGTGCCGCCCTGAAGTCGGCCACGACGTCATGGCCACACACGCGCGCTGTACCTTGCGTGGCATAAGACAAGCCCGCAAGTATGGAAATCAGTGAGGTCTTGCCTGCGCCATTAGGGCCGAGCAATCCAAAAAACTCACCGTATTCAACTCGCAAATCGACATCATTTAATGCCTTAAAACCTTCGCCGCCTGACTGTTTGCCAAACCGTTGCCACCAGTGTTTGACTGCGGGCTTATAGGTTTTGTGGATGTGGTTGAACTCAATTGCTGCTGAGGACATATATTAGTTTTGTTCGTTGCGCTCATTTAAAGCCACAATCAAACCATCAATACCCGAACGGTTGATTTGCTGCGCAAACTGGTTTCTATAGTTTTGAATCAGCCAGACGTTTTCAACGTTAATGTCATAGATGCGCCAGCCCTCAGGCTCACGACGCAACCGATAGTCGACCCGGATGGGCTGGGTGTTACTAGCCTGCACCACGTTGGATCTGACCACCACATCTTTGGCATCAGCATCACCCCTAAACGGTAAGACTTGCATGCTGGTGCCGTTGTCAACCTTGGTCAAAGCACCACTGTAGGTGCGGATCAGGGTCATTTTGAAGGCTTCTGACAGCTCCTGTTTCTGCTCAGGCGTTGCTCGCCGCCAGTACTTGCCGGCGGCCAATCGCGTGGTCCGCTCAAAATCGACATACGGCATGATGTACTGATTCACAATCTCGTTGATACGCGCCATATTCTGGTCACGAACCGCCGGGTCGGTTTTGATCACCTCGAGCAGCTGGTCAGAGACCTCCTGCACAAACACGGCCGGCTCGGCTTTGGGGTCTGGGGAAGCGACAGCCGCACCAAACATCATCAGGCTAGCGAGTAACACGGCCATGTGACGAGCGCCTGCGCCAAACGCACCTGCACCAGAGAACACCGGCCAACGGGTAAACAATATCGACATCACTGTTTCTCCTGTTCAATGCCCAAGGCTTCTTCATCAGCCTCGACATCCTCATAATCTTCGTAGTTGGGCAACTCCTGCGCATCGGGCTGGCCCGACACCAGCGCCCGGCGCTGCTGCAGGTAGGCGTCACGCACAAAACTGTAGGGGTCAAGTGCGGTACGGTCGATGGTCTCAGACACGGTTAGCAGCGCTTCACGCCGCACCACGACTTCCAAGCCCCACAATGAGTTGCGCAGCCTCACATTGGGAATTGCGCCAATGGTGTCGAGCTGGTTGCCCACAAAGTCCACCCCGGTGCCCACACCGTCTCTGACCGAGCTCGCGCCAAGGAAAGGCAACACCAAGTACGGGCCCTGCGGCACGCCCCAGACACCCAACGTGACACCAAAGTCATTTTTGATGCGAGGCTGGCCGCGCATGCTTGCCACATCAATACAGCCACCAAGACCCATGGTGGTGTTCAACAAAAACCGACCCGTGGTGTTTATCGCATCGACGTGACGTTGCTGCAAGTTGCTGTTGATCATCGACCAGATTTCGCCGATGTTCAAGTACACGTTGCGAATACAGGTGCGCACCGGACGAGGCGTGACAAAGGCATACAACTCGGCGATCGGCCGAAACACCGCTCGGTCAACCGCATCATTGAAAGCATAGGTGCCTCGGTTCATGCCTTCCCATGGGTCAGCTGGGTTGGGCGGCTGCGTGGTTCCGGCGCACCCGGCTAGCAAAGCCACCGAAGCAACTACCAGCAGGCGTTTGTTTAGCGAAAGTCTCATCATATTGCAGCAGCGCACGCTTAGTCCGCTGCTCCCTCTTGTTCGGCTGTGCCATATAAAAACTGGCTAATTAATCGTTCAAGAACGATCGCACTCTGAGTCAGTGTAATCGAGTCGCCCGAAGCTAGCATCAAGTCGTCGCCACCAGCATCCAGACCTATGTACTGCTCGCCCAGCAAACCCGAGGTCAAAATGCTAGCTGAGGTGTCAAGCGGAAACTCAAACGCCTGATCAATGTTAAAGGTCACAATGGCCTGATAGGTCTGGTCATCAAACCGAATATCCGAGACACGGCCCACCACGACACCAGCACTTTTGACAGGCGCACGCACCTTCAATCCGCCAATATTGTCGAACTTGGCCTGCACCGAGTAGGTCTCGGCAAATGAGAAGCTGCTCAGGTTACCGGCACGCAAGGCCAGGAACACCAGTGCAATGATGCCCAGAAAGACAAACAAGCCTACCCACACATCGATTTTATGGTTGCTCATAAAGAACCGCCCCCGAATCAGTTACTGAACATTAAAGCCGTTAATACAAAATCCAGCCCAAGCACCACCAGTGAACCGGCCACCACAGTTCGGGTGGTGGCACGCGAGACCCCCTCGGGCGTTGGTTTGCACTGCCAACCTTCAAACAAGGCAATCAGCGTGACTGCCACGCCAAACACAACACTTTTGATGACACCATTAAGCACGTCATCAAACACGTCCACACCGTCTTGCATCTGCGACCAGAAGGCGCCAGCGTCTATGCCGATAAGCAACACACCGACAATCCAGCCACCGATGATACCCACCATCGAGAACACGGCGGCCAGAACAGGCATGGCAATAATGCCGCCCAGAAACCGTGGCGCCAACACACGCCGCACGGGGTCAACGGCCATCACCTCCATGGCGGCGATCTGCTCGCCAGCCTTCATTAAGCCAATTTCAGCCGTCAGCGACGTGCCAGCCCGTCCCGCAAACAGAAGTGCCGTCACCACGGGCCCGAGCTCACGGGTCAAAGACAATGCCACGAGTAACCCAAGCGCCTCTTCTGATCCATATCGATTCAGGGTGTAGTATCCCTGCAAACCGAGCACAAACCCCACAAATAGGCCGGACACCGCGATGATGACCAGCGAATAATTACCAATAAAGTGCACCTGCTGCACTGTCAAGCGCGGACGGCGAAACAGCACACCACATTGCATGACCAGCTGCACAAAGAACCGTGCCAGCTGACCGAGCACGACCAGCTTCTTGCGGGTGAAGGTCCCCGTTGCCGCCAGTGAGCTCATCACCTTCATGGCTCCACCCCCTTGTCACGGCACCAGCGTTCAAATGCGGGCGTGGTTGGGTAATCAAACGCCACAGGGCCGTCTGGTGAGCCCTCAAGGAACTGGCGCACGTAGGGATCTTCAGACTCTTTGAGGCTTTCGGGCGAGCCACTGGCTTTGAGCTCACCCTGCCCGACGATATACACCGTGTCCGCAATCTCAAACGACTCGGGCACATCATGGGTGATCACCACAGACGCACAACCGAGCTTGTCAGACAGGTTGCGGATTAGCCGTGCGGCGATACCCATGGATATGGGATCAAGACCGGCAAACGGTTCGTCATAAAAAACCAGTGCGGGCTCACGCACGATGGCTCTGGCCAGTGCCACACGTCTGGCCATGCCGCCAGAGACCTCAGATAACTTCAGATGCGCAGCTGCCCTGAGACCAACGGCGTCAAGGTTGTGCAACACTTTCTGTGAAATTTCTTGTTCCGACAGGCGCGTGTGCTCCCTTAGCGGAAACGCCACGTTTTCAAATACATCGAGGTCGGTAAACAGTGCACCATGCTGAAACAAAACCCCCATGCGCTGTCGCAGGTGTTCGAGTTCCGTGCGCTTTAAGCCCCGCATCGACTGGCCAAAGGCTTTCAACTCTCCAGCAGCCACGGCAATCTGGCCAGTGGCTGCCCGCATGAGCGTGGTCTTGCCCGAACCGGAGCCACCCATCACAGCCACGACTTCACCAGCATTGATCTGCAGCGACAGTCCTTGGAGCACGGTAAAGTCCCCGTACCCAAGGGTCACCTTGTCAAACTCAAGCACCGGCGCGCGATCAACAGCGGGAGCACCGGTCGCATCAATACCAGAAGCGTCAGTGGACGAAGTCATCGTAGGATTGTATCGCCCACTGTCAAGTTATCGAGGCAATTCGGTTGCACCCATCAGGAACTCGTCAACCGCACGAGCACACTGACGACCCTCACGAATCGCCCAAACCACCAGTGACTGGCCACGACGCATGTCGCCAGCGGCAAACACTTTGGGCAAACTGGTCTTGTAGTCATCGGTGTTGGCACGCGCATTGCCTCGGCCATCAACTTCGATGCCGAAGGATTTCAGCACGCCGGCGACCGGCGACACAAAGCCCATGGCCAACAAAATGAGGTCGGCTTCGATCTCGAACTCCGAGCCTGCCACTTCCTGCATCTTGAATTGGCCGGTGGCTTCATCACGCTCCCACTGCACACGCGCGGCCTTCAACTTGCTTACTTTGCCGTTGGTGCCCTCAACGGATTTGGTGGTGATGGCCCAGTCGCGGTCTGCGCCTTCTTCATGAGACGAAGAGGTTCTGAGCTTGGCAGGCCAGTAGGGCCAGGTCAACTCCTTGTTCTCGTGCTCAGGCGGCTTTGGCATCAACTCAATCTGGGTAACAGACTTGGCACCGTGGCGGTTGCTCGTGCCTACACAGTCAGAGCCCGTGTCACCGCCCCCGATGACCACCACGTGCTTGTCTTTCGCGAGCACCTGACCAGACACCTTGTCTCCTGCCACGACCTTGTTTTGCGGGCGCAGGAAGTCCATGGCGTACATCACGCCATCGAGCTCGCGGCCAGGCACTGGCAAGTCACGCGGCACTTCACAGCCGCCAGACAGCACAATGGCATCGAACTCGGCATCTAGGTCTGCCGGGGACTTCACAGTCAAGCCCTTGGCTGCTGGGTCGTCAGCCGAGCCGACAAATGTCGACGGACAGAACGTGACGCCTTCGGCCTGCATTTGCACTACGCGCTGGTCGATCAGGTGCTTTTCCATCTTGAAGTCAGGAATACCGTAGCGCAAAAGCCCACCGATACGGTCTTGCTTCTCGAACACGGTAACCTCATGGCCAGCGCGCGCAAGCTGCTGAGCCGCAGCCAATCCGGCCGGGCCCGAGCCAACCACAGCGACTTTCTTGCCCGTGCGCTGCGAGGGCGGTTGCGGCACAACCCAGCCCTCGTCCCAGCCCTTGTCGATGATGGCGTGTTCAATGGACTTGATCCCCACCGGGTCGTTGTTGATGTTCAACGTACAGGCCGCTTCACATGGGGCAGGGCAGATCCGACCCGTGAACTCGGGGAAGTTGTTCGTCGAGTGCAAGACATCAAGTGCCTGGCGCCATTCGTTGCGATACACCAGGTCATTCCAGTCAGGAATGATGTTGTTGACCGGGCAACCCGTGTTGCAAAAGGGAATGCCACAATCCATGCAGCGAGCCCCTTGCTTGCTCGCCTCTTCGTCAGGCAAGCGGTCAACAAACTCATGCCAGTGCTTGATCCGAATCTCAGGCGCCTGGCTGGCTTCTTTCAGACGCTTTAATTCCAGAAAACCGGTTACTTTACCCATCTCTTTCTCCCATCAAGCGGCTTTAGAGGCCGTATTGGCACTTTCCCAAAGTTCAGCCAACGCGCGTCGGTATTCTTTGGGCATCACTTTGACAAACATGCCACGTGATGCAGGCCAGTTGCTCAGAATATCGCGAGCACGGAAACTGCCGGTGTAACGGAAGTGGTTCTCAACTAGACGCTTGAGAATCGCTTCATCAGTTTCGCGCTCATCGCCGCGCAGCATGCTGTGCCAAGTCTGCATGCCCACTTTCTCTTTTTGCTCGGCAGTAGTTAGCACCGGCTCCAGGTCCACCATGGTGAGGTTGCAGTTGTCCTTGAGGTTGCGCTCAGGATCAAACACATAAGCTACACCGCCGGACATGCCAGCTGCGAAGTTGCGACCCGTGCCACCAAGCACGACGACCGTTCCACCGGTCATGTACTCGCAGCCATGATCACCTGTGCCCTCGATCACCGTGGCAGCACCCGAGTTACGCACAGCGAAACGCTCGCCTGCCACGCCGCTCAAGTAGGCTTCACCCATGGTGGCGCCATACAAAACCGTATTGCCGACAATAATGTGCTCAGGCCCGAACCCCCGGAAGTCGTTGGGGCTGCGAACAATAATGCGCCCACCGGCCAAGCCCTTGCCCACATAGTCGTTGCCCTCGCCAACGAGGTCGAAAGTCACCCCATGCACAAGGAACGCACCAAAGCTTTGGCCGGCACTGCCGTTGAACTGAATATGAATCGAATCGTCAGCGAGCCCCGCCTCGCCATGACGACGAGCGATCTCGCCCGAGAGCATGGCACCCACGCTACGGTTACGGTTGCGAACCGGCGTAATGAACGACACTTTCTCGCCTTTTTCGATAGCAGGCTTGCTGCGCTCGATCAGCTGGTGATCCAGTGCCGCCTCCAAGCCATGGTCTTGTTCGAGCGCTTGGTAACGTGGCTCATCAGTTGGTGGCTGGTAAAAGATGTTGGTGAAGTCCAGACCGTGCGCTTTCCAGTGCTCAAGACCGGCACGGGTGTCGAGCAAATCGGTGCGGCCGACCAGCTCGTCAAAGGTACGGATGCCCAATTGAGCCATGATCTCGCGCACTTCTTCAGCCACGAAGAAAAAGTAATTGACCACGTGCTCGGGCTTGCCCTGGAACTTCTTACGCAGCACCGGGTCCTGCGTGGCCACACCCACCGGACAGGTGTTCAGGTGACACTTGCGCATCATGATGCAGCCTTCGACTACCAGTGGTGCAGTCGCAAAACCGAACTCATCAGCACCGAGCAACGCGCCAATGACCACATCGCGACCTGTTTTCATCTGACCATCGGCTTGCACCCGGATGCGGCTGCGCAAACGATTGATGACCAGCGTTTGCTGGGTTTCAGCCAAACCTAGCTCCCACGGGGTGCCGGCGTGCTTGATTGATGAGATTGGCGATGCGCCGGTGCCCCCATCGTGGCCGGCGATCACGACATGATCGGCTTTGGCCTTGGCCACACCCGCGGCAACTGTCCCCACGCCGACTTCCGAGACCAGCTTGACCGACACAGAGGCACGCGCATTGGCGTTTTTCAAGTCATGGATCAACTGAGCCAAGTCTTCAATGGAATAAATGTCGTGATGCGGCGGCGGCGAGATTAGCCCCACACCTGGCACCGAACAGCGCAATTTGGCGATGTATTCCGAGACTTTATGTCCGGGCAGCTGACCGCCTTCGCCAGGCTTTGCGCCCTGGGCCATCTTGATCTGGATCTGGTCTGCACTCGCAAGATATTCCGGGTTCACCCCAAAACGTCCAGAAGCGACTTGCTTGATGCGCGAACGCAAAGAGTCACCGGCCTGAAGCGGCACATCAGCCTCAATGCGCTCGGGGCCCAGAATGGACGCCAAACTGTCACCATCTTTAATGTCACTTTTGCCTGTTTGCAATTCACTGCGATAACGCGCCTCGTCTTCACCACCTTCGCCCGTATTGGACTTGCCGCCAAGACGGTTCATGGCCACAGCCAATACCGAGTGCGCCTCGGTAGAAATAGAGCCTAGTGACATGGCGCCGGTGGCAAATCGCTTGACGATCTCCTTGGCGGGCTCAACCTCATCAAGCGAAATCGCCTGCGCCGGATCAACGCGGAATTCAAACAAGCCGCGCAAGGTCATGTGGCGCTTGCTCTGGTCATTGATCAGTTGCGCGTATTCCTTGTAGGTGCTGTAGCTGTTTGAACGCGTGGAGTGCTGCAACTTGGCAATCGAGTCTGGTGTCCACATGTGCTGCTCGCCGCGCACCCGATAGGCATAGTCACCGCCAGCGTCTAGCGCGTTCTCAAGCACCGGATCCTTGCTAAACGCAGCCGCGTGCGTGCGCAGGGCCTCTTGTGCCACTTCGAAGATATCGACGCCGCCAATGGCGCTTGAAGTACCCGGGAAGTACTTCTTGACCAAACTGGCGTGCAAGCCAACCGCCTCAAAGATCTGCGCACCGCAGTAGGACATGAATGTCGAGATGCCCATTTTTGACATCACTTTGTTCAAGCCCTTGCCGATGGCTTTGATGTAGTTCTTGACTGCCAGATCACCATCTTCAGACAGGTCACGCACAGCCTCAAGCGCCAGATACGGGTGGATCGCCTCGGCACCAAACCCGCCAAGCAGGGCAAAGTGGTGGACCTCACGGGCTGAACCGGTTTCAACCACCAGACCCGTGCGGGTACGCAACCCACGCACAATCAGGTGCTGGTGAATGGCAGAGGTCGCCAGCAAAGCCGGGATCGCCACGCGATCTTTGTCAACCAGGCGGTCCGATACGATCAGCACGTTAAAGCCGCTTTCGACGGCATCGGCTGCGCTTGCACACAGCGCCGCCAGGCGAGCTTCAATGCCCTCCGAACCCCAGGCAGCCGGATAAGTGATGTCGAGCTCAAAGCTACGGAACTTGTTTCCGGTGTATTCGACGACATCGCGAATCTGCGTCATCGCATCCTCGTCGAGCACAGGCTGAGCGATCTCCAGACGCAAGGGCGGATTCACATTGTTGATGTCGAGCAAGTTCGGCTTGGGTCCAATAAAGGACACCAGCGACATCACCAGCTGTTCACGAATCGGGTCAATCGGGGGATTGGTGACCTGCGCAAACATCTGACGGAAATAGTTGTAAAACGGCTTGGGTCGATCCGACAGAACGGCAAGCGGCGTGTCGTTGCCCATAGACCCCGTTGCTTCCTCACCATTGGCGGCCATGGGTTCGAGGATGAACTTCAGATCCTCTTGCGTCCAGCCAAATGCTTGCTCGCGGTCTAATCGATCGACGGGCGACTGATGCCGCAGCTTGGCGGCGGCCTCGGGCTTGGGCAGCGATTCGAGCTTGACGCGCAGACGATCGATCCAATGACGATAGGGGCGACTATTGGCCAGCTGTGACTTGATTTCTTCATCATCGATAATGCGGCCTTGCTCCAAGTCGATAAGGAACATTTTGCCTGGCTGCAGACGCCACTTTTGCACGATGCGGCTTTCGGCGATGGGCAAAACGCCTGCCTCGGACGCCATGATGACCAAATCATCGTCCGTGACCAAATAACGCGCCGGGCGCAGGCCATTGCGATCCAGCGTGGCACCGATCTGTTTGCCATCGGTAAAGGCCACAGCAGCCGGACCATCCCATGGCTCCATCATGGCCGCGTGATACTCGTAAAACGCCCGGCGTGCCGGGTCCATGTGAGCGTGCTGCTCCCAAGCCTCGGGAATCATCATCATCATGGCGTGTGCCAACGAATAGCCCGACATCACCAAAAGTTCAAGACAGTTGTCAAATGTGGCGGTGTCGGACTGCCCAGCGTAGACCAACGGGTAGAGCTTGGCGAGGTCTTCTCCGAGCACGGCCGACTCCATGGTGCCTTCACGGGCACGCAGCCAGTTGTAATTGCCCTTGACGGTGTTGATTTCACCGTTGTGAGCAATGAGACGGTAGGGGTGAGCCAGAGGCCAAGCCGGGAATGTGTTCGTCGAAAAGCGCTGGTGAACCAAAGCCAGTGCGGACACAGCACGCGGGTCAGCGAGGTCGCGATAGTAGACGCCGACCTGATCGGCCAACAACAAACCTTTGTAGACCACGGTGCGAACTGAAATCGATGGGACAAAGTATTCTGTGCCATGCGCCAGCTTCATGGCGTGAATGGCGTGGCTGGCTTTCTTGCGAATCACATACAGCTTGCGCTCAAGCGCGTCGGGCACCATCACATTGGCGCCACGCCCAATAAACAGCTGACGGATCACCGGCTCGCATTCTTTGACGGTGGGTGACATCGGCATCTCGGCGTCGATAGGCACGTCACGCCAGCCCAAAACGACTTGCCCCTCTGCCACGACCTCACGCTCTAGCGCTTGCTCACAGGCCAGTCTTGAAGCAATCTCCTTTGGCAAGAACACCATTGCGACACCATATTCGCCAGGCGCGGGGAGGTCGACGCCTTGGGCTGCCATTTCTTCGCGGTACAGCGCGTCTGGTATCTGAAGCAAAATCCCGGCACCGTCACCCATGAGTTTGTCGGCGCCAACCGCACCTCGGTGATCGAGGTTCTCGAGGATCTTCAGGCCTTGACCAATGATCGAGTGAGAGGCACGCCCCTTAATATGGGCGACAAAGCCCACGCCACAGGCATCATGCTCATGCTCTGGCTTATACAAGCCTTGGGCCTTATGACCGCTGGGGATACGAGAATGAAACGTCAAAGGAAAAGTAGACATGCGAGGCTCCCATTCATCCGCGCATGGTGCAGCGCGGCAGGAGACGATAACCCCGTCTCGAGATCTGTGCAAGCAAAATAAAAGGGGTACGTCCCTATTTATTTTGCAAAGCCAAACTCGTCTAATTAATTAGGGACGGATCAACGCGTGTAGCAGCGGCATTTTTCGGAGGTCGGCCGCGTTTACCGGGACTTGCGCGTCGAGAAGCCAATTTTTCTAGCTTATTCAAATATGAGTCAGGCCCCAGTGCCCACTGCCCGTTCACAGCTGCATCAATCTGGTCACGCTCCATGGCCGATAAGCCCGTCACCAACCTGCTTTGGTAGGCAGCCTGTCGATCAAAAGGCGTGTTGCCACACCCCCAGTAAGCCGGATGGTCTACTAGCGGCATGGCCCAGGGGCGCGCTGGCGCGGCTACGCCTGTATGCATGGCCGCTGACGACCAAGCCCAGTCCACAGCATGGCTGGCACAGCCATCGCGATCAGGCGCAGACTCGACCCAAACTTGGGCCTTAAGCGTCATTTCCGGCGCCACCAAAGCACTCTTGTAGCGTCCGGCAAATACCCCACCGGCTCTCAATGTAGCCGCCAGGCGCCTGCCCAAAGCCTGAACCACGGCAGACAGTGCGTGGGCATCGGGCGGCGTGACAAGCAGACGCAGGGCGTGCGGTGTCAGCGACCAGGCGTGCAGCTGTAGCCCACGAGTTTTGGCTTGTTCAGCTAGCCACTGCGTTAAAGAGTCAAACAAAGCGGCAGGCGGGTGAGCCTGCCATGCGCCAGCAATCGCAGAGGCAAACTGTACTTGAGCCAGCTGAACTTCCCCAGGGGCATATAACCGGGACAAACGCATGAATCACTCGAATTTCTCGTTAAATAGACCAGCTGCCGGCAAAACCTAACCGTCAGATAACGGAACTTTATGCCGTTTTTTGCGTCCTATTAGCACTCTCGCTTTTGGAGTGCTAAGATACCTCACTCCCTTCGAACACCAGTGCAGAGAATGCCTTAATGTTTTGTCAGGAGCAAGCCCATCCATGCAAACCGTTGCATCTCGAGATTTGACGTTGACACCTCAAGCCCTGTCGATGGCCGTTGCCAACCCCGGTGCGCTAGGTTCCATTGAGGCCTACATTGGGGCGGTCAATCAAATGCCCATGCTTAGCGCTGAGCAGGAGCACGACTACGCGGTCAGTTTGCGAGACAACAACGACTTGGATGCGGCTCGGCACCTCATTCTGTCTCATTTGCGTCTGGTTGTCTCCATTGCTCGCCAGTATCTCGGTTATGGGTTGACACATGCCGATCTCATCCAAGAGGGCAACGTTGGCCTCATGAAAGCCGTCAAGCGCTTTGATCCTGACAGAGGCGTGCGTCTGGTGTCATTTGCTGTGCACTGGATCAAGGCTGAGATTCACGAGTTCATCGTGCGTAACTGGCGTTTGGTCAAAGTGGCCACCACGAAAGCCCAGCGCAAGCTTTTTTTTAATCTTCGCCGCATGCGGCCCGACGGGTCAACACTCGACGCTCAGACGGTGGACGACATCGCCCGTGACCTAGACGTCAAGCCCGAAGAAGTTCGGGAAATGGAAGTGCGCCTATCGGGACGCGAGCTTTCGCTGCAGGCACCGGCCGATGATGAGAGCCAGTTTAGCCCCATTGATTATCTGTCTGACGGGGGCGACTATGAGCCCAGTCAGGTCATGGCCAAGCTTGACCAAGATGCACTTCAAACGACGGGTTTGCAAGAGGCAATCTTGGAGCTTGATGAGCGATCACAGCGCATCATCACTGCCCGTTGGCTTAACGAGGACGGGGCGCGCACGCTGCATGAACTCGCCGACGAACTTGGCATTTCAGCCGAACGGGTGCGTCAAATCGAAGCCGCCGCGCTTAAAAAGATGCGCGGGGTCTTGCAGCCCGCCTAAGGGATCTGCTCTGCACGGATAACCACTGTCGCGCGCTCGGCCGCATAACCCGCTACCATAGCGAGCATGACATCAGAAATGCTCGTGTTTGGATTAGCCGGTTTGTTGGTATTGGTGTGCTTTTTGTCGCCACTGGCCAGCGCCTTGCGCATTCCTTCGACACTGTTGCTCTCTATTGTCGGGGCGCTGCTCGGCTATGTCATACACGTGCATCCTTGGGCGCCGGCCTGGCTTGGTGACTCGCTCGAGGTTTTGCAAGCATTTGAAATTCCCTCTGAGACCATTCTGGTGGTGTTTCTGCCGGTTTTGCTGTTTGAGACCGCCCTGAACACCAACGTCCGGGGCTTGATCAATGACTTGGCACCCATTCTGTTGTTGGCCGTGGTCGCCGTTTTCATCTGTACGGTATTTGTTGGCTGGGGCGTGTCAGCCATCTCAAGCTACAGCCTGGCGGCCTGCCTACTTTTAGGTGCCATCATCGCCACGACAGATCCGGCTGCGGTGGTGAGTATTTTCAAAGAGGTGGGGGCACCCAAACGCTTGACCACCATCGTTGAGGGCGAGAGCCTGCTCAATGATGCCGCGGCCATCGCGCTGTATGCCGTTTTGGTGGGCATCGTCTCGCAGTCCACGGTTGGTGGATGGGGTTCAGGCGAATTGCTGCTGGATTTTCTGCGTTTGATGGTTGGCGGGGCGGTAAGTGGCTACATCATCGGTCGCCTGACCTGTGCGGCCTTGCCGCTGCTGCGTGGTTGGCCGACGGCGGAAATCTCGCTGACGGTGGCCTGCGCCTACATTGCTTACATCATCCCGGAACAATACTTTGGCTGGTCTGGGGTGGTCTCCACCGTGGTTGCCGGCCTGGTGGTTTCTTCGACCGGGCGAACCCGCATGACGCCAACCACAGGCTATGCCTTGGCGCAGTCTTGGCGACAACTCGGGTTTTGGGCGAGCTCGCTGATTTTTCTGTTCGCCGCAATGATGATCCCACGGCTTTTGGCCAACGCGACTTGGCACGATCTTGTCGTGGTGCTGGTGGCCATGTTGGCGGCTCTACTTGCCAGGGTGGTGACGGTGTACGGGCTTTTACCGGCATTAACCACCATGGTTGGCACACATGTCGACCAACGATACAAAGCGGTGATTTGCTGGGGCGGACTGCGAGGCGCCTTGTCTCTGGCGTTGGCGCTGGCAGTTACCGAGCACGAGTTACTTGCCGATGATGTCAGTGACTTTGTTGCCACGGGCGCCACCGGTTTTGTTCTCGCCACACTTTTTCTCAATGGCTTGACGCTGCGCCCGCTGATTAATTTTCTTGAGCTCAATAAACTGTCGCCGCGCGAGAGGGCGCTGCGCAATCAGGCCGTTGTGATTACCGTCAATGACCTACAGGCAGAAACCAAGCGCATCGCCGTGGACGAACAAATCAGCCGTCAGGCGCGCGCCAAGATCGACGAGGTATTTGATGCCAGTGTCACTAGCGTCACCGACACACAAATCACCCAGTTCGACAACGATGAGCGGGTCAGACTCGGGCTTTCGATGATTGCCAACCGGCAAAGCGAACTGGTGCTCGTTGGGCTAGGCGAGCAGGGCCTTGACCGGCGCACCACCGAGCGTTTGTTGTCGGTTGCCGAGCGCATGGAAGATGATGTCAAAGCCGACGGCATTGACGGTTTCAGAAAATCGATCGGCCGCTCATTGAAGTATCCCCGATCATTCAAATTGGTGCTGTTTTTGCACCGCTCGCTCGGTGTACAGGGCCTATTGGGAAAGGAACTGGGCCAACGATTCGTTGAGCTCGTGGCTTGGCGCTGGTTAACCCGCCGGCTGATTGCCTTTGCCAACAGCCAGATCCGACCCATGGTCGGTGACCAAGCCACTGACACGATTCAGGCAGCATTGCGCGATCGGCTTGCACGTGTGGAAGAAAACATGCAGGCACTGCGCCTTCAGTACCCGCAATTTGCCGAATGGCTTGAGCAAAATTACCTCGGCCGGCTGGCTCGCACGCTTGAGCGTAGCCGTTACAGAAAAATGCTTGAAGAATCCATCATCAATGCCGAGGTGTATGACGATTTGCTCGAGCAACTCGAGGATCGCTGGAGATTTCTGGATGAGCAACCGCCCATTGACGTAGAGCTTGAACCAAAGGCTCTGGCTCACAAAGTGCCTTTACTCGCTGATTTAGAGGATGAAACGCTACGCAAGCTCATCAGAAAGCTTAAAACCCGCTTGGCCATGCCCAATCAGTTGATACAAGGGCCAACAAAGCCCAATCCGTCGCTTTATTTTGTTGCCTCGGGCGCCGTTTCCATGCGGCTGCCCGATGCCACGCACATTGAGCTGGGTTCTGGCGAGTTTTTTGGGGAGCTTTATTTGTTGGATCAAGATGCCGTCGAGTTTGAGGTTCGATCCTTGGGATACACCAAGTTGCTTGAGCTGACCGCGCGCGACTTCAAGTCGCTGCTGTCGCAAGACCAAGCGCTGCGTCACGGCATCGAGACGGTCGCCGCACAACGCCGGCGGGCGCTAGAAGTTGGGCGCTCGGCGTTGGCTAGTGGGGACGATGACGCAGCAGGCTCTCTGCAATAACGATACTGGCCTCTAGCGTGAAGGCACCGTCAAAGAGCATCGCCTCAATTTCGGGCACGGATAAGCAAGCAATCTGCATGACCTCGCCGTCCTGGTTTTGGGGGATGGCCGTCTCTGATAGAACGCAGTCGCTGGTGAGCACCTCTTCACACTGAAAACCTTCGTCTACTCGCCGTTGCATCCGAAAAATGCTGCGAATAGGCTCACGCTTGGCAATATCACGGGCCGATAAACCCGCCTCCTCCTCGGTTTCGCGCTCAAGCGCCAAATCATCTGGCTCACCATGGCCAACCAGGCCGCCTACTAGCGTGTCCCACATGCCCGGGTCGGTTGGTTTGTTCAATGCGCGGCGGGCCACCCAAAGCTCGCCGTGCTTTGACCAAGCATTCAAGTGCACCGCGCGTGTCAACAGGCCCAAGGGCCGCACGGCGCCGCGCTCAATGACCGCGATGGCGTTGTTTTCACGCCACACGTCAAGTAACTCGTTACGCCATTTCGGGATACAGCCGGCATCGTATAGCCAAGTCGCTATGTCACCAAGCTCAGCCGTTAAATAATTACTCAAAGGTATTTGTATATTTCCCTTCGTAATGACATCGGGTCGATGCGCATGAATCACCTCGATCGCACGCACAGACAAGCATCCGCAAGCAATATCGCCAATCAACAGGGGCAAAGAACCGGGTTCAGGGGTTTGGGTCGCTTTTTGGTGCAGCTCGCGCAGTAGAGATTGCATGCGAAGGTCGGTCAAGAGTCACCTAATAGGGTCGGGTCGGTGCTGAATTGCACAAAATAGGCGCACGATTGTAACTGTCTGTCGTTCACAACGCCCTGTCTTGGGTATAATCCGACGACTAATTTGATAATTTGCAAATTCAGGCGACTCTGACGCTAGCTGCCGAGAACTGTTTGTAGTACTAAACAGCGCTTTCTGTATTGGTGTATCCAGCTGTCTGAGATCAGCTTTGTCTCGAGGTGAACATGATGAAGTTCCAGGGATCTGTTTTTACCTGTGCGATGTTAGTTTCAGGCGCAGCTAGCGCTTCGGTTGACATGCCCGGCGGCCCAAAAGTCAACCAATTGAACCTTACCACCGGCATTACCGAAATCGCGCGTGACGTGGCTTGGTTGCACTGGATGATGTTGATCATCTGTCTGGTGATTTTTATCGGTGTGTTTGGCGTCATGTTTTATTCGATCTGGGCACACCGCAAGTCCAAAGGCGCCAAGCCCGCCACCTTCCATGAAAGCGTGGGTGTGGAGATCGCCTGGACGGTGATTCCATTTTTGATCGTGATTGGTATGGCCCTGCCCGCCACCCGCACGGTGGTGGCCATGAAAGACACTTCAGGCGCAGACATGACCGTCAAAGTCACCGGTTATCAGTGGAAGTGGGGCTACGAGTACATGGACGGACCGGCCGAAGGCGTGGCGTTTTTGTCAAACCTGTCCACCCCCACCACGCAGATCAATAACCTTGAGCCCAAGAGCGAGTTCTATCTGATGGAAGTCGATAACCCGCTCATTGTGCCTGTAGGCAAAAAAGTGCGTGTGGTTGTAACGGCTGGTGACGTGATTCACTCTTGGATGGTGCCTGATCTTGGTGTCAAGCAAGATGCGATTCCGGGCTTTTTGCGTGACACGTGGTTCCGCGCCGAGCAGGTGGGCGAATACCGTGGTCAATGTGCTGAGCTGTGCGGCAAGGATCACGCCTACATGCCCATCGTCGTTAAAGTGGTGTCTGAAGAAGACTATCTGGCTTGGGCTCAGGAACAGCAAAATATGCTCACGGCTTCAGCCGATGATCCGAACAAGGAGTGGACCCTCGATGAGTTGATGGTTCGTGGCGAGGGGGTTTATGCTCAATGTGTGGCGTGCCATCAGGCCAACGGCAAAGGCCTCGCACCGGCGTTCCCGGCACTTGACGGCAGCCCGATCGTGATGGGACCCAAGTCAGGTCATATCGACATCATGCTAAACGGCAAAGAAGGCACAGCAATGCAGTCGTACAGTGGGCTCAGTGATGTTGAGCTTGCGAGCGTGATCACTTACGCACGCCAATCATGGGGCAATGCTGGCAGTGGCGCAGACCCCGTGGTGCAGCCCTCTGATGTGCGAGCCGCCCGGTAAGGTGCTGACTCTGCCGACAAATTCGTAAGACTATCGTATTTTTAAGTTTTTTAGCTAACATAACGAAACATTGCCCCTATTGTGGGGACTCTAACCGCCCATGGCAGTCAGGAGAGAAGCATGAGTAGCGTAACCGTTGACAATATTCCAGGCAAAGGCGAGGACATCTCGCATGGTCATCACGATGACCACGCACACGGCATGCCTCACGGCTGGCGCCGTTGGTTGTTCGCCACAAACCACAAAGACATTGGCACGATGTATTTGATTTTTGCCTTTGTGATGTTCCTTGAAGGCGGTGTGTTGGCCTTACTGCTACGCACGGAGCTCTTTATTCCGGGCCTGCAATTCTTCCAGCCTGAGCTGTTTAACCAGTTCACGACCATGCACGGCCTGATCATGGTGTTTGGCGCCATCATGCCGGCGTTCGTGGGTTTCGCCAACTGGATGATTCCCATGCAGATCGGTGCCTCTGACATGGCGTTTGCGCGCATGAACAACTTCAGCTTCTGGCTGATGCCTGCTGCCGCTGTGCTGCTGACCGCCTCGTTCTTTGTGCCTGGTGGTGCGACAGCCGCTGGCTGGACGCTGTATGCGCCCTTGTCGCTGCAGATGGGCCCTGGTATGGACCTGGCGATTTTTGCGATTCACATCATGGGTGCCTCTTCCATCATGGGTGCCATCAACATCATTGTGACCATTCTGAACATGCGCGCACCGGGCATGACGCTCATGAAGATGCCGCTGTTTTGCTGGACCTGGTTGATCACGGCCTACCTGCTGATCGCCGTGATGCCTGTGTTGGCAGCTGCCGTGACCATGATCCTGACGGATCGTCACTTCGGAACGGGCTTCTTTAACGCGGCCCTCGGTGGTGACCCCGTGCTGTATCAGCACATCTTCTGGTTCTTTGGACACCCAGAGGTCTACATCATGATCTTGCCGGCATTTGGCATTATTTCCGCCATCGTTCCGGCCTTCTCGCGCAAGCCCCTGTTTGGCTATGCCTCGATGGTGTACGCCACAGCCTCGATCGCCATTCTTTCCTTCATCGTCTGGGCTCACCACATGTTTACAACGGGCATGCCCGTGACCGCCCAGCTGTACTTTATGTACGCCACCATGTTGATCTCTATTCCGACAGGTGTGAAGGTCTTTAACTGGGTTGCAACGATGTGGAAGGGTTCCATGACGTTTGAAACCCCCATGCTTTTTGCTATCGGCTTCATTTTTGTGTTTACCATCGGTGGCTTCACCGGCCTGATTCTGTCAGTCGCACCGATCGACATCCAGGTGCACGACACGTACTACGTGGTGGCTCACTTCCACTATGTATTGGTGGCTGGCTCTTTGTTTGCCTTGTTTGCAGGCGCCTACTACTGGTTGCCCAAGTGGACCGGTCGCATGTATGACGAGAAGCTTGGCAAGTGGCACTTCTGGAATAGCATGATCTCGTTTAACGTGACGTTCTTCCCGATGCACTTCCTGGGCTTGGCCGGCATGCCACGTCGCTATGCGGACTACGCTACGCAGTTCACCGACTTCCACATGATTGCTACCATTGGTGCCTTCTGGTTTGGCTTGTCGCAGCTGATCTTCATGTACCTCGTACTAAAAGCGTACGCCGGCAAGGGCGAGCAAGCTGCTGCCAAACCATGGGAAGCTGCCGAAGGTCTGGAGTGGACCGTGCCTTCACCGGCCCCGTTCCATACCTTTGAGACACCGCCTGTTGTGAAGTAAGTCGTCCAAAAACGAATTCAGTTGTAACAGTTGAGTTAGAAGGTCTAAATGACACCCGAACAGCGCCGTAAAAACAAACGTACTGGCTTTATCATTCTCGCTTTTGTTGTAGCCGTGTTTGTTTGGGTGATATTTAGACAACTCACAGGTGGTCAGCTCGGATGACCACTGGGCAGGAAGAAGACGATTTGCGGCAAAGCGCCCAGCGCAAGCTGAACTTTCCGCAAACCGTCAAAGCAGTTCTTTGGGCCATGTTTGGTGTCCGCAAGGGTGCCGGTCTCAAAGATGACATCAGCAAACTAAATCCCGTGTATGTCATTCTGACGGGGATTTTGTTTGGTGTGTTTTTTGTGGGCTCGCTGGTCTTGTTGGTTCAGTGGGTCGTTAGTAGCGCCATCGCATAGAACAGTGGTGCGTTATCAACTAAATCAGCAAGAGCAGGGCTCAGGAGAACAACCATGAGTGCAAGCCACTCCGGCACCGGACAAGAAGCACCTTATTATTACGTTCCACCAGATTCACCGCATCCCGTCAGAGCCAGTGTGACGCTGTTTGTGATGATGGTCGGTGCTTCACTTTGGGTGAACCAGAGTGTCATTGGCAAGTGGGCTACCCTCGTTGGCCTCGTCGCGTTTCTGGTCGTTTTATGGCAATGGTTTGGCGATGCCATCCGTGAAAAACAGGCCGGTTTAAACAGCGATCGCATTGACGTGTCATACCGCTGGAGCATGGGCTGGTTCATCTTCTCGGAAATCATGTTCTTTGCCGCGTTGTTTGGCGCGCTGTGGTACACCCGCGCCGTGACAACGCCATGGCTTAGCGATCTTGACCACCAGCTGATGCTTTGGCCCGATTTTGCCGGTGTATGGCCTAACTTGGGTCCTGCAGGTATTGTTGAACAGTTCCAGACCATGGGTCCCTTTTGGTTGCCCACGATCAACACATCCCTGCTGCTGGCTTCAGGCGTGACCTTGACGATTTCACATCACGCACTACGTGAAAGCCACATGGGCAAGGCAAAGTTCTGGTTGCTCGCGACCATCGTTCTGGGCTTGATCTTTGTCTGTGTTCAGGCCTATGAGTACTACTATGCCTATGCCAGCCTAAATCTGCGGTTCGACTCAGGTGCGTTTGGCTCGCTGTTTTTCATGCTGACGGGATTTCACGGCTTTCACGTGATTCTGGGAGCGATCATGTTAGCTGTGATGCTCGGCCGCATGATGAAGGGTCACTTCACGGCCGACAACCATTTCGGCTTTGAGGGTGCCGCTTGGTACTGGCACTTTGTTGATGTGGTCTGGCTTGGCCTGTACATCTTTGTGTACTGGTTCTAGACAGCATTAAGAGTTATGAAAAAGGCCGTTGTATGCCAACGGCCTTTTTTCTTGCGAAATTTTCTTGGAAGTGGGTGAAGTTGCGTTCACATCCAAGCGTTCGGCAACACGGTTAACCGTAAGCCGGTTTGTTCAGGGCGTAAAGCCCGTGCTTTTGATCCAGCCCATATAGTGGGCCAAGAGCAGCAACAAAAACAGGGCAACGGACAACCCAATCCTGACCGTCAGTGCGTTGACTGTTCGATTGGTACCGCCTTTGTCTTTCATCAGATAGAAAAGAGCAGATCCTAGGCTGGCAATAATGCCGATAAAGACGAGTGCGACAAAGATGCGCATGAGGGCCTCGCAAGACAACACGCCCGCGAGCGGGCGTGTCTTCAGTGTTCATTAAGTGGTCATTATGGCAGACGAGCGGTCAAACAGCCAAGATTCCCCAGCGCGATCGCGCCCCAAACGGCGCAAACTGACCGCCGCCATCTTGTTGGCGATACTGGCAGCCCTGTTCGTGAGCTTGGGCAATTGGCAATTGAACCGCGCTGACGAACGACGCCAAATCGCCCTAGATATTGAGCAAGGCCGACAGTCACCGCCTGTGCGACTAACCGGCAGCACAGACGCCGCAGCGCTCAAACCCTGGCAGTCCGCTGAAGTTTCGGGGAGTTGGGCGCCCGAACTCAGTGTCTTGCTGGATAACCGCAATCTTGATGGCAAGCCTGGCTACTGGCTTGCCACCCCTCTGATGCTAAGTAGCGATAAGGCGCTATTGGTCCTGCGCGGTTGGGTCGCTCGTCCGATCGGCCAATTCAATCCATTTCCTGCGATTACACAATCCACCGATCCCGTCGCACTCGAAGGCGAGATCGCCATGCGTGTGCCGCAGCTCTACGAGCTGACCGATGAACAGGCGCTGCGCTTTAACAGCAACGCACTGATGCGCTCACAAGCCACGGCCACGACAACCACGCTGGACTTATCGGCTTTGCAACAGCTACAGAACGTTTACTTGGATCAATTGTCAAAGGCCACAGGTATGTCATTCTTGCCGGTTGTGTTGATGCAAACCAATGCCACCGATGGCACAGACCTGGTGCGACAATGGCCAACCCCTTCAATCGATGCTGACACCAACATCGGCTATGCGATGCAATGGTTTAGCTTTGCCGCTATTGCCTTTGGTGCCATGGGCGTATTGCTGTGGCAAGTCTGGCGCCGTGAGAAAATTTCATCGCTTTCTAGAGACGACAACAATGACCCATCCTGAGCCCAAACCGCGTTCCATCAAGCCGCTGCTGCTGATACTTTTTGTTAGCGTGGCGCCGGTGATTCTGGCATTTATCGTTTACTACAATCCGTCGTTGCAACCGGGTGGTGCGACGAATTACGGCACGCTCGTCGATCCACAGCGTCCCTTGCCCACGAACACCGAGCTACAGGTCACAACCCTCGATGGCCAGCCTTACGACCTCGATCAGCTCAAGGGGCAATGGCTTTTGATGGCGGCTGATCAGGCCGCCTGTCCAGAAGAATGCGCCAAAAAGCTCTTTATTATACGAAACGTGCACGCAATGACCGGTAAAAACGTCAAACGTGTTAGCCGTGTCTGGTTCGTGACTGATGACGCCCCCGTACCCGAGAAGGTGCTCGAGGCCTATGAAGGAACCATCATGCTACGCGCAGATCCCAAACAGCTCGACGAGTTTCTAGCCGGTCACAACCTCAACAGCACAGACCAGGGTGAGTTACTCAATCCCATCTGGATTGTCGATCCACTGGGCAATCTAATGATGGAGTATCCCAAGGATCCTGACCCCCTGAAAGTGCGCAAGGATTTGGGCAGGCTCTTGCACAATTCCCGAATCGGCTAGCCATCAACAGGATGCTAAGACCATGAGTGCTGCTCACATGAGTACTGAAGAATTAAGTGCCGGCGACCAGAAGCGCCGCCAACGGTACCGTCGACTGGTGTTTTTAACCTGGTTTTTAACGCTGGATCTCATCATGTTTGGCGCCTTTGTGCGCCTGACCGATTCGGGCCTTGGCTGCCCGGATTGGCCAGGTTGCTATGGCAAAGTTACGCCGATAGGTGCGATGACCGACATCCGGGCAGCCGAGCAGGTGCTACCTGACGGGCCTGTGACGGTCGCCAAAGCGTGGATTGAAATGATTCATCGCTATGTTGCCGTCATCCTGGGCATGATGATTATTGGCATCATGGCCATGGCCTGGCGTTGGCGTGACATCATCGGACGTTCACCCTGGCTCGCAACGGCCATATTTGTCGCGGTCTGTGTACAGGGCGCATTCGGTGCTTGGACAGTGACTTTAAAACTCATGCCTATGATCGTCACCATCCATTTGCTTGGTGGTATGGGGTTGTTGGCGTTGCTGACTTGGCTCGCGGCCCGAGAACGGCAGTACACGCCTATTAACCCTGAGAACCACCGCTACAAACCGTGGGTAGCTTTTGGGCTGGTGTTGTTATTCATGCAAATCGCACTCGGTGGCTGGGTAAGCACCAATTACGCCGCATTGGCGTGCATGGATTTCCCGACCTGTAACGGGCAATGGGTGCCACCAATGGACTTTGAAGGCGGGTTCTCTATCGTCAGAGGGCTCGGTGAATTGCCTAGCGGAGAGGCAATTTCGCAGCTGGCATTGGTGGCTATCCACTGGGTACATCGTAATTTTGCGTGGGTGGTGTTTGCCTACATGGGCGCACTGGTATGGCGTCTGCGAGGTGATCCTGGCCTGCGCGGGCCTTGCCACTTGATCGCCGCTTTGTTGGTGGCGCAGTTGTTTACCGGGCTGACCACTATTTTCTTTGAATGGCCATTGCTTATTGCTGTATTGCATAATGGCGGCGCCGCCGGGCTAACGCTGGCCACGGTAACGTTGCTTGTAAGAGTCACCGGCATGAAGCCCGCACAAGTAAAACGTGCGAATGTGCCCCAGTTTGCCTAAAATATTCCTATGACAACCGCAACCGCACAACCACATCAGCCGCTTTGGCGTCAGTACATGGTGCTCACCAAGCCTCGGGTCACCCAGCTCGCGGTTTTTTGCGCTGTGATTGGCATGTTTTTAGCCACACCAACTGTGCCATCGTTGCAAACACTGGTGGCCGGAACGGCTGGGATCTGGCTGCTCGCGGCTGCCGCTTTCGCGATCAACTGCCTGATTGAACAGCAAATTGATGCCAAGATGTTGCGCACATCCCGGCGTGCCACTGCTACCGGCACGATTTCAGCGCAACAAGTGGTGCTCTTGTCCGG
The DNA here is from genome assembly GCA_965659885.1 of Burkholderiaceae bacterium. Classification (GTDB taxonomy): domain Bacteria; phylum Pseudomonadota; class Gammaproteobacteria; order Burkholderiales; family Burkholderiaceae_B; genus Algicoccus. Next base: position 1,048 of record CBFHXV010000004.1, on the reverse strand, counting down.
GCTTGTCGGCGGCACAGGCATGTTTGTGCTCTACCAGTGGATCAACCCGCTGACCATGTGGCTGACGTTTGCCACGTTTGTGGGCTACGCCATTATCTACACCATGATTTTGAAGCCCCGCACGCCACAAAACATTGTGATCGGGGGGCTCTCGGGTGCCATGCCGCCGGCGTTGGGGTGGGCGGCCGTGGCCAACAACGTGCCAGCCGAAGCGTGGTTGCTGGTGCTGATCATCTTCATTTGGACACCACCCCACTTCTGGGCACTCGCGCTATATCGCAACAAAGACTACGAAAAGTCAGGCTTGCCCATGCTGCCTGTCACACATGGTCAGAGCTTCACCCGGCTGCATATTCTGCTCTACAGCATTGCCTTGCTCGCAACCACACTGCTGCCCTTTGCAGTCCGCATGAGTGGGTGGCTTTATCTGATTTGTGCCGTTGCCCTTGGTCTGAGGTTTATTCAAATCAGCTGGCAACTCTATCAGTCATATAGTGACGAAAAGGCACGCCAGCTCTTTAAGTACTCCATCCTCTACTTGGCGCTGCTGTTTGGCAGTTTGCTGGCCGACCACTGGTTGATTGCGCTGACGGGCGGCGCACAGTGACGCATTGGACCGAGACGGCATCGCAGAGGGTTTGCAGAAGCGGGGAAATGCGTTGATGCCTGTTTGGATTCTGTCAAGATCGTTGCTGTCGTATTTGCGCCTTTGGTCATTGGTGTTCTTGCTCGGTCTGCTAGCGGCTTGTTCTGAGCAAGCGGGATTTCTAGGCAGCGACATTTCGGATGGCAACATCGGGCAGGGTTGGACACTGACCGATCACCACGGGCAACCCGCATCCATCGATCGATTCAAAGACAAGGCCACACTGGTCTTTTTTGGGTTTACCCAATGCCCGGACGTGTGTCCGGCCTCGCTGTCTGAAGTGAATAATGCCCTGACACAGCTCGGTGACCAAGCCAAAGACGTCCAAGTGCTGATGATCACGGTCGATCCTGAGCGCGACTCACCCGAGGTGCTTCAAGCCTATTTAGAGGCCTTTAGCGA
>CBFHXV010000003.1:0-107048 GCA_965659885.1 Burkholderiaceae bacterium | reverse complement strand
CGGCTCGGCGATGACCAAACCGGAAATCAGGGCCAACCATTAACCAGCGCATACCCAATTGGTCAAAAAGCAAGTCTTTGACAAAAGCTTCAGGTGGCATGCTGGCCATGGCTTGGTTAAAGGGCAGCATGGCAATTTGTTCAATGCCTGTGGCCACCATGCGCGAAACTTTCTCGCGCAAGCTGTTAATTTGCAGCGGCGCCTGGTGAGTAACCCCTTGAAGCTTGGCAAAGTAAGCCCGAGGGTGGGGATTGAAGGTCAGCACCGTGGGTGATAGATCGCGCTTCTTGGCCGCGGCAGTGACATGCTCGAGCATGGCCACATGGCCCAGATGAACGCCATCGAGGTTGCCAATGGTAAGCGCGCACGGCTTGGAGCCAGGATAAGCCGGCAGATGTCTGATGATGCGGAAATTCGTATTCACGGGTGGCAGTTTACAATTTCTTATTGTTTAACCCTCGAATCATGCCACGTAGGCATCACTCATGACCCATCCCGACGCTGGACCTTGCCGTTTTGTGGTGCTGATCTCAGGGCGCGGCAGCAACATGCAGCATATTGTTGAGCGAGCCCGACTTGGCGGCTGGCCCGCCTCATTCGTGCAAATTATCTCCAATGAGCCTGATGCGCCGGGTTTGGCTTGGGCGCAGGCGCAAGGCTTGCCCACAGACGTGCTGGCGCACCGCGACTTCAGTTCACGCGAGGCATTTGACCTTGCGCTCGCAGACCGGATAGACGAGCACGCGCCCGACTACATACTTCTGGCCGGCTTCATGCGGATTCTGAGCCCTGCATTTGTCCAGCGTTTCCGCAACCGCCTCATCAACATCCATCCATCGTTGTTGCCCGCTTTCCCCGGCCTCAAAACACACGAAAGAGCCTTGCAGGCTGGCGTAGGCTGGCACGGATGCACAGTCCATGTGGTGACCGATGAGCTCGATCACGGGCCCATCATTGCGCAGGCTGCGGTTGCTGTGCGAAGCGATGATTCTGTCGCGTCATTGCGCAATGCCGTACTTCAAGCCGAACATGAGTTGTACCCGCTTGTGGTGCAGTGGCTGGCCAATGGGCAAGTGAAAGTCAATGACAGCGCCGGGGTGACCGTCAGCTCAGTCGCTCAACGCCATCTTTGGATAAACCGATGAAACCCAGTCCCTCTACCACCCGTCAATCCCGTGTGCGTCATTTCAGATCCAGCTCGAAGTCCAATGCCGCGTCATCACGCCGCGCCACTGGCGCCAAGACGTCTGCGGCGCCAGCTGGGCGTGGGACCAGTCGTCTGGAGCAAGTCGTTGATGTTCTTAAACGGGTTTTGACGTGGCGTGAGCCGGCCGATGTGACCTTGTCGCATTATTTCCGGGAACACCGCACACTGGGGTCACGTGACCGGACCCAGATAGCTGATGCTGTGTTCGATGTGCTGCGACACTTGCGCCGCTACCGGCATGAGGCACAGTCCTGGGCTGGTAGCCTTGAACAGGCGCTGGCGATCAAAGGGCTGTACCACACGCTAGACGCAGATACTGCGGCCAAGGTGCTCGATGCAGACCACTTGTCGTGGGTCTCGCTGGTGCGAGGTCACGGCCAAGAATCAGAGGCGGGGCTGGCCTTTGGCTTGCGCTTTAGCCTGCCGGCTTGGATCGAACAGGCGCTTGAGCTGTTGCCAGAGCCCGAATCGTATGCTGCGGCGTTATTGCAAAGTGCGCCCTTGGATTTACGGGTCAACACGCTTAAAGCAACACGTGATGAAGTGCTAGATCAGCTGTCGGAGCAATTGCAAGGCAGTGGTGTTCAGGCCATGGCTTTACCATATGCGCCAGATGGCATCCGCTTAAGTGCGCACCTGCCGGTCAATCGCTGGGATGTGTTCACACAAGGCGTGATCGAGGTTCAGGACGAGGGCAGTCAGCTGTTGGCGCAGCTTGTGGCGCCCAAGCGCGGCGAGATGGTGATTGACTTTTGTGCCGGTGCCGGTGGCAAAACCTTGGCGCTAGGGGCATTGATGCGCTCGACGGGTCGACTTTATGCATTCGATGTTTCAGCTGCCAGGCTATCGCGTGCCAAACCACGTCTGGCACGCAGTGGCCTGAGCAACGTGCATCCCGTGGTGATTCGCAATGAACGCGATGATCGCGTTGCCAGGCTGGCGGGCAAAGCCCACCGGGTGCTGGTGGACGCGCCTTGCACGGGTTTGGGCACGCTCAGACGCAATCCGGACTTGAAGTGGCGCCAAAGTCCCGAATCGTTGTCTCGCTTATGCGAGCAGCAGGCCAGCATATTGACCCAGGCTGCCCGTTGCGTGCGCCCCGGCGGTCGACTGGTGTATGCCACCTGTAGTTTTTTGGTCGAAGAAAACGAGCAGCAGGTCATGCAGTTCCTGGACAAAAACCCGGATTTTTCCTTGCTCAATGCAACCGAATGCTTAAATGCTGATCTAACAAACAGCGGCAGTGGTGAACACGAGCACATGATGCGTGTGCGCCCTGACTGGCACGGCACCGATGGGTTCTTTGCTGCGGTCATGCAAAAGAAAGCTTAGCCAAATGCCTTCAAAACATGTGCAAACGCGTGTCATAAACGTGCAGTTAAGTGCATTCATGTGCCTTGAAACACCCCTCAAACAGGGACCTGAGAGTGTTTTGCTTGGTGGTCAGCCGGGCTGTCGCAAATACGCCACGCTTTGATCGGGAAAAACCTCGACAAATCAAGGTGTTGGCAAAGCGGTTTGATGCCCGTCAACAAAAGTGTGGGAACCCGTGTCGTTGGGTGAAACTCTGGGCTAAACTCTTGATATCACGACATTTGCAGGAAATGAATCTTAAATGGATACCTTGATTTCGCTCGCCGCCGGTGGCATCACGCAAGCAAGCTGGTGGGAGATTGTGCTCTTTACGCTGGTGGTGACGCACATCACGATTGTGGGGGTGACGCTATATCTGCATCGCTCGCAAGCGCACCGCGGCGTGGATTTGCACCCAGCTGTGGCTCATTTTTTCCGGTTCTGGCTGTGGCTGACCACTGGCATGGTGACCAAAGAGTGGGTATCCATTCACCGTAAGCATCACGCACGTTGTGAGCGCGAAGGCGATCCGCATTCGCCCATGATTTATGGCATCGGACGCGTTTTGTTCCGTGGTGCCGAGCTGTATCGCGATGAGTCACAAAACGCTGAGACACTCAAGAAATTCGGCTACGGCACGCCCGACGACTGGATGGAGCGCAACGTTTACTCCAAGCACAATGTGCTCGGCATTTTGATCATGCTCGGCATCGATCTGGCCTTGTTTGGTGCCATTGGTCTGACCGTGTGGGCCATCCAGATGGCATGGATTCCGTTCTGGGCCGCTGGCGTGGTCAATGGGTTGGGTCACTATTGGGGCTACCGCAACTTCGCCTCGCCAGACACGAGCACCAACGTGTTTCCCATTGGCATCCTGATTGGCGGCGAAGAGTTGCACAACAACCACCATGCGTATGGCACATCGGCCAAGTTCTCGAGCCGCTGGTTTGAAATTGACATCGGTTGGGTTTACTTGAAAATCCTGAAATTCCTTGGATTGGCCAACATTCGCAAGGTTGCGCCAAAGCTCAAGCTGGAGTCAGACAAGGGCACCGTGGACCAGCGCACGCTGCAAGGCGTCATCGCGCACAGATATGAAGTCTTAGCCCGCTACTCAAGCATCATGCGACAGGCGTGCCAGGATGAGTTGTCCAAGCTCAAGGGTAAAGGTGGGTCACTGGTCAACGCTGAAGCCATGAAGTCCGCTGTGCATTGGCTTGGCCGTGGCGACGAGACACTGGCACCGGCTGAGCGCGAGCGCATTGATGCCGCGCTCTCGCAGACGGAGTCGTTGTCGACGCTGGTTCAGATGCGCCGCGAGTTGATGCGTTTGTGGGAGAGCTCGAGTGCTAGCAGCGAGCAATTGCTTCAGGATCTGCAAGCCTGGTGCGCGCGCGCCCAGCAAAGCGGCATCGCCAGCCTACAGGAGTTCGCTTTGCGACTGCGCCGTTACGCGGCATGACCATTGAGCAACTGAACGACCCTCAGCGACAGGCCGTTACGCTCACTGAGGGTCATGCGCTCGTTCTCGCCGGCGCTGGTAGCGGCAAAACCAAAGTCCTGACCACACGCATTGCCTGGCTGATTCAAAATCGGCTAGCCACGCCGCTGTCCATCCTCGCGGTTACCTTCACCAATAAAGCGGCCAAGGAAATGCAGGCACGAGTGGGTGCGATGTTGCCCATCGACACTCGCGGCATGTGGATTGGAACGTTTCATGGTTTGTGCCATCGAATGTTGCGCGCTCACAGCCGCGATGCCGGTTTGCCACAGACCTTTCAGATTCTTGACACCACGGATCAGCTGGCGCTCATTAAGCGCCTACTAAAAACCCATGGCATTGATGACGACAAGTATCCGGCTCGTGACGCCCAGCGATTTATTAATCGCTGCAAGGAGCAGGGCGACAGACCGGACCGCGTACAAGCCGATGATCCGTTTAGCCGTCGCATGCTCGATATTTATCGGCTTTACGAGGCCCAATGCCAGCATGAGGGGGTCGTAGACTTCCCGGAATTATTGTTGCGCGCGCTGGAGCTTTTGCAGCAGCACCCGCCGATTCGCCAGCACTACCAACATCGGTTCAGACACATTCTGGTTGACGAGTTTCAAGACACCAACCCGTTGCAATACCTTTGGTTGCAAACCTTGGCTGGCGATGGTGCGAGCCTGTTTGCCGTGGGAGACGATGACCAGTCGATCTATGCGTTTCGCGGTGCCAATGTGGGGAACATGGCTGATTTCGAGCGGGACTACGCAAAAGGCCATGTGATTCGCCTCGAACAGAACTATCGCTCACACGGCCATATTCTAGATGCAGCTAATGCGTTGATATCAGAAAACACGGGGCGGCTGGGCAAGACGCTGTGGACCGACGCTGGTCAGGGCGAGCCCGTGCGGCTTTGCGAACAGCCCTCAGACCATGCCGAAGCCCAATGGGTGCTTGAAGAAATTCGCGCCTTGCATGATGATGGGTTTGATCGCGGTGACATGGCGATTTTGTATCGCAGCAACGCCCAGTCACGGGTGCTTGAACATGCGTTATTTAGCGCCAGCGTGCCGTATCGCGTCTATGGTGGCTTGCGCTTTTTTGAGCGGCAAGAGGTCAAGCATGCCCTGGCTTACCTAAGGCTTGTGAACCGGATCGATGAGGACAGTTCTTTTTTGCGGGTGGTGAATTTTCCGGCCCGAGGCATTGGCGCGCGTTCGATTGAGTCTTTAACGGATCAGGCCAACGCTCACCAGACCAGCTTGGCGCAGGCCGTGGCCCGGGTATCGGGTAAAGCGGGCAGCAGCTTGGCGCAGTTTGCCACCATGATTCAAACCACCCGTGAGCAAGCGCTGAGCTTGCCGCTGTCGGAGGCCGTTGATCACGTCATTGAAGCCAGCGGTCTGCGTGAGCATTATCGAGCGCAGCGCGACGGCGCTGAGCGGCTAGAAAACCTGGACGAACTGGTCAACGCCGCCAAGGTGTTTGAGCTTGAAGAAGACCTCGCTGGCGTGCCTTGCGGTCAAACACGCACGCGCCAGACCGAAGAGCTAAACGAGCCCATCACGGGTTTGGAAGCGTTCTTGTCGCATGCAGCACTAGAGTCGGGCGATACCCAAGCGCAAGTCGGGCAAGACGCTGTTCAGTTGATGACCATTCACGCGGCCAAGGGCCTCGAGTTTGGCGCGGTGTTTCTAACTGGCGTAGAAAACGGTCTGTTCCCTCACGAGAACAGTCTCTATGAGCCCGGTGGATTGGAAGAAGAGCGACGCCTGATGTATGTGGCCATGACCCGGGCAAGGCAACGCTTGTATGTCAGTTTTGCGCAAAGCCGTATGTTGCACGGCCAAACGCGTTACTGCATGCCGTCTCGTTTTGTTGACGAAATTCCTGAAGAACACGTCAAACGCCTGAGTTCCAAGCCAGCTGTTGATGACTGGATCGGGGCCGGCGCAGGCGACTATCGTGGCAATCGGTCTGGTAATCGCGCTGGACGTAACGCAGCTGGTGCGGCGGGCTATTCGCCGTCTTCAGCTCGTGCAACGACTGCGAGCGGCATTGTGGTGGGTGGGCAAACGTTTCGCGTTGGCCAAGGCGTGCGCCACCCGCGTTTTGGAGATGGCACGATTCTGGCGCTCACGGGTATGGGACTGGACGCTCAGGCGCAGGTGCACTTCCTGGAAGCCGGTACTAAAACACTGGCGCTCGGGGTGGCTAAATTGGACATCGTAGCGGGGTAGGTTGAGCAGGACTGCTCGCAGCGGCACGTGCTTGCCAACCCATTTCTGTTTATGACTGCTGCGACTCGCTCTGCTGAGATTTCTCTAGCGCCTCGATCTCTTCCATGACGCCTAGGCATCGAAGCTCAAGGCTTTCTTTTTGTTGTGAGAGTTGGCCGTGCTTTTGAATAACGGATTGACGCGTGTCGCTATCGGTGTCTTGATAGAAGCGCTCGTCGGCTAGCTGAGTGGCAAGTGCGCTGAGCTCTTCATCAACTACTTTCAAGTCACGCTCTAGCTTCTGAAGCTGGTTTTGCAAGGGCTTGGTCAGCTGCGCGAGCTGCTGCCTGGCTTGTGCCTGCTCTCGTCGCTGCTGCTTGCGGTCGACCGTATTGTCCCGAATGTTATTAGAAGCCTGATCTGGCGATTGGCTGGATGTGGCACGACTGGCTTTGAGGGTGCTGATGTTTTGTCGATAGTCGTCAAGATCACCCTCAAATGCACTGACTTGGCCATGGGCAACCAGCCAGAACTGGTCCACGGTGGTGCGCAACAAATGGCGATCGTGCGACACCAACAACAAGGAGCCCTCATACTCGGCCAATGCCGATGTGAGCGCCTCGCGCGTTTGGGCATCGAGGTGGTTGCTCGGCTCGTCTAGTATCAACAAGTTAGGTTTATGCCAAACCACAAGCGCTAAAGCCAAGCGCGCTTTTTCTCCGCCAGAAAAAGGCGCGATGGTCTCGTTGACTCGATCGCCTGTAAAGCCAAACTGGGCCAGGTAGTTGCGCCAGGCCTGTTCGGTCGCCTCTGGCGCCAAGCGTGCCATGTGTTGCAGCGCGCTGGCTTGGGCATCGAGCATTTGCATTTGATGTTGCGCGAAGTAGCCGACCTTAAGCGATTTGCTCGGCAGATATTCGCCGCTCTGAGGTGTGAGTTCACCGGCAATGAGCTTGATGAGCGTTGATTTGCCAGCACCGTTAACCCCGAGCACGCCGATGCGGTCACCGGCTTGCAGGCGCAGTTCGATCTGTTTCAAGATGGGCTCGTTGTCACTGTAGCCCACACTGGCATCTTTGAGGGTTAGCAGACGTTCGGGCGTGTCAACAGGGTCCGGGATGCGCAGCCGAATATCGGCTTGCACTTGCAGTGGCGCTAAGCTCTGCATGCGGGCCAAGGCCTTGACACGACTCTGAGCCTGCTTGGCTTTGGTGGCTTTGGCTTTGAAGCGATCGATAAACTGCTGCAGTCGCTGGGCCTCTTGCGATTGGCGCTCGATGGCAATGGCCGTTTGACGCAGCCTTTCAGCGCGCTGTGACTGAAAAGACGTGTAGTTGCCTTTGTAGCGTGTGACCTGACGTTGCTCGATATGCAAAATGGCGGTGCAAACGCTATCGAGAAACTCACTGTCGTGAGAGATGATGATGGCCGTGCCGTCATAGCTGGCCAACCAGCGCTCGAGCCAAATCATCGCATCGAGATCCAAGTGGTTGGTCGGCTCATCAAGCAGCAACAGCTCAGAAGGCGCCATGAGCGCACGTGCCAAGGCAATGCGCATCTGCCAGCCACCAGAAAATGTGCCTACGGGCTTGTCCCATTCGTGAGCCGCAAAACCCAGACCGGCTAACAATGACTGTGCGTTTGATTGGGCTTGCCAGGCACCGGCTTGCTCGAGCGCGATTTCAAGGTTGGCGATGTGTTCACCTGAGGCTTGGGTTTGCTCGGCCAGTGAGCGCTGGTTTTGAAGCTCACGCAGCTCAGTGTGGCCATCGAGCACGTAATCGGTGGCACTGCGATCGGTATCTGAAATCGTTTGTGCCACGCTGGCCATGCGCCAACTCTCGGGGATGTGCAAGTCCCCACCGTCGGCGTCGATTTCGCCGCGCATGAGGGCAAACAGTGTGCTTTTGCCGCATCCATTGCGGCCCACCAAACCAATACGCTCGCCTGGATGGATCACAAATGCAGCGTCCTCGAGCAACAACTGCGTGGCACGCCGAACGATCAGGCCAGCACTTCTAATCACGATGACAACTGCGAGGCACGCAGCAACAAAATATTTCGCTCGGTGGCGGCTGTGTCTAACCACAAAGGGTCGAGTTCAGGAAACGCCGCCTCAAAATGATCCGCTTCATGGCCGATTTCCAGCAACAGCAAACCATCGGGCGTGAGGTATTGGGCGATATCGGACAACAGCTCGCGCACAAGGTCCATGCCATCAATGCCGCCGGCCAAGGCCAAGCTTGGTTCATGCTCAAACTCGGCAGGTAACTGGGCCATGGATTTGGCATTGACGTATGGTGGGTTGCAGATGATCAGGTCGTATTTGTTGCCTTGGGGTAGGGCATGATGCAAGTCACCTTGATACAGCGTCACGCGATCTTCTAATCCGTAATCGGCCACATTGGCTCGGGCCACTTGCAACGCCGATTCGCTGATATCTGTGGCGTCAACGCTAGCCTCGCTAAAGTTCAGGGCAGCCAGAATGGCCAGGCAGCCACTGCCCGTGCAGATGTCGGCCATGCGGTAGACCGCGTCCGGATTGTCTAGCCAGGGCTGCAGTTGCATGGCCAACAGCTCACTGATGGGTGAGCGTGGAATCAACACCTGCGCATCGACCCGGAACCGGTAGCCAGACAACCAGGCTTCGTTGACCAGGTAGGCCGTGGGGATGCGTTCGAGGCATCGCTGATCAATGTTTTGTTGCAGGGCTTGGCATTCGCTTGGCAACAGGCGCGCATCGAGAAACGGCTCGAGCTGATCGACCGGCAGCACCAGGGTGCGCAAGACCAGAAACACCGCATCGTCCCAGATCGATGGCGTGCCTTGGCCAACGTCGACTTCGTGGCGGTGCATTTGCGTGACGGCATAACGCAGCCAGTCACGTACAGTGACCAGGGTCTCTGATGGCTTATCCATGAATAAGCAGTTGCTCGAGGGTTCGGCGATAGACGTCTTTTAACGGATTGAGTTGCGCCATCTCAATGCTCTCGTTGACCTGGTGAATGGTGGCATTGGTGGGCCCAAACTCAATGACTTGTGGGCAGATTTGCGCAATGAATCGCCCATCAGATGTGCCCCCGGTGGTCGACAATACAGGGGGCTTGCCGGTGGTGGCTTCGATGGCGTTTGATAGCGCTTCGCTTAAGCGCCCCTTGGGCGTCAAGAACGGCAGTCCGCTAACTGTCCAGTCAAGCTGATAGTTAACCTCATGGCGCTTTAAGATCGCCTCAGTTCGGCTTTGCAGCGACTCGGGTGTGGATTCCGTACAAAACCGGAAATTGAAATCGACCACCATCTCACCGGGGATGACGTTGCCGGCACCGGTGCCAGCATGAATATTGGAAATCTGAAATGAAGTCGCCGGAAAATAATCGTTACCGTGATCCCAGACTTCATTGATCAAATCAGTCAGCGCGGCTGAGGCCATATGGATGGGATTAATCGCCATATGCGGGTAGGCGATGTGACCTTGCTTGCCCTTGACGGTTAGTTTGCCTGACATGGAACCGCGGCGACCGTTCTTGATCGTATCGCCAAATGCCGACACCGAGGTAGGCTCACCCACCACACAAAAGTCAGGTGTCTGGCCAATCTCTTTCAAGTGCTCGCACACTTTGACCGTGCCATGCACGGCCGGCCCTTCCTCGTCAGAGGTGATGAGTAACGCAATCGAGCCCGCGTGATCCGGATGCTCGCGCACAAACTCTTCAACGCTGACCACGAAACCTGCAATAGAGGATTTCATGTCCGAGGCACCACGACCGAACAAATAGCCATCAGACTCGGTGGGCGTGAAGGGGTCGCTGCGCCAACGCTCGAGTGGTCCCGGGGGCACGACGTCGGTGTGTCCGGCAAAGACCACCAGGGGCTTGGCCTGACCCCGACGAATCCACAGGTTGGTGACTCCCCCTTGCTCGATAACGGTTGCCTTGAATCCCAGTGGCTCAAGGCGATCCATAATCAGCTGCTGGCAACCCTGATCATCTGGCGTCACCGACGGCCGTGCAATCAGTTCTTTGGTCAGTTCCAGTACGGGGGAGTTCATGCGATTAAGCCCTCAAAAGATCGTTGATGCTGGTTTTAGCGCGGGTTTGGGCGTCCACTTTTTTGACGATAACCGCGCACGCCAAGCTATGGCTGCCATCCTCAGCGGGCAAGGTGCCCGGCACAACAACGGAGCCTGCTGGCACACGGCCGTAGGATACTGACTTGGTTTCGCGGTCATAAATACGCGTGCTTTGCGACAAAAACACGCCCATGGCCAGCACCGAGTTTTCTTCAACGACCACGCCTTCGACGACCTCGGAGCGTGCGCCAATAAAGCAGTTGTCCTCGATGATGGTCGGGTTGGCCTGCAACGGCTCGAGAACACCGCCAATACCCACACCGCCAGACAGGTGCACGTTCTTTCCGATCTGGGCACAACTGCCCACTGTGGCCCAAGTATCGACCATGGTGCCATCACCAACATAGGCGCCAATGTTGACGTAAGACGGCATGAGCACCACATTGTGGCCGATGAAGGAACCGCGACGCGCGACTGCCGGCGGCACCACTCGAAAGCCGCCAGCCTTGAAGGCGTGTTCGCCATAGCCTGTGAACTTCAGCGGCACTTTGTCGTAGAACTCGAGCGGGCCTTGCGCCATAACTTCATTGTTGTTCAAGCGAAACGACAACAACACAGCTTTTTTGAGCCACTGGTGCACAACCCACTGACCGTCGATTTTTTCTGCCACACGCAAGGTGCCCTGGTCCAGGCCATCGATGGCGTGTTCAATGGCTTCGCGCAGCGCGGGCGCCGCATCTTCAGTGGACAGGCCGTCACGGGTTTGCCAACCGGCTTCAATGGTGGTTTGAAGATCAAGCGTCATGGTGTTGTCGTTCCTTAAGATAATCAAAAATTAATGAATCGGTACTAGGTGTTGCGCGCGCGGCAGTGTGACTCAAAATGAGGTGATGCCAACCCATATCACCCAGGCTTCAGGTCCTGTCATGGTGCAAATCATGAAATCGACCCACGCGCCGTGAGCCCTAGACTGCCAGCTAGCACCCACCAAAGCCCTAGAGTGTAGCTAATGTGAAGCGAATTGTGCCTGGCCGCGTGCTTTGGACCTAGTTTGAGCCTGCTTTGACCCGGCTTTGCACCCTGTGCTTGGTCAAACCTTGTTTATCGATGTTGTCTGACAAACTCAGCGATACGCTTGGCGCCCTCAACGCAGGCCTCAAGAGGCGCCACCAAGGCCACCCGAATCCGGTCTGCACCGGGGTTGATGCCGTTGGCCACCCGACTGACATAGCTGCCGGGCAATGCTTTGACGGCTTGCTGGTCCAGCAAATCATGCACAAAGGTGGCGTCATCAAACGGTGTGGGCAACCAGAGGTAAAAGGACGCAGATGGACGTTGCACATCAAGCACGGGCGACAGAATGTCGAGCACCGCATCGAACTTCTCGCGATAGGCCGCACGATTGAGCTTAACGTGTACCTCGTCTTGCCATGCAGCCAGGCTCGCTGCCGCCACAAGCCCTGACATGGCGCTGCCATGGTAAGTGCGATAAAGCAAGAATCGTTCGATGAGCGCGGCATCGCCTGCCACAAAGCCCGAACGCAGCCCAGGAAGATTGGATCGTTTGGACAAGCTTGAAAAGCTGACCAGACGCTTGAAGTCATCGCGCCCCAATGCCACGGCAGCTTGCAGGCCACCGAGCGGTGGTGCCTGTTCATCTAGGTAAATCTCGCTGTAGCACTCGTCCGAGGCAATCACAAAGTCGTGGCGGTCGGCAAGCTCAAAAAGCAGCTCCCAATCAGACAGTGGCATCACGCTGCCAGACGGGTTGCCTGGGTTGCAGACGTAGAGCAGCTGGGTCTTGCGCCAGACATCGGGTTTGACGCTAGCCCAATCGCACAAAAAGTCGTGTTCGGCCGTGGCGTTGACGTAATGGGGCTGGGCGCCGGCCAAAAGCGCAGCACCCTCATAGATTTGATAGAAAGGATTGGGGCAGACCACTAGCGCTTTGCTCTCGGGATTGATGACCGTTTGTGCAAAGGCGAATAATGCCTCTCGCGAGCCGAGCACCGGAAGCACTTCGGTTTCGGGGTCAGGCGCGGTAATGCTGTAGCGCCGGCCAACCCAATCGGCAATGGCTCGCCGCAAAATAGGCGGCCCCTTAGTCGGGGGGTAGCCAGACAGGGCGTCTAGCGACTCGATGATGGCCTGCTTGGCGACATCGGGTGCGGCATGTTTGGGCTCACCAATCGACAAATCAACCAGCGGCAAACCGGTTTGCTCTGGCTTGGCTGTGGCAAGCAGCTTGCGCAATTTTTCAAAGGGGTAGGGTTGCAGATGGTCGAGGCGAGGATTCATATTGCAGATTCTAGCGCGTGGTCACTGAAGAGCAGTCAGATGTTGCGCTACAATCCGCAGATCCGCGAAGGTGGCGAAATTGGTAGACGCACCAGGTTTAGGTCCTGACGCCCGCTTAGGGTGTGCGGGTTCGAGTCCCGCCCTTCGCACCATTTTATAAACCCGGCGCCCTGCGTGCAGGACGCCGACTGTCAAAATGTGGTGATAGATTTATGCAACCTGAGGTTCAAACCCTTGACGGCCTACAGCGCCGCGTTGAAGTGTCAGTGGCCATGGCCGATGTTGAAAAACAGGTCAAGGAAGAACTCAAAAAAGTCGCACGCACGGCCAAGGCGCCCGGTTTCCGTCCCGGCAAAGTCCCCATGTCGATGCTCGAACGCTCACATGGGCCTGGGATTCGCTATGACGTCATCAACCGCGAAGTAGGTAAAGCGGTCGAACAAACGCTTGCCGCCACCGGCTTGCGTGTCGCTGGTGCGCCCTCGCTTGAGCCCATCAACGACGAAGCCAATCAGGAAAAGCTGGCGTTTAACGCGACCTTTGAAGTCTATCCCGAGATTGAAGTGCCCGAGCTTGGCGACGTCGAAATCGCAAAAGCCACTTGCGAGGTGACTGACGCCGAAGTCGAGCGCACGGTGAATATCTTGCGTGAGCAGCGTGCCGAATATGTGCCTGAAGAGGGTCGCGCCGCCAGCGACGATGATCAGGTCAAGATTGACTTCGTGGGAAAGATTGATGGCGTGGCCTTTGAAGGCGGCACGGCTGAAGACTTTAATTTTGTGGTTGGCAAAGGTCGCATGCTTGGTGAGTTCGAACAAGCCGTGCGCGGCATGAAAGCCGGCGAAAGCAAGACGTTTCCGTTGACCTTCCCCGAGGACTATCCTGGCCAGGAGGTCGCCGGCAAGACTGCTGAGTTTGAAATCACGGTCAAGGAAGTGGGTAAACCGCAGTTGCCCGAGGTTAATGAAGAATTCGCACGTTCACTGGGTCAGGCCGAGGGCGATGTTGAGAAGCTCATGAGCGATATCCGCCAGAACATCGAGCGTGAAGTTCAGTCGCGTGTCCAGGCTCGCACTAAGAACAACGTCATGAAGGCCTTGCTTGAGAAAGCCGATTTTGATGTACCCAAGGCGCTCGTCGATGGCGAAGTACAAAACCGCACGGCTGCCGCACGTGAAGAGCTTAAGCAACGCGGCATCCCCAATCCCGAGTCTGTGCCCATCCCCCCCGAGACATTTACCGACGAGGCCACGCGCCGTGTCAAGCTCGGCCTGCTGATTGGCGAGATCGTGAACAAGGCTGAGTTGCAAGCCAAGCCCGAGCAAGTGCGCGCCAAGATTGAATTGTTTGCGCAAAACTATGAGCAGCCTGCCGAGGTGATTAGCTACTACTTGTCAGACCGCCAGCGTCGTGCCGAGATTGAAGCCGTGGTGCTCGAGGACAATGTGGTTGAGCATGTCTTGGCTAGCGCCAAGGTGAGCGATGAACCCGTAGCGTTCGAAGAGTTGATGGGCCAAGGTGGCCAGTAAGCACGTAAACTCATGAGACACGCTGGCAGATACAAGCCAGCTTGATCTGGTTGCAACGCGATGGAGTGGTCATGAGCATTGAACGATTTACCGATTTTTACGCCTCTATGCACGGTGGTGAGTCCGTGACACCCACGGGCTTGGGTTACATCCCCATGGTAGTGGAACAGTCCGGCAGGGGAGAGCGTGCCTACGATATTTATTCGCGCTTGCTTCGCGAGCGCGTGGTTTTTTTAGTAGGCCCTGTCAATGACCACTCGGCGAACCTGATCGTGGCGCAGATGCTGTTTCTTGAGTCGGAAAATCCAGACAAGGATATTGCGCTCTACATTAATTCGCCTGGTGGATCGGTGTACGCCGGGTTGGCCATTTATGACACGATGCGGTTTATCAAGCCAGAGATTTCCACGCTTTGCACTGGCTTGGCCGCCAGCATGGGTGCGTTCCTTCTGGCCGCGGGTAACAAAGGCAAACGTTTTGCGTTGCCCAATTCACGCATCATGATTCACCAGCCCTCGGGCGGTGCTCAGGGTCAGGCTTCGGATATCCAGATCCAAGCCAAGGAGATTCTGAGCTTGCGCGAGAGCTTGAACAAGATGCTGGCTGACAACACGGGTCAACCCATCAGCCGTATTGAAGTGGACACCGAACGTGACAACTTCATGTCTGCCGAAGATGCGGTATCGTATGGCATGATCGACAAAATGCTGACCACCCGTGCTGATGCGGGTTAAGTGCGCCAGGTATGACGACAAAGAAA
The DNA here is from genome assembly GCA_965659885.1 of Burkholderiaceae bacterium. Taxonomy (GTDB): domain Bacteria; phylum Pseudomonadota; class Gammaproteobacteria; order Burkholderiales; family Burkholderiaceae_B; genus Algicoccus. The sequence goes on along the minus strand of CBFHXV010000003.1, from coordinate 92,124 downwards.
ACCGCTAGCGAAAAAAAGCTCCACTGTTCCTTTTGCAATAAAGGCCAGGACGAGGTCCGAAAGCTAATTGCAGGTCCATCTGTTTTTATTTGCGATGAGTGTGTTGACCTTTGCAACGACATCATCCGCGAAGAGATGGAGTCAACGGCGCGTGAAACGATTCGCAGCGAGTTGCCGACACCGTCTGAAATCAAGGCATTTCTTGACCGTTATGTGATTGACCAGGACAAGCCCAAGCGTGTGTTGGCCGTCGCGGTTTACAACCACTACAAGCGTCTGCGTCATGGCGAGATCAAAGGCGATGATGTCGAGCTCAGCAAAAGCAACATCTTGCTGATTGGCCCCACAGGGTCAGGCAAAACGTTGTTGGCACAGACGTTGGCGCGACAGTTGGATGTGCCTTTTGTGATGGCTGACGCCACCACACTGACTGAAGCCGGCTACGTTGGCGAGGATGTTGAAAACATCATTCAAAAGTTGCTGCAAAACTGCAACTACGATGCTGAGAAAGCGCAGCGGGCCATTGTCTACATTGATGAGATCGACAAAATCTCGCGCAAGGCAGACAACCCCTCGATTACCCGGGATGTGTCGGGTGAGGGCGTGCAGCAAGCCTTGCTCAAGTTGATTGAAGGTACCGTGGCATCGGTGCCGCCTCAAGGTGGGCGCAAGCACCCCAACCAAGACTTTGTGCATATTGACACCACCAACATTCTGTTCATCGTTGGTGGTGCCTTTGATGGCTTGGAGAAGGTCATTCTGGATCGTACCGAGCGCTCGGGCATCGGGTTTGGCGCATCGGTTGCGGCCAAGAGCCAAAAAACCGCGGGCGATGCTTTTCAATCCGTTGAGCCAGAGGACTTGGTCAAATTCGGCCTGATCCCAGAGCTCGTGGGTCGCTTGCCAGTGGTCGCTACATTAGAAGAGCTCGGCGAAGACACTTTGGTACGTGTGCTGACGGAACCGGCCAATTCTTTGGTGCGCCAGTACCAAAAACTGTTTGAAATGGAGGGTGCTGAGCTTGAAATCCGGCCCCAGGCTCTTCATGCCATTGCCCGTAAAGCCATCGACCGAAAGACCGGTGCGCGTGGCTTGCGCTCGATTCTCGAGGCAGCTTTGCTAGATGTCATGTATGACTTGCCTTCGCAGAGCAACGTCAAGCGCGTGGTGCTCGATGAGTCTGCCATCAACGGTGAGGGTGACCCCTTGTTGGTGTTTGAAGAGTCTTCGTCGACCCCGTCTGCCAAATCAAGCCCCCGAAAAGTTCGGGATGCTGCTGCCTGAACTTGATTTTTAGGCTATTGTCCCCATATCAAAGTCATGAATAGTGACACCGGTGTGACTGTTGTGTTGCGCCGGGGCTTATACAGGACAAAGACACATGTCAGCTCAAGAAACTTTACCCGCTGAACGCCAAACGCTGCCGCTGTTGCCATTGCGCGACGTGGTGGTTTTCCCGCACATGGTGATTCCGCTATTTGTGGGACGTCCGCGTTCCATCAAGGCACTCGAATTGGCCATGGAGTCAGGCAAAAACATCATGCTGGCAGCCCAAAAGTCGGCTAGCAAAGACGATCCTACGCCCGATGATGTATACGAGATCGGCTGCCTGGCAACGATTCTGCAAATGCTGAAACTACCCGATGGCACTGTGAAGGTGCTAGTTGAGGGTTCACAGCGTGCTCGCGTTGTCAATATTGACGATGTCGAGACCCATTTTTCGGCCGATCTCGTGCCAGTGGCGCCTGATGAAGCCGGTGGACCCGAAATCGAGGCCCTGCGCCGTGCCATCACCTCGCAGTTTGAAACATACGTCAAACTCAATAAAAAGATTCCTCCAGAGATTCTGACGTCTCTCGGCGGCATTGAAGATGCGGGCCGTCTGGCCGACACCATCGCGGCCCATCTGCCGCTTAAGCTTGAACAAAAGCAGGAATTGCTAGAGGTGCTTGGCACCGTCGAGCGGTTGGAAAAACTGCTTTCTCAGCTCGAGACGGAAATCGACATTCTGCAAGTTGAAAAGCGCATTCGTGGCCGCGTCAAAAAGCAGATGGAGAAGAGCCAGCGCGACTACTACCTGAACGAACAGGTCAAAGCCATCCAGAAAGAACTCGGCGAAGGCGAGGAAGGCGCTGACATGGAGGAGCTTGAGAAGCGAATCGATGCAGCACGCTTGCCCAAAGAAGCTCGCAAGAAAGTCGACAACGAAGTCAAAAAGCTCAAGCTCATGTCGCCGATGTCGGCCGAAGCCACGGTTGTGCGCAACTACATTGACACCGTGATTGGCCTGCCCTGGAGAAAGAAGAGCACCGTGAACTACTCGGTGCCGCATGCCGAGCAGGTGCTTGATGACGACCATTACGGCCTGGAAAAGGTCAAGGAACGTATCGTCGAGTATCTCGCGGTGCAACAGCGTGTTGACAAGGTCAAAGCGCCTATCTTGTGCCTTGTTGGTCCTCCTGGGGTCGGCAAGACGTCCCTTGGTCAGTCGATTGCCAAAGCGACCAATCGCAAGTTCATTCGTATGGCCTTGGGTGGGGTGCGTGATGAGGCCGAGATCCGTGGTCATCGCCGCACCTATATCGGCTCCATGCCCGGCAAGATCCTGCAAAACATGTCCAAAGTGGGCGTGCGCAATCCGTTGTTCTTGCTCGATGAAATCGACAAGCTCGGCATGGATTTCCGTGGCGATCCGGCTTCGGCCTTGCTCGAGGTGCTTGACCCCGAACAAAACCACACATTCCAGGATCACTACGTCGAAGTTGACTTTGACTTGTCTGATGTGATGTTTGTTGCCACAAGCAACACGCTGAACATTCCGCCGGCGTTGCTTGACCGTATGGAAGTCATTCGGCTGTCGGGCTACACCGAAGACGAGAAAGTCCATATTGCCAAAGACCATTTGCTGCCCAAGCTCATGAAAAACAATGGGCTGTTGCCTGAAGAGTTGAGTGTTCAGGAAGATGCCATCCGTGATGTGATTCGCTACTACACGCGTGAGGCGGGTGTTCGCTCGCTTGAGCGCGAAGTCAGCAAGATCTGCCGTAAAGTGGTCAAGAAGTTGGTGGCCAACGTACCGGCAGGTACATCGCGTGCGGCTGCACGCAAAGCCTCCAAGGCCGCAGCAGTCAAGGAGCAGGTCGTGGTCACGACCGAGAACCTAAACGAATACCTCGGCGTGCGACGCTTTGCTTTCGGTATGGCAGAAAAAGACAATCAGATTGGTCAAGTCACCGGTCTTGCCTGGACGGAAGTGGGCGGTGATCTGCTCACCATCGAGGTTGCCGACATGGCTGGAAAAGGCAATGTTTTGCGTACGGGATCGCTTGGCGACGTGATGAAAGAGTCCGTTGAGGCTGCACGCACAGTGGTACGCTCGCGTGCCCGACGCTTAGGCATCGAAGGTACGTTGTTTGAGAAACGCGACATGCACGTGCACGTGCCCGAGGGTGCAACACCGAAAGATGGTCCTTCGGCTGGCATTGCCATTACCACGGCCATTGTGTCTGCGCTCACGCAAATACCCGTGCGCGCCGACGTGGCCATGACCGGTGAAATCACTTTGCGCGGCGAAGTGCTTGCCATTGGTGGACTCAAAGAGAAGCTACTGGCAGCGCGGCGCGGCGGCATTAAAACCGTGCTGATTCCCGAGGACAACGTCAAAGACTTGGCCGACATCCCAGACAATGTGAAGAACCATCTGGAGATTGTGCCGGTGAAGTGGATTGACAAGGTGCTCGAAGTTGCCCTGGAAAAGCAGCCGGAGCCTCTGCCTGAAGAGCCTCTGCCCGAAGTGGTGGCGGGCAAAGCGGCAGGTTCCAGTGACACGGATCCGGTGATCAAACACTAACGACTAGGATTTTCACGCACGCGAGGGGCTAGGTTTGCAAGAATCTGCTCAGGGGGTTCGGATCGACAAGTGGCTATGGGCGGCACGTTTTTTTAAGTCCCGCTCATTGGCCACAGAAGCCATTGAACTCGGTCGCGTGCACATCAACGGTGACCGTGTCAAGCCGGCCCGGGCGGTGAGGATTGGCGACAAGGTCCGTGTCCAACGCGGTAGCGAACGGATTGAGGTATTTGTTCGCTTTTTAAGTGATGTCCGGCGCTCGGCACCGCTTGCCCAACTGCTGTATGACGAGACCATTGAAAGCCTTGCAGCCCGTCAAGAGGCCGCTGAACGGCGTCGCTTGTATTCTGAGCCCGCCCGAGGCATGTCGGGACGACCGACCAAACGCAATCGACGCGCTATTGAAAGGTTTGCCAGAGACGACGCATAGGTTCAGCGCCAGTTGGGTGCCACCTGAGCGAGAGTTTTCTAGTGCTGAGCGCTATTTAATTCAGTGTTGCTGTGCGGATAAGACCAACGGCAATCCCTTCGATAGCAAAGCGATTGGCATCGGTGACCACAATAGGCTCGAAATCCGGGTTCTCAGCTTGTAAGACCACTCGCTTGCGCTCGCGTACCAGGCGTTTAACCGTGACATCTTCGTCAATTCTGGCGACCACAATTTGCCCGGAACGTGCCTCGGAGGACTTTTGTACGGCAAGCAAGTCACCATCGAGTATGCCAATGTCTTTCATACTCTCGCCTTTGACTTGCAGGATGTAATCGGGTTGTTTGTCAAATAATGTCGGGTCAACCGATACTTCGCGAGCCACGTTTTCTGTGGCGAGGATGGGTGCGCCAGCGGCCACTCGACCGATCACGGGCAAACTTAAGCTCCCGATGACCTCACGTGTTTTGGTTAGGACGTCGGACTCAACGGCAGATTCGCTAGACTGCAACAGTCGGATGCCGCGCGAGGCACCAGGTGCCAGGCTGATGTAGCCCTTTCTCTCGAGGGCACGCAAGTGATCCTCTGCAGCATTGGCCGACTTGAAACCCAGTGTATGAGCGATCTCCGCGCGCGTGGGCGGGAAGCCGGTTTCACCGATGGCTTGTTCGATGAGCGTCAGAATCTCTGACTGTCGAGAGGTGAGTTTATTCGCCATGAGCGCCTCAAAGCTGTATGAATATACAGGATTGTGACGCAAGATAGTGTAATTTGCAAGCGTTGGTGCGCTACTTGGTGGGCTACTTGGTGCGCTACTTGGTGCACTACCGGCCTGCTTTTACTGCAGAAAGGGACTTTTCAGCCCCTCACCGATCAATCTTTGAGAACCGCTGCCACCGCGTTGGCAACCGTATCTATGTTGCCGCTGTTTAAGGCGGCCACGCAAATACGGCCACTGCCAACGGCGTAAATGCCGTGTTGCTCGCGTAAGGCATCGACTTGCTCTGGTTTGAGGCCTGAGTAAGAGAACATGCCTTTTTGTTCGAGGACAAAGTCAAAGTTGGTTTCAATACCTGCTGCTTTGAGTTTTGCGACCAACTGTTCGCGCATGCTTTTGATCCGGCTACGCATATCAGCTAGCTCAGCTTCCCACATGGCAAACAATTCTGGGCTGTTCAACACTTGAGCCACAACCGCACCGCCAAAGGTGGGCGGGTTGGAGTAGTTGGTGCGAATCACACGCTTGACTTGACTCAGTACGCGCTTGGCCTCATCGGCACTGCCAGTCACAACGGTCAGGGCTCCAATGCGCTCGCCGTACAGCGAAAACGACTTGGAAAACGATGTACTGATCAAGCACGTCAGGCCGGCATCGACAAACCCTCGCACGGCGGCGGCGTCTTCGGTCAGACCATCACCAAACCCTTGGTAGGCGATGTCTAGGAACGGTACATGACCACCGTCTTTGACGGCCGCAATGATCTGCTGCCACTGTGCAGGTGTTGGATCCACGCCCGTCGGGTTATGGCAGCATGCATGCAAAACCACGATGCTGCCCGTGGGCAGGGCTTTGATGGAATCGAGCATGCCCTGCAGATTCAGGCCATGGGTTTGGGGGTCGTAGTAGGCATATTCGACAACCTCAAAGCCCGCGCGCTCAAACAGGGCACGATGGTTTTCCCAGCTCGGTGTGCTGATAGCGACCTTGGCGTTGGGCAGTAATTGTTTTAGGTAGTCCGCGCCAATCTTTAGCGCACCGGTGCCACCGAGTGCCTGTACCGTGAACGCGCGGCCTGAAGCAATCGCATCGGCGTCTTTACCAAGTAGCAACGCCCGGGCTGCATTGTTTAGCGCTGGCAGGCCCTCGATAGGCAAGTAACTGTGGGCACCGGCTGCTTGCACACGATCGACTTCGGCTCGGTGCACACACTTGAGCAAGGGCACGCGGCCTTGATCGTCGTAATAGACACCAACACCCAGATTGACCTTGCCGGGACGCTCATCGGCGTTGTATTGCTCGTTTAAGCCAAGAATGGGATCGCGTGGTGCCAGTTCGACAGATTCAAAGAGTGTGCTCATGCTAAGTAGGTCTTCTCGTTGGGGCTAGTTGATAGATCTTGTTCGTATTTTAAACGTTGGCAGGTGTCAGGATGATGGTCAGCGCCGTATGCAGGCCGTATTCAGGCCGTGCTAGACGTATTGCCTGTGACCCGCCATAATGACTGGTTATGCCAATATTCAGGGATTTCCCTAGGATGAAAGTCTAGCATGTCGCAAGGTCGTTTCGTTGAGTTTCCAGACAGCCCATTCTCGCTGTATCAGCCATATCCGCCGGCTGGCGATCAACCGCAGGCCATTGATGCCCTGACCGATGGGGTTTGTGACGGCTTGATGTACCAGACGCTGCTTGGGGTGACGGGTTCAGGTAAAACCTTCACCATGGCCAACATCATTGCCAGGGCAGGGCGCCCAGCGCTGGTGCTGGCACCCAACAAGACGCTGGCGGCACAGCTTTACGCCGAGATGCGAGAGTTCTTTCCACGCAACGCGGTCGAGTACTTCGTGTCGTACTACGACTACTACCAGCCCGAAGCATACGTGCCAGCTAGAGATCTCTTCATTGAAAAAGACTCTTCCATTAATGAGCACATTGAGCAAATGCGCCTGTCGGCCACCAAAAGCTTGCTCGAGAGGCGCGACACGGTCATCGTGGGCACCGTCTCTTGCATATACGGCATTGGCAATCCCGCCGACTATCACGCCATGGTGCTGGTGCTGCGCGCCGGCGACAAGATCTCGCGTCGCGAGGTGCTGGCGCGATTGGTGGCCATGCAGTACACGCGCAATGACGCCGAGTTCACCCGCGGGGTGTTTAGGGCACGGGGCGATGTCATTGACGTGTATCCGGCAGAAAGTGCTGACCTTGCCGTTCGCATTTCCATGTTTGATGACGAGATTGAGTCTTTGTCTTTGTTTGACCCTTTGACCGGTAAAACCCGCCAGGACGTGCCGCGCTTTACCGTCTACCCCGGCTCGCACTACGTCACACCCCGCGAGACGGTGTTGCGGGCCATTGAGACCATCAAGCAAGAGTTACGCGAGCGTACCAAACAGTTTGTCGACAACGGGCAGCTGTTAGAAGCGCAGCGTATTGAACAGCGCACCCGCTTTGATTTGGAAATGCTGGCAGAGCTCGGGTTTTGTAAGGGCATTGAAAACTACTCGCGGCATTTATCTGGTGCCAAACCCGGTGACCCGCCTCCCACGTTAATCGATTATTTGCCAGCCGATGCGCTGATGTTTATCGACGAGAGTCACGTCACGATTGGACAGTTGGGTGGCATGTACCGTGGTGACCGGGCACGCAAAGAGACGTTGGTGACTTATGGATTCCGACTGCCTTCGGCCATGGACAATCGTCCCTTGCGCATGGAGGAGTTCGAAGAGCGCATGCGACAGACTGTGTTTGTATCGGCCACGCCAGCCAATTACGAGCAGGAACACTCTGATCAAGTGGTCGAACAGGTGGTGCGACCAACAGGCCTTGTGGATCCCCTGGTGGAGGTGCTGCCAGCCGTCACACAGGTTGACAATTTGCTTGAGCAGGCTCGCGCCCGTGTCGCTCAAGGTCAGCGGGTACTCGTGACGACACTGACCAAACGCATGGCCGAGGATCTCACGGACTTTCTGACTGAACAGGGGTTAAAGGTTCGTTACCTGCATTCGGACATCGACACCGTTGAGCGAGTCGAAATTATTCGTGACCTGCGATTGGGCACATTTGACATTCTGGTGGGCATTAACCTCTTGCGCGAAGGTCTGGACATACCGGAAGTGGCGCTTGTGGCGATTCTGGATGCTGACAAGGAAGGATTCTTGCGTTCGGAGCGTAGCCTGATTCAGACCATTGGCCGAGCCGCACGCAACTTGAACGGGCATGCCATTTTGTACGCGGACCAAGTCACAGACTCCATGCAGCGCGCCATTCATGAAACCAACCGCCGTCGGCAGCGACAGCTGGCATTCAATGAAGAGCACGGCATCGAGGCGCGGGGTGTGAGCAAGGCCGTCAAAGAACTCATTGACGGGGTGCTGCAAGCGCCCGCCCCAGAAGAGGGTGGTGATGAACTGCTGCCTCAAAACGTGCCGCTCGATGATGAGAAAGCCGTTGCCAAGGCCATAAAGGCGCTTGAGAAGAAAATGCTCGAACACGCTCGCAACCTGGAGTTTGAGCAGGCGGCAGCGGCGCGTGATGCCTTGAACAAATTCAAAGCGCAGGTGCTTCAATCTGGTGCCTGAGCTCATGCGTCAGGTTTGAGAAAGCTTGTTTCGCTTCACGCAAAATGTCACGCCCGTTCCATTATGGGGCGAACAGCGGTGCGGCAATGCAACATGGTTATGCCAATAAAAGGGTGAGAATTGCAATTCTTTTTTCTAGAATACACTTTATAAAAAATTTTTAATATATTGAAATATAGACATTTATTCAATATTTTAAAACTGTCACTTGTTTGCAACCTACAAAAATTATCTCTAGACAAGTTGAGGGTTTTCCCTCAAAATACGCACCACTATGACAAAAGTTCTATTCGTATGCATGGGAAACATCTGCCGCTCGCCAAGCGCCGAGGGCGTGTTTCGCCATCTGATCAATGAGGCGGGGCTGGCCGATCTAGTGGGTGTGGATTCGGCAGGTACCCATGGGTTTCACATCGGCGAAGCACCTGATGCTCGCGCCATGGCAGCAGCCAGCAAACGCGGTTACCCCATAGAACCGCGTGTGGCACGGCAAGTCACCCCTGAGGACTTCCGGGAATTCGATATGATTCTTGCCATGGACTGGGAGAACTTGTCGGCATTGCAGCAGCAGTGCCCCAAGATCTACCACCACAAGCTTATGCTGTTGATGCGCTTTGCCAACGAATACGAGGAGGCAACCGTGCCAGATCCGTATTATGGCGGAACAGAAGCGTTTTCCAAGGTGCTCGATTACCTCGAAGATGCCTGCCAAGGTGTCTACGAGGTGGTTCGCAAGCGTGCCACTCAATACCAGGCTGCGTAAGCTTCACGACAGCAGCTAGATACAAAAAAGCCGCGTTCAGACGCGGCTTTTTTGTGGGGAAACAGAACATATTCCTATCGGCTTTATCTGATATTTTATTTAAATTCAAACGGTTACCTATATCCCTACAATAAAAACGGATTAGCTGAGTAAAAAAGTCGGAAATGGTCTATACTTGAGTCGTTTAGTCAGGTTAGTACACATTTTTAGTCAGCACACGTATTCGAGTGATTGTCGAATGCGTGATTAGACACCTCAGCTTATAAAGGACCTGGATATGAGACTCACGACGAAAGGACGCTTTGCAGTTACCGCCATGATCGATCTGGCTTTGCGCCAGCACAGTGGGCCGGTGACGCTCTCGGCCATTAGCCAGCGTCAGAACATTTCGCTGTCCTACCTCGAGCAATTGTTCGGTAAGCTACGTCGCCACGAGCTGGTTGACAGCATCCGAGGACCTGGAGGCGGCTACACCTTGGCACGTTTGGCTCGCAACATCACGGTGGCAGACATCATTTTTGCTGTAGACGAGCCCATCGATGCCACCAACTGTGGCGGTAAAACCGACTGCACCACGGGTCCAGATGGCAAGCCTGGCGTCTGTATGACCCATGAGCTGTGGGCTGCCTTGAATCGCACGATGGTTGATTTCTTGGATTCGGTTTCCTTGCAGGATCTTGTCGACCAGCAGCGCATGCGCCAGCTGCAAGAGGGCAATGCGGCCAAGGGCGAGACCACGATTAAGGTGACAAGCAGCACAGTGGCTGCCGCTGACCCTTTCGCCAGAAAAATCAACGAAGCGGTTGGTGTGGAATAAGGTGAGTTGGCGTGAAGTTGCTCGCAACTGGCGTCCTATTTACCCAGAACTAAGTTATTCGAATCAGGAGTTTTAGCTATGACGGTTCATCCGGTTTATCTTGATTACTCGGCAACCACACCGGTGGATCCCCGTGTGGTCGACAAGATGGTGCCTTGGCTGTATGACCATTACGGCAACCCGGCCTCGCGTAGCCACTCGTTTGGCTGGGAAGCCGAAGAGGCGGTCGAGCAGGCACGTGCCGATGTGGCTGCATTGGTCAATGCAGATCCCCGCGAAATCGTCTGGACCTCAGGCGCGACCGAGTCAAACAACCTTTCTATCAAAGGCGCTGCGCATTTCTATGCCGAGCGTGGCAAGCATGTGATCACGCTCAAGACCGAGCACAAGGCCGTGCTTGATCCTTGTCGTGAGCTTGAGCGTGAAGGCTACGAAGTGACTTACCTTGATGTCATGGAGAACGGCTTGGTTGACCTTGAAGTGCTCAAGGCTGCCATCAGGCCCGACACGGTTCTTGTCTCGATCATGTTCGTGAACAACGAGATTGGCGTGATTCAACCCATTGAGGCCATTGGCGAGATTTGTCGTGACAAGGGCATCATCTTTCACGTGGATGCTGCGCAGGCAACCGGCAAGGTTGAAATCGACCTGCAAAAGCTCAAGGTCGATCTTATGTCGTTCTGTGCGCACAAGACCTATGGTCCCAAGGGTATCGGTGCGCTATACATTCGCCGCAAGCCCCGCGTGCGCATTGAAGCTCAGATGCACGGCGGTGGCCACGAGCGTGGCTTTCGTTCAGGCACCTTGGCCACGCACCAAATTGTGGGCATGGGCGAGTCTTTCCGTCTGGCCAAGCTTGAAATGAAGACGGAAAACGAGCGCATCCGCATGCTGCGTGACCGACTCTGGAAGGGCATCTCGGAAATCGAAGAGGTTTACCTCAATGGCGACCTTGAAAGCCGTGTGCCGCACAACTTAAACGTCAGCTTTAATTACGTGGAAGGTGAGTCGCTCATCATGGCGGTTAAAGAGTTGGCAGTCTCTAGTGGCTCGGCATGTACGTCGGCTAGCCTGGAGCCATCGTATGTGTTGCGTGCGCTCGGTCGCAACGATGAGTTGGCACACAGCTCGATTCGGTTCACCCTTGGACGTTTCACAACTGAAGAAGAGATTGATTTTGCGGTTGATTTGCTCAAGCGCCGGGTTGATAAACTTCGTGACATGTCTCCGCTGTGGGAGATGGTCAAAGAAGGCGTTGACCTCGACTCGGTGCAATGGGCTGCCCATTAATTTGGTGTACTGTTAGCAAAGGAGAGATGAATCATGGCTTACAGTGAAAAAGTACTTGATCACTATGAAAACCCCCGCAACGTCGGCGCCTTTGACAAAAGCGAAGACAACGTCGGGACCGGCATGGTGGGTGCGCCAGCCTGCGGTGACGTGATGAAGCTGCAGATCCGTGTGGGTGATGACGGGCGCATTGAAGATGCACGCTTTAAAACCTATGGATGTGGCTCAGCGATTGCCTCAAGCTCGCTTGTCACTGAGTGGGTTAAAGGCAAATCTCTTGACGAGGCGCTTGAGATCAAGAACTCTGCGATCGCAGAAGAGCTCGCTTTGCCCCCAGTCAAGATACACTGTTCCATTCTGGCCGAAGATGCCATTAAGGCAGCGGTCAAAGACTACAAAGACAAGCACGGAAGTTGAACGGGAGTTTGGCGTCATGGCGGTGACACTGACAGCACAAGCGGCTGAACATATTGACAAGTACCTGCACAAGCGTGGCAAGGGACTTGGTTTGCGTCTGGGGGTGCGTACCACGGGATGCTCGGGCATGGCTTACAAGCTCGAGTATGTCGACACCCCCGATGATGGTGACCAGGTCTTTGAGAGCCATGGGGTCAAGGTATTTATTGACCCCAAAAGCTTGGCCTATCTCGATGGCACCGAACTTGACTATGCCCGTGAAGGACTGAACGAGGGTTTCAAGTTCACCAATCCAAACGAGAAGGCCACCTGCGGTTGCGGCGAATCGTTTACGGTTTAGCAGCTTGAGTCAATCGGATCATTTCGAGCTTCTGGGTTTGGCTCGAGGTTTTGAGGTCAATGCTCAAGACCTTGAGTCTTCCTGGAAGGAGCGGGCCGCTGCCGTGCACCCGGACCGCTTTGCCAACGCCTCGGACGCAGAAAAGCGTGTGGCCATGCAGTGGAGTGCGCAGGTCAACGAAGCCTACCGTGTGCTCAAAGACCCGCTCAAGCGGGCGCAGTATCTGTGTGAGCTCGCGGGCTATCCCACAGAAAACCAGCCCAACGTGGGTCTTGACCCGGCATTTCTGATGCAGCAAATGCAATGGCGCGAGTCATTGGAAGAGATCACCAGTACAAACGATCTTGCTGCACTAGATGCGCTTGAGCAGGAGATCGACGCTGACCGTGACAGCCGCATGGCAGCGGTCGCGTCTTTGATCGAGCAATCGCAATGGGAAGACGTCGTCAAGCGTTTGCATGAATGGATGTTTATCGACAAGTTCAGTCAAGAGCTTGTTACCGCTAGGCGCACGATGGGGCGGCACTAGCGTGACACGACCGGACACTTAGGCCACTGTCTGGCGCGTGCCTGTGGTGACGTGTCGCACAGACCCCAATACAAACAAATGGATTGAATTTATGGCGTTGTTGCAAATTGCTGAGCCAGGACAAAGCCCAGTGCCACATCAGAGGAAGGTGGCCGTGGGTATCGATCTCGGTACCACGCACTCATTGGTGGCAGCGGTCAGGCACAGTGTGCCCGAGGTGTTGCCCGATGCGCAGGGCCATGCGTTGACGCCTTCGGCCGTGTACTACGCGGCAAGCGATGACGTTCGCGTTGGTCGCGCTGCACTAGAGCACCAGCAAAGTCAGCCCACCGACACCTTGGTGTCGATCAAGCGTTTGATGGGCAAGTCGCTACAAGACGCCACTGACAGCGGCATGCCGTATCGGTTCGAAGAGATGGGAGCCAGTGTGGCGATCGTCACCGAGCATGCGACCGTAACCCCGGTAAAAGTAGCCTCACACATTCTCAAGCACTTAAAGCAGCAAGCGCAACAAACGCTTGGTGACGACCTCGTGGGTGCGGTCATCACCGTGCCGGCTTATTTTGATGATGCCCAGCGCCAGGCCACGCGCGACGCGGCTCGCTTGGCCGGTTTGAACGTGTTGCGATTACTCAATGAGCCGACCGCAGCAGCCATTGCCTATGGCCTGGAAAACGGCGCCGAAGGCATTTATGCCGTTTATGACTTGGGCGGTGGCACGTTTGACTTGTCACTGCTGCGGTTGACCAAAGGCGTGTTTGAAGTCATTGCCACCGGTGGTGACACGGCTTTGGGCGGTGATGATTTTGATGAGGCCATCGTGCAACATGTCCTGAGTCAGGACAATGGCAAAGAGGCCTCAGAGACCATGTCGAGTTTGACAGCAGGCCAGCGGCGCCATTTACTGATGGCTGCACGCCAATTGCGTGAGCAGTTAACGGACCAGCCGCAGGCGAGTGTGTCAACCGGAATCGAGGGCCCTTGCGGTGAGCTGTCGATGACAAGAGACCAGTTCGAGGCCTTGGCGCAAGTGCTGGTGCAACGCACGCTTGACTGTGCTCAACGGGCGCTTGATGACGCGCAAATCTCGGCCAAAGAGGTCCAAGGCGTGGTCATGGTGGGCGGGGCGACGCGCATGCCTGTGGTGCAGCGTCTGGCCGGTGAGTTCTTTGGGCGTGAGCCCTTGGTTAATCTCAATCCAGACGAGGTGGTGGCCATTGGCGCGGCATTGCAAGCCAATCTGCTGGCTGGCAACCGCTCACCGGGTGATGATTGGCTGCTGCTCGATGTCACGCCATTGTCATTGGGGCTCGAAACCATGGGCGGTCTGGTTGAGACCATTATTGCGCGCAACAGCACCATCCCCGTGGCGCGCGCCCAGGAATTTACAACCTACCGTGACGGCCAGACCGCGCTGGCATTACATGTGGTGCAAGGCGAGCGCGACTTGGTCAGTGAGTGCCGCTCATTGGCGCGGTTTGAGTTGCGCGGTATTCCACCGATGGCTGCCGGTGCGGCCCGGATTCGGGTGACTTTCCAGGTTGACGCCGATGGGTTGCTTAATGTCACCGCTCAAGAGCAGTCCAGTGGGGTTACCGCCGAGATCACGGTCAAACCCTCGCACGGGCTCACTGACGAACAGATTGCCAGCATGTTGCAAGACAGCGTGGCACAAGCCGACAACGATGCGGTGCTGCGCATGCTGCGTGAAGAACAAGTCAATGGCCAACAACTGATCGAAACCACCGAGGCAGCCTTAAACGCTGATGCCGACCTGTTGTCATCCGAAGAACTGGCCGCGCTCAAAGAGCAGTTGCGCCAGACGTCTGAGGCACTGTCATCTGACGATCTCGATGCGGTCAGGCAAGCCGTCAAGGCATTATCAAGCGCCACCGATGAGTTTGCGGCCAGACGCATGGACCGCAGTATCCGTCGAGCACTTGCCGGCAAATCGCTAGACGAGATCTAGAGATTCACCACAACCTATCCTGTCATTCTTATCGGAAACATCGCAATGCCCAAATTGACTGTATTGCCCCACGCTGAGATTTGCCCCGAGGGCGCTGTGATTGAAAACGCGCCAAGCGGCGAGTCGATTTGCCGCGTGCTGCTAGACAACCATCTGGAGATCGAGCACGCCTGTGAATTGTCTTGCGCGTGCACCACTTGTCACGTCATTGTCAAAGAAGGGTTTGATTCCCTGCAAGAAGCCACAGACTCTGAAGAAGACCTGCTGGACCGTGCCTGGGGTCTGGCGCCCACGTCACGCCTGTCGTGCCAAGCCATGATTGCCGATGAGGACTTGACGATTGAGATCCCTCGGTACACGATTAACCACGCCCGAGAAAACCACTAAATTATTGCCTGTCTGACTTGGATGCTTCGGGCTTAGCGGTTGTGCAACCAAGCGATGGCCGGCGTTTGCTGGGGAATATCGTGCGTCCAAACACCGTCAAACAACGCTTAAAACAGGGCGAGGGCATTATTAACGGCTGGCTGGGGATACCTTGCCCGTTGTCGGCTGAAATCGTGGGCTTGGCAGGTTTTGATAGTGTGGTTGTTGACATGCAGCATGGCATGATCGGGTTTGATGCCGCCTTGCCCATGCTGCAGGCGCTGTCGGCCACCCCCGCCATCCCACTGGTGCGGGTGCCATCGAACAACGGCCCGCTCATCATGAGTGTGCTCGATGCCGGTGCCTACGGCATTATTTGTCCCATGGTCTCAACGGCTGAGCAAGCGCGTGCCTTTGTCAGCGCATGCCAATACCCACCGAAGGGCGAACGCTCGTTTGGCCCGTCACGGGCCTTTTTATACGGTGGCGACGACTATTACCACCACGCCGATGACAGCATCCTAACCTTGGCCATGATCGAGACCCAGCAAGGGCTTGATCAGGTTGACGAGATTCTGGCCGTTGACGGCTTGGACGGAGTTTTTATCGGCCCTAACGATTTGAGCTTAGCCCTTGGCGCGGCCCCGAGTTCTGAGCCCGATGCTGACATCGTAGTTCAGGCCATCGCCCATATCTTGTCTCGAGCCCAGGTTCATGGCAAGGTGACTGGCATCTTTTGTTCATCGGGCCCGGCTGCGGCCAAGCGCCTGGCCCAGGGCTTCAGGTTTGTGGTGCCTGGCAATGAAATGACGCACTTAAAGCAAGCCGCGGCACAAGCCTACCAGCAAGCCGCCGAACCCAGCAGCCCGGGCGGCTCGGACACACCGTCGGGTGGCTATTGAGTGCTGCGTATCTACGATTGTTAAGGAAAACCAGTGAGCATACGACTATCAGCCAATCTTGGCCTCATGTGGGCTGAATTGCCACTGTTGCAACGCATTGAGCAGGCGGCCAAGGCCGGTTTTGCGGCCATTGAGCTGCACTGGCCCTATGACACCGATGCCAGCGATGTGCGGCGTGCCTGTCAGCAGCATGACCTCACCCTCTTGTCGGTTAACACACCACAAGGGGATGTGGCGGCAGGCGACGCTGGCTTGGCGGCGCAGCTAGGACGCCAAGACGAGTTTCGCGAAGCGTTTAAGCAATCGCTAGACTGGGCTCGCGTGGCCGGTGCGAGCATGATTCACGTCCTGCCGGGCTTGGCCGATACCAAACGGCAAGCCGATACCGAAGCTATGTTTGTGGAGAATTTGCAGTGGGCCGCTGACCTGGCGCGCGAGCACCACATGACCGTGCTGCTCGAGGCGTTAAACCACCGTGACAAGCCAGGCTACTTCTATCACACCCAAGCGCAATCCAATGCCATTCGGCTCAGGGCCGATCGTGACAACATCAAACTTATGTTTGATATCTACCACGTGGGGGTCACTGAAGGCGATGTGTTGGTCAAACTCGAGCACTATCTGCCAGTCATTGGCCACATCCAGATCGCAGCCGTCCCCTCAAGACATGAACCTGACGAGGGTGAAATCCGTTATGAGGCGGTGTTTGAGCGGTTGCAAACGCTGGGATTTGATGACTGGATCGGATGCGAATACAAGCCTCGAGGCGACCCAGCCCAAGGCCTGTTGTGGGTTAAAGCCATGGGATTGACCCATGGCTTGCGCCGCTAGAGTCAGACCTGGGTCCTTTTTAGGCGTGGTCTTCTGGCCGCATGTGCGGAAACAGAATCACGTCTCGAATACTGGCACTGTCCGTTAACAGCATAACGAACCTGTCAATGCCAACGCCGCAACCACCTGCAGGTGGCATGCCATATTCCAGCGCCCGGATGTAGTCCTCATCGAAATACATCGCTTCTTCATCACCGGCGTCTTTGGCCGCTACTTGCGCGTGAAAGCGAGCCGCCTGGTCTTCGGGGTCATTTAACTCCGAGAAGCCATTGGCCAGTTCTCGTCCGGCAATAAAGAGTTCGAAGCGTTCGGTGATGCCGGTGCGCTGATCGGATTGGCGCGCCAGCGGCGAGACCTCAACCGGATAGTCAATGATGTAAGTGGGATCCCACAAGAGGTGCTCAGCGACTTCTTCAAATAGTGCCAGTTGCAAGGTGCCAAGTGCGGCGGCCGCAAATGCCGGCTGCGTCAGATCAACTTTCAATTCGGTTAGCGCGCCCTTGAGGTAGTTGATGTCATCGAGCGGCTTGCCTTGATACGCCGGTGCATAACGTTCGATGGCTTGCACAATGGTCAGGCGATCAAACCGCTTCCCAAAATCAATGTCACGGCCCTGGTACTGCAGCACGGTCGAGCCCGTGGTGTGTTGGGTCACGTCACGCAGCAAGGTCTCTGTGAAGTCCATCAGCCATTGGTAGTCTGTATAGGCTGCGTAGAACTCCATCATGGTGAATTCGGGGTTGTGGCGCGGGCTTACCCCTTCGTTGCGAAAGTTGCGGTTGATTTCAAACACCCGCTCCATGCCACCGACCACCAGGCGCTTGAGGTAAAGCTCAGGCGCAATCCGTAAAAACATCTGCATATCCAGCGCATTGTGATGCGTCTCGAACGGCTTGGCGGTTGCGCCGCCCGGGATGGCCTGCAGCATGGGGGTTTCCACTTCAAGAAACTCATGCTTGACCATCTCGGCACGCAAGGCCGCAATGGCCTTGCTTCTGAGTTCGAATGTCTGGCGTGTGTGTTCGGTGACAATTAAGTCGACATAGCGCTGGCGATAGCGCAATTCGGTGTGCGTCATGCCATGAAACTTGTCAGGCAGGGGACGCAGCGATTTGGTCAGCATACGAATGCGGTGGGCGTGCACCGACAGTTCGCCTTTGTTGGTTTTAAAGACCACGCCACTGACACCCACGATGTCACCGAGATCCCAGTGCTTGAAGGCCTCATAGACCTCTTCACCGAGCGTGCCCTTGTCGAGATAAATCTGAATGCGCCCAGTGCTGTCCTGAAGTGTGGCGAAGCTGGCTTTGCCCATGACGCGTTTGAGCATCATGCGCCCGGCAATCGTGGCCTCGTGCTCGTGCTCGGCGAGTTCCTCTTTGGTTTTTTCACCGTAGAGCATGTGCAAGACGCTGGCCCGGTGGGTGGGCTTGAAGTCATTCGGGAAAGCGGGGCCTTGTTCACGCAGGCGCGCCAGTTTTTGTCGGCGCTCGGCAATCAGGTGATTCTCGTCAATAGCCTCGGGTGGCGTAGTCGTCATGATTGATGTTCTCGGATGTCATCAAGCGGTTGCTGGCCAAACTGCTCGCTGGCCAGCGCGGTTAAAAGGGTTTGGGCGCACGCGTGCGCCGGGTTTAAAACCCCCTGGCGGTGCATGTCCTCGAATCGGTCGACCGCGGGGAATTTCTCTTTCGGTGTTTGCCGAATCTGCGCCTGCATGCCGGTATCTATGACACCAGGGGCCATGGAGCTGACACGCAGGTGAGGGTGGTTTTCAGTGGCGAGCACCTCGGCGTAGCGATCCATGGCCGCTTTGGTGGCACAGTACACGGCCCAGCTGCCATACGGGTGACGCCCGGCCCCTGAGGAGATCAGCATCACACGACGATCCGCGCTATCGCGCGTGGCCGCCAGAAAATGTCCGGTCAGATAAATCGGGGCGGTGATGTTGATATCAAATGCGGTGCGGATGGTTTCGATGTCCGTTAGTGCATCGGCCGGTTCAATGGGCGCGACCACACCTGCATTGTGAATCAATCGGTAGCTCGAGATCTTGGGCGTGTCTTGAAGCACTTTGATGATCTGCTCGGCTGCCTGCTCAAGCGCAGCGGCATCGACTAGGTCAACAATCACTTCGGTGAGCTCTGTTTTGTGCTCTTGCGCCAGTGCCGCTAGTTCGGGCACAGGCTGACGGTTTAGCGTGATGAGATGTCCACCTTGGCGCGCGAGGTGCTCGGCCATGGCATAGCCTAGGCCTCGTGTGGCGCCACTGATGATGGTTAAGGGTTTGGATTTCATAAACCTTCCTTCAAGCTCGCCTCGATGAAGGGATCGAGATCACCATCAAGCACGCGTTGCGTATTGGAGATCTCCACGCCCGTGCGCAGGTCTTTGATCCGGCTTTGGTCAAGCACATAGGAACGGATCTGGTGACCCCAGCCGACATCGGTCTTGGCGTCTTCGAGTTTTTGCTGTTCAGCCATGCGGTTACGCATTTCAAGCTCGTAGAGCTTGGATCGCAACATGTCCATGGCTTCAGCTCGGTTACGGTGCTGTGAGCGGTCGTTTTGGCACTGCACCACAATGCCCGATGGATTGTGCGTGATGCGCACAGCCGAATCGGTTTTGTTGATGTGCTGGCCACCGGCACCACTGGCGCGATAGGTGTCGATACGCAAATCAGCCGGGTTAATGTCGATATCGATCGACTCGTCAACCTGGGGGTAAACAAACACGCTGGCAAACGAGGTGTGGCGCCCGCCCGCTGAGTCAAACGGGCTCTTGCGCACCAGGCGATGTACACCGGTTTCGGTGCGCAGGTGACCAAACGCATACTCACCTTCGATCTTGATGGTGGCTGACTTGATGCCGGCGACTTCGCCCTCGGACTCTTCCATGACCTCGGCTTTAAAGCCCTTGTTCTCGCAATACCGTAGGTACTGGCGCAACAACATTGAGGCCCAATCCTGCGCTTCGGTCCCACCGGCGCCAGCTTGAATATCCACAAAGCAATTAAGCGGGTCGGCCGGGTTGGCAAACATGCGCTTGAATTCAAGCGTCTCCAGGGTTTTCTGGAACTCGTTGGCATCGTCCTCGATGGCCAACAGGGTCGGGGCGTCATCGTCGGCTTGGGCAAGCTCAAAGAGCTCTTGTGCATCACGAATACTACGATCGAGCTCCGTTAGGGTCTGAACCGTGTTTTCCAGTGACTTTTTCTCCCGGCCCAAGGCCTGTGCCTTATCCGGGTCGCTCCAAACATTGGGGTCTTCAAGTTCGGCATTGACAACTTCTAGTCGGCCTGCTTTGACATCGAAGTCAAAGATACCTCCGGGCAGCGAGTTCACGGTCCAGGTAATCAGCAAGCCGGGCGGCTAGCGCATTTTGACGATCTACTTCCATGGTTTGCAACTTTTTGACGTTAATTTTCCATTTTAGCCCAATGGGCCTGTGCCTTCAGGCATGGCTTAAGCAGCCATGGCCGTCTCAATCACCAGCTGCAGGCGAATATTAGCCTGCCAGACGTTGGGCGTTGGTCGATAGACCGCCCGGATGTGGTCGGGTAGGGGATCTTCGCGGTTAAACCAGATGGCATCGAATCGTTGACGGTCGCGCATCAAGGACAGTTTCATGTGCTTACCACCCACCAAGCGCTGACTTTGCACAGCAAATTCATCCACAAACAAAGGCGCAGGAAAGCCCGCGCCCCAAACCTGTTGCTGCAGCAAGGTGGCCGTTTGCACATTGGCCCAGCCCGTCTCCAATGACCCGTCGGTTTCAATGCGGGCGCTGAACTGGGATTTGCCCGTCATTTCAATGACAGCTTCAGCAAAGCCTTGAGCAAAGGTCTCGAGCCCGCTCTCAGGCAAGGTCAGGCCAGCGGCCATGGCATGCCCGCCAAACTTGAGAATCAATCCTGGGTGACGCTTGGCTACCAGGTCAAAGACATCGCGTAGATGAACATCCGGAATAGAGCGTCCCGACCCGCGCCAGGTACCGTCGCCCGCGGGTGCCAACGCCACGACCGGACGCCAGAATTGCTCTTTCAGGCGCGAGGCGACCAGACCCACGACACCTTGGTGCCAGTCGGGCTGGTAGACACAGATGGCGGCTTTGTCGCCGTCTGCGTCGACGTTGTCCATACACGCCAGCGCCTGCTCGCGCATGGTGCCCTCGATTTGGCGTCGCTCCTGGTTGATGCGGTCAAGCTCTCGGGCCAGCGCCAGCGCCTGGTCTTCGTTATCGGTGATCAGGCATTCAATGCCCACGCTCATGTCGGTGAGACGGCCAGCGGCATTGATTCTTGGTCCGATCGTAAACCCAAAATCAAAAGCACTGGCCTGCGCAGGGTCGCGTCCACACACGGCGAACAAGGCACGCAAGCCCGGTTGCATCTGGCCTTGACGGATACGGGCCAGCCCCCGGGTGACCAGTAGCCGGTTGTTGGCATCAAGCTTGACCACATCGGCAATCGTGCCCAAGGCCACCAGGTCAACGAGATGATCAAGACGCGGCTCGGCCCGGTCCGCAAAATACCCGCGCTCGCGCAACGTGGCACGCACGGCCATGAGCACATAAAACATCACACCGACCCCCGCGAGGTTCTTGGACGGAAACCCACAGCCCGGTTGGTTGGGATTGACAATGGCCAAGGCCTTGGGCAGTTGATCGCCTGGCAGGTGGTGGTCGGTGACGATTACATCGATGCCGTGATCGCGTGCCGCGTCGACCCCGTCGACACTGGCGATGCCATTGTCCACGGTCACGATCATGTCGGGCTTGCCTTCAGGGTGGTTCACCGCTAGCGCCACAACTTCGGGCGACAGGCCATAGCCGGTCTCAAATCGGTTAGGTACCAGATAGTTGACCTTAGCGCCCATGCCAGACAAGCCACGCAAACCAACCGCACAGGCGGTGGCACCATCACAGTCGTAATCAGCCACAATCAAAAGTCGTTTGCCGGTTTCGATGGCTGTGGCTAGCGCCTGCGCGGCTTGATCGATGTGGCTTAGGCGGTTGGGCGTGATCAGGCTTGTCCAGTCAGCGTTCAGCTCACTGGCATCAGACACGCCGCGCGCGGCCATGAGCCTGGCTATCAAGGGGTGCAGGCCGTCTTGGGTCAATCGGTCGGCCACCTTGTGTGGCACCTCGCGCACGGTTACTTGCGGTTGATCCACCAGTCTCTCCAGGCATTTTTATGTTTGTTGGCAAATAAGTTGCCCCACCAGCGCTTGGGCGCGTTGGTTAGGTGCACCAGGCAATCAGGGCCAGTGAGCACCACGGGCTTGTTGGGTTCGGCCCCTAAAAGCACGGGCTCGATTTCTGCCCAGGCCTCTAGCCAAGCCGCCCAGTCACCTTGCAGCGTTGGTGCAGCCAGCGTGTCATGAACGGTCGAGTCCGTGTGCTTGGCCGGCACAAACGGTTTACCTCCGCCAAATAACCACAGGCTGTTAATGGCGGGCAGCCCTTGGCGCTCACGTTCGACATTAACCGGGTGATCATGCCAGGCCATTTGAATCTCATTGAGGCGCTTACGCCAGGCCCGCCAGGCATCGCCCGTGGGCCACCAGTCGCCAAGGTCTTGTCCCATGAGCGCAAGTGGCGTAATCGTTGGGGTGTTGGCTGGCATTGGACCGGTGACTTGCCAGATGCCATCGTCTAAAGCCACCAGTTCAATGCCATCGCCGGCCTGAGCAAACAAGGGCGCCGCCGTTTGGCTCAGGGCCTCGATTTCGGCTGACGTCACGTGAAGCAACGACAGCGGCACGGCCGTGGCGCGTTCTTGCGAAATGACCGTGCTGCAAAGCGTTGCCACCCAGACCGCGTCGTTCTCGCCCGTTGGGGGTGTTTGAAGCTGATGTGCTAGCCAAGGGGCCAGTCCCGCACCCATCATGCCCTCGGGCTCGGGGGTAAAGCCCAGTTCAGTCAACTGCCAGCCCTCGATGGGTGTGCAACCGTGTTGGGCGATCGGCCAAGGCTGACATTGAGCGGCACGCGCATTAAACCAGTGTATGGTTTTAGGGTATCGATGGCTAAACGGCTCGCTTAGCGCCTGTGCGGTATCGGCTGGAGGTAGGGCGTCGGCAATCACAATAGTCATACGTCGATTGTAGCGGTGCATAGGGGTGAGGCCAGCCAATCCAGTTGTGTTAACGTGCCCTCGGGCATTAGGGTTAAATGACCGTCAGGCAAGGTCGACATCGCGTATGCGGTTAAGAACATGAAGCATTTTTTTGAGTGGTGGGTCGGGTTACGTTACGCCGGTATCAGTCGCCGGGGCTCACGCTCGTCTGGGCGCGGCTCGGGTCGCGACCGGTTTGTTTCATTTGTCGCTGCCATGGCCATGGCAGGCATCGCCTTGGGTGTGGCCGCCTTGATTGTGGTGCTGTCCGTCATGAATGGCTTTCAGCGCGATGTACGTGACCGCATGTTGTCGGTTCTGCCACACATCGAGCTCTATGTGCCTAGCCAGGCGCCATTGACCGTGCTTGACCGATTTGAAGAGCTTCGTGATGCGGCAGCTGAGCACCCTGATGTCACGGGTGCTGCGCCATTTGTGGCGGCATCGGCTATTTTGATGCGCGGGCAGGCGTTGCGGGGCATTCAAGTGCGTGGCATTGAACCCGAGGCTGAGCCGTCAGTCTCGTCACTGAGCCAGCAAATGGTGGTCGGTGATTTGCAATCGCTTAAGCCTGGCACGTTCAGGCTTGTCATCGGCCAGACATTGGCCGACACACTTGGTTTGTCTGTGGGCGACAGCGTGATGGTCTTGGCGCCCCAAGGCAGCGTCAGTCCGGCTGGTTTTACCCCACGACTGCGTCAATTCACCGTGGCAGGGCTGTACCGTTCGGGCCACTATGAATATGACAGCTCGCTGGTGTTTACCGACACCGAGGACGCGGCTCGCCTGTTTCGAGACACCGGCACCGCTGGCGTACGACTGCGCGTGGCAGACATGCATGAGGCGCCGCTGGTGGCCATGCAATTAAACGGGCTGTTGCCACGTGGCGTGATCGCTGCCGACTGGTCACGTAACAACCGCACCTGGTTTGCGGCTGTTCAAACCGAGAAACGCATGATGTTCTTGATATTGGCGCTCATTGTGGCCGTGGCGGCATTTAATCTGCTGTCCTCGCAAGTCATGGCAGTCAAGGACAAGCAGTCTGACATCGCGATCTTGCGCAGTCTTGGGGCCACGCCAGGCGCGATTGCCCGGATTTTTTTGATTCAAGGCGCGCTCATTGGCATTATTGGAACGTTTTTAGGGGTCAGTGGTGGCGCTTTGCTGGCGTATAACGTTGACACGTTGGTGCCGGCCATCGAACAGGCTTTGGGGATACAGTTTTTAGCGCAGGAGATTTACTTTATTTCCTCGCTGCCCTCGGATCCGCGTGTCGGAGACATTACGATCATCGCCGTGACATCGCTGGTGATGTCTTTGCTAGCAACGCTTTATCCGAGCTGGCGTGCGTCAAGATTGGAACCGGCACAGGTGCTGCGTCATGATTGAGACTCGTGTTGTACTGCAGGCCAAGGCATTAAGTCGGCATTTTGAAGACGGCAGCCGCCGCGTGCAGGTGCTAGACGGTGTTGACTTGTCCGTGCTTGCCGGCGAGATGGTGGCCATTGTCGGTGCTTCAGGCTCTGGCAAGAGCACGCTGCTGCATTGCCTGGGTTTGCTCGATCGCCCTGACAGTGGCGAACTGATAATTTCTGAGACCAACACCTCGAACCTGTCAGAGCGCGAACGCGCGCGAGTACGTAACGCCCATTTGGGGTTTGTGTATCAGTTCCACCATCTGCTGCCTGAATTCAATGCCGTTGATAATGTGGCCATGCCCTTGATCGTGAGCACGCAACCATTGACCGACGCCCGGCAGCGCGCTCGCGAACTCTTGCAAGAAATGGGCTTAGGCCACAGACTCGATCATTATCCGAGCCAACTGTCCGGCGGCGAACGCCAACGTGTTGCTCTGGCACGCGCCCTGGTCACCCGTCCGGTTTGTGTTCTGGCCGATGAGCCCACGGGCAATCTCGATAGCGACACGGCCGAACAGGTGTTTGACCTGATTACCCGTATTCGCGATGATTTTGGGACGGCCGTTATTCTCGTGACACACGACTTACAGCTTGCCAAGCGCGCCTCGCGGTGTTTGTCTATGCGACACGGCAAACTGGTGGATGCCAACCCTTGATTTAATCAGTGACCTTGAAAGGCCATCGAACAACCTGATGAACGCTTTGTTTGACACGCATTGTCATCTGGATGCACCGGAGTTTGATGCTGACCGTGAGTCCGTGATTGCTCACGCGCTGGCAAGTGGTGTGCAAGGCATGCTGATACCAGCGGTGCAGGCGGCCGATTTCGAGAAAGTCAGAGACTTGGCGTATCGGTTTGACCGAGGTGCTTACGCTGTTGGCATTCACCCGATGTTTGTGCGCCATGCGCATGATCAGGATCTAAAGACGCTAGCCAGCTTCTTGCGGCAACACCGCAATGACCCACGCTTGGTGGCCGTGGGCGAGATCGGGCTTGATTTCTTCGTGCCAGAGATCAGTCACGGCGAGCAACGTGCGCGACAAATCGAGTTTTATAAAGGACAACTTGAAATAGCCGAACAGGCAAAGTTGCCCGTCATCCTTCACGTCAGGCGCTCGCAAGATGAGCTTTTGAAGTGGCTTAGACGGCGAGGGCCGATGGGCGGCATTGCACACGCTTTTAACGGCAGCTTTCAGCAGGCGCAACAGTTTATCGATCTAGGCTTTGCGCTCGGTGTCGGTGGTGCGTTTACCTTTACACGGGCCAAGCAAATTCGGCGCTTGGTGGCGGAATTGCCGTTGTCAAACCTCGTGCTTGAGACGGATTCCCCCGACATGGCACCCGCATGGCTCGATAAAGGCTCGCGCAACACGCCAGCACAAGTCGCAGGTGTGGCCCAAGCGCTCGCCACACTCAGAGGAATCACAGAGCAAGAGGTGCTGGAAAAAACAGCCAACACAGCATGTACCGTCATACCCAAACTTCGAGATTTGTGGTCGACGGTCAAGCCGTAACTGCAGTCACACCACACGCCCTAAAATTTTTAAGCCAATACCCGCGATGCCGATTAAGGGGTTTTACGCACGTCTAGACCCATCGGCTATCACCCTTGCGACTTAGGCACAGCACCAGTGTTTGTCTGATCACTGCTCGGTTTTCTGGGGGCTCTCGGTGGGTTCTCGGTCGGTTTTCTGCCGGTTCTCGGTCAGTTTTTAGCTCGGTATTTCCGAATTGTCAGTCTCAAACAAGTGCGTCACGCTAGCGGGTTTTGTGTGAAGCAAGCGCATGCAGATTAACGCCGCCGCCGTGGGCTGGATTGTCGGTATTTGCCTAGTTTCCCAACAGGCTGCTTTGCCGAGCTACGTGAGCATTCTGTTCGCACTCACAGGTCTGGTGTTTGTGGGCATTGGTGTTCGCTTTTGGGGTGCTTCGATCGGTGGCTCAAACGGTGGCTTGATCGGTGGCTGGATTCATGGGCAGTGGATCAATGCCGCGCTGTGGGGGCTGGCTTTGTGTGTGGTGGCCATGGGCTGGGCCACATGGCGGGCCAATGCGCGTTTAGCAGAACAACTGCCCGCGGCTGAGGACAACAAGGTCACGCGCGTCATTGTCAAAGTCATCGATTTGCCGACCGATGTCGGCAATGGCGTGCGGTTTATCGGTCAACTGCAAGCGCCGGTGCCTCGGGCATTGCCATCGAAAGTCATGGTGTTTTGGCAGGGTGCTTGTACGCAGGCATGTGAGTTCGTGGTCAAGCCCGGGCAGCAGTGGCGCATGGCCTTGCGATTTCGGTACCCGCGAGCGCGATTGAATTTCGCCGGGCTAGATGCCGAAGGCTGGATGTTTCAGCAAGGCATCCGAGCCACTGCCACGGTTCGTGGCACACCCAAGCGTCTGGCGCACGCAAGCGGGTGGCAGCCAGGCATCTGGATTGAACAGCTGCGTGCGCACATTCGGGCACGCTTGCAGGCCGTGTTGTCAGACTACAAAGAGATCAATGTGATGGTGGCTCTGGCCATTGGGGATCAGCAAGGTGTCTCACGTGAAGACTGGGAGATTTTTAACCTCACGGGCATCACACACCTGGTGTCTATCAGTGGCTCACACGTGACTTTGATTGCCGCGCTCGGGGCTGCCGGTGTCGCTGCCGTGTATCGGCGTCTACGCTGGCGAGGTCGTTGGCTTGCCGAGCACATGCCCGTTCGCCTGGTGTTTGTCTGGGCCGCAGGTATTTTGGCGTTTTTGTACTGCCTGCTCGCCGGC
Source organism: Burkholderiaceae bacterium (assembly GCA_965659885.1). Classification (GTDB taxonomy): domain Bacteria; phylum Pseudomonadota; class Gammaproteobacteria; order Burkholderiales; family Burkholderiaceae_B; genus Algicoccus. Next base: position 65,024 of record CBFHXV010000003.1, on the reverse strand, counting down.
TGGGGGGTGCCGGCGCAGCGCACGTTTTTTATGCTGAGCGCCGGTGCCATCGGATTAAGTGGGCGTGTGCCTCTAACAGGCATACAGGCCGTGCTTGGTGCCGCCTTGGTCATGACCGTGCTTGACCCGTGGGCGGTACTGTCTACCGGGTTTTGGTTGTCGTTTGGCGCCATGATGATTCTCATTGTGCTGGCCGAACAAGTCTTTGCAGCACCTAAACCAGGCGCCTCTGTCTGGCACAACGCCAAGCAAGCGTGTTTGCTTGGCGCGCACTTGCAGTGGATCATGACCTTGGCCATCACACCCGTCACTATTTACTTGTTTCAGCAAGTGTCGCTGATCGGGTTGCTGGCCAATGCCTGGGCCATCCCGTGGGTGACGTTTGTCGCCACACCTGCGGCCCTGCTGGTCTCAGCCCTGTCGGTAGTGCCATTGCCAGACAACTTGTTCTCGCCACTGGCGTGGGTGGCCCATTTGGCATTGCAAATCTCGCTAGCCCCCGTGCGTTGGCTAGGCGAATTTGAAGCACTGTCATTTGAGACTGCGGCCATTGGTCAATGGGAACTGCTGCTTGGACTAGCTGGGGTGGCCATGGCACTCATGCTGCCACCGTGGCGCTGGCGCTGGCTAGCCTGGCTATGGCTGTTGCCCGCGCTTGTGAGTGTGCCCGCTCAACCGGAAATGGGCCATTGGCGCCTGACCGCATTCGATGTCGGTCAGGGAGGTGCCGTCCTTGTTCAAACCCGCCGTCAGGCCTTGTTATTTGACACCGGCTGGCGCTACCAGGATGTCAACGCGGTGGATCGTGTGTTGTTGGCCGAGTTGCGAGCCATGGGCGTCAAGCACTTGGACCGTGTGGTGATTTCTCACCCTGATATGGATCATGTCGGTGGCTTGGAGCGACTCGAACAAGTACGAAGCATCGGGCAATTGTTGGGTTCTGGCCTGCAGCGGACTGATGCTAGCGCGTGCCGGGCAGGGCAAAGCTGGCAAGCCGATGGCGTGACCTTTACGTTTTTACATCCGCAGACCGATTGCAGCGAGAAAGCCTTGACGGGCCGCGCACGCAACCAGTGCAGTTGTGTGTTGTCAATTCAAGGTCAGACGCATCGTGCCATATTGACCGGTGACATCGACACCACGGTTGAAGAACATCTGGCCCGAACCATCACGGATCGATACGATGTGGCCATGGTCGCTCACCATGGCTCTGACACCTCATCACATCCGGCCTGGGTGCGTGTGATTGATGCTTCACACGCCGTGATCCAAGCCGGCCATTACAACCGGTTTGGCCACCCAGACCCTGAGGTGCTCAGACGATGGCGCGCCCATGGCACCCGCCTGTGGGTGTCTAGTTGGCACGGGGCGGTGCAATTTAACTCAATGCCATCAGGGCTTGACGTCACGCACGCACGCGACCAGCGACGGCGTTACTGGCAAGAAGCAGCCACTGACCTACAATAAGTACGATGTCTGGCTCGGATGGCTTTGTTGCATAGGCCGCCCGGTTTTGCGCCAGGCGTTGTGATTGCCGATAGACCCTAGCGAGGAACGATGTCGATGAGTGCACCCCGAGTCAAGACCGTTATTTGTGCCAGCCCAGCCGGCCTGCACCGCATGGCCTATTACGAGTGGGGTGATCCGGATAATGAGGATGTGGTGCTTTGTGTGCACGGGTTAACGCGAACGGGCCGCGATTTTGATGTTCTGGCCGAGCACCTGAGCCAACGCTATCGAGTCGTTTGCCCTGACATTGTGGGGCGGGGACTGTCGGATTGGCTTGCCCAGCCCATGCACTACGCCGTGCCGCAATACACCGCTGACATTGTCACGCTACTGGCACGCTTGCAACCGAAGACTTTGCGTTGGGTGGGCACGTCCATGGGCGGCTTGATTGCCTTGTCTTATGCCGGCTTACTTGCGCACGCCCGGCACATGACGCAGCACCCGCCAGCCAGAGAAACCGCGACCATTGATGATGGTTTGGTGCCCATTGATCGTTTGGTGCTCAATGACGTCGGCCCGCGCGTTGAGGCGCCTTCGTTGGCTCGCATCGGGCAGTATCTCGCTGAACCGGTGAGCTTTGATTCGTTTGAGGCGGCTGTGCAGTACATCAAGCAAACGGCAGCCTCATTTGGGCCGCATTCTGACGCCCAGTGGGAAATGCTTACCCGACATTATTTTGTGCCTTCGCAAGGACAATGGATCAAGCATTACGATCCCGGTATTGCCGTGGCCTTTGCTGGCGTGAGTCAAGACTTGATCACCCAGGGCGAAATGCTGCTGTGGCAGGCTTATCGATCGGTCACAGCGCCCACGTTGATCATGCATGGCGAACAATCGGACCTTTTGCTTGCCGAAACGGTGGATGCCATGCTGCAAGCCAATGACAAGGCCCAAGCGCACACGGTCAAGGGCGTGGGGCATGCACCTAGCTTGATTGTTGAGGATCAGATCCAAATCGTGAGCCGGTTTTTGCAGGGGGATTAAGTTGAGCCTGGCACAAGTTCGTGGGAATCACTCGGTCAACGCCGACTTGCATTGTCATTCGCTTCAGTCTGACGGTGTATTTAGCCCCGCTGAGCTAGCCGCCAGAGCGCACGCCAATGGCGTGCAGCTATGGGCGCTGACGGACCACGATGACATCTCGGGCGTGGCGTCTGCACGCGAAGCGGCCACGGATTTGGGGCTGGAGTTTGTGTCTGGTGTGGAAATTTCAGTTACGTTTGCTGGCCAGACCGTGCACATTGTGGGCCTAGGCATTGATGAGACGAGCGCTATCTTGCTTGAAGGGCTTGAGCAGATGCGAGGCGACCGCGATCGGCGTGCCGCGCTCATTGCAGACAAACTCGCCCAAGCTGGGTTTGAAGGGGCTTATGAGGGGGCGCTTGCGCACGTCAAAAATCCAGCGTTGGTCAGCCGCACGCATTTTGCCAGGCATCTATATGCTGCAGGGCATGTGCAAAGTCTGCAGGATGCCTTTGACCGATATCTCGGTGAAAACGGCAGCGCCTATGTGCCTACACAATGGGCTAGTCTTGGCGATGCCGTTGACTGGATTGTGCAATCGGGCGGTGTGGCGGTGGTCGCCCACCCGGGGCGCTATCGGTTTAGCGATCTTGAGTTTGATGCGCTACTGACCGAGTTTGCGCAACTTGGTGGCAAAGCCATTGAAGTGCACACAGGCAGCCACCGCCCGCACGAATACGATTATTTCGCCCATGTGGCTCGCCAATATGGATTTCTCGCCTCAATCGGATCGGATTTCCACGGCCCAGATGAAAGCCGTCACGATCTCGGTACGATTCGCCCATTGCCCCGTGACTTAACGCCCGTGTGGCATGCGCTATGAGCGAAAACGAAAACGCAGTAGTCAAGAACTACATGACTCGGCAGGGCTATAACCGCCTGCGCGCCGAGCTTGTGCATCTCATGAACGTCGAGCGTCCGGATGTCGTTCAGACGGTGTCTTGGGCGGCGTCCAATGGTGACCGATCCGAGAACGGTGATTACATTTACGGTAAAAAACGCCTGCGTGAAATCGACCGGCGCATTCGTTTTTTAACCAAGCGGCTTGAAATCGCGCATGTGGTTGATCCAGCCGATCAGTCCGGTTTGGATCAGGTGTTTTTTGGGGCGAAGGTGACCTACAGCCATGAGGACGGTGAACTCACCACAGTGACCATCGTTGGCGTCGATGAGGTCGATCCCTTGAATGGAAGAATCAGCTGGATCTCACCGGTGGCCAAAGCGTTGATCAAGGCACGAGAGGGCGATGAGGTCAGGCTGCAAACGCCCGATGGGTGGCAGACGCTTTTGATTGAGTCGGTGTCTTATGAGGCTGACCCAGACGCGGGTTGATCCTGCACTTGACCCTACATTTTGACCCTACGACCGATCTTGACCTTCAGATTGGGCGTCGATAATCGCTTGATAGCCGGCAATGCTGTCTGGCCACTTGAGCTCAAATCCCGTATCAAGCAGCTTCTGATTGCTCAAGCGCTTTTTGCCCATCATGGGTGAGACATCGCCAGTCTTCGGTGCAGGCGCACCCAGCATTTGAGCCAGCGAGCTGTAAAGTGTGGCAAGTGGCATGGGGCAGCTGTCGGTGCCGATAAATACGCCACTGCACCGGTGACTCAGCAAATGCAATACGGCTCGTGCGGCATCGTCAAGGTGTATGCGGTTGGCCATGTACTCATTGCTCTCGGGTACGGTGCTCGTACCTGCCGCAATAGACTGCAACAGACGTTGCTTGGTTGGTCCATAAATGCCAGACAATCGCAAGATCGTCGCCTTGGGACATTGTGACAGCAACCAGGCTTCGGACTCGCAAAGTATCCGTCCGTTAAATGCTCTAGGCTCGGTGGGGCTTGTTTCATCAAAAACGCCTTGCGCTTGGCTGTCGTAGACGGCCGTGGACGAAACAAAGAGTATGTGGGGTGGTTCAGTTTGGGCTGACGTGCCCGTTTGCTGCGGCAGGCGCGTTTTGTCTAAAGCGCCCACAAGATTTTGCAAGCCGGTAAGATAGGTGGCACGGTAGGCTGCTTCAGTGCGCTCATTGGGCGCTGCGCAATACACCACATGCGTGATGCTTTCATTGTTGCGCGTTTGTTTTGGTAAGGCGTGCATGGCGTTGGCCAACGCACCCTCAACAGATACAGGGTTGGCCAGGTCAGCTGTCAACCACGACACATGGGGCAGTCCAGTCAGATCGGGTTTAGAGCGCTTAAGCGCCAAAATAGACTCGGTCTGCCACTTCGGGTCTTGTGCGGCTTGTTTGGCAATGGCTAACCCTAGGTCACCGAAACCAGCAATCAATAGTGTCATGTGGTGCTACCTTGTCGATGGGTCAAGGATTCAGGCAGGAAGAAACGCTCACTCAATGCGGGCAAACCCACGCGATCGATAATGGCCTGAAGTTTTTGTGCGGGCTTGGCCTGCGGTTTGCCCTTGCGTGTGGCGATGATGAGTTCGTTTTTTAGGCTGTGTTCCCAGCCAACCAACTCGGTGACAGTCACTTGGTAGCCATGCGCTTCTAATTGAAGGCATCGGAGTGTATTGGTTAAGTGGCTGCCAAACTCGCGCGTGTGAATCGGGCGGCGCCACAATTCGCTCATCGGGTCGCTGTCGTAAGGTTGTTTGTTCGCGCGAAGGGCCGCGGCCACTTCAGCCTGACAGCAAGGCACAAGCACCATAAATTGGGCTTGTTTGGCCAAACCAAAGGCGATGGCGTCATCCGTTGCCGTGTCGCAGGCGTGCAAGGCGGTCACCATGCCGACAGCGTCAGGCAGCTCGGTACTGTCAATGGCTTGGCTGGCGTCAAGCGCCAAAAATCGCATTTGATCAAAGCCGGCACGATCGGCTAGTGCTTGAGCCTTCAGTACGAGATCTGGCCGTCGTTCAATACCGATTACGCGCGCTTGTGGTGCTTCAGACTTCAGATAAAGGTCCACGAGCATAAAACCGAGATAAGACTTACCTGCGCCGTGGTCAACCACCGCAAACGCTGGGTCTTGTGTGGCGAGCTCACACAGCAACGGCTTGATGAACTGAAACAGGTGATTGACCTGTTTCAGTTTGCGGCGGCTGTCTTGATTGAGTTTGCCGTCACGCGTCAGAATATGCAGTGCCTGCAATAGGGCGGTTGACTGGCCAGGCAAGATGTCGGTTTGCGTCATGGCGCTATTTTAATGCGCGCCTTGGCCATCGTGAACAGCGGTATGGGGTTGATGCATGAACACTGAACAAGCATTCCCTTTGAACCGACTCAATAGCGAACTAATAACCAGGCGGTAACGACAATGTTTGCGTTTTTGCGGGGTAGACGCGCCAGGGCTCAGACTCGTCACCGGTGAGCTCAAGCCACACGCCATCGCCGCTACTGACCCAAGTGTCGGCAATGGCGCTGACCACCACTTGATGGCTGCTCATGACGTAGGGGCCACCCTGAGGGTCGAGTGACTTGAGAAACTGGCGCAACTCGGCCATTTGGCCCGGGCCGGCGGACCGGTTCTGAAAGAACGAGTTCAAGGCGGGCAGGGGTTTGACTGGCCCGACATCCATCAGTTCGGCAGTCTCAAAAGAGCGACACCACTGGCTGGACCACACCTGCGTGGGCTTCAAACCCAGTGCTTTGACTTGGCGCCCGATATCGCGAGCTTGGTCTCGTCCCACATGATTCAGGTTACGTTGAGTCGAGCAATCGTTGACATCAAAGCCGGCGGGATCACCTCCGCCGGGCGCCAACGCGTGGCGCAGTAGCAGCACCAGCGAGCGTGTGTCTTTGTCTTGCGCCAAGGCCGGGCTCGGCAACAAGGCGAACGCACCAACCCAGGTCAATAGCGTCAGGCTGAAAGTAAGGGTAAGCCGCTTTATTGTCATGACAAGCACCTTGTATGAGCAGCAGAAATAACGCCAAGCGTCAGGAAAACGTGTTAACCGCGAGAACCACAAGCATAAACGGGTTTTACCTCAGCCTGTGCCGTTACACTATGGTTTTTAAGCCTTTGTGATCTATAACTTGGACTTAAAAGGTGCCCGTCCGTCACCTTAGGATACCGTCAGTGGAGAGAGCATGTCTGATGTGATTGCATTGGTGTTTGATTTTGATGACACGCTGGCGCCAGATAGCACCTCGGGTTTTCTGGAACATATCGGGGTAGACACGGCGCAGTTCTGGTCGCAACATGTTGATCCGCTGCTTGCCACCGGTTGGGATCCAGTGCCCGCTTACCTCTACGCGATGATTGAGCTGTCACGCACGGGTCATTATGGCAAGATTGATCAGGCACTGTTGTCCAACTGGGGTCGCACATTGCCCTTGCACTCCGGTGTTGAAACGCTTTTTCAGCGGTTACGCGAGCAAGTCCGGGCGGTTCAGCCTCAAGTTCAACTTGAGTTTTATTTAATTTCCAGTGGCATTGGCGATGTTGTTCGTCACACGCGCATTGCCCAGGAGTTCACGCAAATCTGGGCTTCCGAATTCGTTTACGACGAACACGGCGGTATCATGTTTCCCAAGCGGGTGGTGAGCTTTACCGACAAGACCCGGTATTTGTTCCATGTGCAAAAGGGCATTATCGGCCCGGCTTTTGACAGCCAGCCATTTGAAGTTAACCGAAAGGTGCCAGAGGATCGCTTGCGCGTGCCGTTTGACCAAATGGTGTTTGTCGGTGATGGTTATACCGATATTCCTTGTTTTTCCATGGTGCGACAAGCTGGCGGCATCGCCTTCGGTGTCTGGGACCCCAAGCACCGTGACAAGCGAAGCCGGGCCTGGGGCTTTATCGAAGATGGGCGGGTGAACAATCTGAACCAGGCGCGTTACGACGAAGACGCTGAACTTTATCAGTGGCTCGAAGAGGCCGTGATCAGCCTGGCCACGCGCATTGCCGTAAAGGCTCGCATGTACCGTGGATGATAGGCACTACATGCGCGAGGCAATCGCACAGGCGCGGCTCGCGCAGGCTGCAGGCGAAGTGCCCGTCGGTGCTGTGATCATCGATGGCAGTGGCACTGTGATTGGGCGTGGCGCCAATGCGGTGATCGGCTCGGCTGACCCCACGGCACACGCCGAGATTTTGGCGTTGCGTCAAGCGGGTCAGGCCATGGGTAACTACCGCCTGCCAAACACAACGCTATATGTCACGCTTGAGCCTTGTGCCATGTGCCTAGGCGCCTTATTCCATGCTCGCGTTGCGCGCATCGTGTTCGGTGCCTATGACCCTAAAACGGGTGCCTGTGGCTCCAAGCTAGACTTGACATCGCCCGAGGGGATTAATTTCCACGCGCAAATTCAAGGCGGTGTGATGTCCGCAGTGTGCGGCACGCTGTTAAGTGAGTTTTTTAAACGCAGGCGTCAGCAAAAATCGGCATGTTGCGCAACAAAGCCCGGCAACTGATGCGTCGGGCCTCGAGTACGTCTGCGACCTTTGTTCCATCTCTTTTTGTTTTTAGACTTTCAAGCAAACGCAGGAAACCGGATGTCTACCAAAGCACAGCCCGCCAGTCGCAACTCAAATGCGCATGACCATCAACATACACATACCCATGCTCATCAGCCAGTGGCCAATAACGGCATCTACGTCATTGCGCCATCAGGTGCGATCGCTCAACCCCAACAGATTGAGCTCGCGGGCGTCAACCTAAAAAACTTGGGCTGGCGCGTCAAAGTCGACTCCCAAGTCACACAGGTTCACCAGCGCTTTGCCGGCACCGATGCGGCGCGCTTAAAAGGCATTGCACGCGCACTAAAACAACCCAAAGATATTGTGATGGCTGCGCGTGGGGGTTATGGCATCACCCGGTTGTTGCCCGCCATTGATTGGCCAGCAGTGGCCGATAGCGGCAAGGTGTTTGTCGGTCACAGTGACTTCACGGCATTTAACCTTGCTTTGCTCGCACAAACAGGGCAAGTCAGCTACACCGGCCCGGCGATGGTGACTGATTTCGGTGTCAAGGCGCCCAATGTGCTGACCTCGGAGCTCTTTGGTGAAGTCATGCGTGGTGAGCTGGAAATCTTGAGTTTTGAAAGTCCAGATGCCGATGCGTTTGATGGCAGAGGCGTCTTGTGGGGCGGCAACCTGGCCATGATCGTGTCATTGCTCGGCACGCCATATTTCCCGAAGGTTCGAGGCGGCATTCTGTTTGTCGAAGACGTCAATGAACATCCTTACCGCGTCGAGCGCATGCTGCTGCAGTTGGCCCAAGCCGGTGTGCTTGGCCGACAAAAGGCGCTTTTGCTGGGGCACTTTACGGGCTACAAGCGCAGCGTCAACGATGCCGACTATGATTTGCCGAGCGTCATCGACTATATCCGTCAAACCGTCGGCATCCCGGTTATTACCGGGTTGCCTTACGGGCATACGCCCGTAAAGGCAACCTTACCCATCGGTGCCCGAGTGGGTTTGGCCACCGAAGATGGCATGGCTCACTTGGTCATCCACGAACACTGATGGGTTCGGGCAGCTTCTGATGAACCACAATCCCGGACAGCAACAAAAGCCCGATTAGATTGGGAAAGGCCATGAGTCCATTGAAGATGTCGGCAACGGCCCAGACCAAGTCCAGTGATATCACCGTGCCCAACATCACAAAGCCGGTGTAGATCACGCGATAGGGCAGCACAGCCTTGTCGCCCATCAAGTACGTGGTGCACTTTTCTCCATAATAAGACCAGCCCAGAATAGTGGAGTAGGCAAAAAAGATCAGGCCAATGGTCACGACCCAACCACCCACACCAGGCAACAGTGACTCAAAGCTGTTGGACGTCAGGGCTGCGCCGGTCACGCCATCGGTGAACTGGCCTGCCATGACCAGAACAATGCCGGTGATCGAGCACACCACGATGGTGTCAAGAAACGTACCCGTCATCGACACCAAGGCCTGGTCCTGCGGTCGGTTGGTTTTAGCGGCTGCTGCGGCAATGGGGGCTGTGCCAATGCCTGCCTCATTAGAAAAAACCCCGCGTGCCACACCGTAGCGGATTACCGCACCGATGGCGCCGCCAGCCACCGCTTCGCCTGTCCATGCATCATGCACGATCAGCGACAACGCAGGCAACACCAGCTCGTAATTCAAGGCAATGATAATGAAACCACCGGCCAGATAAAGCACAGCCATGGCCGGCACAATCAGTGAGGCCACCCGTGCAATGCTGCGAATGCCGCCAAGTAGCACCAATCCAGTGACCAAAGTCAGCAATACGCCCGTCATCCATCCCGGCATGCCAAAGGTGTTGGCCACCGCTTGTGCTACTGAATTTGATTGAACCGAGCACCCCGTGCCAAGCGCAGCAATCATGCCGCATACGGCAAACATGATGGCCAAGCTCTTAAGCCCGAGGCCTTTTTCCAGGTAGTACATAGGGCCACCGGCCATCTCGCCTTTGCTGTCGCGTTCACGGAAATACACCGCAAGATAGGCCTCAGCGTATTTGGTGGACATGCCAAACAGGGCGCATAGCCACATCCACAAAATCGCACCCGGGCCGCCGAGCACCACGGCTGTTGCCACGCCAGCAATATTGCCCGTGCCAATGGTGCCAGCCATGGCAGTCATCAGTGCCTGAAACTGCGAGATGTCACCGGGCGCATCACTTTGTGGCTGGCGTGAAAAGGCCAGTTTTAAGGCGCCGGGCAGGGCACGAAACTGCAACCCCTTTAACCGCACGGTATAGAAAACCCCCGTGCCCACTAGCAGCACCAACAGCACAGGTCCCCAGACCCAACCGCCGATCATGTTTAACCACGTCGTTACTTCCTGCATGACTGTCTCTCCTTATTGACTTGTGAACCTGTTACGCGACAGGCGCAGGCCATCTTATGGAGCAGTGATTGGGTGTGGCGTCGCTTTTTTATGACAATTTATGTTCGGCGAAACCTTTCAAGATGTAACCAAGCTCTTGCTTTTATCGATGAGATGGGTGACAGAAATGTCAGGTTTAAACCTCGTCAAATTCGCTCGCCTATGCAGCCGCAGAATTTATGGCTGCGCTTACAATGAGCACATGATCATTCTTGGATTTGAAAGCTCTTGCGATGAGACTGGCGTTGCGGTGGTGTGTACCGAACGTGGGGTTCTGGCGCATACCTTGCACACGCAGGCAGCCATGCATCAAGCTTATGGCGGCGTGGTGCCGGAGTTGGCTTCGCGCGACCACATTCGCCGCGTAGCACCGCTGACCCGTCAGACACTCAGTGATGCCAACCTCAGCCTGAGCGACATTGACGCCGTGGCTTACACCGCGGGCCCTGGGCTGGCAGGCGCCTTGCTGGTGGGCGCTGGTACGGCACAGGCGCTGGCCTGGTCCATCAGCAAACCCGCCGTGGGTATTCACCATCTGGAAGGGCATTTATTGTCGCCTCGATTAGCTGATCCGCGACCTGAGTTTCCGTTTGTGGCCTTGCTGGTCTCGGGTGGACATACGCAACTCATGCGGGTCAATGCCGTTGGTCAGTACGAGCTTTTAGGGGAAACCCTTGACGACGCAGCCGGTGAAGCGTTTGACAAAACGGCCAAGCTGCTTGGCCTGGGTTATCCCGGCGGGCCTCAGCTTTCAAAACTAGCACAATCGGGCGATGAAACCCGATTTGATTTACCGCGCCCCTTGCGACACAAGCCAGGCTTTGATTTCAGTTTCAGTGGCCTTAAAACCGCGGTGCTTAATCAAGCGCAAAAGCACGGCAAAGCTAGCCACGCACAAAGCCCAGATGCCAGCCAACTTGATGATCAAACCCGCGCAGACTTGGCTGCGGCAACTGAAGCCGCGATTGTCGATGTGCTGGTTGCCAAATCATTGGCTGCTCTCGACCACACCGGGCTGAAATCATTGGTGGTTGCCGGCGGCGTAGGTGCCAATCAAAGACTGCGCGGCATGCTGGTTAACGCTTGCCAGGTGCGTGGTGCCGAGGTTTTCTTTCCACCTGTTGAACTGTGCACAGACAATGGCGCTATGATTGCGTACGCCGCAGCTGAACGGGTTAACGCCGGACTGGTTAATTTGCCCGAAAGCCAGCCGGGTGCATTCACCGTCAGGCCGCGCTGGCCCTTGTCTGAAATCGATACCGTTGAACTGTCTTAAATCTTTGACTGGTCGATCAATGGTCCGGTTATTTTTTTTGCCCGATGCGCGGCTCAGTACCATTGGCTATGCGAATGATGTTGGCGCGATGGCGCATGATCAACAACAAACTGATGATGGCCAGCGCGAACAAAATGATGGGCGCCGGTGGCCACAAGACACCTGACAAGATAAAAAAGTAAAAGGGTGCGAATAACGCAGCAGCAATGGCGGCAAGCGATGACATGCGAAAGAAAAAAGCCACGATTAACCAGGTTGCTAGTGTTGCAAGACCGAGCACGGGTTCGATAGCCAACAAGACACCCAAGGCCGTGGCCACGCCTTTGCCACCCTTGAAAGCCAAAAAGACCGGGAAAAGATGCCCGAGAAACACCGCCACGGCGCTAACCGCAACCACATCAGGTGCACCGACAAACCGCCAGGCCAGCCAAACGGCGAACCACCCTTTGGCTGCGTCGCCAAGTAGCGTCAAGACGGCCGCTTTTTTATTGCCAGTGCGCAACACGTTCGTGGCCCCCGGGTTGCCCGAACCATAGGTGCGCGGGTCTGACAGTCCCATCAGGCGACTGGTCACCACGGCAAAGGGCACTGAGCCAAGCAAGTACCCCAAGGCAGCAAAACCGACAATCGTCAGCCATCCGGACTCAAAACCTGACATTTATTTACCTATTGAAAGCAATGGAAAAGTTGCTTGGTAGTTTAAGCGATAGCGACTGATGCTTTCGCTAATCCTGCCGCATGATTTGTGAGGTATTGATTTGCTCACCCGAGTACAATAGCGCCTGATAATTCAACCGGCGCAGACGATGAGAATTCTGGTTTCAAATGATGACGGGTATAGTGCTGCAGGCATCGAAGCATTGGCACAGGCACTAGGTCCACATGCTGAGGTCACGGTTGTGGCGCCTGAAGTCAACCACAGCGGTGCCTCAAACTCGCTGACCTTGAATCGCCCGTTGAGCGTCAGACAAGCTAAAAACGGGTTTTGGGTCATCAACGGCACACCATCGGATTGCGTTCATATCGCATTGACTGGCTTGCTTGATTTCAAGCCAGACCTCGTGGTCTCGGGCATTAACAACGGTGCCAACATGGGTGATGACACGATTTACTCGGGCACGGTAGCCGCTGCGGTGGAAGGCCATTTGTTTGGTATCCCAGCGATGGCTTTCTCGTTAACAGAAAAAGGGTGGCCACATATCGAGGACGCCGCCCAATGGTGTCGCGACTTGGTTCTGCGTTTTATGCAGGAGCCGCTTAGTTCGAATATGTTGCTTAACGTCAACTTGCCACCCTTGCCGGCTGCACAGGTACAAGGCATGGTCACCACAAGGCTGGGCAAACGCCATGCCTCGCAACCGGTGATCCCCGCTAAAAACCCACAGAATGAGACGGTTTACTGGATAGGTGCGGTGGGATTGGCGCAAGACGAGTCCGAGGGGACAGATTTTCATGCGGTGGCCAATGGCAAGATTTCGGTTACGCCCTTGCGCCTTGATTTGACTCATGACCAGCAACTACAGCGCGTATCGACATGGCTGAGCGCCTGAAAGGCACCGACCCATCCTGGCTGCAAAAAATAAAGCCAGCCAATAGCAATACCCGTATCAGTGTGGGTGGTGGTGCTCGCACCTCTAAGCCTCAAATTCGGGATGCGTCTGCCTACCCAGGCTCGCCTGACAACCTGGGTTTGACCTCAGATCGTCTTCGACATCGGATGGTCGAGCGGGTGCGCGAGCAGGGCGTTGAGCACGAGCTGGTGCTTGGGGCGCTTGGTGCTGTGGCGCGCCATCAATTTGTTGATGCTGCCTTGGCTAGCCGAGCATATGAAGATGGGGCGTTGCCCATCGGACATGGCCAGACCATTTCGCAGCCTTGGGTGGTTGCCCACATGTTGGCAACACTTTGCGACCCCACGATGCCTACTAAAGTGCTCGAAATAGGAACGGGCTGCGGCTATCAAGCCGCGGTCATGTCTAAGGTCTTTGCCCATGTTTACACGATTGAGCGGGTGCGTCCGTTGTACGATATGGCTAAGGGCAGAATCCAACGTATGGGTTTGCGCAACGTCTACTGTCAGTTTGGTGATGGTATGTTGGGGTTGCCTGTCAAGGCACCTTTTGACGGCATCGTGGTTGCTGCAGCGGGGTTGTCCATCCCGCAGGCTTTGCTTGATCAGTTGGCCATTGGTGGTAAGTTGATTGCGCCTGAAGGTGATAAGGTTCAGCGTCTCATCGTGGTGCAACGTCAGTCTGAGCATCAATGGGTGAGAACCGAACTAGAGGCCGTGCGTTTTGTGCCTTTGAAACCGGGCATTCAGAATTGAAAGGAAGGGAGATTCGTATGGTGTGCGCAAATGCGCTTGAATCCAACGCAGTGCCTCAGAAGTTGCATGCTGCGACGCGCGGCTCGCGTGTGCTTAAGGCCTTGGCCACCGTGGGGGTTGTGGCGTTGTTAAGCGGTTGTGCAGGCACCGGTATCTTTGCGCCGATTACCAGTTTGAGTGATCTCGGTGTTGATGGCACTTACAAGGTGCAACCCGGAGATACCTTGTCATCCATTTCGCGCGAAACGGGTGTTAGCGTGAACGAGCTGATTGCTTTAAATGGTATCTCTAATCCCAGCCTGATTCGAGTCGGCCAGCGTTTGCGATTAAGTGAAGACGCCTTTGTGCCCGCATCAGATACGGCGCCTACTACCGGCTCAAGCATGGCCGCTAGCCGCATGGGTGATGACAGTTCCAGTGCAAGTAGTGCATCAGCAGCACCGGCACCGAGTCGTGTGACGCCAGCGGCAGACGCCGCAAAACTTGCCATGGTCTGGCCAGCCAAAGGCGAGATCATCCAGAAGTTCACGCCCCAAACCAAGGGAATCGATATTGCCGGTGAGCTTGGAGAGCCCGTGATTGCAGCGGCCGGCGGCAATGTGGTGTTCGCAGGCGATGCGGTCAGAGGATTTGGGAATTTGGTGATCGTTGATCATGGTGATGGCTTTATTACGGCCTACGCGCACAACGACACGTTAATGGTTAAAAAAGGTGATGCCGTCAAGAAGTCCCAGCAAATTGCCACGCTTGGCCAGTCTGCCACTAGCTCACCGCGCCTTCATTTCGAGGTTCGACGTAATGGCACACCGGTTAACCCATTGCGTTACTTGCCCAAACAACCGTAACGGGTGGATGAATTGGCATGACACCCACATTGGTTTTTGATCTCGAGACCATACCCGACGTTCACGGCCTGCGTCAGGTCAGTGACTGGCCCGAATTGGCAGAGATGACCGACGACGAGGTCGTGGAAAAAGCCTTTGCCGAGCGCGAGGAGAAAACGGGCAGCACATTCTTGCAGCATCATTTGCACAAGATTGCCGTCATTGGCTGTGTGTTTCGTGATGACAACGGCTTTCGGGTCAAGTGCCTGGGCGAGGTCGATGACCCGGAGGCACAACTGATTCAGGGCTTTTTTAAAACCATCGACCACTACACACCGCGATTGGTAAGCTGGAACGGCTCCGGGTTCGATTTGCCGGTGTTGCATTACCGCAGCCTGATTCATGGTATTGCTTCACCGCGTTATTGGGACACCGGTCAAGACGACCGGGATTTCAAATTCAACAACTATCTCAGTCGCTACCATGACCGTCACACGGACTTGATGGATGTGCTGGCCAAGTATGGTGGGCGCGCCAATGCGCCATTGGATGACATGGCCAAGCTATGTGGGTTTCCCGGCAAGCTTGGCATGGACGGCAGTCAAGTCTGGCAGGCGTGGCGAGACGGCAAAGGCCAAGAAGTGCGTGCCTATTGCGAGACCGATGTTGTAAACACCTGGCTGGTTTATTGCCGTTTCAAGCTGATACGTGGCGAACTCACACCACAGGCCTATGAGCACGAAATCGAACTGGTGCGCACGCATTTGGCTGAAATAGATGCGCCACACTGGCGCGAGTACTTACAGGCCTGGGATCGCGCTTAACCATGGCTCAACCGTTTGATGTGCACATCGAGTCGCTCGATCACGAAGCCCGTGGTGTGGGTCGCATGGACGGCAAAGTGGTGTTTGTCGAGGGTGCATTGCCTGGCGAAGATGTCAGTGCTCAAATTATCAAAAAGAAACCCAAATTCAACACAGCCCGTGCCGTTGAAGTGCATCGCCAGAGCTGGTTAAGAGTCAAGCCAGGCTGCGCTTATTTTGGGGTTTGTGGGGGCTGCGCCATGCAGCATCTGGCTCCCGATGCGCAGGTGGCCGTCAAACAGCGCGTGTTGGAAGACGCCTTTAAGCATCTTGCTGACGTCAAGCCAGAACAGATGCTGGCACCGATTCATGGGCCGACGTGGGGATATCGGTACAGAGCCCGTCTAACGGTGCGGCTCGTTCCTCGCAAAGGTGGCGTTTTGGTGGGCTTTCATGAGCGTCGCAGCAGTTTTGTGGCTGACATGCGCACCTGTGAGGTACTGCCACCCAAGGTCAGTAAGTTATTGGTGCCGTTGCGCAGGCTCATCGAGTCCATGAGCACACCGGATCGCTTGCCGCAAATTGAAGTGGCTGTGGGCGAACAGGTGGTGGCGCTCGTGTTGCGACATCTGGAGCCGCTAACGGCCGAGGATCATGACCGTCTGCGCGTATTTGGCCAGTCGCATGATGTGCAGTGGTGGTTGCAGCCCAAAGGCCCAGACACCGTGCACCTCTTGAACGGTCAAGGTACACCTGAATTGGCTTATCGCCTGCCGGCATTTGATATTCGAATGCCGTTTAAGCCAACCGACTTTACGCAGGTAAACCACGAGATCAATAGGGTTCTGGTGTCACGTGCCTTGTCGCTGCTAGATGTGCAACCCGATGAACAGGTTGTGGATTTGTTCTGTGGATTAGGCAATTTCACATTACCGCTGGCACGCTTGGCCAAGCACGTTATTGGCATTGAAGGCAGTGAGCAACTGGTGCAGCGTGCCCAAGACAATGCCGCAGCCAACCGCATCCACAATGCGTCGTTTCAAGCCCGCAATTTGTTTGAATTCAATGGCGAGGACTTACAGGCCTTAAAGGCGTTTGATCGACTGTTGATTGACCCGCCAAGGGAAGGGGCGCTGGCCGTTTGTGAAGCTTTGGCTGAGCAGCCCGATGCCAACCGTCCCAAACGCATTGTCTACGTGTCATGCAACCCAGCGACATTGGCGCGCGATGCTGCTGTGTTATGCCATCGTGGCCGTTATCAGCTCAAACAAGCCGGGGTCATCAACATGTTTCCGCACACGGGACACGTGGAGTCGATTGCCGTGTTCGAGCCGATCTCGGGCCATTAGTCCTTGGCATGAGTCATTATTTCATCTCGCAAGGCGATGGCTGCCGCTTTGACTTGCGCAGGCGCTGTTCCACCGACATGATCACGCGCAGCCACCGCGCCATCTAGCGTCAGCACCTCGTGTATATCGGCTGCAATACGCGCATCAAAGGCTTGTAGTTCAGCCAGAGTTAGATCAGCCAAGTCGCAGCCGCGTTGCTCACACGTCAGAACGGCATGTGCCACCACTTCATGGGCATCGCGAAACGGCAGGCCTTTCTTGACCAGATAGTCTGCCAAATCCGTTGCCGTGGCGAAGCCTTGGCGTGCTGCATCGCGCATATTGTCTTTGTGAACCGTGATGCCATTCATCATGTCCGCGAAAATCGTCAGCGTGTCGCGCACCGTATCGGCGGCATCAAACAAGCCTTCTTTGTCTTCCTGGTTGTCCTTGTTGTAGGCCAGTGGCTGTCCTTTCATGAGCGTCAGCAACGCCATCAAGTGTCCGTTAACACGTCCGGTCTTGCCGCGTGCCAGTTCAGGGACGTCGGGGTTTTTCTTTTGCGGCATGATAGAGCTGCCCGTACAAAACCGATCGGCCAGCGTAATGAAACCCACCCGCGGGCTCATCCAGAGCACCAGTTCTTCGGACAAGCGCGACATGTGCATCATCAGAACCGCGCTAAAGGCACAAAACTCGATGGCAAAGTCACGGTCCGAGACGGCGTCCAGTGAATTGCCGCAGACCCCGTCAAAGCCCAGGGTGTTTGCCACGCGTTGGCGGTCGATGGGATAACTCGTGCCAGCAAGGGCCGCGGCACCTAGTGGCAGGCGGTTGACGCGCTTGCGGCAATCCTGAAGGCGTTCACGATCACGTCCAAACATTTCGGCGTAGGCCATCAGATGATGGCCAAAGGTCACGGGTTGTGCCACCTGCAAATGCGTGAACCCGGGCATGATGGTGTCGGCATGTTCGAGGGCTAATTGGGCCAGGCCAAGGCGCAGGGCCTGCAGCTGCTCGTCAATCAGATCTATTTGTTCTCGCAGCCACAGGCGAATGTCGGTGGCCACTTGGTCGTTGCGCGAGCGGCCCGTGTGCAGACGTTTGCCAGCATCGCCAATGAGTTCAACCAGCCGTTTTTCAATATTCAGGTGCACGTCTTCAAGGTCGAGCGACCACTGAAAAGTCCCCTCATTGATTTCCTGGCGAATTTGCGCCATGCCACGCTCAATAGCGCTTAGGTCATCGCTGGATATGACGCCCACGTGGGCCAGCATCTCAGCGTGAGCCAGTGAACCGGTCATGTCTTGTAACGCCATGCGTTGGTCAAAGTTCACTGACGCGGTGTAGCGCTTGACCAGGTCAGATACCGGCTCGGAGAAGCGCGCTGACCAGGCTTTGGCCTTGTTGGCGAATTGATCTTGGTTGGAGTGGTTGTTTTCAGTCATGGTGACTGGATTATAGAGGGGGATTTTGGCTTGCGTGCCCGTCATGGTCCGGCATGAAAAGACCATCGCCGTGCAATAATCAAAGCATTGGCAAACCGACAGAGAGACAGTAATGGCGGCAAACGTCGCGATAGCGCAGTTAAACGCAACCGTGGGTGATTTCGTAGGCAATGCCGACAGAATCGAAGCGATGGCTAGACAGGCCGCGCAAGCCGGCGCTGACGTGTTGCTCACCCCTGAAATGGCGCTTACCGGCTATCCGGCAGAAGATTTGCTGCTGCGCCCGGCCTTTGTTGAGCAGCAGCGACAGGCGTTAGTGGGCTTGACCGAGCGATTGTCCGATTTGCCCGGGCTGGCCGTGGTGGTGGGGCACGTCCATGCCGATGGGCCCGATCTCTATAACAGCGCCAGCGTGTTGATCGGTGGCAGCGTCATTGCTCGTTATGACAAACGTGAGTTGCCCAACTACGGCGTTTTTGATGAAAAACGTTATTTTGCGGCCGGTCACGCTGCTTGTGTGTTCGAACATGCGGGCACGACCTTTGGCGTGAACATTTGTGAAGATGCCTGGTTCAAGCAGGCGCCACTGGCGGCGGTAGACGCCGGTGCGCAGTGCTTGTTGGTGCTTAACGCCTCGCCATTTCACATGGGCAAATTCAATCAGCGCCTGGATATGATGAGACGGTGTGTGGACCGAGCCGGCATCGGCTTGGTGTATGCCAACTTGTGCGGCGCTCAAGACGAACTCGTGTTTGACGGCATGTCATTTGCCATGGACAAGTCAGGGCATTGCATTGGCCATGGGTCGGCATTTGATACGTGCTTGTTGCAAGTTGAAGTCAACGCCGGCGGCGGCATGAACAAGGTGCAGGGACCGTGGACTGTGGTCACGAGCATGGAGGAGGAGGCCGAGCATGACCATCTGGCCATGACTTGGCAAGCGATTGTCACTGGCGTTCGCGACTATGTCCATAAAAACGGCTTTTCCTCGGTGGTTTTGGGGCTGTCTGGCGGCATTGATTCTGCTGTGGTGCTTGCAGTGGCCGTCGATGCGCTAGGCGCTGATCGCGTCATGACCGTCATGATGCCATCGGCCTACACAGCAGATATTTCTCTGACCGATGCCGCTGAGATGGCCGCACGGGTGGGCGTGCGTTACGAACAAGTGCCCATTGGAAAGATTGCCGGGGAGTTTGAAGCGTCACTGGCACCTTTATTTGTTGGTCGAGAAGCTGACACCACCGAAGAGAATATTCAAGCGCGTGTGCGTGGTACCTTGCTCATGGCGATTTCCAACAAGTTCGGGTCACTGGTGCTGACCACCGGAAACAAGTCCGAACTCGCCACAGGCTATTGCACGCTTTACGGGGACATGGCCGGCGGCTTCTCGGTATTAAAGGATGTACCCAAAACACTGGTGTACCGGCTAGCACGCTGGCGCAATCAGCAGTCCGAGGTGATCCCCGAGCGCATCATCACGCGTGCGCCTTCGGCCGAACTGCGTGCTGACCAAACTGACCAAGACTCCTTGCCTTCATACGAGGTCATCGACAGCATTATCTCAGGCTACGTTGACCACAATATGCCCGTGTCGCGGCTAATCGAGTCAGGCTTGGATGCTGCGGCTGTGCATCAAGTGGTGCGATTGTTACGCATCAACGAGTACAAGCGCCGTCAGGGTGCACCCGGACCGAAAGTGACCGTTCGCGCATTCGGGCGCGATTGGCGCTATCCTTTATCCAACGCATTTCGCGAAACCGGCCCAACGTAATGCCGTCAATGAACAGGGAGACGCTGTGAAGCTCGTTACTGCCATCATTAAACCGTTTAAGCTTGATGAAGTCCGTGAGGGCTTGTCTGAAGTGGGTGTGACGGGACTGACCGTCACAGAGATCAAGGGATTTGGCCGTCAGAAAGGGCATACCGAACTGTATCGCGGTGCTGAATACGTGGTTGACTTTTTGCCCAAGGTACGCGTTGAAGTAGCGGTGTCGGACGGGCAGGTCGAAACAGTGATCGAAGCCATTATCAAAGCCGCGCGTACCGGCAAAATCGGCGATGGCAAGATCTTCGTGACGCCGCTTGATGACGTGATCCGTATCCGAACGGGTGAGCAAGGCGACGAGGCGCTCTAGAGAGACTGCCCGCTTCGCTTCTGTCGTTCCGATGGGACAGAAGCGAGCAACAAGGCAAGACAAAGACAATTAGACCCAAAGGCAGCGAGGCTTGACTCGCATTTGGTTCGACTGACCGTCTCGTGGGTCCCGAACGGATTTTTTATTCAGACACATTCCAATTAAAAAGACAGCAGCATGAAACCCTTTGAATGGCAAAACCCCTATGCGAGTGTTCGCATCCCATTGTTTGCGCGCAACGTGGTTGCGACATCGCACCCGCTTGCAGCGCAGGCTGGCGTTCGAATCATGTATCAGGGCGGCAATGCGGTTGATGCCGCGATTGCCTCTGCCGCGGTCATTACGCTGGTTGAGCCCGTGTCTTGCGGCTTGGGCAGCGACGCTTTTGCCATTGTCTGGCATGAAGGCAAAGCGCATGGCCTTAACGCCTCGGGGCATTCTCCCCAAGCTTGGAATGTGGACTACTTTGCAGACAAGTATGGGCGCGACGCTCAGGGCATGGCACAAGCACCCAAACGCGGTGTGGATGCGGTAACGATCCCGGGCGTGGTGGCTGGCTGGGCTGCCTTGCACGAGAAGTTTGGCAACCTGCCATTTGCTGACCTGATGGTGCCGGCCATTGAAATTGCGCAACGTGGCTATGCTGTGCCCCCAGTGGTGGCGCACAAATGGGCCGCTGCCGTGCCTGAACTAAAGGACCAGCCCGGTTTTGCTCAAGCGTTCATGCCCCAGGGACGAGCCCCGGACGTGGGCGAGCGCTTTTGTTTGCCCGGCGCGGCTGATACCTTGCGACGCATTGGGCAAAGCGCTGGCAAGGCGATGTACGAGGGTGAGTTGGCGCAGCGTCTGGTGGCTTTTTTAAATGAGCATGGTGGCGCGCACACCATGGACGATTTCGCCTCGTTTCGCCCGCAATGGGTCGAACCGATAGCTAAGGATTATCGCGGCTATACCTTGCATGAACTGCCGCCCAACGGGCAGGGCATTGCGGCCTTGATGGCCGTGGGGATGCTGGAACACTTCGATTTGAAAGGCTTAGGCCTAGACAGTGTGGCATCACAACACCTGCAAATCGAAGCCATGAAACTGGCGTTTGCCGACCTGTATCGCTACGTTGCTGACCCTGCGAGCATGAGCGTGACCGCAAGCCAATTGCTTGACGCCGATTATCTGGCAGCAAGAGCCAAGCTGATTGACCCCAACAGAGCAACGCATTTCGGAGCGGGCGTGCCTGATGCCGGTGGCACGATCTACCTGTCAGCCGCTGACGAGTCCGGGATGATGGTTTCGTTTATTCAGTCCAACTACATGGGGTTTGGCTCGGGCGTGGTCTTGCCAGATGCCGGCATCAGCCTGCAAAACCGTGGCGCCGGTTTCTCCATGGACCCAGCCTCACCGAATGTCGTCGAGGGACGAAAGCGACCGTTTCACACCATCATCCCAGCGTTTTTAAGTCGTCAAGGGCAACCGGTCATGAGTTTTGGGGTGATGGGTGGCGACATGCAGCCCCAAGGCCATCTGCAAACGCTGGTGCGCATGCTCGACTACGACCAGCAGCCCCAGGCCGCCTGTTGCGCACCGCGCTGGAAGGTCAACCGTGATTTCACGCTCGATGTGGAGTCAACCATGGATCCAGCGGTTGTGGCGGGGCTTAAGGCCATGGGTCACGAGTTGAAGTCCATTGAAGACCCTTATATGGACTTTGGGTCAGGCCAGTTTATTTGGCGGTTGTCTGAGCACCTCGAAGACGGTTATGTGGCTGCAAGCGACAGTCGGCGCGACGGCCAAGCCGTGGGGTTTTAAGCCATCGTTGGATGCGGTTGACGCTTTTCCCAAACCATCATCAGCAACACCAATGCCACGCAAGGGAAAATCATCCAGTTGATGATTTCCCAGCCGGCCACTGATAGCAGCTTGCCTGAAGCAAAAGAGGAAATGGCGACCGACCCAAAGACCAGGAAGTCATTCATGGCCTGAACACGGTTTTTCTCTTCAGGGCGATGGCAACTCGTGACCATCGTCGTGGCACCAATAAATCCAAAGTTCCAGCCCACACCGAGCAGCACCAACGCAATCCAGAAGTGCTCCAGGCCCAGTCCGGACAAACCGACCCCACCAGAGGCAGCCAAAATCAGCAGGCCCAGCGCTGTGATGGTCTTAACCCCGAAACGCTGAATCAGTCGGCCAGTCACAAAACTTGGCCCAAACATGGCCAACACGTGCCACTGAATGCCCAAAGCAGCTTCACCCACCGTGTGCCCGCAACCCACCATGGCCACAGGGGCTGCGGTCATCACAAAGCTCATGAGCGCGTAGGACACGACGCCGGCGGTCACCGCCAGGATAAAGCGCGGCTGAGCGGCAATTTCTTTTAGACTTCGAGTCGGTAAGACATGGCCCGCCTGGTCAGACGCACGATTAGATTCTGCGGGGGCTTGGGGATGGGCTTGGGGTTTGGGTTGACTCACTGAGCGCAGTTGCCAAATCACCGGAATGGCCAGTGCCGCTAAAGCGGCCTGTGCCACAAAGCTACCCGCAAAAGGCGCCCATGGCACCAAATCACGCGTCCATATGACCGTTTGAGGGCCAATGATGGCAGCAAACAGGCCCCCGACCATCACCCACGAGATCAGTCGGGGTTTGATGTCTTCGGGCGCGCCATCGGCCACGGCGAAGCGATAGCTTTGCACATAGGAAGCATAAAAGCCCGCAATCATGGTGCCCAGACAAAAGATCACAAATAGCTGCTCGTAAATCCCAAAGGCTGCTACCAGGCCGGCCACCATGCCAAGGCCAGCGCCAAAAAGATAACCCAAGCGCCTGCCGTGGTGACGCATCACCCACGCCGCAGGCAAGGTGCCAATGGCTAAGCCCAGATTAAAAATGCTCACGGGCAGTGTTGCCAAAGCAGGGTTGCTTGCCAGTTGTTGGCCGACCAACCCGCCAAGCGAGACAATAATGGCTGGGCTTGCACCGCCTAGCGCTTGCGCGGTGGTCAGTACGCGTGCATTGCGCTGCGATGTCGCTGAAAGTTCAAGACTCATGCTGCGATATTAACCACATGCCGGGGTGTGATGTCTGGCAACCGATTCGACGATTTGCCAGAAGGCAGGCAAAAAACACTCCGAAACCAGCAGTGGCTGGCTCTGACGCCAAAACACCGAACGCCGGGCCCATAGCGTTTGAAAGAGACTTGCGCTTGGCTCAGGATCTAAAGCCTGAAGGTGGCGGCGTGCGACCGCAGCCAACGGATGCGAACGACCAAGGCGCGCCATTTCAAATGGGGTGCGAGCTACCCGTGCGTCATGATAAAGAAGGTCAGCTAGCGGGCGCTGACCCAGCCGGCGAATGGGCTGCCAAGCGCCAGCATACCCACGCACGGTCAGCACGGACCTTGCCACAACGCACGGCACACCGTCGACAGACATACAAACCTCGCGAACTCGAGCTGCCTGTGTTGGTTTGTTCTGCGCTGCGTCGATGTGAAGTGCCCGCTGCTCATCGACTGCTGGCACCACAACGCGTTCGCCAAGCACATCAAGCTGCACTTGCCCCAAGCCTCGCAGGCCATCGGTTAATGCCCCAGGGCGTGTCAACCAGGCCTTGTGATGCCGATCAGTAAGAGCGGGTGGACACTGCAGCCAACGAACGCCAGCCCGTGTCTCGGTGTTGTCTGCATGTTTTGTACTGCCTGGGCACGGTATCATCGCAACGTCTATGGAAAAAATACGAATCTCAAAACTCATGGCCCAACAGGGCCTATGCTCAAGGCGTGAGGCCGACGCGTTTCTGGCCGCTGGCCGCGTGACCGTTGACGGACAACCAGCCGGCGTTGGCGACAAAGCCTTGCCAACACAACGTATCGTACTGGATTCGCGTGCACAGGCCGAGCAGCGCGCCACCGCTACTGTTTTGATCCACAAGCCGATTGGCCTGGTGTCTGGCCAGGCTGAAGCCGGTTACAAGCCAGCGGTGACCTTGGTGACCCCGCAAAACCGCTGGCCACAGGACCCATCCGGTATTTCGTTTAGCCGAACGCATCTCAAGGGCTTGGCTGTGGCCGGCAGATTAGATATCGATTCAACGGGTTTGCTGATACTGACGCAAGACGGGCGTGTTGCTAGGAAACTGATCGGCCAAGACAGCGACATTGAGAAAGAGTACCTCGTTCGCGTCAGAGGGCAGTTATCCAAAGAAGGCCTGGCTCGCTTGCGCCATGGTCTGGCACTGGATGGCAAGCCACTGAAACCAGCCCAAGTAAGCTGGCAGAATCAGGATCAACTGAAGTTTGTGCTCAAGGAAGGCAAAAAGCGCCAAATACGGCGTATGTGCGAACTCGTTGGGTTAACGGTCGTGGGACTAAAGCGCGTTCGTATCGGGCGAATCAACCTAGGTAACCTGCCTGTGGGTCAGTGGCGTTACCTGGGCGCGCACGAACAAATCTAACGCGGGATAACCAGTCATCATCAGACGCGATCAGTCTGCCTTGGTCTTGGCATCGGCTTTGCCATCACGTAGGCGCCACTGCGCATGATCGTCTTGGGCCAAGACGCCCGACAGCCAAGGCAAGGTCTCTTTGAGTTGCGCTTTCAAGGTGTAGGGCGGGTTAATGATGAGCAGCCCGGAACCATAAAGGCCATGTTGATCCTTCGGTGCCTGTTTGACCACCAAATCGGCTTGTAGCCATTGCACGCCAGGCAGACGCTGTATCTGCTTGGCCATCTGGTCAACCTGCAGGCGGTTGACCCGCGGGTACCAGATGAGATAGCAACCTGTGGCAAATCGCTGCAAACCCTCTTTCACTGTCTGCACCACATGGCGATAGTCTTGCTTGTTCTCATAAGCCGGGTCAATCAACACAACCCCGCGACGTGTCGGTGGCGGCAGCAATGACTTTAACGACGCAAACCCGTCTTGCATATCCAGTTTGATGGCGCGTGGCGGCAGGCGGCGCTGCTGCTTTAAGTTTTGTTGTAAGACTTCGGCTTCTGCGCCGAGTAGCTCAAACAGTCGCAAGCGGTCCTGGCTGCGCAATATATCGAGCGCCAGCCATGGCGAGCCTGGATAAAGCGCGAGTTCGTCACCCTCATTAATCGCGCGCACGGCTTTGACATAACGTGCCACCATGGCAGGGCAGTCATCGCGTTGCCAGAGCCTGCCAATGCCCTCGAGATACTCGCCACGCGTGTTGGCCCACTTGCCAGCGAGGTCGTAAAGGCCGGCGCCTGCGTGGGTATCCACACACAAAAACCCGGTGTCTTTGTTCAAAAAATAATCGAGCACATGCAGCCACACACAGTGCTTTAAGACATCGGCGTGGTTGCCGGCATGAAATCCGTGTCGATAACTAAACAAAACTTTTCTTCCGCTTGTTGTTCAGACTTGCCAGCGTGCTTATGCTGGCAAGCTCAATTCCCGCCAGCGGGCAGCTAAACACCCGGTTGGCACACCCGCCAATGGTACACTCAGCCGCATCTTGTAACCGCTTTGAGACATTCTTAAGTCTATGTTTGATTTCATACGAACGCACCGGCGCATGATGCTGCTTGTGTTGCTATTTTTGGTGGTTCCAGCATTTGCTTTTTTTGGGATGGAGGGCTACGTTGGCCTAACGTCTAAAGACAAGCCACTGGCTGAAGTCAATGGCGTGGCCATCACCCAGCCTGAATACGATGTGGTGCGACGCAACCAGCTCGAAGAATTGCGCCGGGTGCTTGGCGCACAGTTTGATGCTGAAGCGATCGACACGCCCGCGTTTCGTGAGCGCATTCTGAACGAGATGATCAACCAGCGCGTGATTTTTGAGGCGGCCATGCAGGGGCGCTACACGGTCTCGGACGATCAGGTGCGTCAAACCATCGCCGAAATCCCGGCTGTTCAGGAAGATGGCGTGTTTTCTGCTCAGAGATATCGCCAAGTGCTCGCCGCTCAGGGCATGACGCCGGCAGACTTTGAAAACCGTGTGCGTAGCGACCTGATTCTGGCTCAAGTTCTTGGGCCTGTTGGGGCAACCGCAGCCGCACCGCAGAAGGTGGCCGAGGACTTGATGGCTGCGCTTACGCAAGAACGTACCGTGGCCTTGCGTCGCTTTAATGCCGAAGGGTTTGAAGGCGACATTGACGTCACCGATACTGACATTTCGACTTGGTACCAAGAAAACCAGGAAGAGTTGAGACTGCCCGAGAGCGTGAACATCGAGTATGTCGTGCTCGATGAGCAGTCGGCCAGTCAAGGGCTGTCGGTCCCCGAGTCTGAAATCCAGGCCTACTACCAGCAAAATCAAGCGCGCTATGGCCAGCCTGAGCAACGCCGGGTGAGCCACATTTTGCGGGAAGTTCCGCCCGGGGTTAATCAGGCCACCAAAGACGCTGCACGCGCCAAAGCGCAGGAAATCGCTGATCAACTCAAAGCTGACCCGGATCAGTTTGCTAGCTTGGCGGCTGAACTTTCACAGGACCCCGGTTCATCGAATCAAGGCGGTGATTTGGGCTGGATATCAAAAGACACATTGGTGCCCGAAGTCGAAGAGGCGGTGTTTAAGCTAGAGCCCGACACGATCTCCGATGTAATTGAAAGCCCGTTTGGTTATCACGTGGCCATGGTCACCAACGTGCAGCCTGCTAGTGTCAAGCCCCTTGAGCAAGTGCGCGAGGACATTGAATCTGAGGTCTTAAGGCAAATGGCTTCGGTTCGCTTTGCCGATATGGCAACATCCTTGACCAATCTGGTTTACGACCAGCGCGATGCGCTCGCGCCCATTGCCGATCAACTCGGCCTTGAACTCAGAAAAGCTCAGGGCTTGGCCAGAAGTGGACTGTTGCCGGATGATTTGTTTGCGCGCCAGACACCGGTGCCCGAGAATCAATTTGAAATTCTCAATAGCCCCCGTGTGCTTCAGGTGGTTTATTCGCCCGAAGTGATTCAGGACCGCTTTAACTCGGGCGTTATCGAAATCTCGCCTGGCACCCTGGTGGCCTTGCGGGTCGACAAGGTCAATCCATCGGCGGTGCCACCGCTTGAGCAGGTCGCGGACTTGATTCGTGAGCGCTTGATTGCTCAAGGTGCATTGCGACTGGCAAGACAGGCCGGTCAAGCAGCACTGTCGGTGATTGCTGACGGGTCTCAGGAGCCGATCGGGTTTGCGGCAGCCGAGGTGGTCTCAAGGCAAGATCCTCGTAACTTAAGCCAAACCGAGCTAGAAGCGGCCATGAAGCTGCCCAAGGCAGATGTGCCTAAAGTCATTGGCGTTGATACGGCATCCGGTTATTCGTTGCTAAACGTTAAAGCCGTTACTGCCGGTGAAACGATGCCTGACGCTAACCAAGCCCAGTTCAAAACACAACTGGCTCAAGCATGGGGTCAGGCCGAGGAGCAAGCGGCCATGGCCGTGTTGCGGCGTCTCTTTAATGTACAAATCCTGCCCGATGCGCAAACGCTGATCTCAGGACAAGGGCAATAGATTCAATTGCGCTGAGAAGTCATACTTAGAGGTCGGACTCAGAGGTGGGGTGATGACTAGGTTTAATGAGCAGGGCTGATGAACCATGTCAGCCCCGCTCTTGAATTTTTGACTCACACCCCGACCAATTCCTGTTCTGTCGACTTATGTTCTGTCGGCTTATGTTCT
The DNA here is from genome assembly GCA_965659885.1 of Burkholderiaceae bacterium. Taxonomy (GTDB): domain Bacteria; phylum Pseudomonadota; class Gammaproteobacteria; order Burkholderiales; family Burkholderiaceae_B; genus Algicoccus. Next base: position 36,946 of record CBFHXV010000003.1, on the reverse strand, counting down.
GTCGGCTTAATTAGCCGCCACTTGTTTGGCAGGTGGCAGTATGGTTTCCATGGCGTTCCAGACGTTGTCAAGCAAGATGGGTTGTGCTTGTTCGGACGGGTGAATGCCATCTTCAATGAACAGGTTTCGGTCAGTTTCAAGTCCTGCGAGCAAAAACGGCACTAGCACCGCCCCAGTGTCTTGGGCTACCTGAGGGTAAAGCGTGCGGAAGGCTTCGGTATAGACTTGGCCATAGTTGGCCGGAATCTGAATCCCAGTCAGAACCGTGACAGCACCAGCCTGCTGGGAGCGTTCGATCATCTCGGTCAGGTTCTCTCGTGTCATGTCAAGAGACAAGCCACGTAGGGCGTCGTTGCCACCGAGCTCGACCACCACAAGCCCTGGCTTGTGTGTCTGAAGAAGTTTAGGCAGACGCGAGACGCCGCCACTGGTGGTGTCGCCACTGATACTGGCGTTAATGACCTTGGGTGGGTTGTCGTATCGATCTGCCAGGCGATCCCTGAGCAACTGCACCCAACCCGACTGCCGACGAATGCCATATTCAGAAGATAAACTGTCACCCACAATCAGAATGGGCCGTTCAAGGTCAGCCTGAACTGCCACTGGTTGAGATGAATTTGTGGCCGTATTCGAAGGCTCGGCCGCCTGTGCTGACACTGGCGCCAGCGCTGCCACCATGAGGGCAAGCACGAACGATGCCGCAAGAGCGGCTCGGCTGACAAATGTCAGTCTGGGTGACGGGACATTGGTATAAGAGTGGCAATGCAGATGCGACAATAGGTTCATGATGACAAATACAGCGATTGAAGTAGAAGGCCTCACCAAACGTGTCTCGGACGCCGGTGGCGAGTTGACTATCCTCGACGATATCCGTTTTTCTGTGGCAATGGGTGAATCCATCGCCATTACCGGGGCATCGGGCTCTGGCAAGTCGACATTGCTTGGCTTGATGGCCGGTCTCGATGTGCCTAGCCAAGGCAAAGTCCATGTGCTTGGCACTGACTTGTTTTCATTGGACGAAGATGGGCGGGCGAAGTTCCGTGCCACCCACGTGGGGTTTGTGTTTCAGTCGTTTCAGCTGTTGCCCAATCTTACCGCCCTGGAAAACGTCATGTTACCGCTTGAGCTTGCGGGCCATGACGCGGTCGAGCCGGCCAAAGAGGCGCTCGCGGAAGTGGGTCTGGACCATCGGTTTAATCACTACCCGTCCACGTTGTCGGGCGGTGAACAGCAGCGTGTGTCCTTGGCGCGCGCCTTTATCAGCCGCCCGGCTCTGTTGTTTGCCGATGAACCCACAGGCAGCCTTGATGTAGTCACTGGTGCACGAATCATCGATTTGATGTTTCGCTTGCACGAAGAGCACCACACCACGTTGGTGTTGGTCACGCATGACCCCAATCTGGCCAAGCGCTGTCAGCGCACCCTTGAGATTCATGCGGGGCGCTTGGTGTCTGGGGAAACAGTCTGAGCAAGCGGGCGGCGCCATTCGTATAAGGCAATACCGGCACCGCTGGCACAAATCAGAACAATGCCAAGCCAACTGACAAGATCAGGAAAGTCGCCCCAAATCAGCCAGCCCATGAAACTTGACGAGACAATCTGCAAATACATAAAGGGTGCAAGCAGCGAGGCCGCTGCCAGGCGGTAGGCCTGCACTTGCAGCAAGTGTCCCACGAGCCCGGTCAGTCCCATGGACAGCAGCACAAGCCCATTAAGCGATGAAAACAGCGGTTTGATGCTCGCCCACTGCGTGTGATCAACCATCAACCAGATAGGCACGATCAGCGTCAGTATCGCAGCGCCAATGAGCCCACTCCAGATGATGGTGGTTAGCGGGTGATCAATGGCAACCTTGCGCGTCAGTATGTGTTGTAGCGCCATTAAGGCTGCCGTGAGCAGGCCAAACATCACGCCAACGGCGTCAAGTCCCGCACCAGGGCGAACCACAATCATGACACCCACAAATCCAGCAGCCGCAGCCAGCCAGCGTGACAAGCGCTTGGACTCACCAAGCAGCCACGGCGCGAGCGCCAGAATCAATAGTGGCGCCAGAAACAGCATGGTGGTTGCCTGGGCTTGCGGCAAATAAGACAGTGTCGTGAAAAAACTCATCGTGGTCAGCAAAATCGTGCCGCCACGAAGCCATTGGTAGCGGGGGTTGTTGCTGACGAATAAATGCCAGTCGCCCCTGGCCGCCACCAAAGCCAGAATTAAAAGAAAGTGCACAAGATAGCGAACCCACACCACCACGACCAAGGCCACCGAAGCCTCAAGCATCCATTTGCCGCTCGCGTCAAGCACTGAGAGAATGGTCAGTGATAACAACAAAACCGCAATGCCGCCGATGGCATTGGGTTTGGGAGAGGTTGGCAACGCTGGCACCGGATGTCTCGCTTGTGCTTCTATGCTTCTGTCGTCTTCGTTTTAATGGTTGTGAGAGTGCTACTTTGGGATGGCTGGTCTCACAGCGTTAGTTTGCCCACATGATACCCTTAGGTCCTACTTGTATTCGTTTGCCAGAGGAATTTGATCTTGTCCGATAACACCCCAAACACCCCCGAGCACCTCGCTCACGCGCTGACGCAAGGCTCCATCACATCGGTTGAACTCGTCAATGAGGCGCTTGAGCGCATTGCCGATGAAAGCGGGCAGGGGCCCGTGGCATTCATTCGGGTGTTTGAACAATCAGCGCGCGAGCAGGCGATCGAATCTGATGCCCGTCGAGCGGCCGGTCAGCTTAAATCCAAGATTGATGGCTTACCGATTTCTGTCAAAGATTTGTTCGACATTGAAGGTTGCACCACACGTGCCGGTTCCGTGGTGTTGACAGACGAGCCCAACGCTCAAGAGGATGCCTTGGTGATACAGCGCTTGCGCGAGGCTGGCGCCATTGTGCTGGGCACGACCAACATGACCGAATTCGCTTATTCTGGCCTTGGCTTGAATCCGCACTATGGCACGCCATTGTCGCCATTTGATCGTCAAAGGGGTCGAATTGCCGGCGGCTCCTCTAGCGGTGCCGCGGTCTCGGTGTCTGACGGCATGGCTGTTGGCGCCATTGGCACCGATACAGGCGGATCGGTGCGCATACCAGCTGCGTTTTGTGGGTTGGTGGGCTACAAGCCAACCGCTAGCCGAATTGACATGCAGGGCACGCTGCCTCTGTCGCCTAATCTTGATTCCATTGGCCCCATCACCAACAGCGTGACAGGCTGTGCCTGGCTGGCCAGTGTCATGGCCGGTCAAGCCATCGAAACACCGCAGCCTTGCTCGCTTGAAGGGGTCACATTTGGCGTACCCAACGAGCTCGTGCTCGATGAAATGGACGAGACCGTATCAGCAAGCTTCACAGCGGCCTGTGTCGCACTAGAAGAAGCTGGCGCGACCGTGGTGTCGGTTCCATTACCGGAACTCCTGGAGATTGCTCAGCTCAATGCCGCCGGAGGTTTTACTGCTGCGCAAGCCTGGGCTTGGCACGCCGCATGGCTTAACAGCCGGCAAGATGAATATGATCCGAGGGTTGCGGTGCGCATTCGACGTGGCGAGACGCTTGATGCCGCCTACGTCCAAGACCTGCAAAGACAACGCGAGGACTGGATCAAACGCGTGGGTAATCGCATGGCCAACATCGATGCGCTGGCCATGCCAACGGTTCCCATGGCTGCGCCATTGCTTGAGCCTTTGCTTACTGATGACGACCTCTACGCCAAGACCAATTTGCTTGCCTTGCGCAATCCCACGGTGGTGAATTTTCTGGATGGGTGTGCAGTCAGTCTGCCCTGCCATGAGCCTGGACAGGCGCCTGTGGGGTTTATGCTTGCAGCGCTCGGTGGCCAAGACACGCGCTTGCTTGAACTGGCAAAAGCCTGTGAAGCGGTTCTAGGCAGCCAATAGAGTAGCGATCAGGTTCTCAGGCGCAGCCGTCTTTGAACGAATCAAACCGCGAGTTTATGGTGTGAACCAAACGGGCCCCACAAACTCATATCACATCAATTGTGTGTATTCGTGTGAGTGTGGCTGTGATGATTGGCGCTGTGGTGATTGCCCTTGAGCCGCACAATGCGCCTTACCTGGGGCACGCGCCTGATCGCCCGAAACACCTTTGCCAGGTGCTTTCGGTCATCGACTTGCACCGTCATGCTCAGCAAGAACGCCTCGCTTGTGTCATCGGTCATCGTGACGTTGGTGATGTTGGAGTTCGCTTGAGCCACTTCACCGGCTATTTTGCCGAGCACGCCACGCTCATTGAGTGCGGTGACGTCCACGCGCGCCAAAAAGTGTTTCGCGTGATTGGCATCCCAAGCCACTTGGACCCAGCGATCTGGCTCTCGCTGCTGGGCACGTCGGGCAACGGGACAGTCTGCCGTGTGCACCACCAGACCTGTGCCAACGCGAATACCGGCAACAATCTCATCGCCAGGCAAAGGACCACAGCAAGGCGCCAGCGTCACGGCTTGACCCTCGTTGCCCTGAATGAGAATAGGTGCGGCGCGCGCGGCTGTAACCACGTCGATGTGGGCAGCGGTGGTTTCAAGCAGGGGATGGTCTGCGGCAAACCGTCGGGCCACCACGGCGGCCAAGCGTTTGCCCAAGCCTATGTCGGCCAACAACTCCTCGCGTGATTTGGCGCCACTTTCCTTAATCAGTTTGTCCCAGGTCGGATCGTCATCGGCAGGGAAATCGACCTTTAACTCGTGCAAGGCTTGCGTGAGCAGACGTTTACCAAAGGCAACAGACTCTGAATAACGCACGGTGCGCAGGTAGTGGCGTATCTCGGAGCGGGCCCGTCCCGTGCGCGCGAAATTCAACCAGTGCGCACTTGGCCGCGAGGCTTGCGAGGTAATCACTTCAACCGTATCGCCACTGGACAACTCGGTACGTAGCGGCACATACTCGCCGTTGAGCTTGCAGGCCACGGCATGGTTGCCGATGTCCGTGTGAATAGAATAGGCAAAGTCAACGGGCGTGGCGCCTCGAGGCAGAGAAATGATTTGCCCATTGGGTGTGAACACGTAAACCGCATCAGGGAACAAATCGACTTTAACGTTTTCCAGGAACTCGCCCGAGTCACCCGTCTGACTTTGAATGTCGAGCAACGACTGCAAAGCTGAGTGAGTTTTTTTCTGGATATCAGACAACGAAACGTCGTCGGTTTTATAAAGCCAGTGTGCGGCCACACCCTGTTCGGCCACGTTGTGCATCTCGCGGGTACGAAACTGAAACTCCACTGGCGTACCATAGGGTCCCACGAGTGTCGTGTGTAACGACTGGTATCCATTGACCTTAGGTATGGCGACATAGTCTTTGAATTTGCCCGGCACCGGCCGATAAAGTTGATGCAGCACGCCAAGGGCCAGGTAACACTCCGACAGGGTGTTGACCACCACCCGAAAGCCGTAAATGTCGAGTACATCAGAAAACGATTTTTTCTGTTCGGTCATCTTGTTATAGATGCCGAAAAGGGTTTTTTCCCGACCGGAGACTTCGGCCTCAATGCCAGCGGCGGGCAGGGCGGCTCGCACTGACTCAAAAATCTTGGTCAGCACTTCGCGCCGGTTACCGCGTGCGGCGAGCACGGCACGGTGCAACACGGCGTAGCGGTTGGGATACATCGCTTCAAAACACAAGTCTTGAAGCTCGCGAAACACCGCGTTCAAACCCAGCCGGTTGGCAATAGGCGCATAAATATCCAAGGTTTCGCGGGCGATGCGGCGACGCTTTTCAGGGCTGACAGCGCCAAGCGTTCGCATGTTGTGTAGCCGGTCAGCCAGCTTAATCAGGATGACGCGCAAATCGCGCGCCATGGCCAGCAACATCTTGCGAAAACTCTCGGCTTGTTGCTGCGCTTTGGTCGCAAAATCCAGGCGATCAAGCTTGGATAAGCCATCTACGAGTTCGGCAACATCGGCACCAAACTTCTCTGCAAGCTCTGCTTTGGGGATGTCTTGGTCTTCCATGACATCGTGAAGCAAGGCTGCCATGAGTGCGTCAGCATCGAGTTTCCAGCCCGCACAAACTTCGGTAACCGCAATCGGATGGGTAATGTAAGGCTCGCCGCTTGAGCGAAATTGACCTAAGTGGGCCTGGTCAGAGAATCGATAGGCTTCGCGTACCCTAGCGACATCTTTCTTGGAGAGGTAGCCGGATATGATTTTTTGCAGGTGGGTGATTGAAGCTGGTTCGCTTGGCTTGTCTAACGAAGGTATGGTTTGCAGGTCATCTGGGGTCGGCTCCCGCGTCTTGGCACGACGGCCAAACCGCGAACCGACCTTGATTGCCGAGAGCAATCCGCTTGAAGCCGTGCGTAGCCCCGGAAAACCCATTTTGCGTTACCTCATTAAGTCGGCACCTTGCGCAGCATTTCCGTGCCCGTCAGCCCAGCTGCAACCTCGCGCAAGGCGATGACGGTTGGCTTGTCGCGACTATCGAGACGAGGGGCATGGCCCTGTGCCAGTTCACGGGCACGGTAAGTCGCGGCCAAGGTTAGTTTGAAGCGGTTCGGGATTTGGTTCAGGCAATCTTCGACGGTAATGCGCGCCATGTGGCACTCCAAAAAATGTAAACGAATTGATAACGAAGGGAAATAGAAAAATTCCAACTAAAACAAGCGAGTTAGCCAATATCGTTATCTTACACGCGAACGACGCCAATGTCGTGGTCATCAATAGGCATTGAAGGCTTTTTTGATGGGGAGGCCCTGGTGCTAAGCGGCTTGTCTGGCGAGTCTGAGCTTGTTCTCGGCTTGTTATCAGGCAAAAAATAACGCTTGGTCACGCGTTTGAGGCCACGGCGCGCCCGACTTATTTCGGCAAGCCGAACGAATCAAACAGCGCCGGGTTCATGATGGCCTGACGCGCATAGCGCAGTCGCGCACTCGAGACAATCTGCTCGAGTTGCTGTAAGGCAACAGTAAATTCTTGATTAATAATGACATATTCGAATTCGTGGGCATGCGCAATTTCACTGTTGGCAGCCGCCATGCGCTTGGCAATCACGTCATCACTGTCTTTGCCGCGTGCGCGCAAACGGCTCTCGAGCGCGTCAATTGACGGAGGCAGTATAAAAATACCCGTCACGCCCACCAGCAATTGTCGTATCTGCGCTGCACCTTGCCAGTCGATCTCCAACAAAACATCCCGTCCGAGCTCAAGTGCCTTGGCAAGCGGGGCACGAGGGGTGCCGTAAAAGTTGTCATGGACTTGAGCCCACTCCAGCAGCTCGTTGTCCTGCCGCATGCGCATGAACTCGGACTCACTGGTGAAATAATAATCACGGCCATCGATTTCGCCATCCCGGGGCGCGCGCGTGGTGCACGATACCGATAGCTGCAGGCCGGCGTCGTTTTCCAGCAAGGCGTTAACCAAGCTCGATTTACCGGCACCACTGGGTGCGGTGATTAAAAACACATTACCGGCGGGCTGATCTTTCTTCACAACAAAGTGTCTCTAATCTTTACAATCTGGCGAGCATAGCAGAATACCGTTGGCGCTTTGCACTCGCAAGCGCGACGGTCATCAAACGAGGGGAGTCAGGGTGCAAACAGAAACATCACAACATCAACGAGTGGCAGTCGTCACCGGTGCCGGAAGCGGCATTGGGCGTGCGGTTTCATTGGCGCTGGCCAATGAGGGGTTTCATGTGGTCATGGCGGGGCGCCGTGCCGACGCGCTGGCTAAAACCGCCGAAATGGGGCCAAGCGAGCGTCTGCACGCCAAAGTCACCGATGTGTCGGATTTCAATGAGGTTCAGGCGCTGTTTGGGTACATTGAACAGACCTTTGGGCGCCTCGATGTGTTGTTTAACAACGCCGGGCGCGGGGCGCCAGCCGTGCCCATGGAAGAGCTGCCCATCGACACCTGGCTTGATGTAGTGAACGTCAACATCAATGGCATGTATTTTTGTGCCCGTCAGGCGATTGCGCTCATGAAAAAACAATCCCCTCAAGGTGGACGAATCATCAACAATGGGTCTATTTCTGCTCATGCCCCACGGCCATTCTCGGCGCCTTACACCACCACCAAGCACGCCGTGACCGGGTTGACCAAATCGATTGCTCTAGACACTCGACCTTACGGGATTGCATGCACGCAAATTGATATTGGCAATGCGGCCACTGAGATGACCGATCGCATGGCCGCAGGCATTTTGCAGGCCGATGGCTCAACCCGGGCTGAACCGCGCATGGACGTTAATCACGTGGCTCAAGCGGTGGTTCAAATCGTGAACTATCCGCTTGAAACCAACGTTCAGTTCATGACCATCATGGCCACCAACATGCCGTTTGTGGGGCGTGGCTAGCGCCACGAACGGCAAGCACCTATTCAATGTTCTGGATTTGCTCGCGCATTTGTTCGATGAGCAGTTTCAGATCAACCGCGGCACGCGTGAGCCTTATGTCCACGGCTTTTGAGCCCAAGGTGTTGGCTTCGCGGTTCATTTCCTGGAAGAGGAAATCGAGACGCTTGCCTACGCCTTTTGATGGTTTGGTTTTATCGCTCGCCTGAGGCTCGGCCGTCTCTAACGTCCGGGTCAGTTCATTGACGTGCAGGCCCAGACGGTCAAGCTCTTCGGCCACGTCAGCTCTGAGCGAGAAAAGACTAGACTCTGCATTGATGCGCTCGGATATCTCAGCACCGGTGATGTGCTCCATGCCTTGTGGTGTTGCTTGTTCTAATGCTTCACGTATACGCTTGGCGATACGCTCGGACTGAACCTGCAGTAGCTCTGGCAGGCTAGCTTTGAGTGAGTCAACGATGGCTTGGATCTCGCTGGCATACTGGCTCACGATTTGGACCAAGCGCTCGCCCTCACGCACACGGGTCTGGATCAACTGTTCTATGGCTTCAGTAGCGGCTGTCTGACACAAGGGCACCCAGCTGGCTGGGTCAGTCACGTTTTGAGATAAGCCACTGCACTGCATGATGTCTGCAAAGGTGGGGGCCAGCGTTTGTGGCAAGCTTGCTTTCATTTGCTCGTAGGCGGCTTGTACGCGCTGCAGCACCTCGGGCGAAACCTGCTCAGCCAAGTCTTTCGTCGGTCTGGAAAAACTCGCGCGCACTTCGAGCTTGCCGCGCGCCACAGATTGCGCAATCAATGCCCGCAAGGGTATTTCGGCTAGCCTGAGCTCATCTGGCATGCGAAACGTCAGGTCAAGATAGCGGCTATTGACGCTCTTAATGTCTATGTTGACAACACCAGCCTCGCCAGTGGCTTGGCCGCTGCCAAACCCGGTCATGCTTTGAATCATTCGTCTTTCCCATCGGTGTCAAGACCGCACAAGTCTCTGGTGCCGGATGTTTTCTGTTGTGCGAGTCTTTCGGGTTTCGAGATTACCTAGCGAGCGATTGTAGCGTTACGTCATCAGCCATTGTCTGCTGCAGTCCTGATGAAGGCTTGCGTATACTTGATGCGCTGACACTTGTCAGCGCGTTGCGAATACACCTGAAGGAATCATTCATGTCCGAACCATCAAGCCCTCAATCACAAATTGATCAGCGCGCGCATCAAAGAGGCCTCGATGCCTTGCGTCCCGTGACCTTTGCACGCGGATTCACCCGATATGCCGAGGGCTCGGTGCTCATTTCGATGGGCGAGACACGCGTACTGTGCACCGCAAGCGTACTTGACAAGGTGCCCCCCTTTCTCAAAGGCAAAGGGCAGGGATGGGTCACAGCCGAGTATGGCATGTTGCCCCGTTCAACGCACACCCGATCTGACCGAGAGGCGGCCAGAGGCAAACAGTCCGGCCGAACCCAGGAAATTCAGCGCTTGATTGGACGCAGTTTGCGTTCGGTTGTGGACTTAAGTGCGCTAGGTGAGCGCACCATTCACATTGACTGTGACGTTTTGCAAGCCGATGGTGGTACGCGTTGCGCCAGCATCACGGGCGCCTGGGTCGCTTTGGCTGATGCCGTAGATGGCCTGATGTCCTCGGGCGCGCTCAAGCAAAACCCCTTGCTTGACAGTGTGGCTGCCGTGTCAGTTGGCGTGGTCAATGGCCAGGCTCGGCTGGACTTGGACTATCAGGAAGACTCAGGATGCGATGCTGACGTCAATGTCGTGATGACGGGCAGCGGTCGGTTTGTTGAAGTGCAGGGCACCGCTGAAGGACAAACGTTTGAGCGCGCCATGCTCGACGCGCTTGTGGACCTGGCAGCCAAGGGCATTGAGCAATTACACGTGCTCGCCGCCCAAGCCAGAAGTTAATCTAGGCTGCCGTGGCCTAACCATTAACGTCAAAACGACATCACAGGACCGATGGACTGGGCTTTTTCCAACTGCCATATCTTGGCGGCGAGATCATCAAGCTCAGCATCGGTCGCCGCACCTTGATACGCGCCCAAGCGCTTTAATTTGTCTTCGATTTCCGCACGGGACAAGGTGTTGCCAGGATCGCCCTTGGGTTCCTGAACCACCGAGGTGAAGGTTTTCCCGTCGTGGGTGGTGACCGTGACCTTGCCTATCCACTGTTGTGGATAGGCGTTGTCAACTTCAGGATCTAGTTGCATGGTGACGCGATCACGAAATTCGCGCACCAGCTTGTCCTGCAGGGCAGCATCAAAGCTCACCAGGTCCGCGCTATTGTGTGCGGCGATCAAACCGAGCACGGTGCCCATCGAGAACTTGGATTGATGCACGGTTTGTGGGTCAGTCACGGGCCCAAGCACGTCAATAGCGCCTTGATGCACGTGTGTGACCACTGACTCGATGTCAGACAAGCTCAGGCGATGGTCCTGCATCGCTTTTTGCAAGGCGTCTGCGGCGGGATGGGTGTGACGACAAGAGGCATGAAACTTAAACGAGGTCTCCGCCAGTGCCCAACGCTGACCTAATCGGTCAACCAAGCGAGCCGGGTCAGCCTGCTCGGTCATGGCAACGCCCAAGCCTTGCTTGCCCTCGAGGATGCGCTGTGCACCGGTGAAACCGGATTGGGCCAGATACGCTGCTTGCAACCCCGCCGAAGCTGCATGGCCGGTATGCAGTTGCTTGGAATCGGCCGCATCACGCAAGAACTCCCACAACCCGCCGGTGATCGTGCCAGCCGAGCCAAACGCATGCAGCATTTGCTCAGGCGTGAGTTTCAACAAACGGCCCACGGCCGCACAAGAGGCAATCGTGCCTGCTGTGGCCGTGGTGTGAAAGATCTTGTAGTGAGGACGCCCGAGATACTCGCCAATGCGGATGCCAACTTCATAACCCACCACACAGGCCGTCATTAACTCTTTGCCAGAAGCACCAATAGCCTGCGCCACAGCAAGTGCAGGAGGAATCACCACAGCGCCCGGGTGAAACACCGCGCCGTTGTGCACATCGTCTTGTTCTACGAAGTGCGCCGAGGCGGCATTGACCATGGCCGCAAAGTAGGGCGAAGTCGTGCAACGACGTACCAGGTCTTGGCTTGGCCCTTCGCTTGGCCCCATCGCCTGCGCAAAATCGGCCACACAACGCACCGGTTTGGCGCTCGAGCCCGCAAGAATCGATGCCAGCGTGTCGAGCACAAGGTCTTCACACCGACGTCGAACAGCCTCAGGGACCTGATCGAACTCAAGGTTGGCCGCAAAAGCCGCCAAGGTGGCGCTTGGGTGCGCCAACGGATCATTACTTGCAGACATGACAGCCATCCTTAGAAAGACCGGGGCAGCCCGAGCACGTGCTCAGCCACGTACGACAGAATCAGGTTTGTTGAAATAGGTGCGACTTGGTACAGACGCGTCTCACGGAACTTGCGCTCGACGTCATACTCGCACGCAAACCCGAACCCACCATGAAACTGAATGCAGGCGTTAGCGGCCTCCCATGACGCGTCGGCTGCCAGCAGTTTGGCCATGTTGGCCTGCGCGCCACAGGGCTGGTGTTCATCAAAGAGGCGGCATGCTTCATAGCGCATCAGGCTGGCCGCTTCTACATTGATGTAGGCCTTGGCGATGGGAAATTGCACCCCTTGGTTCTGTCCGATGGGGCGGCCAAACACGATACGGTCTTTGACGTATTGACTGACGCGGTCAACAAACCAGTAGCCATCGCCAATGCATTCTGCTGCGATCAAGGCGCGCTCGGCGTTCAAGCCGTCCAGAATGTATTTAAAGCCTTTGCCTTCCTCACCGATCAGGTTCTCAGCTGGTATTTCAAGGTTGTCAAAAAACAGCTCATTGGTCTCGTGATTGACCATGTTCAGAATCGGACGGATGGTCATGCCGTTTTTGACCGCGTCGTGCAGATCGACGATAAAAATCGACATGCCTTCGGACTTTTTCGTGACCTGGTCAAGCGGCGTGGTGCGTGCCAACAAAATCATCAGATCCGAATGCTGCACACGGGAAATCCAGACTTTCTGGCCATTAATGACATAACGATCGCCTTTTTTGACGGCCGTGGTCTTGATTCGGGTGGTGTCGGTTCCCGTTGTAGGCTCGGTTACCCCCATGGACTGCAGGCGCAGTTCGCCCGAGGCGATTTTAGGTAGGTAAAACTCTTTTTGTTCTTTAGAACCGTGGCGCACCAGTGTGCCCATGTTGTACATCTGCCCATGGCAGGCACCGGAGTTGCCGCCACAACGGTTGATTTCTTCCATGATGACCGAGGCCTCAGTCATGGACAAACCCGAGCCACCGTATTCTTGGGGGATTAACGCCGCCATCCAGCCGGCCTCAGTCAACGCGGTGACAAACTCGTCTGGATAGCCACGGGCCTCGTCAACCTTACGGAAGTATTCGTCGGGAAATTGGGCGCAAAGACTGCGCACGCCATCACGGATGTCTTGGTACTGTTCTGCGTGGGTGGTCATATTTCGCTTATCATTGAGTTTGCTACGGAGCAAACTTTGCCTGACCAGACATCGCTTGCCTATTGGCGTTTTCCGAACACAGACTTTGCGTCAAGCAAAGCATGCGAAACCACTGATTGACGCAGCGCAGCATCAATAATGGTAAGCAGCAACCCAGACATCAAAAATGGCCAGTCACTTTGACCTCACCGACCTGCAACTCATTGTAAATATTGGGGATGCCAACAGTCTGACGCGCGGCGCTGAACGCTCGCACCTGTCTTTGCCCGCCGCCAGCAACCGGGTAAAAAACCTTGAAGAACACTTTGGCACACGACTGTTTAACCGTAATAGTCAAGGGGTTACTCTGACGCCCTCGGGTGAAGCATTTTTGCGTCACGCACGCAAGGTGCTACAGCAAATTGAGCATTTGCGTGGCGATATCTACGAGTACTCGCGCGGCATCAAGGGCCAGATTCGGATGGTAGCCAACACGACGGCCATGAATGAGTTCATGCCGGCCGTGCTAAGCCGATATCTGGCTGAGCATCCCGATGTGACGGTCGAGTTGCGAGAGCGCCTGAGCTACCTGGTGGTAAAAGCTGTGGTCGATGGCGCGGCCGACATCGGGATTGTGGCTGGGCGCCCGGCCAGTGGCGAGCTTCAGTTCTTGCCGTACCGTCGCGACCGCTTGGTGCTGGTGACTTCAGTCGACCATCCTTTGAGCAATCGAGACAGCGTGGCCTTTAATGAGACGCTGGGCTATGAGTATGTCGGCTTGTCTGAATGGAGCGCCATCCACGCCTTCTTGATTCAGGCGGCTGACAACCTGGGCTACCCATTTCGCTTCCGCGTGGAGGTTGGCAGCTTCGATGCCGTGTGCCGAATGATTGAAGCAGGTGTCGGTGTCGGGGTGGTGCCTGAACGTGCCGCGCAGCGCTATGCCGCGAGCATGAAGATCAAGCTCATTGACCTGACAGACAGTTGGGCTGAGCGCAAACTCTATGTATGCGTTCGTGACCTCGATGCCTTGCCATCGTTTGCTCAGGCACTGGTCAAAATGTTGCAAGACGATGTCCCTGTCTATGAACGCCAGACGCCAGAAACAGATGACTGAAACGAAGCCTGCTGCATCCCCAACACGCACCACACCTGTCACATCCATTGACACGCTGGTCATGGCCTCTGGCAATGCCGGCAAACTGAAGGAATTTGACCGTTTATTAATGCCACTGGGCGTCAAAGTGGTCAGTCAGTCTAGCCTTGGCGTGGCGCCAGCCGAGGAGCCCCACGACACGTTCCTGGAAAACGCGCTGGCTAAGGCGCGTCATGCCAGCGAGCAAACCGGCTTGCCTGCACTGGCTGATGACTCCGGTATCTGTGTGCCTGCCTTGGATGGCCTGCCGGGCGTGCGTTCGGCGCGTTACGCAACCCCCGTTGACGGCCAATCGCAAGATGCACTAAACAACGCCAAACTGGTGCAGGCGCTTCAAACCCATGCAGACAAACGCGCCTATTACGTGGCTGTGCTGGTGCTGGTGCTCAAGGCCGATGATCCATTGCCTGTGGTGGCACAAGGCTTATGGCACGGTGAAGTGATTTCATCACCGCAGGGCACTCATGGGTTTGGTTATGACCCTCATTTCTGGCTGCCAGGGATTCAAGCCACGGCCGCTGAACTCGACCCAGCACAAAAAAACCGAATCAGTCATCGTGCGCTGGCCATGCAGTCCTTGATGGGGCAACTCACCGAGAGGGGATTGGTTGCTGTAGCAGCAAACTGAGGACTGCGATGGCACAATCAAACCCACGCGTGATTCCCATCGTGTCTCAAACCGACAGGCAGCGCCAACTTGACCTGCGCCACGGGCAGCGCTTGAGTGCACTGCCACCTTTGTCGCTCTACATCCATGTGCCCTGGTGTTTAAAAAAATGCCCTTACTGCGATTTCAACTCGCACCAGGCGCCACAGACACTGCCGGAGAATGAATACCTTGCAGCGCTCACACAAGACCTTGATCAGGCGCTGCCGCTCGTGTGGGGACGTCAAATTCACACGGTATTTATCGGCGGTGGCACGCCGAGCCTGCTTTCCGAGCGTGCCCTGGATCAACTTTTAGCCACCGTCCGGGCCCGACTGCACCTGTGGCCAGACGCAGAAATCACGCTAGAGGCAAACCCGGGCGCGGCCGAGGCTGATCGGTTTGCGGCTTACGCCAGAAGTGGCGTGAACAGGATCTCCTTAGGGATTCAGTCATTTAATGACGCACATCTTGCTGCCCTAGGGCGTGTGCATGATGCCAAACAAGCCTGCCAGGCCGTTGAGATGGCTAGCCATGCCGTGTCCCGTGTCAATTTGGATCTGATGTATGGGCTGCCTGAACAGAGTCTGACGGATTGTTTGAACGACCTAAAGCGGGCGGCCGAATTCAACACCGAGCATTTAAGCCTTTACCAACTGACGCTTGAGCCACAAACGGTATTTGCCAAATACCCGCCAGTTTTGCCTGACGAAGCCGTTATTGAAGACATGGAGCAAGCGATTGTGCAGACGGTGGTGCACTCAGGTTGGCAGCGCTATGAGGTTTCTGCGTACGCCAAGCCGGGCAGTGAGTGCCGGCACAACTTGAATTATTGGACATTTGGCGATTACCTCGGGATTGGTCCCGGGGCACACAGCAAGATTTCGTTTCCAGACCGGATCATCCGCCAGGCACGAACACGCAGCCCGGAGCAATGGATGCAAGCCTGTGCGCGCCTTGATGAGTCGCACATCACGGAACAACGCCTGTTGTCCGACGAAGACCTGCCATTTGAGTTCTTCTTGAATGCACTTAGACTGTGCGATGGGGTAGCGGCGCGGCTATTTACCGATCACACGGGGCTACCTTTGTCCCTGATAGAGCCAACCATTGAGGCAGCACAACAAAAAGGCCTTATCAAGGTCACCGACGGCGTGATTGCCCCAACAACGTGGGGATTGCGACACCTCAACGAGCTTCAGGCTTTGTTTCTGGACTAATGCCAGCTCGGCGCACCACTAAAGAGCGTTATTTTTCACTTTAATAGTGCATAATGCACTTTATTAGTGCATCTTTTTCACATGAACGGGTTCTTAGTGACAACTTATGGTGCCAAAAGCTTGGCACGGTTTTTGCGTCTAGCTATGTGAGCCTAACGAGGCGTATACCCAACACCGTTTGGAATTTTTACCTCTCATCAAAACATCGGAGCCATTATGAGCACGACCCAAGATATCCTGAAGATGATTTCAGACAACGAAGTGAAATTCGTTGACCTGCGTTTTTCCGACACCATCGGTAAAGAGCAACACGTCTCTGTGCCAGCCAAGCTCGTTGACGCCGACAAGCTTGAATCGGGTCAAGCATTTGATGGCTCTTCCATTGCCGGTTGGAAAGGCATTGAAGCCTCAGACATGTTGCTCATGCCTGACCTTGACACAGCGCGTATGGATCCGTTCCGTGAGGAATCCACGCTCATTCTGACCTGCGATGTGCTCGAGCCCTCGGACATGAAGGGTTACGATCGCGATCCGCGCTCGCTGGCCAAGCGCGCTGAAGCCTATTTGAAGTCGACCGGCCTGGGTGACACGGCCTTCTTTGGCCCTGAGCCCGAATTCTTTGTGTTCGATGGCGTGACCTGGACCGATGACATGTCGGGCAGCTCGGTGAAGATCAAGTCCGAAGAGGGCTCATGGAGCAAAGGCATTGACATGGAGGGCGGTAACTTGGCTCATCGCCCGAAGGTCAAAGGCGGGTATTTTCCTGTGCCTCCGGTTGACTCTTACCAGGACATGCGTTCGGAAATTTGCCTGCTGCTCGAGGAGCAGGGTGTGCCCGTCGAAGTGCATCACCACGAAGTCGCCGGTGCCGGTCAGTCTGAAATCGGCACGCTCTTTAGCACGCTGGTGCGTCGCGCCGACTGGAACCAGGTGTTGAAGTACACCGTGCACAACGTGGCACATGCCTACGGCAAAACCGCCACCTTTATGCCCAAGCCCGTTGTCGGTGATAACGGCTCTGGCATGCACGTGCACCAGTCGATCTGGAAAGATGGACAAAACCTCTTTGCTGGCAACGGCTACGCTGGCTTGTCCGAGTTCGCATTGTTCTACATTGGCGGCATCATCAAGCACGCTCGTGCGCTCAACGCGATTACCAACCCGGGCACCAACTCCTATAAGCGCCTGGTTCCTGGCTTTGAAGCGCCAGTGAAACTGGCTTATTCGGCTCGTAACCGCTCGGCTTCGATTCGTATTCCCTATGTAGGTAACCCCAAGGGTCGCCGCATCGAGGCGCGTTTCCCGGATCCACTGGCCAACCCCTATCTCGCTTTCTCGGCGCTGATGATGGCTGGCCTGGACGGTGTGCAGAACAAGATCCATCCTGGCGATGCGGCCGACAAGAATCTGTACGATCTGGCACCGGAAGAGGACGCCAAGATCCCGACCGTTTGCCACTCGCTGGATCAAGCACTCGAGGCACTGGATGCCGACCGTGAGTTCCTGACCCGCGGCGGTGTCTTTAGCAACGAGATGATCGATGCTTATATCGAGTTGAAGATGGAGGAGGTCACGCGCATGCGCATGACCACGCATCCCATCGAATTCGATATGTACTACAGCCTGTAAACATGTCTCTGTAGGTGGTCGGGCCTGACCCGGCCCGATCCCCATGACAGCCATTGAACCCTTCGATCTGCTTGCCACTGGCGTATTGATGCTTGACCGCGACGGCGTGGTGGTCAATGCCAATGCCGCTGCGCAGGATTTGTTTGGCCGCTCCAAGCGACAGATCGAAGGTCAAATGGTGATTGCACTGTTTGAGCAAGACTCAGCCCTGGCGCAATCCGTGTTGCACGCTTGTGAAGGCACGCTTGAGAGTTGCCGACAAGTCGCACGCACCAACACGAGTGCTGTTGCCCGTGAAGTGTCGGTAACCACGCTAAGCCTGATGGGTCAGCCTTGGGCGGCGTTAATCGAAGTGGCCGACCTTGAGAGCCGGTTAATCGTTGACCGCACCGAGCGACTAGCCCAAGAAATACAGGTACAACACGAGTTGCTGCGCAACCTGGCCCATGAAGTCAAAAACCCGCTTGGTGGCTTAAGAGGCGCGGCGCAACTGCTAGAGACTGAGCTGCCTGATGCGCGCTTGACCGAATACACGCAGGTCATTATTTCTGAGGCGGATCGCTTGCAAGGGCTTGTTGATCGTTTGGCCGGACCCAAAACCGAGCCGATGCAAATGGCGCCCGTCAATGTGCACGAAGTCTGTGAGCGCGTCTGTTCGCTGGTTCAGGCCGAGTTCGCCGAGGTTGATGTGGTGCGCGACTATGATGCCTCGCTGCCCGATATCGAGGCTGACAGTGCCAGACTCGTGCAGGCGTTACTGAACGTGGTGCGTAATGCGGCTGAGATTCTGATGCAGTCGCAAACCCCACAAGCGCAAGTCACGATTCGTACGCGCATTGCCAGGCAAGTCATGTTGCACCGCCGACAGCACCGCATGGCCGCCGAGATTGTGGTCATCGACAACGGACCCGGCGTGCCGCAAGAGATACAAGACAAGGTGTTTCATCCTTTAGTGACAGCGCGCGAAGGTGGAACCGGGCTAGGCTTGAGCCTGGCACAGGATTTACTACAACAACACGGTGGCCTGATTGAAATGGAATCCAAGCCAGGCCACACCGAATTCCGATTATTGATTCCGCTGGAGCAGTCATGAAACCGGTCTGGATAGTCGATGATGATCAAGCGATACGATGGGTGCTGGAAAAAGCGTTACTGCGCGCCAATATTGACACCTTGAGCTTTGCTAGCGCCCATGACGTTGAGCAAGCCCTTGAAACAAGCTTGCCTGCTGCGCTTGTGACCGACATACGCATGCCCGGCAAGGATGGGCTCAAACTGCTTGGCGAGCTAAAGGCACAACACCCAGAGCTGCCGGTCATTGTCATGACGGCCTACAGTGATTTAGACAGCACGGTGTCTGCATTTCAAGGCGGTGCGTTTGACTTTCTGGCCAAGCCATTTGACGTCAATGAGGCGGTTACGCTGATCACCCGTGCGCTCGAAGAGGGCGATCACTCAGGCAAGCCTGGTGTAGACGACAAATCGGGCAAGGCCTCTGGGCGCGCCATGCTGACGCAATCAAACTCACCGGCCATGCAAGAGGTGTTTCGTGCCATTGGCAAGTTGGCGCAATCGAACACCACGGTATTGGTCACGGGTGAATCGGGCACAGGCAAAGAGCTGGTGGCTCGAGCCTTGCACGATCATGGCATGCGCGCCAATGCACCATTTGTGGCACTAAATACCGCGGCGATTCCACGCGATTTGCTTGAAGCCGAGCTGTTTGGCCACGAGCGCGGCGCCTTCACCGGCGCGAGCACCAACCGTCGCGGGCGGTTTGAGGAGGCTTCAGGTGGGACACTGTTTCTCGATGAAATCGGTGACATGCCACTGGAGCTGCAGACCCGTCTATTGCGCGTGCTCTCAGATGGATCGTTTTATCGGGTCGGTGGAGCCCAGCCCGTTAAAGTGGATGTCAGAATCGTGGCAGCCACTCATCAGCCGCTAGAAGACCGTGTGCGCGAGGGCAAGTTTCGGGAAGATTTGTTTCACCGACTCAACGTGATTCGTCTGCGCTTGCCACCGCTCAGAGAGCGCCGCGAGGACATTGACGCCTTGGCCAAGCATTTCCTGACTGCCAGCGCCAAGTCACTGGGAGTGTCGGTCAAGCGGCTGTCCGATGAGGCCATGGCGCAGTTCAAGCAATTCAGTTTCCCGGGCAATGTGCGCCAACTGGAGAACTTTTGTCATTGGCTCACCGTCATGGCACCCGGCCAAGTGATCAATCTCTTGGATTTGCCACCCGAAGTGGTTGGCCAAGGCCATATCTCAGCTGGGGCGAACGAACAGCCACCCCAGCAAGTCCGGCAGGCCGTTACTGAGCAAGCCCCTCAGGAGATGGCGTTATCGAACTGGACAGCGCTATTGTCAAGCGAAGCCGAGCAGCGTTTGGCTAGGGCTGAGCCACAAGTCTGGTCAGCATTGACCAGGGACTTCGAACGGGCCGTCATCGACGCCGCGCTTAAGGCGTGCCGCGGTCGACGGGTAGAGGCGGCGGCCCGGCTTGGCATGGGACGCAACACCATCACGCGCAAACTGCGCGAACTTGACATGGAAGCAGGCTCAAGCGGCACGTAAGGCCGTTTGTAACCACGCGCTTTGTCTGGTTCTAACGTTGCTTGCTCGCGGTCCGAGCGCTCCAATGGGATACACGCGCCCACATCAAACAGGCATCGCCCGACCAACATGGCTGAATCAGGCCATGGGTGTATGGGGGTTGTTTGTGCGTTGAACCGATTGTGAAGGCTCGAGTTGTTTAAACTCTGAGTACTTGATGTTTTGAAGCCGAAGGTCAACGTCACTAGAGCACCTGAGATGGCGGTCAAAGCATCGTGATAAACCACAAGGAAGCGCAAAATGAGCAAGCAAATCATTCACACCAACGCCGCTCCAGCGGCTGTCGGCCCTTATTCACAAGCCGTCTCTGTCACGGGCGGGCAGCTTGTGTTTTTGTCGGGGCAGATCCCTTTGCACCCAGACACAGGTGAGCTTGTCACCGAGTCTTTTGAGGCACAAGTCAAACAAGCTTTCGCCAACATGCAGGCGGTCATCGAAGCCGCAGGTGGTGACTTAAACAGCATTGTTAAGTTAACGCTTTATCTAACTGATTTAAATAATTTTTCCGTTGTCAATGACATCATGGCCTCGGTGATTCCCGAACCCTTTCCCGCTCGATCGACCGTGGGTGTGGCAAGCCTGCCCAAAGGGGCCGCCTTTGAGGTCGAGGCCATCATTGCCGTCTAAGACGCAGGCTCGATCGGGCGCGGCTGCGCAACGTGCACCCGCCAAGCGGCGTGATCAGGCAAGCTTGTTTGCCAAACTGGGCCTGCACACGCCGCAGGATTTTTTATTGCATTTTCCGATTCGCTACGAGGACGAAACGCGCTTAGCGCCCATTGCCAGTGCCCGTGCGGGGCAGCCAATTCAGTTTGAAGCCGTGGTGCAATCGGTTGAGCTCACGTATCGCCCACGGCGCTATCTGACCGCGCGTATGCGTGACGACACCGGTGACATTCAACTGCGCTGGCTTAATTTTTACCCTAGCCAAGTCCAGCAAATGCAACAAGGCAAACGTTGGCGGGTGCGCGGCGAGGTCAGGGCAGGGTTTGGCGGGCTTGAACTGGTGCATCCCAAAGTCTCAAGCCCTTCCCAACCATTGCCAGAGGCACTCACGCCCATATACCCAAGCACCGAGGGGCTTCAGCAGCGTGCCATCGCCCAGCGAATTGAATCAGCGCTTAGCACACAGGATCTCACCGACACATTGCCCGACAGCGTGCGCAGACAGTTGGGCTTGATGTCATTTGCCGATGCCGTGCAAATGTTGCATCGACCGCCGCCAGGTGCAGATCTTGAGCGTTTACTGGACCGCACGCATCCGGCCTGGGTTAGGGTCAAGTTCGATGAGCTACTGGCGCAACAACTGAGTTTGGCCAACGCCCGAGCGCAGCGTCATTTGCGCCAGGCACAACCGCTGGTCGAACCGGTAGATCGGATCAGTTACGCACAGAAATTACTCGACGTATTGCCGTTCGATCTGACGGCGGCGCAACTGCGCGTGGTCAATGAAATTCATGCTGATCTGGCGCAAACATGGCCAATGCACCGTTTATTGCAAGGCGATGTGGGCAGCGGTAAAACCGTGGTGGCCGCGCTTGCGGCCATGCGTGCCATTGATCATGGCAAGCAAGCCGCGGTGATGGCGCCTACCGAGATTCTTGCCGAGCAGCACTTCCTGAAGCTGCAACCTTGGGCCAATGAGTTAGGGCTTGAGTGTGTGTGGGTCAGCGCTGGATTACCCACCAAAGTAAAACGCGACGCCTTACAAAGTATCGCCGACGGCCAGGCGCATTTGGTGGTGGGTACGCAGGCTTTGATTCAAACGGGAGTGACCTTTCATGACCTGGGCTTGGCCATTGTCGATGAGCAGCATCGCTTTGGTGTGTCACAGCGTCTGGCGCTTGGCGAAAAAGCCAATGACCTGTTGCCGCATCAACTGACCATGAGCGCCACACCGATTCCACGCTCACTGGCCATGACGTGTTTCGCAGACCTCGATGTCTCGGTGATTGATGAGCGCCCACCGGGCAGGCTACCGGTGACCACGAAACTGATCAGTGCCAGCCGCCGAGACGAGGTCATTGAGGGCTTGCGTGAATCAGTGGCAGCCGGAGGTCAGGTTTATTGGGTCTGCCCATTGGTCGAAGAAAGCGAAGCTTTGCAGCTGCAAACAGCCAAAGACACTCACGAGATGCTGACATCAGCCCTTGATGGACTTCGTGTGGGGCTCGTGCATGGCAAATTACATGCCAAAGACAAAGCCGAAGTCATGCAGCACTTCAAAACCGGTGAGATAGATGTGTTGGTCGCCACCACGGTCATTGAGGTCGGTGTCGACGTGCCCAATGCCAGTCAAATGGTGATAGAACATGCTGAACGGTTTGGCTTGGCGCAGTTGCACCAGCTGCGTGGCCGGGTAGGGCGCGGATCACGACAATCGGTTTGTTTGCTGATGTACGAGCCACCGTTATCAGCTGATGCAAAATATCGCCTTAAAGCGCTGTATGAGACCGATGATGGGTTTGAGATTGCGCGTCGGGACTTACAGCTGCGTGGGCCTGGCGAGTTTCTTGGTGCCCGGCAATCGGGCATGTCTTTATTGAGGTTTGCCGACTTTGAGGCTGACGCTCAATGGGTGGAACTGGCCAAAACCTTGTCAAGTGATTTGCGAGCAGATCAGCCCGAGATTGCGCAACGTCATATGGACCGGTGGATGCAGTCGCGCGAAGCCTTTCTAAACGGTTAGCATGGTGATATGAGTTTCAGGAGCAACATTCATGACATTGACCGAGCTGAAGTACATTGTGGCCGTGGCCCGTGAACGTCATTTCGGCCGGGCCGCTGAAGCCTGCTTTGTCAGTCAGCCGACCTTGTCCGTGGCGATTCGTAAGCTCGAAGATGAGCTAGGCATTGTTATTTTTGAGCGGGGTGGCTCCGAAATTGGGGTCACGCCTGTGGGCGAGCGTGTCATCGCCCAAGCACATAAAGTGTTGCAAGAAAGCGCTGCCATCAAGCAAATTGCCCGCGTGGGTCATGACCCCTTGGCCGGGCCATTGCGGGTGGGGGTGATCTATACCATTGGACCGTATTTGCTGCCGCGGCTTATCCCAAAGCAGATAGAGCGAACGCCACAAATGCCGCTTATCCTGCAGGAAAACTTCACCACGCGCCTCATTGAGTTGTTACGACAAGGCGAGATAGACTGCGCCATCATGGCGCTGCCATTGCCTGACTCGGGTCTAAGCACGGTGGCACTTTACGACGAGCCCTTCATGGTCGCCATGCCAGCCCATCACCCCTGGGCTGAGCGAAGCGAAATTGATGCCGAGGATCTTAAGCAAGAGAACATGTTGTTGCTCGGATCAGGCCATTGTTTCCGAGACCACGTGCTGGGCGTCTGTCCAGAGCTGTCTCGCTATTCGGATGCGCCGCAAGGGATGCAGCGCACCTTTGAAGGGTCATCACTCGAGACGATACGACACATGGTGGCTGCAGGGATCGGGTTGACTGTGATGCCTGTGACATCGTTGATGCAACACAATGACAGCGAGTCAAAGCTGCTCAAATATGTGCCATTCAAGGACCCGGCACCCGAAAGACGGGTCGTGATCGCGTGGCGCAAGAGCTTTCCCCGCATGGCGGCGATTCGAGCGTTAGTTGACACCATTCACGCCATTCATCTGGCCGATGTACGTATGCTTGAGGTGCCAGACGGCGCAATGGAAGAGCAATAGCTAGGCAAAGCGTCGCTGGGTGAACATCGGGCAGGTCCGCATATCTTTAACCAGCGATGTGGTTTTACGTTAGATCATGTTGTGTTGTACTTTTGGTGTTAGCGTGTATAGGAGAATTTCCATGGCCAAAAAGACCTCTGCGGCTTCAGTAGCTGCCAAAGCCCCGACGATTAATATCGGCATCTCCGCCAAGGACCGCGCCTCTGTAGCAGGTGAGCTATCGAAGATGCTTGCTGACTCGTATACCTTGTACATGATGACGCACAATTTCCATTGGAACGTCGAAGGTCCCATGTTCAATACACTGCACAACATGTTCATGACGCAGTACACCGAGCAGTGGACCGCCCTGGATCAAATCGCAGAGCGTATTCGCGCGCTCGGCCACTATGCGCCCGGGACCTACGCTGAATATGCCAAACTGTCATCGATCAACGAGCCCAAGGCCGTGCCAAAAGCCACTGAAATGATTCGGCTGCTGGTCAGTGGCAATGAAGCCGTCGCCAAGACGGCGCGACATGCACTGAATCAAGCCGATCAGGCCAATGACCAGCCAAGCGCGGACTTGTTGACCCAGCGCCTAGATGTTCATGAGAAGAACGCCTGGATGCTGCGCAGCCTGTTACAGTGACGGCGGTATCAAGGATCGCCTCGTTGGCGGCGCAAAATTTCTATAAGTGATGACAAGTCTTGCACTGACCCGGCTTGGCCTGTACGCCAAGCTGGTTCGTATCGACAAACCGATTGGCACGTTGCTGCTGCTGTGGCCAACGCTCTGGGCATTGTGGAGCGCGAGTCAGGGCTTGCCGCCACTGGATATCTTGGTGATCTTCGTGGCAGGCACGTTTTTAATGCGGGCGGCTGGGTGTGCCATTAACGACTATTTTGATCGTGATTTTGATCGACATGTTCAACGCACCGAAACGCGGGTGCTGACAACAGGACAGATCAGCCCAAAAGAAGCACTCTGGGTTGCGGCGATGCTGGCACTGATTGCTTTTTTACTGGTGCTGCTGCTTAATCCGTTAACCATTGCGCTGTCGTTTGCCGCGCTGGCGCTTGCTGCAACCTATCCCTTGATGAAGCGGCTGTTTGGCGTGCCGCAGGCCTACCTCGGTATCGCGTTTGGCTTTGGCATGCCCATGGCGTTTGCCGCGGTGACCGACACCGTGCCTTTGGTGGCCTGGGTGTTTGTCGTGGCCAATATCTTCTGGACCGTGGCCTACGACACCGAATATGCGATGGTCGACCGCGAGGACGATATCAAGCTGGGCCTAAAAACCGCAGCCATTACGTTTGGGCGGTATGACGTGTTGGCGATCGGGCTTTGTTACGCGATATCGCTGGCGCTATTGGCGTTGGCCGGCAGCCTATTAGATTGGGGTGCTGCTTATTATGCTGGTTTGACGGTGGCTGCTGGCATTGCCGCCACGCACATCTATTGGATACGGGATCGCGACCGTGACGCTTGCTTTAAAGCATTTCGGCACAACAATTGGTTTGGTGCAGCCGTATTTGCTGGTATTGTTTTGCAGCACATTCTTGGGTAATCATGCGGCAGTCGCCTTGCAGGCAAATGGAACTTACGTATGTTTCTCTGTCAGTTGCTCCAAGCCCTAGAGAATCCGACTTGCGACAGCACGATGGCAACCACAGATGGCAACAACAGATGGTAACAACAGATGGCAACAACGAGTGCCCACTCGAAATGGCCACGACAAACAAGACGATAGACGACGACTAAACCTATGAGCATACACAGCGACATTGCCTTTATCGGCGGCGGGAACATGGCCGGCGCTCTCATTGAGGGGCTCTTGAAACGCGGCATGTCCCCGCAAAAACTGCATGTCATCGACATTAACGAGCACACGCGGGCCAAATGGCGTGACCGCGGCTTGTCAGCTAGCGGTGAGCCTGATCAAACCTTGCAACAGCACTCGGTTTGGATGTTGGCGGTCAAACCACAACAACTGGCTGAAGTGAGCAAACAGCTCAAGCCATTTTTAACGCCTGATACCGTGGCGGTGAGCATTGCCGCCGGCATTTCGTTAGAGACGCTTTCGCACTGGCTTGGCAGCGCAGACCGACCTTGGCCGCTGGTGGTGCGAGCCATGCCCAACACGCCGGCCTTGGTCGAGCGTGGCATGACGGGTTTGGTGGCGGGCCAAGCGGTATCGGCTGAGCACCGTAACGACGTACAAAACATTCTGTCGGCTGTCGGAGATATTGTTTGGGTTGATTCAGACCGGATGATTGACGCGGTTACGGCTGTCTCGGGCAGCGGGCCGGCTTATGTGTTTCGCTTTATCGAGGCCATGATGGTCGGTGCACGGCAACTGGGCTTGGACGACATCCAGGCCAAGCAGCTGACCTTGGCCACACTGGCTGGTGCCACGGAACTTGCCGCACAGTCGTCTGACCCCGTGGGTACCTTGCGCGAGCGAGTGACTTCCAAAGGCGGCACCACACAGGCCGCCCTCGATGTGTTGCAGGCCAAGCAATTTGAAGAAATCGTCACGGCAGCCATGCACGCAGCGTATGATCGGGCAGGGGAGTTGTCGCGTGAGCTCGGACAGTCTTGACTGCACGACCAAGATACGCCAGCTGTTAAAACCTATCAGATCGAGATAAACCGCACACGCGAGACATCGTTCTTTCTAACAACAACATACCGGGATCAATAATGAGCAAGACATTTCGTATCGCCGTACTGCCTGGCGATGGCATTGGCAAGGAGGTCATGCCTGAGGGGCTGAAAGTGCTGCAAACGGCAGCAGAAAAGTTCGATCTCAAACTATCGTTTGAGCATCACGATTGGGCTTCATGCGACTATTACGCCAAGCACGGCGACATGATGCCAAGCGACTGGAAAGACCGTTTAGCGGGCTGCGATGCGTTGCTGTTCGGTGCGGTGGGCTGGCCCGACACGGTGCCCGACCATGTCTCTTTGTGGGGGTCGTTGTTGAAGTTCCGTCGCGAATTCGATCAGTACATCAATTTGCGGCCCGTAAGGCTTTTTGATGGGGTGCCATGCCCGTTGGCCAATCGCAAGGCCGGCGATATTGATTTCTTTGTTGTGCGCGAGAACACCGAAGGCGAGTACACCTCGCTTGGTGGCACCATGTTTGCAGGCACAGACCGGGAAATTGTGATCCAGGAATCGGTCTTTAGCCGCCTGGGCACTGACCGTGTTTTAAAGTACGCCTTCGAATTGGCCCGCCAGCGCGCACGCAAGCATTTGACCATTGCCACGAAATCCAACGGCATTGCGATTAGCATGCCGTATTGGGACAGTCGTGCCGCTGAAATGGCCGAGAAGTATCCCGATATCACCACCGACAAACAGCATATCGACATTCTGTCGGCTCGCTTTGTGTTGCAACCGGACCGTTTCGATGTGGTGGTGGCCTCGAATCTGTTTGGCGATATCCTGTCCGATCTCGGGCCGGCGTGCACCGGCACGATTGGCTTGGCACCCTCGGGCAATTTAAATCCCGACCGACTGTTTCCCTCGCTGTTTGAGCCGGTACATGGCTCGGCACCGGACATCTACGGCAAAGGCATTGCCAACCCGATTGCCATGATTTGGTCGGGCGCCTTGATGCTGGATTACTTGGGCAGGGGACTTGGCGAGGCGGACCAAGCGCCTTATTTGCAAGCGCACGATGCCATCTTAAAGGGCATCGAGGACGTGCTAGCCAATGGCCCGCGCACACCGGATCTCGGTGGCGAGGCCACAACGGTGGCGCTTGGCGACGCCGTGGCACAAAGGGTGTAGATCGTGAACCTGACCTTTGACAATCGATTCAAGGCGCGTCTGCTGCGTGGCGAGCCACAGATTGGTTTGTGGCTATCCATTGCCCATGCCTTTACCACCGAGATTTGTGCCACGGCCGGCTACGACTGGCTGCTGCTAGACGGCGAGCACACACCGAACGATATTCAGACCGTGCTTTCCCAGCTGCAAGCTTGTGGCGGTTACCCGCAAACACATCCGATCGCCAGGCCCGCCACAGGCGATGCGGTGCTCATCAAACAGCTGCTCGATGTCGGTGTACAAACATTGCTCATTCCCATGGTCGACACGCCCGAACAGGCTAAAGAGCTTGTGGGCGCCACGCGCTATCCACCGCAAGGGTTCCGGGGTGTCGGCTACGGCACGGCACGCGTCTCCCGCTGGGACTTGCGTCAAAACTATCCCCAAGTCGCAAACGATGAAGTCTGCTTGCTCGTTCAAGCCGAGACACGCATCGCCATCGACAACTTGCCTGCCATCTGCGAGGTCGAAGGTGTCGATGGCGTGTTTCTTGGCCCAGCCGACCTCGCAGCCGCCTACGGCCACCTTGGCCACCCCGGCCATCCGGAGGTGCAAGAGGTGATCGAAAGTGCCATCCAAACCATACAGGCTCACGGCAAGGCAGCCGGCATTCTCACCCCTGACGAGAACCTGGCCAAGCATTACCTGTCCTTGGGCGCCAAGTTCGTTGCTGTGGGATTAGAGGCGAGGGTGCTGGCGCGCGGGGTGAGGGAACTGCGTCAACGCTTTACAACGTAGGCGCTCGTGACAACGAAATGGCTGAGATTTACGTCAGTGGCGTTTGCAACGCTGCTGGTGCTACTCGTATTTGGCTGGATTTGGTTCAGCTCTGAACAAACCCCTTCAAACACCGCCTGGATTGCGCCAGCACAAGGACAGGCCAAGATCCAAGGCCAGCGCCTCTACAACATGTACTGCGCAAGCTGCCATGGCGTTAATCTCCAGGGGCAAGACAATTGGCGAACCCGCATGCCCAACGCACGGCTGCCTGCACCGCCACATGATGCCACGGGCCACACCTGGCACCATCCTGACTGGCAACTGATTGAAATGACGCAAATCGGATTCTTGGGTGGCGTGAACGCACCGCCGGGCTACGAAAGTGACATGCCCGCGTTTGAGCATGTGCTCAGCACCGACCAGATCAGACTGATACTCGGCTACATTAAAACGAGCTGGCCAGATGATGCCCTTGCGGCACAGCGAGAAATCTCACAAAAAACCAACAAGGGCATGGCGCACTAAACCTGACCACCAATGTTGCGCTGCGCGGCATCCCACCATTGGGGTACCGACGGAACCACGGATCATTTAGCCATGATTCGGCGCATCAAATGCTTTTGCAGGGCGGCAACGGTCTCAGGATCTTGAGTCTGTTTCCTAGCCCAGATGGCAGCCCAGCGGGCTTGCTGATGCACCGGCCAGTATTGGCGCCCATCCTTGGCCATGGCCCAGACATTGCCGGCTAATTTGCGATCGACGCTCATGTGAGCATCGAGCTGTTGCAAGTTGAGTTTGCGCAGCGCCATGCGCTCGCGCAGACGCCAACGGCGGTGCCAATGTTGTTTGTCTTTGCGTTCACTGGTAGCAGTGGTGATGCCAAAGATGGGAGTTTTACGGCGCGAACGGCTCATGGCAAAAAATCTTCCTTTGTCAGTCGTTTGTGAGGATACGGGGTTAGGGTCGAGCAAAAGAGCTGATTCGGCTCAGAGACAGGCAAACGCATCGGATGGCGGCATGAGGCACGCGAGAAAAGACGTGGTACTGAAGCACGGTACTTACGCACGCCACCTACTTTACATAATATACATTATGCGTTTTATGGCTATCCGAACGTGCGCGTACGTCATTCAATCAGCATGGGTGGATTGGCGTCCAAATAAGCTTTGGCATACGCCATTTCGCCCTCTGCTTGGGCGTGCAACGTAAACAACGGCTCACCGCGCGTGACCGCATCGCCTAGATGGATATGCAGATCAACGCCAGCGGCCTTGGCTTCAGGCGCACCCAGAAGTTTGGCTAGACGCGCCAGGCGTCGATTGTCGATCTCTTTTAAGGTTCCAGCATGCGTGGCTGTGACAACCGATTGGATGGGCGCGAATGTCGGTGGCGTAAAACCACCTTGCGCCTGGCAAATGGCCAGAAACTTCTGCCACGCCTGTCCTGATGCCAGAATCTCGCTGGCTCGCTCGGCGCCTTGACCGGGTTCGACGTGTTTGCAAAGTTCAAGCACTTCACCAGCGAGCGCCACAGCGCGTGCGCGTAAGGCTTTCGAGGCGCCGCTGGCGTCTTGAAGGACCGCAATGACGTCTCTAGCTTCAAGTGCCGGACCGATCCCATGGCCCACAGGTACGTGACCATCGGTTCTAAGCACCTTTAGGTTCAAGCCGTTGGCAAAGGCCACTTGGTTGAGCAAATGTTCCAGATGATCGGCCTGTTCCTTGCTGCGTACTTTGGCTGTGGGCCCAACAGGGATATCGATAACCGCGTGTGTGGAGCCAGCGGCGATCTTTTTTGACAACACCGAAGCCACAAGTTGTGCGTCGCTATCGAGCTCGAGTGGCCGTGCGACTCGAATAAGCAAGTCATCAGCAGGACTAAGCGCCAATGATCCTCCCCAAACGAAACAACCGCCCTCTTTTTCTACGACATCGCGCATGGCGTCCAGACCTAGCGTCACAGGCGTTAAAACCTCCATCACATCAGCGGTGCCGGCCGGCGACGTGATGGCGCGAGACGAAGTCTTGGGCATCAGCAAGCCTGCGCTCGCCACAATCGCCACCACAATGGGCGTGGTGCGATTGCCCGGCAAGCCACCCACACAATGCTTGTCGGCCACGGGGCTTACGCCCCATTCAAGCCGCTCGCCAATGGCCACCATGGCTGCTGTGAGGTCCGTGACTTCCTGAACGTTGGCTTTTTTGCCGGCCATGGCCGTTAAAAAGGCCGCAATATGAATGTTGGCGTAACGACCCTTGGCCACGTCACTGACAATGGCCTCAAAACCATGACGGTCGAGGCGATGGCCGTAGATTTTGGTGCGCAATTGACTCAGCGACGCCACCGGTGGTGCCTGCACCACCTCGATGGGCTCGCCCGCCTCGACTTGAAGATCACGCTCGGCATTAATTGACAGCCCAATCTGATCGCAAGCCAAAAGCTCGGACTCAACCACGTTGACAATGGCAATCACGCGATTGGAGCCGTGCCGTAAGGCGACCCGGGTCTGGGCCTCAAGGCCTTCGGATTTGCAGATGTGGCAGTCGCGATGCATGAAGGCGACATGCTCTTGCAAGGTGTCTATGCCTAGCGGTTTATAGGTCAGGTTTGCCGGCTCGCTCACAGGTGCACCTCCTGGCCAAGCAAAGGCACCACGCAATCGATGCCAAGTTCATGTTCGATGCGCTGCCTCAAGGTGTCAGCTGCCTTTGGTTCGCCATGATTGAGAAATATCCGCTTGGGCCCTTGGGTCGCCGTCTGAACCCACTCGATGAGTTGATCAGCATCGGCGTGCGCAGAAAACCCGTCAATGGAATGAACAGCAGCACGCACAGGATAGTCATGCCCAAAGATGCGTACGGTTTGCTCTCCCGCCACGAGCCGCGCGCCGCGTGTGCCACCAGCTTGAAAACCGGCAAACACGACCGCGTTGCGATGGTCCCCGATCAGGGTTCGTAAATGATGCAGCACACGCCCGCCGGTGGCCATGCCACTGGCCGAGATGATGATGCGCGGATATTTCAACTGGTTCAACGCCTTGGACTCGTCAACTGACTGCACCATTTTGGCGACATTAAAAACCTCATTGATACCGGCGGCGGACAACAAATGGTCGGCATGATGGCGGCGGTAGAGTTCGGTGACATTGACCGCCATGGGGCTGTCGAGAAACACCGGCACATCAGGGATTTCGCCGCTTTTAATGAGGCTGTCGATGGTGTGCAACAACACTTGTGATCGCCCGACCGCAAAGGCAGGCATGAGCACCGCACCGCCCTGCTCTATGGTGTGCCGAATAATGCCAGCCAATTCCTGCTTGAGGTCTGTGTTGGGGTGATGGCGGTCACCATAGGTCGACTCAAGCACCAAATAATCGAGTTCTTCTAATGGCTCGGGCGCCCCCAAAATAGGCGCTTCTGGCCGTCCAAGGTCACCAGAGAACACCAATTCACTGTCATTAACCTGAACACGTACCGAGGCTGCCCCCAGAATGTGGCTGGCGTATTGAAGCTTCACAGGCATGCCGGGGACCACATCGTGCCACTGCCCAAAGGGGATTGGCTGGAACTGCCCCATGGTTTTTTCTACATCATGCAGGGTGTAGAGCGGCTTTGCCGGATGATGCTTGGACGTGTGATGCCGGTTGGCATAGTCGGCCTCTTCCTCTTGCAGCTTGGCGCTGTCAATGAGCAGCACGCTCGCCACATCCACGGTGGCGTCTGACGCATAAATGGGCCCGCGATAGCCCTGGCGCACCAACAGCGGCAGCGCACCAGAGTGATCGATATGAGCGTGCGTCAGAACCACCGCTGACAGGGACTTGACGTCAAACGGCAGCGGCAGCCAGTTGAGCTGGCGCAGGTTCTTAAAGCCTTGAAACAAACCTGCATCGATCATGACCTGATGTTGCTGGTGTTTGATAAGTGTCTTGGAACCCGTGACCGTGCCGGCAGCCCCTAAAAAACTCAAGCTCGTCGATGTAGACATATGATGCCTCTCCTTGTGTGTAACATTCGAGGCAGCATCCTAAATCCGTTTAACCCAGACATCGGCACCCTACGGTTATAAACGCCCTACCTCGCCACGGCTGTTTCAAGCTAACCTACCACAGGAGCCGACTAGCCACTTAACCGAGATCATCTCTTGCTCGGAATTGCCAAACCCCACTTGGAGAAATGATGGTTACTGAAATCGCACATATTGTCATCAAAGCAGGCCAAGAAGCTGACTTCGAAAAAAGCGTGGCGCAAGCCAAGCCCTATTTTCTGGCAGCCAACGGCTGCCATGGGGTGAAGCTTGCCCGTTGCATCGAGCACCCCGAGCAGTACCAGCTTTTTGTGCAATGGGAGACGGTCGAGCATCACATGGTCGAATTTCGCGAAAGCGAGAATTTCCAGAAATGGCGCGAACTCGCCAGCCCTCACTTCGAGGCCGCACCACGCGTCGAACACATTGAGGACGTCGATATCTAGCGCGTGAGCTCAGGCACTGGCGACCGAGCGCTGCCGCAACACTGACGCTTGTCTAATAGCCTTGGGCGGCGCGCTTTTGCGCATAACGCATGTCGGCATCAAACTGAAGCCGGGCGCGCGCCAAACAGACCTTTTTGTCCTGGGCCGATAGATCCTCGCATGCTTGCTTGTTCATGGCGTAAGCAGCTCGGGCCTCGCGCTCAAACAGTGCTTTGATCTCATCGGCGGTCATGGTGCCGTCATCGCTAGACTGTTGGGTCTGGGCGGTTGCCGCCTGGCCTGTTGCCGTCGTCGCAGCGGTTGTCTGCGCACTGACGTGCGCGAAGATCCCGGCCACAAGGCCGGCTGTGACACCCACAACAAACGCTTTGAATACGCGCCGGATACCCTTGGCATGGCGTGGGTCTATGGATGGTTTGTTGTTGGATTGCCGCATGATGTACAGTCGTTAGAGTTCCCAACACACCTTCATCATACAAAGATAATGTCATGAACCCAAACAAACCATCTGTGCCTATCCTGAAAAGCGCACCTGGCGAGCTGATGCTGTGGCGCTGCAATCGTGGCTCTAAGATCGTCAGACAGTGTCTAGCCAGTTTGCTTCTGATGACAGCAGCCCTATTTGTGAGCACTGGCGCTCAGGCGCAACTAGCGCCCGGTGCCAAGGCGCCACTGT
This sequence comes from Burkholderiaceae bacterium, assembly GCA_965659885.1. Classification (GTDB taxonomy): domain Bacteria; phylum Pseudomonadota; class Gammaproteobacteria; order Burkholderiales; family Burkholderiaceae_B; genus Algicoccus. Next base: position 3,551 of record CBFHXV010000003.1, on the reverse strand, counting down.
TTGAGGCACCCGCGGCACTAGCCGGACAGCCGTTTGAGTTTGATTTGCAATCAGCGCTGGCACAGGGCCCAGCCGTGGTTTATTTCTATCCCAAGGCCTTTACCAGTGGTTGCACCATTGAGGCTCAGTTATTTGCCCAGGCCATGGACGACTTCAAGGCGCTAGGGGCCACCGTTGTCGGTGTGTCTGGCGACGATATCGATACGCTGAAGAAGTTTTCTGAAGGCCCTTGCGGCGGCAAATTTGCAGTGGCTGCTGATCCCGATGGCCAGGTGATTGATCTTTATGACGCCGGATTCGCGATTATTCCGGGTATGGCTGATCGCATTTCGTACGCGATTGCACCTGATGGAACGATTCTGGAGGCGTTTGAGAGCATGAGTCCGTCGCAACACGTCAGCAAGTCGCTAGACGCGATTCGCGCCTGGGATGCCCGTCAGTCGAGCCAGGCCAAATGAAACTCGTCTGGTTCCGTACCGATCTACGTATCACCGATCAACCCGCGTTGTCAGCCGCGTGCAGCGACGGGCCGGCATTGGCATTGTTTATCGTATCGCCCTCGCAATGGCAAAGCCATCCCGAAGCACCCGTTAAGATCGATTTGTGGCGCCGCCTGCTCAAAGACCTGCAGCCACGGCTGGCAGCTCGCGGGGTCGCCTTGAAACTGCTACGGGTAGAGCACTGGAAGGATGTGCCCGAGGCCTTGCTGGGCTTTTGTCAGACGCATGGCATCAATGAGGTGCACTGCAATCGTGAACAAGGCGTCTATGAGCGACGCCGTGACCGCGCCACGTATCGCTTGCTTGGCGACAATGGCATTGATCTGGTGGGCCATGATGGCCAAACCCTGTTGACACCTGGATCGCTTAAGACCGGCGCCGGCGCCACCTACCGGGTGTTTAGCCCGTTTGCGCGTGCCTGTCGGGCTTATCTAGCGCAAAACCCACTCGTCCTTTGTCCACCGCCACCCGAGTGCGCCCTGCCCGCACACATAACGCCTGACGACATCGATTCGGTTTGGCCAGACGAGCTGCCTAGTCTAGCCAGTGATTGGCCAGATGACCTGGAGGTCATTGACGAGCGCTTGTCAGCCTTTGTCGCAGAGCGCGCCAGTGACTACGACACGGCACGCGACTTTCCAGCCCAGCCAGGTACCAGCCAACTCTCGCCTTATTTGGCAAGCGGCGCAGTTTCGGTCAAGCAGTGCCTGTACCTGGCACAGCAACGCAATCAGGGCGAGCTTGAGTCGGGCAACCCTGGGCTGCGTAGCTGGATCAATGAGCTCATCTGGCGAGAGTTTTACTGGCACTTGCTGCACGGCTTTCCTAAGCTGTCGATGCACCAGCCGCTGCGACAGGAGACCCAAGGCGTAGCCTGGCGCAACGAGGCTGCTGATATTGCGGCTTGGTGCGGCGCACAAACAGGCGTGCCTATTGTGGATGCGGCAATGCGACAGTTAAAAGCCACGGGATGGATGCACAATCGCCTGCGCATGATTGTGGCGATGTTTCTCACCAAGAACCTGCTCGTTGACTGGCGCGTGGGCGAGCGATTTTTTATGGAGCACCTGATCGACGGTGAGTTGGCTGCCAACAACGGTGGCTGGCAGTGGAGCGCCTCGACCGGGGCTGACGCCGCACCCTACTTCCGAGTCTTCAACCCAGTGAGTCAATCTGAGCGCTTTGACCCAGAAGGCCAATTTATTGCCCAGTGGGTGCCAGAGTTAGCCGGCCTGGACCGCAAAAGTATCCACAATCCCAGTGCAGCCCAGCGCCAGGCAACGGGTTACCCAGACATGATGGTCGACCTTAAGTCGTCCCGCCTGCGGGCCATTGAGGCCTTTAAAAACCTTTGAGGACATCCGCATAGGCAAGAGTGAAAAGGAAAAAGGAAAAAGGAAAGAGGAAATTATGAGTCAGCTTGAAGATTTCACCGCAACCCGTATCGACGGCCAAACCCAACCACTGGCCGATTTCAAAGGCAATGTTCTGTTGGTGGTCAATGTGGCCTCGCGTTGCGGCTTCACGGGTCAGTACAAAGGCCTGCAGCAATTGCAAGCCGACTTACACGAGCGCGGCTTTGAGGTGCTTGGATTTCCTTGCAATCAATTTGGGGGCCAGGAGCCAGGTGACGAAGCCAGCATCAGCCAGTTCTGTGAAACGACTTACCACGTCACCTTCCCCATGTTCAGCAAAATTGATGTCAATGGGGACAACGCCCACCCGTTTTACAACTGGCTCAAAAGCAGCATGCCGGGACTGCTCGGTTCTGAGGGCATTAAATGGAATTTCACGAAATTCTTAATTGATCGCGAGGGCCATGTGGTCAAGCGCTACGCACCCAATGCGGATCCGGCATCGATTCGTGAAGATATTGAGAAATTACTTTAATATATAAATTTAAGATACTGAATAATAAACGTTTTATTTAAAAGTAGTGTTGCATAACGAGGCTTGCTAGTCATTACCTGAGCTGATGAGCCGTCGGTCGAGCGGATTTGGGCTGGCCTACGTAAACGTACCTATTGCTCAACGTTGTCTTGCTCGTTATGGTTGATCAAAGCGTGCTCGGAGCGAGAGCAATAGCACGAGCTGCCCGAGGTGCGCTCCAGAGCCCACGTGAGCCATTATGTTTCACACAACCGCGTCACACAGCGAAACACCTTTGCAAGACGTCTTCGGGTCTGGCGTAGCCTCACTTAATTAATTACTTTCATAAATAAACATAACTAACTGAAAAAATGATAGATCTCTATTACTGGACCACGCCCAACGGTCATAAAATCACCCTGTTCCTAGAAGAAACGGGAATCCCCTACTCCATCAAAACCATCAACATCGGCAAAGGCGAGCAGTTCGCGCCAGAGTTTCTCGCCATCTCTCCAAACAACCGCATCCCGGCGATAGTGGATCATGAGCCCGTCGATGGTGGTGAGCCGCTGTCAATTTTTGAGTCTGGAGCTATTTTGCTCTATCTTGCAGAAAAAACCGGTCAATTTCTGTCATCGGACTTTAGACTTCGTCAACAGACACTTGAGTGGCTGTTCTGGCAAATGGGTGGCTTAGGTCCCATGGCCGGTCAAAACCATCACTTCAGCAACTTTGCACCCGAGAAAGTTCCCTACGCGATCAAACGCTATGTGGATGAGACCGCGCGGCTCTATGGTGTGTTGAACAAGCGCCTCGAAGGCCGCCAATTTATCGCTGGGGACTACTCAATCGCCGACATGGCTTGCTTTCCGTGGGTAGCTGCATTTCCGAGACAGCAAATCGATATCGAATCGTTTCCCAACGTCAAGCGCTGGTACAACGACATCCACCAGCGCGATGCCACCCAACAGGCCTACCGCTTGTCTGAGCAGCTCAACCCCAACGCACCGAAGCTGCCGCCACTGGCATAGTCGGGGTTATCGCGTCGGGCAGGATCAGTTCGACTGCTGTTGGCGCTGCCGACGCTTGTCGATCACCTCTTGCAGTGCATCGGCCAACCGATCGTTGCCTCGGTTACGTGCCGCTGTAACGGCGTCTACACCGTTGGTGTTCACAGCAGCG
>CBFHXV010000002.1:139357-146261 GCA_965659885.1 Burkholderiaceae bacterium | reverse complement strand
AGGTTGTCACCGGGGTTGGTGCGACTAGAGTACAGACGCAGGTTGTGTGAACCGCCAGCATGTCCTGTGGTTTGCATGCCGAGCTTGCGCGCGGTGTAACAAGACAGAAAATAGCTTTGCAAGATACCGGCTGAAACCATTTGGCGGGCAACCGTACGCACGCCCTCATCGTCAAATGCGCCAGAGCCCATAGCCGAGGGAATGAAGGGGTTCTCATCGACAAACACGTGCTCAGGAAACACAGCCTGTCCGAGTGAATCGAGCAAGAATGTCGTTTTGCGGTAGAGCGCGCCTCCACTGACCGCTTGCGTGAGCGCACCGAGCAATCCAAGCGCCAGTGGCGCCTCGAACAACACCGGAACCTGACGCGTGGACAGCCGTCGCGCTCCCAAGCGCGCCAAGGCACGATGAGCGGCATATTGGCCAACCTCAGCTGGTGCCGCTAGCCGATCGGCGCAGCGGTCGCTGGTGTACCAGTAATCGCGCTGCATATTGTCGCCACGCCCAGCAATGGGCACCACCGACAGGCCATGGCGCGTGTAGACATAGCCATCCAGAAACCCGCGCGTGTTGCCCAGCACAAACTGACCTTCGTGGCTGTCAACACCGGCCCCCTCGGAGTTGGTAATGTGCTTGCTCATCGAACGGGCGGCCTGCTCGGCATCAATGGCCATCTGAGTCGCCTGTTCCACCGAAATGTCCCACGGGTGGTACAGCGACAAATCCGGGCTGGCATCAAGCAACAGTTCGCTGGCATCGGGCAAGCCAGCCGCAGGGTCTTCGGCCGTGTAACGCGCAATATGCCAAGCCGCCTGCACCGTCTGCTCAAGCGCTTGACGAGAAAAGTCCGAGGTCGAAGCCGAGCCACGGCGCTGGCCGGCAAACACCGTAACGGCAAGCGCTCGGTCGCGGGTTTGTTCGACGGTTTCCACCTCGCCTAGGCGAACATTGACGCCCATGCCCTGCCCTTCAGAAACTTCAGCTGCGGCATCGGTGGCACCCAGTGATTTGGCGTAATCGAGGGCCTGCGTGACGAGGTCTTCAAATTGGGCGCGATGCTCTCGGTGCGGCAATGGCTGCATGTGGGTTCAACCTTGTGAATGTCAATTAAAGAATCAATCCCGTATGATAGCGAACCATAGATTGGCTTTGCACACATGACCACAGACGACCTGACCCCAACCGATGCCGACCAACGACCAAGCAAGTCGCAAATCAAACGCGACATGCAAGCTTTGCAAGCGCTTGGCAGGGCCATTGTCGAGTTAAGCAGCGACCGGGTGAAGCAGCTGCCGTTAAGCGAGAAGCTGCTTGATGCGGTATTGCTCGCACAACGAACCACCAGTCGCGAGGGTCGTCGGCGCCAAATTCATTACGTTGGCAAACTGATGCGCGACGCGCCGGCAGCCGAGATCCAACAAAAGCTCGACGAATGGGCCCACGGTTCGCGCCAGCAAACCGCCGCCTTACATGCCATTGAACGCGATCGCGATCGGCTTATCGCCGACGATGCGTCGCTCACCCCCTGGCTAGACGCGCACCCCGGTGTCGATGTGCAGGCGTTTCGCGCCCTGATCCGCGCCGCACGCAGTGAACATAAAAAAAACCAAAGCCTCTTGCCTGGCCAGCAACCACAGCGCAAACACTACCGTGCGCTTTATCAGGCGATTAAAGACGCCTCGATGACACCGACCGAAGACGAACCCACGAACTTGGATGACGAATCATGAGCAACGCTCGAGCTTTATTGGAATGCCTGGAACGCGAAACCGGCCCCAACCCCACCCATAGCGTGATCTGGCTGCACGGCCTGGGCGCCGATGGTCACGATTTTGAGCCGCTGGTGCCTGCCCTTGGGGTCACTACGCCAACCCGCTTTATTTTTCCGCACGCCCCCGTGCGCCCGGTGACCATTAATGGCGGCATGCCCATGCGTGCCTGGTACGACATCCTGACACCCGCGTTGGTGCGCCAAGAGGACGAGGCGGGCATTCTGGCCTCTGAGCAAATGATTGTTGACCTCATCAAGCGTGAGAATAGTCGTGGGGTAGCAAGTGAGAACATCGTGCTGGCGGGTTTTTCACAAGGGTGTGCCATGACCCTGCACACGGGTTTGCGCTTGCCCGAGAAACTAGCGGGCATGATCGGGCTATCGGGCTATTTACCCTTGGCTGATCGTGCCGCGCCCCACTGGCATGCTGCTAACCAACAAACCCCCATATTTCTCGCCCACGGCACAGAAGACCCAGTGGTGGCGCTCGAGCGTGGTCAAAGCACCGAGCGCCTGTTGGTCTCACACGGCTATGACGTGCGGTGGCACACCTATCCGATGCCGCATAGCGTGCATCCCGAAGAAGTAGCCGACATTGCCCGCTTCTTGCGGGGCCTGCTACGCGACTGAAACCGCCACAGGCGGTGTTGGTGCGAGCGGCATCCAAACTCGGCGCATGGCATTGTCATCGGGATCCGGGTCATTGATCATGCCAAGCCCGGTCATCAGTGACAGCATGGGCCGATTGTTTGAAAGCACCAGACCCTCGATATAGGACAAGCCCTGCTCGCGAGCCGCCTCAATCAACTGGCTCATGAGGCGGCGGCCCAGTCCATGGCCTTGCCAATTATCAGCAATCACCAGCGCATACTCTGCACCCAACCCATCGGGATTGCGCAGGTAGTGCGCCAAACCAATAATCGACTCTAGCGTCTCGCCGGCAGCGTTCGTTTCATGAATGGTAGCCACCAACGCCAATTCACGGTGGTAATCCACATGCGTGTAACGTGACAACATGCGCGGCGTGAGCTCACGCATCATCGACACAAACCGCATGTAGCGGGCCTCTTCTGACAGGCCTCGCACAAACTTTTGTAGCGCTGTGGCGTCGTCTGGGCGGATGGGTCTGAGCACCCCAACTTTTTCGTCGCGCAAGTCCAGACGCTGCACCCAACGCCTGGGGTACGGATGCACGGCCATGTGGGCATAGCCATCAGCCGCCGGGTGTTTGTGGGCTGAAGGCGCCACCTGCACGTCAATCGATCCGGCCATCAGTGTCTGGCCGCGCACCACCAGCGGATCCATGCGCAGGCTGATGACCTCGGGACATTCACTCACCAGGTCGGATAACAGTTCGAGCGTCATGTAAAGACGCTCAAGCACAGCGGGCGGATAAAAATCTTCTGGTAACTTGCGCCAGAATTGACTGCGCATCACCAACCGATGCGCGAGTTCATAATTCAGTGGCGCCAGGTCAGCTGCGGCCTGGTCTGTGGCAAAGCGCCCCATCACGCCGCCAGCACCAAAACGGATCACGGGGCCAAACTTGGCATCACGCTCAACCCAAATCGCCGCCGGGCAGTCCTGGGCAGATAGTGGCTTGATGCTGGGCTTGTTCAAGTCCTCGACCGGGACATGGAAGTCTCGCAAGACTGCCCAAGCGGTCTGCGGCGTCAACGCCTCGTTTCCCTGCACGATGCACTGCTCAATGCGGGCACGGGCCTGATCAATCATGGGCTTGCCGTGCTTGGGCTCAGACTGCTGGATTTGTAGCAATAGCTGCTGGTTGTAGTGGTAAGCCGCGAGAATCCCAAAAGCATTGGCCGCCGATTCGGGGGTTCGAAACGCCGATGTGCCTGCGTCATCTAGCCGACGTCGGATGGGTCGCATGCCCGCATCGCCCATCAGGCAAGAAATGACGGGCTTGGCTGCTTTGGGCGCGAACTGCGCCAAAGCGGCCGAGACCTGATTAAAGTCCGAGCGAGCATCGGGCGCCAACATCACCAGCACCCCATCGACACCCGGATCTTGCACGAGCTGTTGCAAAACTTCTTGCACCAGACCTTGCGTCAGCGGCTGGTGCGTGACCACCGGGTTGTACGAACGCGACCCCGGCTCCAGATGCTTGTCCAATCGCCTACGGGTCTTAACATCCAACTGCGCTCGGGCGATGGGACCGTCGTCAGTGGCCATGTCTAGCGCCAGTTGTGCCGGCGCCTCTCCATTAGCAAACACCGCCACGCGCGAGCCTTGAGGCCTGCGGGTGTAGCTAAACACCTTCAAAGCCGAGAACAGCTGGATAAAGTAACGCACGCGAACAGCGCCTGCGCGCCTGAGCGCCGCATCAAAGGCAAGATCGGCCTGGCGTGACTCGTTGGCCATGCCGGTTTTAAGCACCACCACGGGCTTGACACTGGCCGCCGCACGCAGCGCACTCATGAACTCCCTGCCGTTGTCAATCTCGTCCAAGTACAAGGCGATGCTGTCCGTACGCGCATCACTTGCCAGATAATCAAGCACATCGGGCAATCGCGTCACCGACTCCTGCCCCAGCGCAATCGCTGCAGAAAAGCCAATATGCACATCATCGGCCCAGTCGAGCACACCGGCCATGATGGTTCGCGACTGCGCCACGAGTGCTGCTCGACCCGGGTGTGCCAGCAAAAGATGCTGGCTCAGGTTCAAGCCGCGGTGGGGACGCTGCAAACCAAAGGAAAAGGGCCCCAGCAAGGCACAGTGGTTGGCTCGCGCCCATTGATCGCACAACGCGCGGGTTCGCGAGGGGTCTGGGTCAATCACCTCGTGAGCCAGCACAATCAAGGCCATGGGCCGGTAGGCTTCAAGCTCGGCCAACACCTCAGACAGCATCAGTGGTGGCATGCACACCAGCGCCAAGTCAAGTCGATCAGTATCCGACACGCCATTTAATTCAGACGGAAATACAGGCATCTCGCCAGGCTCAGCATCAATGCGAGTGGTGCGTTGTTTCATGTCCGAGGGCAGCGCTTGAAACACCGGCAACGGATTGTCGCTAACAATGACAAGGCTTTGCGGCTGAAACAGCGGATCTAGGCTGTGGCGAAACATGGAGCAACTCCCGGGACAGTCACAAGAATTATTCTGACCCTAAAATATGACTTTGATACTAACAGCATCATGTTGCGCCGCAACATGAGAAAGGTCAAGGATTTGTCAGATTAGCGTCAGCCTTCGTTGCGTGCAGCTGACAGATGCGCCTCGGATTTTAAGTTCCTTAGCGGGTGCCTTATCTGCCTTCAGGCCGCAGCCGTATCAGTTATTTTTCATAGGTCACACAAAGAGAGTTTGTATCTGTCATGAATCAATCAGCCGACACCACACGCCGCGTTCGCACCCGTTTTGCGCCTTCGCCAACGGGCTTTTTGCATCTCGGTGGTGCCCGCACTGCCCTGTTTAGCTGGGCCTACGCCAAGCATTTTGACGGTGACTTTGTGTTGCGCATTGAAGACACTGACCTTGAGCGCTCGACGCCCGAGGCGGTTCAGGCCATTCTCGATGGCATGGCATGGCTTGGCTTCGCCCCAGACGATGGTCCGTATTACCAGATGCAACGCATTGAGCGTTACCGCGAGGTGATTGCTCAAATGCTTGAAGCAGGCACGGCTTATTACTGTTACAGCACCCCAGCCGAAGTCGATGCCATGCGTGAAGCTGCAACCGCGCGCGGTGACAAACCACGTTATGACGGCACATGGCGTCCGGAGCCTGGCAAGACGCTGCCGGCAGTGCCAGTCGGAAGCGACCCGGTGGTTCGCTTTAAAAACCCCAGCATTGGCGTCACGGTCTGGGACGACATGGTCAAAGGCACCATCAGCATTCGCAACGAGGAATTAGACGATCTGGTCATCGCCCGGGGTGACGGCACGCCAACCTATAACTTTTGTGTCGTGGTGGACGACTGGGATATGAACATCACGCACGTGATCCGCGGCGACGATCATGTCAACAACACGCCGCGGCAAATCAACATACTGAAAGCGCTTGGTGCGCCCGTGCCAATCTATGGTCATGTCCCCATGATCCTGGGGCCAGACGGGCAGAAACTGTCCAAGCGCCATGGGGCGGTCAACGTGATGGCTTATGACGAGCAGGGCTATTTGCCCGAAGCCATGGTCAACTATCTGGCGCGACTGGGCTGGAGCCACGCCGATGCCGAGATTTTTAGCCGCCAAGAGTTGGTTCAGTGGTTCGATGGTGACAGTTTGTCGCGCTCGGCCGCGCAATGGGATCCCAAGAAACTGAACTGGGTCAATAGCCACTACATCAAAGAAGCCGACAATGCCTGGCTAGCCACGCAGATCAAGGCTCGCCTTATCGCGCGAGACGGCAACCCGGACGCCGTCGACCTGTGCGCCGCAGTGGGGCTGCTTAAAGATCGAAGCGAAACGCTTGAGCAACTAGCCGATGCGGCTATGTTGTTTTGCGGGGTTGCGCCGCAACCCGAAGCCGAGCTCGTTGACAAACACATCACAGAGCAGGCCAAACAAGCGATTGAGGACTTTTGGGGGCAAAGCAAAAGCATCGAGTGGAACGCCGAGCAGTTAGGCCAGCTCATCAAGTCTGTGCTCTCGGCACATCAGCTCAAAATGCCGCAATTGGCAATCCCGTTAAGACTGATCGTGGCAGGAACCCCACAAACCCCAGCCATCGATGCAGTGTTAGCACTCATGGGGCGCACCCGTGTAGGCGAGCGCCTACAGGCGTTTGGGCTCAATTGTCAGGCGTAGTTCAGGGTATACCCCCACATTTTTTTCGGTACACGGCTGTTGCAGAGGTGGCAAGTAAACACTAGAATTTGTAGGTTGATTGACGCAGCACACAATATCTAGTGTTTTAATTTTGAGATGTCGCGCGCTACCGCGCGGCATTTTTACGCCACCGGCGGCTCGCTTGGCCTTGCGAGCCGCCCCAAGAAGCAGGAGCCCCTATGCAAATTGCCAACACCACCTCAGGTGCCGATCCCGTCGGCCAAACCCAACCGCCTGCCGACCCAAACCAAGACACCGGCACGCAAAGTCGCTGGTCCCACTACAGCCTGATCCGTCGCAATGGCGCCGTCGTCGGTTTTGAGCCCGGCAAGATCGCGATCGCCAT
>CBFHXV010000002.1:0-139326 GCA_965659885.1 Burkholderiaceae bacterium | reverse complement strand
CTTTTCTAGCTGTCAACGGCGGGCAAGGCGCGGCTTCGGCGCGCGTGCGAGAGCTAGTCGAGCAACTGACCCATCAAGTGGTCAATGCACTGGTACGTGGTCGTCCCAATGGTGGCACCTTTCACATTGAGGACGTACAGGACGCAGTAGAACTGGCACTCATGCGCTCGGGCGAACATGATGTGGCACGCGCTTATGTGCTGTATCGTGAGCGCCGTTCTCAGGAACGCGCTGCCGAACGTGCGAGCAGCGGCGAGCAGGCCGCCACACCTGCCGAACACACGTTTAACGTCACTGACAACGGCGTGACCAAACCACTCGACGTGGCCAAACTCAAAGCCACCATCGAGGCTGCCGGTGAGGGTCTCGGTGAGTTTGTTGATACCGACCTGATTTTTAAAGAGACCCTGAAAAATCTCTATGACGGCGTACAGATCGAAGAGGTCTACAAGTCCGCGATTCTGGCTTCACGCGTGCTGGTGGAAAAAGACCCGGCATACAGCAAAGCCACCGCACGCTTGTTGCTGCACAGCATCCGCAAGGAGACGCTGGGCCAAGAGGTTTCTCAAGACGGTATGGTCGATGAATACGCTGTTTATTTCCCCAAGTTTGTTAAAAAAGGGATTGAAGGCGGCTTGCTCAATCCTGAATTAGGTCAGTTTGATCTCAAGCGCCTGGGCCAGGCACTTGACGCCAAGCGTGACCTGCAATTCGACTACCTCGGACTGCAGACCCTGTACGACCGTTACTTCCTGCACATCAAAGGCCAGCGCATCGAGCTGCCTCAAGTGTTTTTCATGCGCGTGGCCATGGGGCTGGCTTTGCGCGAGATTGACCGCGAGGCCCGTGCCATCGAGTTCTATGAAATCCTCTCGAGCTTTGATTTCATGAGCTCAACGCCCACGCTGTTCAACTCGGGCACTGTTCATTCACAACTGTCGTCATGCTACTTGACCACCGTGTCAGACGACCTTGACGGCATTTACGAAGCCATCAAGGAAAATGCATTGCTGGCCAAGTACGCCGGCGGCCTTGGCAACGACTGGACGCCTGTTCGTGCCATGCGCAGCCACATCAAAGGCACCAACGGCGAGAGCCAAGGTGTGGTTCCCTTTCTTAAGGTGGTTAACGACACGGCCGTGGCGGTTAACCAGGGCGGCAAGCGCAAAGGGGCGGTGTGTTGCTATCTTGAAACATGGCACCTCGATATCGAGGAGTTTCTCGAGCTTCGCAAAAACACCGGTGACGAGCGTCGCCGCACGCACGACATGAATAGCGCGAACTGGATTCCTGATCTGTTCATGAAACGCGTCATGGAAGGTGGTGACTGGACGTTGTTCTCACCGTCGGACTGCCCGGACTTGCATGACAAATTCGGCGAGGCGTTCGAGAAGGCTTATGTGGCCTACGAAGAAAAAGCCGCACGTGGCGAGCTGACCTTGTTTAAGAAAATGCCGGCACTGAACCTGTGGCGCCGCATTCTTTCCATGCTGTTTGAAACAGGCCACCCCTGGATCACGTTCAAAGATCCATGCAATGTGCGTTCGCCGCAGCAGCACGCCGGTGTGGTGCATAGCTCTAACCTTTGCACCGAGATCACGCTCAACACCAACGACTCCGAGATCGCTGTGTGCAACCTTGGGTCCATCAACCTTGTGGCTCATTTGAAAGACAATGGCCAAGGCGGCTACGAACTCGATCACGACAAACTGCAAAAGACCATCGATACGGCCATGCGCATGCTCGATAACGTGATCGACATTAACTACTACGCCGTGGACAAGGCGCGCAATTCCAACTTGCGCCATCGTCCGGTGGGCATGGGTATCATGGGCTTTCAGGATTGCCTGCACCTCATGCGTGTGCCCTACGCTTCGCAAGAAGCCGTCGAGTTTTCTGACCGTTCCATGGAAGCGGTTTGCTATTACGCCTACAGTGCATCGAGCCAACTAGCGGCCGAGCGTGGTCGTTATGAAAGCTACGATGGTTCGTTGTGGTCGCGTGGCATCTTGCCGCAAGACACACTTGACCTGTTGCGTGAACAACGTGGTGGCTATGTAGAAATCGATCAATCAAGCACCATGGACTGGGATTCGTTGCGTGCACGCATCAAACAACATGGCATGCGTAACTCAAATTGCATTGCAATCGCCCCAACGGCCACAATTTCAAATATCATCGGTGTATCAGCGTGCATCGAACCAACCTATCAAAACTTGTACGTCAAATCGAACCTCTCCGGCGAGTTCACCGTTGTTAACAACAACCTCGTGCGTGACCTCAAGAAGCTGGGCCTCTGGGACGAAGTCATGGTCGCCGACCTGAAGTACTTCGACGGTAGCCTGTCCCGCATTGATCGCATTCCGAACGATCTGCGCACCCTCTATGCAACAGCGTTTGAAGTGGACTCCTCGTGGGTGGTTGAATGTGCTGCGCGTCGACAAAAGTGGATCGATCAAGCACAGTCCCTAAACATTTACATCGCTGGTGCCTCGGGTAAAAAACTTGATGACACCTACAAGCTTGCCTGGTTACGTGGCCTAAAAACCACCTACTACCTGCGCACCTTGGGTGCCACCAGTGCCGAGAAATCAACCGGTCGCGGTGGTGAACTCAATGCGGTGAGCATGGGTGCGGGCAGCGCATCGAGTGTCTCAGCAAGCGGCGCGGCCATGCCCGAGCCTGAAGTGGTGGGTGCGGCTTGCACCATGAGACCAGGTGACCCTGGTTTCGAAGAGTGCGAAGCCTGCCAGTAACCCATCATTAAAGACAAGATTAAGGATATAGCAACATGTTGAACTGGAACGACGACATTACCCCGGCAGCACAACCGGCAGCAGCACCACAACCGCATCAAGCACCACAAGCACCACAAGGCGGTGCCGATGAGCCGCGTAAAGCCACTGGCGTATTTGGCGATTCAGCCATTCCGACACCCGGCTTGACCGAGAGTGCAGCAAACACGGTGTCTGGCGCTGACGCCTCACAGGAACGTGTGAATGTGGCTGACAAGCGCATCATCAACGCCAAGACGGATGTGAACCAGCTTGTACCCTTTAAGTACAAGTGGGCTTGGGAAAAATATCTCGCGACATGCGCCAACCACTGGATGCCTCAAGAGATCAACATGGCGCGAGACATCGCCCTGTGGAAGAACCCCAATGGCCTGACCGAAGACGAGCGTCGCATTGTGATGCGCAACCTTGGCTTCTTTGTGACGGCAGACTCGCTGGCAGCCAACAACATCGTGCTTGGTACGTATCGCCACATCACCGCACCAGAGTGCCGCCAGTTCCTGCTGCGCCAAGCGTTTGAAGAGGCAATTCACACCCACGCTTATCAGTACATTGTGGAAAGCCTTGATCTTGACGAGGGCGAGATCTTTAACGCCTACAACGAGATCCCTTCAATTCGCGCCAAGGATGAGTTCCTGATCCCATTTATTGACGCCATCGCGGATCCCAATTTCCACACGGGCACGCCAGAGACCGATCAAAAGCTGTTGAAGTCATTAATTGTGTTTGCTTGCCTGATGGAAGGCCTATTCTTTTATGTTGGCTTTACACAAATTCTTGCCTTGGGTCGCCAAAACAAGATGACAGGTGCGGCTGAGCAGTACATGTATATCTTGCGTGATGAGTCTATGCATTGCAATTTTGGTATTGACCTGATCAACACCATCAAACTCGAGAATCCGCACTTGTGGACACCCGAGTTCCGCGAAGAAATCCGCGAACTCTTCAAAGAAGCGGTTGATCTCGAATACGCCTATGCTGAAGACACCATGCCGCGTGGCGTGCTGGGATTGAACGCACCCATGTTCAAGTCCTACCTGCGGTTCATCGCGAATCGCCGCTGCCAGCAAATTGGTATCGAGCCGCTGTTTGCACAGGAAGAGAACCCCTTCCCATGGATGGCTGAAATGATTGACTTGAAGAAGGAACGCAACTTCTTCGAGACACGTGTGATTGAGTATCAAACCGGTGGTGCGCTGAACTGGGAATAGCACTCGGATCAGGTACCTTCACACAAGTACCGAGTATGCAGAGTAGGCAAACAACTTGCTCTGCCGGCAGTTAGACCAAGTCAAACACGTCATTTGGCTAGCTGTCTGACCGTATTTACCAAGCACACCAATCTGCTGGTACCAGGCAGTTGGTGGTGTTTGGTAAATAGCGCGAGCCTGGTGGTCGACCCCAAGGGTGGATCTCAAGGCGCGCGTTCCTTTTAGGTACCTGATCTATAGGAGCAATACCATGGCAACAGCCAAAAAAGCAGCAAAGAAGGCACCGGCTAAAAAGGCCGCTAAGAAAGCAGTAAAGAAGGCACCGGCCAAGAAAGTCGTCGCCAAAAAAGCACCGGCTAAAAAGGTAGTCGCCAAGAAAGCCGTCAAGAAGGCAGTCAAGAAAGTTGCTGCCAAAAAAGTCGCTGCAAAGAAGGTCGTGAAAAAAGCTGTCAAGAAAGTTGCGGCTAAAAAGGCACCTGCAAAAAAGGCAGTGAAAAAGGCGGTAAAAAAAGCAGTCGCCAAAAAGGCACCGGCTAAAAAGGCAGTAAAGAAGGCCGTGGCTAAGAAGGCACCTGCTAAGAAGGCACCTGCTAAGAAGGCAGCCGCTAAAAAGGCGCCTGCCAAAACAGCAGCTGCTAAAAAAGCACCGGCCAAGAAGGCACCCGCAAAAAAGGCTGTAAAAAAAAGCGCTAAAAAAGCCGCTGTAAGAAAACCTGCTGCTAGCAAGCCCTCGACGGCTGCTGCACCAGGCGCAAAGACAGCGTTAAATCCGGCCGCTTCATGGCCGTTTCCAACGGGCGGCCGCCCCTAATTGGGTTAGGTAAGTCCGTTGTGGGCCGTCCGGCACCTTGTGTCGGACGGTTTTTTGTTTTGTGGGATATCGCAACGTGCGACAATTCGCTAGCGAAGGATTCATCGATAGGACAAAGCTGCAATGACCGGTGACATAGTGACGTTTCTGATCGAAATCAGTTTCACCATTCTGGGAGCTGCTTTTTTAGCTCGCGCGTGGCTGCACGCGATTCGGTTTCATCCCTTCAACCCCTTCTCACAATTGATATTTCGCATGACCGAATGGTTGTGCAAGCCCTTGCGCTTTATTCTGCCCTCAGGTCGCTCGGTCGATTGGGCCAGTCTGGTCGGCGTCTATCTGGTGGCGTCGTTCTATCTCTTTTTTATGTGGATACTGGCCACCCGCAGCCTGCCACCCACCGGGATGATCAGCTCGGGGATGATTGCTGCGGCGGTCACCATGGGTCGTTGGGCACTTAATCTCATCATCTGGATGACACTGATTCAGGCCATTCTGTCCTGGGTTAATCCAATGGCACCGGTCATGCCCGTTTTACGTACACTGACTGACCCCATGCTCGAACCCATCCGGCGCATCCTGCCCACCTTTAGCGGCTTTGATTTTTCCCCGCTGGCACTGCTGATCCTGGCTCAGATCGCGCTGATGATGCTAAACCGAATCAGCTTCACGCTCGTGGGCCTATGATGTGACAAAAACTGAACAACTCGTTTGGGGACTGCTTGCCCCTGTGATGCTTGCGATGATGCTGACTCACAGTCCGTCCCAAGCCCAAATAAGCCTGATCGCTGGCTCAATGCGTGGCATTGAGACCCATGCTGTTAAGGCCGCTCAAGCTCAAGCACCACGCCCAAGCGAGATCGACGCACAAATCGAGACCCTCACCCAAGGCCTACGCCAAGCACAGGCCGATTTGGCACAGCAGAGAAATCGAGCGCAGGCCTTCATCGCACAACAGCACCCACAGTCTGACTTGGCGCAGGACATCACCGAAATTCTGTCGCTTATTGTCAGCCGTTACCAGCACGGCATTGATGGCCTCAGAGGCTTGCAACGACTGTCACGCGAAGCTGAACAAAAAGAGCAAGATTTGACAAATTGGCGCCCGCCATTGGGTGGCCCACCTTGGTCAATACAGCTCGCCGATGAGACATTTGTCACCCTGAGTGAGTCTCAGGCTTTGTCGCAACAATACGCGGCCCATGAGCAAATGCTTATGCGAAGCCGGCAAAACCTCGAGCACGAAAAAAGACAGGTAGAGACACAAATCCGCCAGCACAAAGACGCTGCAGGCGTGGTGGGTGTCTCTACGGATGAGGTCGAGTCACTGCGCTTACAGAAGTTGCAGGCAAACCTCAAAGCCGTGGATCTAGAGCTATTGTTTGCCGACATCTTTTTGCAGAACAACCGGTTGTACAAACGAATCGCTGACCTAACACATCAGATCAGTCAGAAAGACTGGCAATACATGGATGGCCGCTTTACGTTTGGTCAAGCGGCTTATGAACGCATTGTTGATCGCATCGATCAGCAAATAGCGCTGGTCAGTGAACGGCAGGCCAAAGTGCGACAGGACACGATCGCAACGACCCAAAAGTTTGACGAAGCCGTCGAACACCGCCGGCAAATAGAACAGTCTGAGCCACTAGATGAGCAGGCGCTGCTTGCGGCCACCCGCGAAGTGACCTTGGCCAGTGACCGAGCGAAGCTTCAGAGAATGCGCCGCGATATCGGCTTTTATCAGGCAGAAATGCTGCAAATTGCCAAACAATTATGGGAGATCCGCTACGACTTGTACCAAGGCCAGCGCGACGATGTTGAAATACACGACATTGAGCGCTTGTTCGGCGACTTGAACCAAGAACTTTCTCAATGGAAGGACTACGTTGCAGGCCAAACCAATGAAATGCGCAAAGAAAAGCAAGCGTTTCTCGATAGCGCTGTCTTGTCTCCTACCATCGAGGAAGGGGATTTCCTGCGCGCACGAGCTGAGTTAATGCAGCAGCGTATTGATGCCGACACCGAATCTTTAGCCCAAATCGAAAGCGTTGAGTTCTTACTTGAATTGACCAACCAAGATCTTGATCGGTATGCCAGTCAAGCCTCGCTCAAACAAACCATGCTCTGGGCCATCCAGACCACCAAACAAGCCGCCATGGCTTTTTGGGATTTTGAATTATTTTCCGTGTCTGACACCGTTACAGTAGAAGGCAGACCCATCACGACCGTGCGCAGCGTCACCATCGGTAAGAGTTTCGGTGCGATCTTTATCCTTATCTTCGGGGTGATGCTGGTCAAGCGCATCGTCTCACGAGCGCTGGCATTGGCGATGCGCAGAAACAAAATTCGGCAAAGCACATCTATGCTTGTTGGCCGATGGGTCACGCTTTTTGCTGGCCTGACGCTTATTGTGTTTAGCCTGATTCTGGTTGATATTCCACTGAGCATTTTTGCTTTTGCCGGTGGGGCACTGGCCATCGGCTTGGGCTTTGGCGCGCAGAATCTTTTGCAAAATCTCATCAGCGGCCTGATGCTATTGATTGAAAAACCAGTTCGTGTCGGTGACTGGATTGAGGTCGACGGCCTCACGGGGACAGTGACCTCAATCGGGATTCGGTTTTCGACACTGCTTAGTCCAACCGGCACAGAGAACTTGGTGCCCAACAGCATTCTCGTACAAGAAAAGCTGGTGAACTGGACTTACTCATCACCTGAGGTGCGGCGAGAGATCGACGTTTGGGTCGATTTTGACAATGACCCCACGACAGTGAGCAACCTCTTGGTTTGCGTGGCGAATGACCACCCCGTGGTGCTAGAGACCCCCGAGCCGCGTGTTCTGTTAAACAGCTTTACGGAACGGGGCATGCACCTGAAGCTGCAGTTTTGGGCACCGATGCTGCCCCACCTTTCTGGGCCAGTCATCATGAGCGAGGTTCGCCGAGAGATCCACGCGCGGTTTGCTACCTACGGGATCAAGTTTGCAAACCCACGCTACAACGTCAATTTACGCACAGATGAACCGACTCGTGATGGTTCGACGAGCACACCAAACCAACCGGCCTAGCCAGCCGTGTGCCGATCAGCCGCCGGTGGCTGGAACGACACGCACGGGTCCCGCGCCACTGATCACCTGAACACGGCCACCGACGGCCAAACGCTGGTCATCGGCCTGAGCAATGACGCGGGTCTCGCCGTTGTCCAAACGTACCGTCACTTCGATTCCCTGTGTTTTGCCGGCTTGCTCTTCAATTTTCTCGCCGGCTAACGCACCCAGAATTGCACCGCCAACAATGGCCAAATTGCGGCCAGTGCCACCACCGACCGCGCTGCCGGCCACACCGCCAAGCGCACCACCAGCAACCATACCAGCTCCCGATGATCGATCGTTTTGAATAACGATTGGGCGTAGGCCTACGACTGTCCCGTATCGCACAATCTGCTCAGACTGCGCCTGGCCATAGGTATAGACACCGGCTGAGGCACTCGGTGTGCTGCAGCCTGAGACGCTAACAGCAATAACCAACGCGCCGGCCACGAGCGCCAATCGCCCAAAGGCCTTAGCTGACATAAAACCATTTAGAGTGTGCATGACTATTTCTCCTTTCGTGCAGCACACCCAGCCAACTCGCTGTTGCGTTCGCGCCATCAAGACGGTTGGCAGGGTGACCCGATGTTGACCCGCTAACTTCCATACCCTTATTAGAACCCAATCCCGAAGGTTTGCTGCATAAGCTGTGAAATATGATCACGGTTCGGTGCGTGATTCTGCGGACCACGATGGGCGATTTTGATGGATCCCATGACATTGCCCAGCATGCAAGCTTTCTCCCAAGACCAGCCCTGCGTCAACCCAAAAAGCAAGCCGGCGCGATGAGCATCGCCGCAGCCTGTCGGGTCGACAACCGCGTCAGGCTTGACCGGCTCAATGTCAATTCGCTTACCCGGTGTGTAAACGCTTGAGCCCTCTGCGCCGCGGGTGACAACAACTGCCTGCACCTGCTGAGCGATATCTTCTATGCGCTGGCCAGTGCGTTGCTCGACCACGCTGGCCTCGTAGTCGTTAAAGGCCAAGGCACTGGCCTTACCGAAGATGGCTTTCAACTCCTCACCGTCAAACAAGGGCATCGCTTGGCCCAGATCAAAAATAAAGGGTGTGCCAGCTGCGGCAAAGCGATCGACGTGGGCCATCATGCCGGCTTTTGAGTCAGGCGCCACGATAGCCCAACTGGCTCGGTGCTCACCAATATCGTTGTCAGCACTGCAATCCATAGCACCGGGATGAAATGCACTGATTTGATTGTCGTCCAGGTCAGACGTGATGAAGCATTGCGCCGTCAGCATTTCAGGCAGCACTCGGACGTGACGCCCATCGATACCAAAATGCTCAAAACGTTTGAGGTAGTCCTGGGCATCGCCACCGATGGTGGCCACAGGCAAGGGCGAGCCACCAAGCAGCTTGAGGTTGTAGGCAATATTGCCAGCACACCCACCAAACTCACGCCGCATCTGGGGCACCAAAAACGACACGCTTAGCGCATGAATCCGGTCAGGCAAAATATGCTCGCGAAACCTTCCATCGAACACGGCAATCGTGTCAAACGCCACAGAACCACAAATCAAAACATCTTCAGACATCATCAATTACCCGTCAGAGACGGGCCCTCGTTTACAAATCGACAAGCATCCATTCAAACACATTCGGACCACCATTTGCATCCTGGGTCCGACCATCCGATATTGCAGCGTTCAAGGAAAGAAACGACTGAGCTCAAAGCCGCTAATGGACAAGGCCCTCACCCTTAAGGGGATGTCAACAGCAACTTCTTGGCGGGCCTCAAATGGCCCTGCCAGCAGGTCAGCCGGCAAGAACTCGCTTGGCATCAATGCCTTTTTTATCACGGCCGTGCCCGAGGCATCGGTTAAGGTGACCATCAGTGCCGGCCAGGGCTGCGGATAGGCCCCACGGTTTTGCAGGGTAAAGCTAAGGTCGTAGGCGGACTCGTTGGTCGCAGTGGCTGCGTCGGGGTCTTGTTGCAAAGTCGAGCCTACGATAAAAATCCGGTTTATCTGACGAACATAACTGACCTCGCAACCCAGCGGTGCACACAAGGCAGCTAGCGCCGGTCTGAACGCGGGCACAGCAGACACAATGTCATTACGGAATGTCACAAGCGACTGCACGATCAGCACCAACGCAAGCAAAATCGAGCCAAGCACCCAGTAAACGCGACTACCGAATGCATCGTCATGGTCCTCGTCATCAAGAAACTCGGGTATGGTGCGTCCCGCAGCAGATGGATCATCACCGCGAACCCGCGCCTCGCCCATGACTCTGATTGAAGGGCCAGCTCGCAACCCCGAACCACGCTGCTCACCATCGTTATGAAGCAAAGACCCCAGGCTAGGCTCCTGGGTCGCTCGTGACGGCGTCATCGTCTGAGCGCCATCAAACCTCGGTTCTTGACGCCCGGAGGTTTGTGGCACGGCCTGTGGCAGTCGATCCACGCTGGGAATAAACGGTCCATCATCGGGTGGCTCGACTGCTTGCTGGGCGGCCCCATCACCATCGCTCACAGGCTGGGCAGGTTGGGGGCTAAAGGCCGCGGTTGAAGGGTTGGGGGATGCCGAAGGTGTTGATGTTGGTGTTGATGTTGGTGTTGATGTTGGTGTTGATGTTGGTGTTGATGTTGGTGGTGGCGACGCCACCGATGGCTTAGCCTGGATCGGCTCTTGCGCGTCGACCGGCGGCACGGGCACATCGAGCACAGGCGCCATGGCAGCATGGCGCTCAGTACCTGGGTACGCACCTGGTGCAGGTTCAGGGGCTTTACGCGTGAGCGTTGGCAAGCTGTCTTTCAGGCACGCCAGTCCATCGAAAACATGATTGCACTGCCCACATCGCACCAGGCCGTCGTGCAGCTTTAACTGATCGGCTGTGACCTCGTATTCGCTCTGACATTTGGGGCACTGTGTCACCAGGCTCATGCTTACCCCTTTGCCCGCTGTCCAGCCAGGCAAACCCAGCCGTCAAGCGCCTCATGCACATCAAGCTCGATCCAGGGCGCATAGGCGTCGATCACCTCTTGGGCTTGGCGCTCAAGCACCCCGGACAAGACCAGATGACCGCCAGCGCACGTGCGATGTGCGAGCATGGGTGCGAGCACCTTTAACGGATTGGACAGAATATTAGCCACAACCACATCAAACTGGCCTTCGGGCAAATCATCAGGCAATATCGCCTCAAGCACCACACCGTTGGCAGACGCGTTGTGGCTAGCCGACACCACGGCCTGCTCATCAATGTCCACGCCCACCACGGCTGCAGCACCCAAACGCGCCGCCGCAATGGCCAAGATCCCAGAGCCACAACCATAGTCGAGCAACTGACAGCCCTCGGGCATGTCAGTTTGCAGCCATTTAAGGCACAAATGCGTGGTTGGGTGACTGCCGGTACCAAATGCCAGGCCCGGGTCCAGCTCCAGACAGACACGGTCGGTATCTACCGCCTGAGCGCGATGCCAGGTCGGCACAATCAACAAACGCTCGCCAACGGCAATGGGCTCAAACTGCGACTGTGTCATTGTGACCCAGTCTTCGTCTGGCACCTCGCGCAGTTCCCACGTTGACCTCAGTTCAAAGTCCAGCTCGCTCTGGGCTTGTGCCAACAACTGCGCTGGGTCTGCGCCATCGGGCAATAGCGCGACAACCCGGTTGGTCTGCCAGCCCTCAGGCGAGGCCTCACTGCCTGGCTCACCGAACATGGGTTGCTCTTCGGGCGTATCGAGGTCAGCGTCCTCAGCGCAAGCCGACAACGCGCCTGCTTCGATTAACGCATCGGTCAGACGGTCTGCATGCTCTCCAGAACACTCTAATACCAGCTCTCGCAAGATCTCACCCCCGGTAAACGCACGCCATATCAGCGTTCGGCCAGTTTGTGCTCCAAATAGTGAATGCTAGTGCCGCCAGCCACAAAACGAGCATCGGCCAGCAACTCACGATGCAAAGCGATGTTGGTGCTAATGCCCTCGACCACCATCTCAGACAACGCGATACGCATACGCGCAATGGCCTGATCACGTGTTTCGCCATAGGTGATGACCTTGGCAATCATGGAGTCGTAGTGCGGTGGCACAAAGTAACCATTAAACGCGTGAGAATCGATACGCACCCCAGGCCCACCCGGCGTGTGCCAGTTGGTAATTCGACCAGGACTTGGCACAAACTTGAACGGGTCCTCGGCATTGATTCGACACTCGATGGCATGGCCCTTGAAATGAATGTCGCGCTGCTTTACGGCAAACGGTTCGCCAGCGGCGATGCGGATTTGTTGCTGCACCAGATCGACCCCCGTGATGAGTTCAGTCACGGGGTGCTCCACCTGGATACGGGTGTTCATCTCAATGAAATAGAACTCTTCGTTTTCATAGAGGAACTCGAATGTGCCGGCGCCACGATAGCCCATCTTGCGGCAGGCTTCGGCACAACGCTCGCCGATTTTTTCAATCAGCCGACGCGAAATGCCTGGCGCTGGCGCTTCTTCAATCACCTTTTGGTGACGTCTTTGCATCGAACAATCACGTTCGCCAAGCCACACCGCATGCTTGCCGCCATCGGCAAGCACCTGAATCTCCACGTGACGCGGGTTCTCGAGAAACTTCTCGAGATAGACCTCGGGATTGTTAAAAGCAGAGCCAGCCTCGGTTTTTGTGGTGGTTACCGCATTAATCAGGGCTGCCTCGGTGTGCACAACCCGCATGCCCCTGCCACCGCCGCCGCCGGCGGCTTTGATAATCACGGGATAACCCACTTCACGTGCCACCCGCAAAATCTCTTCGGGGTCGTCGGGCAATGCCCCTTCAGAGCCAGGCACCACGGGCACGCCAGCCTCAATCATGGCTTGTTTGGCGCTGACCTTGTCACCCATGAGGCGAATCGACTCAGGCCTGGGGCCAATAAACACAAACCCACTTTTTTCGACACGGTCTGCAAAATCGGCGTTTTCTGAGAGGAACCCATAGCCGGGGTGAATGGCCTCGGCATCGGTGACTTCAGCTGCAGCAATGATGGCCGGCATGCTGAGATAGCTGTCTTTGGATGCAGCCGGGCCGATACAAACCGACTCGTCAGCTAAGCGCACGTACTTGGCGTCGCGGTCGGCCTCGGAATGCACAACCACTGTTTTAACGCCGAGCTCGCGGCAAGCGCGCTGGATGCGCAGGGCGATTTCGCCACGATTGGCGATGAGAATTTTTTCAAACATAATCAGGCGATCACAAACAGGGGCTGACCAAACTCCACGGGTTCGCCGTTGTCAACGAGGATTTCCTGGACAACGCCAGACTTGTCGGCTTCGATTTCATTGAGCAACTTCATGGCTTCAATAATGCACAGCGGCTCGCCTTCTTTAACCGTCTGCCCTACTTCCACAAATGGCGATGCGCCAGGACTTGGCGCCCGGTAGAACGTGCCGACCATGGGCGCTTTGACCAACGCGCCTTCATCGACAGCCGCCACGGCGGGCTCAACACCGCCGGGCGCGGTATCAGCAGTCGCTGGCGCTGCTGCTGGTGCGGCCGCATACGTCACAGGCGGGGCCACCATGGCCTGTGCATGAGTGGCTTTAACGATACGAACCTTGTCATCCCCCTCGGTGATTTCAAGTTCGGCGATGTCAGACTCGCCAACGAGATCGATCAACGTTTTAAGTTTTCTGAGATCCATGATTTGCGTTTTCCGATACAGTTTTCCGATAACGACGGATGGTTAAAAATAGTGATGGACAGGCTTGAGCCAAACCCATTCATTCTGACTGCTGCAAAATAGAACGAACAGCCGCCCGGTAACCCTCGGCCCCGAGCCCCGCGATAACGGCTGTTGCGATGTCTGACAAATACGAGTGATGTCGAAACGGCTCACGCTGGTAGACGTTCGATAGGTGAACTTCAATTACGGGCTTGTCTAGTGCGGACAAGGCATCCCGAATAGCCACGCTGGTGTGGGTGTATGCCCCGGCATTGATCACGATATGCGTGGTGCCATCGGCTCGGGCAGCCTGAATCCGGTCAACAAGCGCACCTTCGTGGTTGCTTTGAAACGTCGCAAGCTGCGCCCCGCCCTCTGCGGCTAAGTCATGCAAGCTCTGATTGATACCGTCAAGCGTGGCGTGACCATAAATTTCTGGCTCGCGGGTACCAAGCAGATTCAGATTCGGGCCGTGCAGTACGAGAATATGTGCGGGCATTGGGCAGCGACTGCGTTTATTTAAGGCGTAAACTTAAAGTAAGAATTAATTAAAGCAAGAATTAAAGCTAAGCGAAAATCTGAGCGAAAATTCAAAACATCTGACATGGGGCCGCTTGCGACCACTTGTTGGTGCAAACCACCCAAACATGACGTTATTTTTAGCCTAACTGTCTTTAATTTTATACTTATTACGCTGAACGTGCCACTAGACGTTGCACCGAGCGATCCAGCGACTCAGGGTCCACCATCCCAGTGATGATCTCTTGGACTTCACCGTCAGGGCTAAATAAAACGGTGAATGGTAAACCACCGGCTGCGTTGCCAAGTGCCCTCACCAGATCAATACCCTGATGTCCGGCAATGACAGACGCGTATTCAATGGGTACGGTTTTAATGAATTCGCGCACATTGTCAGCCGTATCGACAGCAATACCAACGAAAGTCGCCTGCGTGTGTTTGGCGGCAAGCCGATTCAGGTCTGGAATTTCTTTTACGCAAGGCGGGCACCAAGTCGCCCAGAAGTTCACCACCAGCGGCTGCCCTTTCAGCGTTGACATGGACAGTTCACTGCCTTGCAGATCAGGCAAGCTGGCCTCGTAAAACCGGCTGGGATCAGGCTCAGCCTGCACGGGTTCGCGCATGGCCCGGTTGGCTTGAGGCGCTTTGCGCGAGGTCTCACGCCAGCCGAGCCAGCCTGCCAGTCCCATACCGGCCAAACCCACGCCGCCAATAATTAGAGTGCGTCTTTTCATGGTCACGATCATACTGCGCCACAAGCCCCGCCATGAACACAACCCTCTACAATGCCCTACGGAGATTAATCAATATGCATTTACACATCCTCGGCATTGGTGGCACCTTCATGGGCTCATTGGCGTTGATCGCCCGTTGCGCCGGTCATCGCGTCACAGGGTGCGATGAGGCCGTCTATCCCCCCATGAGCACCCAACTGCTTGAGCAAGGCATCGAGTTTATTGAGGGCTTTGACGCCTCGCAGCTCGAGCTCAAGCCAGACCTGTTTGTCGTAGGTAATGTCATCAGCCGCGGCAATCCTTTGATGGAAGCCATCCTCAATGCTGGCGCGCACTACACGTCCGGGCCGCAGTGGCTTGGCGAACAAATCCTGGCCGGCCAGCACGTGCTGGCTGTGGCCGGCACCCACGGTAAAACCACCACAAGCTCTATGCTGGCCTGGATACTGCAAAAGGCTGGCCTTGAACCCAATTTCCTGATTGGCGGTATTGCGCCTGGCCTAGGCGTTTCAGCTAGATTCAACGCCGCAAGTTCTCTGTTCGTGATTGAGGCCGATGAATACGACACGGCGTTTTTTGACAAGCGATCCAAGTTCGTGCACTACCGTCCAACGACAGCCATACTGAATAACCTTGAATATGACCATGCGGATATTTTCCCGGATCTTGCTGCCATCGAGACGCAGTTTCATCATCTGTTGCGCACGGTGCCAAGCCGCGGCCAAGTCATTGTGACCCACAACGAGCCCGCCCTGGAACGCGTCATTGAACGCGGTTGCTGGAGTCCGGTCATGCGCATCGGCCAAGCACAGAGCTGGCATATGGCGTACGAAGACGGCTTGCCTGTCGTACACCGAAGCGACCAACGCATCGGTGCGCTGACATGGTCGTTGACGGGCGAACACAACCTAAAAAACGCACTGGCTGCCCTGGCAGCTGCAGCACAGGTGGGCGTGCCCGGTGAGCAAGCGCTAGAAGCCTTGAATGCCTTCTCAGGGGTCAAGCGTCGCATGGAAGTGCGCGGGGTGATCAACAACATCACCGTATATGACGACTTTGCGCACCACCCCACCGCCATTGCCAGCACCCTCGAGGGCTTACGCAAGCAAGTGGGCCAGCAACGTATTGTGGCCGTGCTCGAGCCCCGCTCAAACACCATGAAACTTGGCGCCATGGCAGCCAAATTGCCGCAATCGCTCAAAGCAGCTGACCTGGTGTTTTGTTTTGCCGGTGGCCAGGGCAAGCAGGCGCTGGGCTGGAATCCTGCCGAAGTGCTCGCGCCACTGGGTGACGCACTGTCGGTGGCCAAAGATATCGATACGCTCGTGAGCCAAACCACCGCGGCGGCCCGACCAGGTGACCACATCGTGATCATGAGCAATGGCGGCTTTGGCGGGTTTCACGACAAGTTGTTAATCGAGTTGGAGGATCGGTCATGATGTTGTATTTGCATGGGTTTCGCTCCTCGCCCGAATCGTTCAAGTCACAGATGCTGGCCAAGGCCTATGCCGATCGGGGCTTGTCTGACCAGTGGCGCTGCCCGCAGCTGCCCGCAAGCCCCAAGGCGGCACTGGAACAATCGCTGGATTTGGCCAAGGAGTTGGTGTCGGCCATGGGCAAATCCATGGCCGAGCTGACCATCACCGGCTCGTCGCTTGGGGGCTTTTATGCCATCGCCCTGGCCGAGCGGCTCGGTTGCTGCGCCGTGCTGTTGAATCCCGCGGTGTTTGCCGCGCGCGACCTTGCCACCCAGGTCGGCGAGCACACGATGTATCACAGCGCTGAGCCCATGGTCTTTAAGCCAGCGTATGTCGATGAATTGACTGCCATGACCATACCAGCGATCACGCGCCCCGAGCGTTATCTGTTAATTGCCGCCACCGGCGATGAACTGCTGGACTGGCGCGAGATGGTGGCTTTCATGGCTGGCGCGCACCACATCATTGTGCCCGGCAGCGACCATGGCCTGTCGGACTTTGCCACTTACATGCCTCGCGTGCTGGAGTTCGCGGGCGTGACCACGTCAACGGAAGATTGAATGTTTGTGCTGTATGAAGATGGCGGTCAATTCAAGACCGGCCTGATCAAGTCAGAGACCGATGCGAGCTTGCAAATCGAAGCCGCAACAGGCAAGCGCAGCAAAATCAAACGCGCGCATTGCATTCTGACGTTTGACTCCCCCTCGCAAGAACAACTACTAACGGAAGCTGGCGCTTTGGCTAGCGACATGGATGCCGCTTTCTTGTGGGAAGTCGCCCCCGACAATGAGTTTGATGTTCAGACACTGGCTAGTGAGTATTACGGCCACACGCCTTCAGCTAGCGAAATCACCGCGCTTTTGTTGTGCCTGCACGAAGCCCCGATTTACTTCCACCGTAAGGGCAAGGGCAGATATCGGGCAGCCCCGCCAGAGATTTTGCAAGCAGCCCTGGCCGCACAGGAAAAAAAACGCTTGCAAGCTGAGCAACAAGCACAGTGGGCCCAACAATTGTCGGCTGGCCAATTGCCAGCCGACATTCAAGCCGTTGCCTTGTCGCTCGTCACCCGCCCCGACAAAAACACCTTGGCCTACAAAGCCCTGGAGCAGGCCTGCCAGCACACGGGGCTGTCTGCCGAGGCCTTGCTGCTTAAATGTGGCGCGTGGCCACATGCGCTCGCGCTACACCGAGCCAAATTCCTGAGCCTGAATTTTCCAAAAGGCACGGATTTTGATACTTGCCCTGCACTGCCTGCACACGACGAACTACCGTTGGCGGATGTAACCGCATATTCGGTTGATGACATCTCAACGACTGAAATCGATGATGCTTTGTCAGTCAGTACGTTGCCCGATGGCTGGTTACGGGTGGGCGTTCATGTGGCCGCACCCGCTTTGGGTGTCACACGCGGCAGTCAATTGGATGAATGGGCTCGGGCCCGCATGTCCACGGTCTACACCCCCGGTGAAAAAATCCCGATGCAGCCCGATGAGGTCATCAACCATTACTCTTTGGTGGCTGGTCAAGCCATACCAGCCTTGTCGTTATACGCCGAGGTCGATCCTGGCACCGCAGAGATCCGGCATCACGAGACCCGCGTTGAACGCCTGATGGTCACGGCCAACTTGCGCCACAACGAACTTGACGACATCATCACAGCACAAGCCCTTGACGACCCGAACGCTTCGTTTGCATACGACCACTGGGCTCGCCCCCTATGGTCAGTTGCTCAGGCGCTAAGCGCCAAGCGTGATGAACGTCGCGGCAAGCCAGAGAACAACCAGCGCGTTGACTACAGCTTTTATCTGGATGGTCCAGCCAACGATCGCGACACGCCCGTTCGTATCGAACCACGCATGAGGCAAGCACCCCTTGACCGCATCGTGGCTGAATTCATGATCCTGGCCAACCGGCTGTGGGCTGAGCAACTAGACAA
This sequence comes from Burkholderiaceae bacterium, assembly GCA_965659885.1. Classification (GTDB taxonomy): domain Bacteria; phylum Pseudomonadota; class Gammaproteobacteria; order Burkholderiales; family Burkholderiaceae_B; genus Algicoccus. The sequence continues at coordinate 121,100 of CBFHXV010000002.1, read as the reverse complement.
GCACAATCTGCCTGGGGTATTTCGCTCACAACAAGCCGGTCGCGTGCGCATGAGCACACACGCCCTGCCCCATGAAGCCATTGGCGTGGACTATTACGCCTGGTGCACCTCGCCCTTGCGCCGCTATGTTGACCTGGTTAACCAGCGTCAGTTGCTGGCGCTGGCTGAACATGGGGTTTCAGCCGCGCTGGTGGCTCCGTACAAGCCGCGGGACGATGACTTGTTTGCCGTCATCGGTGGGTTCGAGAGTCAATACACCACATGGGCCGATTATCAACGCCAGATGGAGCGCTACTGGTGTCTGCGCTGGCTCGCACAAAACCAGATCACCGAGTGTCGCGCCAACGTGATTCGCGACAATCTCGTGCGCCTGTCTGACATACCACTGGTGGTCGAGGTCAACGGCTTGCCTGAGCTGCCACGCGCAGCCGAGGTCATGATTGAGCTCACCAGCACCGATGAGCTCGCGCTAGCAGCCCAGGCCCGTTTCCTTCGTCAGCCTGACGAGCAATAGCGTCATCATGGCCAGCCACAATCCCCTCAAACTGATTGCCCGCTGGTTTGTTGCGCCCGCGCAGAACAACCTGCGTTGGGGCATTGCCCTGTCGTTGACTGTGCATGCACTGGTGCTCGTTTGGAAACCCACGCTATTGGGGCCATCAGCGCCATCAGCCGCACCGATGAATGTCGTTTTGGTGAACACCTTCACCGAAGAGGCTCCCTTGTCAGCCAAGGTCGTCGCACAAGACAACCTCGATGGTGGCGGCCAGACCGAACAGCCTCGCATCGCAGCCAATCCGCTGCCACGGGTGGGACTAGAAGCCGAAGATGTGTCGCTACTGGAGCTCACGCGACAACGCCAGCAACTCGAGCGCCAGCAAGAACAGCTACTTAAAACACTCACGGGATTGTGGCAGGCCCGGCCCAACCAACTGCAAAGTGAATCCGAGGAAGACACCCCCGTGGCAGGCCCAGACCCGGTTGACCAACGATCGCTTGAACAAAATGCCCGTATCGCAGCCATTCTGGATCAAATCGAACGCTACAACGACCGCCCACGCAAGTTCTACGATGCCCCTTCAGCTGCTGCCAACCCATTTGCCGGTTATGTCAATGCCTGGCGTGAGCGGGTTGAACAAACCGGCAGCCAGCATTACCCCGAGGGCGCCCCGACTGGCGAGCTGCAGGCCACCGTGACCATCCGTGCCGACGGCACCGTTGCGCAGATCACCCTAGATCGGCCCTCGACTGATGTGCGCCTGAATCGCGCCGTGCGGCGCATCATTGAATTGGCTCAACCCTTCTTGCCATTTCCTGACCCCTTGTCCGAGCGCATTGACGAACTGGTCATCACGCGCACGTGGCAGTTCACACCCGGACAATTAACCACGCAAACACCATGATCACACCCCTATCTTTCGCGGTGATTGGGCACCCGGTGGCACATAGCCGTTCGCCTCAGATACACGCTGCCTTTGCCAGACAGTTTGGCATTGACCTGACCTATGATCGGATAGATGCCGAGCCATCCGAGTTCGAGTCCACGGTAGAAGCATTTTTCAATGAAGGTGGCAGCGGACTTAACGTCACGGTGCCTTTCAAAGAGCGGGCTTGGCAAATGGCAGCGGCAAACTTGAGCGAACGCGCTCAGGACGCGGGCGCCGTTAACACGCTTTGGCAGCACGATGGGGTCTTGCACGGCTGCAATACCGATGGCGTTGGGCTGGTCATGGACCTCAAACGCCTGAACATGCCACTGGCTAGCGCCAGGCTGTTGATTGCAGGCGCCGGCGGTGCAGCTCGGGGCGTACTCGGTCCATTGCTCGCCGCAGGTGTCGCCCACATCACCGTGATCAATCGCACCGCTGAACGCGCCCAAGACCTGATTAGCCACTGGGTTGCCTCGCACCCCCAAGACCAGACCAAACTTGCCTGGAGCAGCTATGACCAAGCGTCTGAGCTCATCGGCTGCGAGCTGATCATCAATGCCACTTCCAGTAGCCTGCAGGGTGAACCGTTACCCATACCGGCAACGCTGTTTGGTCCAAGCGTATGCGCTTATGACATGATGTACGGTAAAGAACCGACAGCATTTATGCGTCAGGCAAAGGACGGTGGTTGTCTGCACGTTGCCGATGGTCTTGGCATGCTGGTGGGGCAGGCCAGCGAAAGTTTCCACATCTGGCATGACCAGCGCCCAAATATCGAGCCCGTTGTCACACAATTGCGCGCGCAGTTGTGAGGCACTGTCCGTTAAACTGACGCCATGTCGACTGCGCGCAACTACATCGCCAAAGAACTCTATCGTGCCACGCTTGTGGTCATGCTCGCACTTATTGGCCTGTTTTCATTTTTTACGTTGGTTGACCAGCTTGATGCGGTCAGCGATCGTTTGCCACTGACCGCGTTGCTCTACATTGAGTTGCTGGCACTGCCCACGCGAACCTATGAGTTGCTGCCCATTGGCGTGCTCATCGGTGCGGTTCTCGCGCTGGCCGGTTTGGCACATCGCAATGAGCTGGTGATCTTGCGTGTCTCGGGTGTTAGCGCCATGCGTTTGCTTGGCATGCTCTGGATGGCATGCATCCCTATCATTGCAATCGCTGTGGTGCTGTCAGAATACATTACGCCAGCGGCAGAAATTCGCTACAGCGAAGCCAACCTGACACTGCGCGGCAAGGTCGAAGGTGGGCGACTGGCCAGTGGGTACTGGTTTCGTGAGCCAACGGATGACGGTGGCTCACGGGTTCTGAACATTGGTGAGCTGCTCGGCTCTGGCGAACTGGCCAACCTGACCATCTACGACATCGCACCCAACAACCGGCTTAGTCGACTGTCACAAGCCGATCGCGGCATCTTTGAGGAAGGTGAGCTGAAGCTCATCAATGTACGTGACAACCTCATCACCCCAGATGCCATTAATGCGCTAGCCGATGGCATGCCCGACCAACAGCCCATCATGGTGGTAAAAACCGAAGCATCTCGTGTGCTTGACACCACGTTGACCCCGGGTCGCGTGGTCGCACGTATTGCCACCCCCGAGAAAATGTCTCTCGTGACGCTTTGGGACTACATCAACTACCTGCAAAGCAACGATCTCGATGCCACGCGCCAGGTCGTAGCCGTTTGGCGCAAGCTGGCATACCCCTTCACGCTTCTGGTGATGTTGACCATTGCTGCGCCCATCGCGTTTATGCAGACTCGACGTGGCGGCATGGGCGCTAAAGTGTTCGCCGGCATCTTGGCAGGCACACTGTTTTTTATGATCGGGCAACTAACCTTGAACATGGGTCTGCTATATCAATGGCAGCCCATCGTGACGGCATTGCTGCCCAATACGCTGGCGTTTGTCCTGGCATTGGGCACATTACTGGCCATGGAGCGGCGTTTCAGGTGGGGCAAAGCACATGCCTCGAGCGGCCCAAGCCCCGTTAGCCAAGGAACAAGCTCATGAGCGCGCCCGATATCTGGATGATTGGTGACATTCAAGGCTGTGCCACGCCGCTTGAGGCTTTGCTGTCTCACCCCGACATCGCAAATAACCCGCGGGCCCGCTTCTGGTTTGCCGGTGATCTGGTCAACAGAGGACCGAGTTCCTTGCAAACGCTCCGGCGTTTGATGTCGATCGAGGATCGCAGTGTTTTTTTGCTGGGCAATCACGATCTACATTTACTGGCCGTGGCCGCTGGTATTCGTGGGCCCGGTAAAAACGACACGTTTCAGGAAGTGCTGATGGCACCGGATGCGGGTGACATCATCGATTGGCTCAGACATCGCAAACTGGCTCACTTTGAGCTTGGCCACTTGATGGTGCATGCCGGTGTGCTACCCAAATGGACTGTCAAAAAAACCCTGTCACTCGCTGGCGAAGTTGAACAGGCGCTGCAAAGCGAGAATTGGCGCAAGTCCCTGCAAAAAATGTACGGCAACGAACCCACACGCTGGAAGGATGGGCATACCGGTGCCAAACGCTTGCGAGTGATCGTTAACGCCTTGACGCGCCTTCGGATGTGCAACCCTAAGGGTCACATGATGTTGTCAATGAAGTCTTCGCCAATAGGCAGAGATGACAACCTGATTCCATGGTTTGATATGCCGGGCCGGGCCACTGCCGATGTCACGGTGGTTTTTGGGCACTGGTCAACGCTGGGTTTATTCAATCGACCAGATGCTGTTTGTCTAGACACGGGTTGCGTCTGGGGTGGTCACTTAACGGCCATGCGCCTGCAAGACCGCAAACTGGTGCAAGTCGCTTGTCATCAGGAAATGGACCCGTTGGCCGTGCCCTGATCCTGCTCGCAAGGCGCAAGCGGCCGGTTCACCAATACGGCCTGGCGAATCGCCTCACGGGTCAGTTTGGCTAGCTCGGCGCGGGGGGGCTTGTCGTCATCTGCCAAGGCCACGGGCGGTAAAAAAACCATCTCCACACTTACACCGGTGGTGCCGAGCACTCGCCACAAATTCTCAACCAGTGACTCCTCTCCCACGAAGGCTGGATAAGCGCTACGCTGGCCACGGTGGTAATAGCGCAAGGCCACCGGCTGGACCGTCACGCCCGCCGTACGTCCCGGCTCAAAGAGGTTGCCGTAAAACGACAGCACATCGAAGCCATCCGATGTGGTGCCCTCTGGGAACAGGCCTACCGCCTGCGAGCGCTCAAAACGTTGCTTCATGGCTTGTCCGACACGGTGAACCGCGTGGCGGAAACCTCGCTCAATAAAGATGGTGTCTGCACCGGCAGCAAGCCAGCCAATCAATGGCCAATGACGGATTTCCTGTTTGGCCACAAAGGCCGTGGGTCGAACCACGTTCAACACAAAAATATCAAGCCACGACACGTGATTAACGGCCCACAACACCGCGCCGCTTGAGACCGGCTGTCCATCGGTGCGAGTGCGTATGCCGCACAGCATCAACAACACACGAGACCAGTGACGCTTGAGCGCCAGACGCCCTGCGTGCCCCACCCAAACAAACATCAAGGCAATAATCAAGAGACCGCAAAGCACCCATGCTGCCAACAGGGGCGCACGCAAGCCAAACAGCAACAGCCTCACTCAGCCGATCTCCACACAACCCGACCACGCATGATTGTGGCTTTGACTCGGCCTGGCAACTCCACGTCCAGAAATGGCGTGTGACGACTTTGGCTGATGAGCGACTCACGCTGAACCGTCCAATAGTCCGTGGGGTCCATGACACAAAAGTCTGCCGGTGCGCCCACAGTCAATGATCCAATCGGTGGCATGGCCGATGAAGCAGCGCGCAATACGGCTGCTGGTCCCGTTGTGACACGAGCCAATGCCTGAGGCAGCGGCACCTTGTCTTGCTGCGCCCATTTGAGCGCTAGACTCAAGAGCAACTCCAACCCCGTGGCACCTGTCTCTGCCTCGGCAAACGGCATTTGTTTGCCATCATCGTCCACTGGCGTGTGATCAGAGCACAAGGCGTCAATCGTGCCGTCGGCCAATGCCGAACGCAAGGCGTCGCGGTCACGTTGACCGCGCAGCGGTGGGTCGAGCCGATAGTGTGTGTCGTAGTATCCAATATCGAAGTCGATCAAGTGGGCGTGATTAATGGTCGTGTCACACGTCACTGGCAACCCTTGAGCTTTGGCTTGGCGAATGAGTTCAACACCGGCAGCCGAACTGATGCGACACAAATGCAGCCGCACACCTGTGGCACGCTGCAATTCAAACAAGGTGTGCAGTGCGATGGTTTCGGCTTGCACCGGCACCCCTGACAATCCAAGGCGTGCGGCATAGGCACCGCTGGCTGCCACACCCTTGGACAGCCAAGGGTCCATGGGTCGCAACCATAAGGAAAAACCAAACGAGCGGGCATATTGCATGGCCCGAAGCAGCACCGAGGTATCGAGCACCGGTCGATCCGCCTGGGCAAACCCCACGCAACCGGCCTGCGACAGCTCACCCATCTCGGTAATGACTTCGCCATTTAAGCCAACGGTCATGGCACCGAGCGGAAACAGGTGCACACGATCAATTTGCCGTGCCCGATGCTTGAGCATTTCCACTAAGCCTGGCTCGTCTAGTGGCGGGTCGGTGTCGGGGGGCAAAACCAAGCTGGTGATGCCGCCAGCCAAAGCCGCCTTGAGTTCGGAGTCCAGCGTGGCACGGTGCTCCTGGCCAGGCTCACGCAAACGTGCGGCAAGGTCAATCATGCCGGGCATCAAATACAGGCCGCCATAGTCCAGCGTTTGCTGAGCGTCAAACCCGTCAGGTCGCGCGCCGATGGCGGTGATGCGTCCGCCAGCCACCCATAAGTCAGAGACCTCGTCAAAGCCGGTGCCAGGGTCAATCAGACGCGCGCCCTTGATGTGCACTCTCATGCCGATGCTCCTGCCACAATGCTCATGACCGCCATACGAACAGCAATGCCAAACGTGACTTGATTCAAGATCACAGACTGTGGCCCATCAGCCACAGCCGAATCGATTTCAACGCCCCGATTCATAGGCCCGGGGTGCATCACGATGGCATCGGGCTTGGCCATTGCCAACTTCTCAGGCGTGAGCCCATAGTGCTTGAAATACTCTTGCGATGACGGCAACAGCGCCCCACGCATGCGCTCGTTTTGCAGGCGCAACATGATAATGACATCAACATCTCGCAGCCCGTCGGCCATGTTGGTGTAGGTCTGGACCCCCATCTGGTCTAGCCCACCTGGCAGCAGTGTCAGCGGCCCGATGGCGCGCACTTCGGGCACACCGAGCGTGGTCAAGGCGTGGATATTGGAGCGTGCCACGCGCGAGTGCAGCACGTCACCCACGATCGCCACGGTGAGATTGGTGAAATCTTTTTTGAAGTGACGAATGGTGTACATGTCAAGCAAGGCTTGCGTGGGATGCGCGTGACGCCCGTCGCCTGCGTTGACCACATGCACCTCGGGCGGCACATGACGGGCGATCAGGTAGGGTGCGCCACTGGCCTCGTGCCTGACCACAAAAATGTCGGCCTGCATGGCCGTGAGGTTGGCAATCGTGTCAAGCAAAGTCTCGCCCTTGGAAGCCGATGAGGCGTTGATGTTCAAGTTAAAGACGTCAGCTGACAGACGTGTGGCCGCGATCTCGAAAGTGGTGCGGGTGCGTGTGGAATTCTCAAAAAACAGGTTGAAGACGCTTTTGCCACGCAGCAAAGGCACCTTTTTGACATCACGGTCCGCTAGTGGCACAAACGTCTGGGCCGTATCAAGAATGTGCGTCAGAATGTCGCGCGGGATACCTTCGGTGGTGATGAGGTGCGTCAGTTCGCCATGACGGTTTAACTGGGGGTTTCGCATCACGCTTCCTTGGTCTCGATATGCATCGTGAACTGACCTGACTCAGACTGGGCCAGCACCAAGTTGTCTGCGGGCAAAGCCTGTAGATGTGCGGCGGCGAAATCGGCACAGATAGGCAATTCCCGCTGGCCACGGTCAACTAACACCACGAGCTTGATTGAGGCGGGCCGGCCATAGTCAAACAACTCATTCATGGCCGCCCGAATGGTGCGTCCTGTGTACAGCACATCGTCAACCAGAATCAGATGACGGTCATTGACATCAAACCCAATATCCGAGGGCTCAACCTGCGGATGCAAACCGATGCGATCGAAATCGTCCCGGTAGAAACTGATGTTCAAAGTCCCTAGCGCAGTTGACAGTGACAGATCACCATGCAAGCGGTTGGCCAGCCAGGCACCCCCGGAATGAATGCCAACCAGATGTACCTGACCAGCCGGCAGGTTCTGAATCAGGCCAGCGACCCCTTCACGCAGGCTAGCGTAGAGATCTTCAGCGGTCGGCAGGTTCTTGGCCGATGCGGTCATGGTGATGGTTCCTGTAGCGAAAAATTGGGCGCATCGAAATATCTTTGCAGAATAATAGCCGCTGCAACCGCATCATCGGGCGCGTTACCCACGATTTGCTGCGCGGCCATACTCGAGCCGCGCTCATCAACGAGACTGACCGGCAAACCGTAACGGCCTTCAAGCTGATTGGCAAACCGCCTGGCTTGCCGACTCGCCGGCTGCTCGCCACCGTCTGGGGTTAACGGCAACCCAACCACCAAGGTCTCGGGCTGCCAATGCACAATCAACTCCTCAATTCGTGCGAATCGCTTAACCTTCTGCGGCGTGTCGATGATTTCTAGCGGGCGCGCATGCCCGATTAGACAGTTGCCAAGCGCCACACCGATGCGCAGCGTGCCGTAATCGAATGCCAGAACGGTTCTTTCATCAGGCATATCATCAGGCATGTCCGGCCGACCCTGCCAAACGGGCTGGATCAATCCCGAGCAGCCCCATGGCGGCCGGGTATCGGGCCTTGGCCGGCATTTCAAAAATAATCGACTCGTCAGCCGGCACCGACAGCCAAGCGTTTTGAGCGAGCTCCTGCTCAAGCTGACCGGCACCCCAGCCTGCGTAGCCAAGGGTGATGAAGATCTTCTCCGGGCCCTGACCACTGGCCACGGCCTGCAAGACGTCGCGCGACGTGGTCAAGGCCAGCGTTTGCCCCAGCGAAATGCTCGAACTGTACTCACCGGCTGGTTTGTGCAACACAAAACCTCGATCGGTTTGCACCGGCCCACCGAAGTAGACCGGCACATCGGGGGCATGATCACCATCGTGGCCAGCCTCGATATCCAGGTCGGCTTTCTCAAGCAAGCCAGTCAGACTGAGTTCAATGGGGCGATTGATCACCAAACCCAGAGCGCCACGGTCTGAATGCTCGCAGACATAGATGACCGTGTCAGCCAGATCCCCCTCTACCATGCCTGGCATGGCCATCAAAAAGTGGCCGGACAGATCGACTGAAGCACTCATAACAGGCTTATACCTCCATCATCTCAAAATCTTCTTTACGCGCGCCACACTCTGGGCAGACCCAATTAGGCGGCACATCTTCCCATTTCGTGCCAGGCGCAATACCCTCTTCGGGACAGCCCTCCGCCTCATCGTAGATCCAGCCACAAATCAAACACATGTACGTACGCATCTTGACCCCAACAGTTCTTTTACAATGTAGCCGTAATCTTACCTAATGTCGTGTCCCTTGCTCGCTTCAACCCCTCCCGCCGTGCTCGGTTTCGGTCTTCTAGACCCAACAGGGCGTATTGACATCCCGGCCGACAGCGTCACGGCTGCGGCGTTTGCCACGCACGCCTTGTCTGTGCCTTGCGCCACGGCCGTGACCGATTCGGCAGGCTTGCAAGGCCTTGAACGGGCCAACCCGGATTTCATTGACGAGCAGGCCCGCTATCTGCTCGAAGACATGCCAATCGCCGCACTTAAAGTGGGCATGTTGAGCTGTCCTGAGACGGCTGGCGTCATTGCCGGCGTTGCCGCTGACTACAGCGAAGCGCCGCTGGTGCTGCAGCTTGGTCCCCAAGAGAACCTGAACACCAGCGATGAAGATGAGTACGAAGGTGTCGACGGCGAGCCGTGCGTGGGTGCAATACTCGAGCTACTGGTGCCACAAGCCACCATCGCCGTGTTGCCAGCCACCGCGATGGCGCGCTGGCTCAATGATGACGTGTTGCGCAATTACAAACCCTCCGACGGTGCTTCGGCGCTGCTGACGCTTGGCGCCTCGTGGGCATTGGTCACCGGCCACGAGCAGCGCCCGGGTTCGCGTGTCAACCTGCTACTCGGACCGGAAGGCCAGACCATTGCGCTGCCCTGTCAGCCAACGCCCGCAAGGGTGCAAGAGCTCAGCAGCCTAACTGCCATGGCCATTGCCTGCAATCTGGCTCATGGTCGCGATCTGATCGACGCTGTCAAAAGCGCACTCACGTACGCTGGTCAAGCAGCGCAGGCCGCGTTTCAGGCCGGTATGGGACACAAATTGGCCAATCGCATGCCAACGACCACGTCATGAACAAATCCAAGCGCCTCCCCTCAGGCTTGTACGGGGTCACACCGGACTGGGATGATCCCTTGCGGCTCGAGCAAGCGGTCGCAGCCGCTATCGCCGGTGGCATGACTGCCTTGCAACTGCGCCATAAAACCGCCTCGCCTGAGCTGCGCACGCGACTGGCTAAACGCGTGCAGCCCATTTGTCGCGAGCATCATGTGCCGCTGATTATCAACGACGACTGGCAACTGGCACTGGACGTGGGTGCCGACGGCGTGCATCTGGGCAAAGACGATGAAGACCCAGCCACAGTTCGTGACGAGCTCGGCGCCGACATGCTGCTCGGTGTGTCATGCTACAGCGATCTTGACCGTGCCCGGCGCATGCTGGCACTTGGGGTAGATTATGTGGCCTTTGGCGCGATGTTCGCATCGGGCACCAAACCTCGTGCACCAGGCGCCTCGCTTGACATCATCAAACAGGCACGCGAGCTAACCCAATCCATGGCACCGAATACGGCGGTGGTTGCCATCGGGGGTATCACCGTGGACAATGCGCCAAGCGTGCTGGCGGCCGGCGCCGACAGCCTGGCTGTTGTTGGCGGCTTGTTTATGACCCCGGACATCGAAACCACGGCGCGTTCATTTCAAGCGCTGATGAGCTCGTCTGCCGCAAAATGACCAGACGGCCAAAAACCCATGCAGGAGAGAAGGATGACCACTAACGCTGAACTATTTGAACGAGCTTGCCGCAGCATTCCCGGCGGCGTGAACTCACCGGTCAGGGCATTTCGCTCCGTTGGGGGCACGCCACGATTTGTGGCACGCGCACAGGGCCCTTATTTCTGGGACGCCGAGGGCAAGCGCTACATCGACTATATCAACTCCTGGGGGCCCGCTATTTTGGGTCATGCGCATCCCGAAGTGGTGAAAGCCGTGCAGGATGCCGCCGTCGACGGCCTGTCATTTGGCGCGCCCACCGAAGCCGAAGTCAAGATTGCCGAATTGCTCATTGAGCGCTTGCCCAGCATGGACCAAGTACGCCTGACCAGCTCTGGCACAGAGGCCACCATGAGCGCCATCCGCTTGGCGCGCGGTGCCACCGGACGCAACAAAATCATCAAGTTTGAAGGCTGTTATCACGGGCACGCCGACAGTCTGCTTGTGAAAGCCGGCTCAGGCTTGCTGACATTTGGCAACCCCACATCGGCTGGCGTGCCAGCCGAGTTTGTCTCGCACACGTTAGTGCTCGACTTCAACGACAGCGAGGCGGTCAAAGAGGCATTTGCCACCCACGGGCATGACATCGCCTGTGTGATCGTCGAACCCATGGCAGGCAACATGAACCTGGTCAAACCGGCCGATGGGTTCTTGCAAACGCTGCGCACGCTGTGCACCGAACATGAGTCGGTGTTGATATTTGATGAAGTGATGACCGGATTTCGTGTCGGCCCACAAGGGGTGCAAGGCGTGCTCGGTGTCAAACCCGACTTGACCACGCTCGGTAAAGTCATCGGCGGCGGCATGCCAGTGGGCGCATTTGGTGGGCGCGCCGACATCATGAGCCACATTGCGCCGCTTGGTGGCGTCTATCAAGCCGGCACACTGTCTGGCAACCCAGTGGCCGTGGCTGCCGGCATCAAGACGCTGGAGCTCATTGGCGAGCCCGGGTTTTACGAGCGCATTGGCACACAGACGCGCAAGCTCACGCAAGGATTGGTTCAATGCGCCAAGACGCATGGCGTGACCCTGAGTGCTGACCATGAAGGCGGCATGTTCGGGTTTTATTTCACGCCCGAAGTGCCCAAAGGCCTGCCTGATGTGTCAGCCGGCAACATGGAGCAGTTCAAAGCGTTCTTTCATGGCATGCTTGATCGTGGCGTTTACTTTGCGCCCTCGGCCTTTGAGGCAGGTTTTGTGTCAATCACCCATGACGATGAAATTGTTGACGCCACGCTAGCAGCTGCCGACGACGTTTTTAAGTCGCTGACAAATTAAGCACAGACCCATAAAAATCAATCAAGTCAATCACGTCCATCACACTTAAGGCACTGAACATGGCTGTCAATCTCGTGATCCCGCCACCTGAGTCCATTTATCCCGTCGATGGGGTTTCGATTGGCATCACGGCTGCCGGTGTGCGCAAAAAAGAGCGGCCAGACCTCACCGTGTTTCGTTTAGCCCGAGGTAGCGCCGTGGCCGGTGTCTTTACAACCAACCGGTTTCGGGCCGCCCCGGTCACTTTGTGTGAGCAACACTTGGCCAGTGGCACTGACATTGAGGCTTTGGTTGTGAACACGGGCAACGCCAACGCGGGCACGGCCGAGCGCGGCATGATGGACGCCAAACGCATGTGTGTGGCCACAGCCAAAGCACTGGGTATCAGCGAATCAGCTGTGCTGCCTTTTTCCACGGGCGTCATTCTCGAGCCCCTGCCCATTGAGCGCATTGAAGCGGCAATTCCCAGGGCGGTTGACGGGCTGGCGCCTGGCCGGTGGTTTGATGCCGCTCACAGCATCATGACCACGGACACACAGCCAAAGATCTACAGCACGCGCCTGGAGATCGATGGCAAACCCGTGACCATCACCGGCATTAGCAAAGGCGCAGGCATGATCCGCCCCAACATGGCGACCATGCTCGGTTACCTTGCCACAGACGCGGGCATTGATCCGGCGCTGTTGCAGTCCATGATGCCCGACATTGCCAATCAATCCTTTAATCGCATCACAGTCGATGGCGACATGTCGACCAATGACTCATTTATCGTCATGGCCACTGGTCGCGGCGCACTCAAAGTGCAAACGGACCAAGACCCTGGTTTCGCTGAACTAAAAACTGCCTTGATGCACGCGGCACGCGACCTTGCGTGCAAGATCGTGCGTGACGCTGAAGGCGCCACCAAATTCATCACGATCGAAATTCAAGACGCAGCCAACGCCCAAGAGGCACTGAAGGTCGCTTATTCCATTGCGCACTCGCCACTGGTTAAAACCGCGTTTTACGCCAGTGACCCTAACCTTGGACGTATTCTGGCTGCCATTGGCTATGCTGGCATTGACGACCTCGATGTGCAGGCCGTCAGGCTGTGGCTAGGTGATGTGTTGGTGGCAAGCGCGGGCGGGCGTGACCCTGACTATCAGGAGGCCGATGGCCAAAGAGTCATGAGTGAGCCCGAGATCCGGGTGCGCGTGTCGCTTGGCCGCGGATCGGTCAGTGAAACCGTCTACACCAGCGACTTCTCTCACGACTACGTGAGCATCAACGCCGACTATCGGTCCTAAACCTCGATCCGTTAACTGTCATGTCATCGAATAACCAAACCAATCACACGGACCTGTCAATGCTCATCGAGCGCGCCAACGGGGTGCTGAAACAGCTGCAAGCTTGGTTGCCTCCGGCCCCGCCCGAGGTTGACTGGCAAGCGCATGCCTACCGTTGGCGCAAGCGCGGCACAGCACACGGCTGGCTAGACGCCATCGCCCACCCACACCGGATCACGCTTGAAGACTTGCAACACATCGAACGACAAAAAAATGTCATTGAACGCAATACCCGACATTTTGTGCAAGGCAAGCCTGCCAACCACGTGCTCATGACCGGCTCACGCGGCACCGGCAAAAGCTCGCTGGTCAAAGCCATGCTGGCACAGTTTGCCGGCGACGGCCTGCGCTTGATTGAAGTCGACAAGGCTGACCTCGGTGATTTGGCTGACATTGTGGACTGCGTGGCCGACAGGCCCGAGCGTTTCATCGTGTTCTGTGACGACTTGTCGTTTGAGCAAGGAGAGTCGGGATACAAGGCCTTGAAGTCCGTGCTTGACGGCTCGGCAGCTTCGACAGGTGAGAACGTGCTGATTTATGCCACCTCGAATCGCCGCCACCTGATGCCTGAATACATGAACGAGAACCTCGCAGCACAGCACCAGCCTGACGGTGAAGTGCACCCAGGCGAGAGCGTCGAAGAAAAAATCTCGCTATCCGAGCGGTTTGGGCTTTGGCTGTCTTTTTACCCGTTTCGCCAGGATGACTATCTCGACATCGTCGCGCACTGGTTGCGAGAGCTTGGCTGCAACGAAGATTCAATCGCTCAAGCCCGCACAGAGGCTTTGCAGTGGACGCTCGAGCGCGGTTCACGCTCGGGGCGTGTGGCTTGGCACTTCGCAAGGGACTGGGCTGCGCGGCATGCCTGAAGAAATGGTTGATGTCGCTGTCGGGGTGCTCGTCACACCCGAGAACCAGGTGCTGCTAGGAGACCGCCCCGCGGGCAAGCCCTGGGCCGGCTGGTGGGAGCTGCCCGGTGGCAAGCTCGAGCCAGGCGAGTCCGTGATGCAGGCGCTGACCCGAGAACTGGTTGAAGAGCTCGACATTCACATCACCGCGGCCACGCCCTGGGTGACTTATGTTCATCACTACCCCACCACCACCGTGCGTTTGCACTTTTGCAGGGTCAGTCAATGGACCGGGCAGCCCAAAGGCCTTGAGCAGCAGCAACTCAAATGGGTCGACATCGCCACAGCCACTGAACTGCCAGACTTGCTGCCGGCGACCTATCCGCCACTACGCTGGCTGCAATTGCCCGATCGCTACCTGATTTCACCGGGACAGGGACAAGCGGGGTTTGAGGCATTTTTAGCTCGACTGACCTTGGCGCTCGAAAGTGGGGTCAAACTGGTTCAGTGGCGCGAACCCTCCTGGAGTGGGCCGGGCATGCAGGCGGCGTTTGAGCAAGTGCTCACACAGTGCCATGCCAATGGCGCCCGGCTGCTGGTTAACAGTGCCCATGAACAGGCACTTTGGATGATGGCCGATGGTGTGCATTTGCGCGCCGTTGACGCCGCAAAACTAAAACAACGCCCAGCGTATTTAGCGCAGGGTCTGTTAGCAGTTTCAACGCACAACGAGGCAGAGCTCGAGTTGGCGCGATCCTTGGATGCCGATTTCGTCGTGCTCGGTCCGGTGCTGCCAACCGCTTCGCACCCGGGCGAGCCGACGCTGGGTTGGGACGGCTTTGAGCAATTGCAACAAAAGGCAGGACTGCCCGTGTTTGCCATTGGTGGGCAGCGCACCAGCCTATTGGCACAGGCCCAGCTAAGGGGCGCTCACGGTATTGCTGGCATTCGAGAGCTCATTGACTGACCAGCCCCCGCCCAAAGCGGCAACCAGACGCACGCTTGCCGCTAGCCGATCACCCATGACCGCAATCGCATTACGCTGATTGTTTAGCAAGGTGGTTTCAAGCACCGCCACACTCAAGTAGTCAACCAAGCCCTTCTCGTACTGATTACGGCGAATGCGCAGCGATTCGCGCGCAGCCGCCACAGCCGAGCGCTGTACCGTTTGCACTTGGGCCAGCACACGCAATTGCACCAGCGCATCTTCGACCTCCTGCAGCGCTGTCAGTGCCGTTAAGCGGTAGTTGGCCGCTTGTGCCCGAAACGCCGCTTGCGCATCGTCGATCTGCGCCTGTCGCCGCCCGCCGTCAAACAAGGTCAAGGCCAAAGCCGGTCCCAACGCCCAGAACTGAGCAGGCGCATTAAACCACTGGGCAAACTGGCGCGACCGGTAGCCACCACTGGCTGAAATCGACAAATCAGGGAACCAGGCAGAGGTCGCCACACCGATTTGGGCATTGGCTGCGGCCACGCGCCGCTCAGCTGCCGCAATGTCGGGGCGCCGCTGCAGCAGTACCGAGGGCACACCCACCGGGATTGCGGGGGGTTTGACCGTCAGGTCAACTTTAGGTGGCAAATCAAAGCTCGCCGGTGACTGTCCGAGCAGCACCGCAATCGCGTTCTCAAGTTGTGCGCGGCGCCACTGAATGTCGAGCCGCTGCGCCCGGACGGTGTCTAGCTGTGTTTGGGCCACAGCCACATCGCCTTTGTCAGACAAGCCCGCACGCTGAAGATTGCGTGTTAATTGCAACGAGCGCGCGTTTGATTCAATCGTGCTGTCAAGCAGGTCGGCCTGTACATCAAGAACCCGTAACTGGTAATACGTGCTGGCCAATGCCGCTTGAGCACTCAATTTAGCGCCTGCCAGCTCCGCTTGACTGGCTTGTGCACTGGCCTGCGCTGACTCTACGCCACGGCGTATGCCGCCCCACAAATCGAGCTCCCAACTCAGACCAAGGCTGGCATCGTATTCTGTGTAGGCGCCAGAGCCACCAGCCACGACAGAAGAGCCCGGCAACACGATCGGGGCATCGGCACGCGTCATGTCTGCGTTGGCGCCAAGTGTGGGGTAAAGCGAGGCATTGGCATTGCGCACTGAGGTCAGCGCCCGGTCATATTGGGCCTGAGCTTGTTCGATGCTGAGGTTTTGTGCGTTTAACGTGGCCATCAGGCCATCGAGCACCTCATCGTCAAATATCGTCCACCAATCCCGATTAAAGCCAGCCGTGCCCGGCTTGGCAGGCATCCAGCCCGGGTTGTCTTGTAGCTGCTCGAAGCTAGCCCCAAGGTCGATGTCAGGACGCTGGTAATCGGGGCCTACCGTGCAGCCAGCGGCCAGGGATGCAACAGCCAACACGCCATACATCACAAGCACTCGCGCACGGCCCGCAAAATTCAACATCCGAACACCATCAAACCCGGTTAAAGCGCGCAAAGCGCATATCGAAACGGCACATCCCGTTGCACGGGTTGAGGCTTGGACTGCCCCGTTTGCTCAGAAAAACGCACCCAGACCATGTACTTATTAGCGCTCATTTCAGGAAACACACCATGCTCGGGCTCAAGCCATACCCGCAACAGCTGATAGGACTTGCCGCCAAGCATTTGCTGATAGGCACCTTGGCGCGCAATGTCGTCTTGCGCCTCACCAGACTGGCGCAACAATCGCATGACCAGCCCAATGCCCTGGTCCAGAGGCATCAAAGGCTCAACCCAACGGCGCAAATCTGCGCAACGGGTGGCTTCGTCTTGGCACTGCCAGGCATGAAACGACGGCATGTCCACTTGAGTGCCGCCGCCAGCAACTGCCAGACGGCCTCGCAGACTCGTTAACCAATCGTTGTCACGCAACGACTGCCCAGTGCGCCCCTGGTTAGACAGCGCCAGGTGTGCCTGGTCTATTTCTGCGATGACAGAGGATAGCGCCTTGGCGTCAACACCCGGATGATCCTGCAAGCCAGAAAGCGTGGTCTTTTGTCGTTCGAGATCTTGCATGATCCCGCCTTTAACGTCCGTACGCTCAGTGGCATCGAGCACATCGAACAATGAAGCAAGCGCCACTTGGTGAAGGCGCGCGTCACCAGGCCCAGAAAAAAACTTGAGCCGATCGAGCAGGTACTCCAAGCGCATCCAGGAGCGAACCCGTTCATTAAAGGGATATTCAAAGCGCATGGCCATCTAGCGCTCGTTTCGTAGTCGCTTCATTACGTTAGGTTACACCAGCACTGGTGCAAACCCAACACCCTGGCTTGTAGAGCCTGCAAAGTCATGTGAGCCCCATTGTCAATGACATCATCGGCATACGCCAGTCGATCGGCGCGACTGGCCTGCGCGCCTAGTATCTGCCGGATTCGCGTGAGATCAAGCCCACTGCGCTTGCGTACCCGCTCAATTTGGGTGGGCTCGTCACAATCGACCACGCATATGCGGTCCACCCGACTTCGCCAGCGTCCAGACTCTACGAGCAGCGGCACCACAAATACGACATATTCACCAGTGGCCTGACGGGCCAATTGCTCAACCTCCTGGGCAATCAACGGATGCAGGATAGCTTCAAGGCGTTTGCGCTCAGTGGGTTCGTCAAACACCACCGCGCGCATATAGTCGCGGTCCAAGGCACCATTAGCGGCGACAGCACCATCACCAAAAGCCTTGCGGATCGCGTCGATAGCCGCGCCACCCGGTGCGGTCAGTTCGTGCGAGATCGCATCGGTGTCAATCACGCTGGCACCTAGCCTGGCCAGCTGGTCTGCCACCGCACTTTTACCGGAGCCAATGCCACCGGTCAGTCCTATTTTGAGCATGATGCTTTTGCGGTCAATGTTCACACGCCCAATGGTAATACGTGTGCAGCGATGAGGGATTGAACGCATGCCACTGCAATCCAGCTTCTAGCATGTGACTGATCATCGCAACAGCGCCAGCAGCCGCCAGAAAAGGACCCATCGCCACAGACGACTGCCACCGCCGGGTCAACAACCATTGAATCGTCAGACTGAACAACATGGCCAGACTGGCCATTAACCATAGCGCTGGCAGCCACTGCACCCCAAGCCAGCCACCCATGCCTGCCAGTAAACGCGAGTCGCCCTGTCCGATCGCGCTCACGCCACGCCAGCGCTGCAAGCCCGCATTGAGAAAGGATGGGAACAACCAACCAAACACCACACCCCAGCAGCAATGGGCTGGCGGCAATAATGAGCCGGCCAGCCAAGACTGCCAGCCCAGCCCAGACAGCAACAAGGGCAGCGTCAGTTCATTGGGTAACAGCCCGGTTCGGGCATCGATCAAGGCCAGCAACCCCAACAAAACCGTCAACAGCAGCCACCCAGCTGCTGGCGCATCGCCAATAATCAGCCTGTAAATCAACCAGGCAGCTACAGGAGAGAACCAGAGCACAAACCATGCGATGGCGCCCCTTTGGATGGGCAACTGATCAACGCCCCCGTACACCAGCACAGCTGACCTGTACAGACGCGTGGCGACTCGTCTGGCCAGCCTCTGAAGCGTTACGGTTAATAAAAATGATGCGCACAGGGATACCAGCGCCGGCCAAGCCATTGCAGCCATTACATGGCCTCCGTCAGAGCGACCACTCGTTGTAGTACCAGTTTTAGTCGCTCAGGTCTCATAATGTGCGTAGAATTCAAGTGTCAAACTCAGTGATGTACATACCCATGCGCCATCCGATTTCCTCTTTAACTTCACTGCCTAGCTGGTCTTTGTCATTGTGCTTGGGTGTGGCTGCCATGGCTTTAGCTGGCTGCGGCCAAACGCAGGAGCCGGGCTACTACAACCCCGCCCCGGCAAGCACCACGCGCGACGCCATTCAGACGGCCGAGGGTGGCATTGGGCGAGGCACGGTACAAGCCCCGTCACAGATTCAGATCAAGTTCCAAGGCGGGCAAGGTCAGACAGACAAAGACACAACGACCGTGCAAGTCACCGATGAACTCACAGCGGCTGGCCAGGCGCGCATGCGTCAGGACACCGAACAAAACAAGCGAACCGCGCAGAACACCCTGCTCTCAGACCCAGAGACGTTCTTTGGCACACTGCCCTGCTTTCATCAAGACATGCAATGCACCGCTCAGCAAGTCACCTTGACGCTGGCACCGAACGGCCGATGGCGCGCCCGGGTGTCTTACCTGCAAGATCAGCAACCCAGCGGACAGGCTGAGACGGCGCAGGGGTGTTGGCGGGCGTTGATGACTCGCCCCCCCACCATCATCTTGCTTGACGGCAACGAAAACGTACGTGCCCAGCTACGCATGACGGCGGGTGATGTCTTGCGACTGCAGTCTATGGACGGGCAAACGCCTAACCTGACCTACACCCTGAACCGGCAGCCTGATCTCGATCCGATCAGCGAGCTCGACGCGGTGGCGTCGCCGACGTGCGACTAGCGGTTTTCTTGGCTGGCTGGCGGGGTTCGCCAGCGGTCATGCGCTCGTATAGCCGTGGGTTGCTGTAGAGGGCATGCATCAGTTGCACCGCATTATTCACACCCATCTTGTGAAAAATACTGGCCCGGTGAGACTCAACGGTGCGCCTTGACAGACCCATCTCCTCGGCAATTAGCCGGTTGGCTTTGCCTTCGGTCAAAGGGTAGAGCAATTGACGCTCTCTAAGCGTAAGCGCATAAAAGCCAGCACCTCGGGCGCTTTCTTTCTTTTTCATGTCGACCATCTCCTGCCTGCAAAAAGGATGGCAGTCTCGCAGAACCGTTTGACAGGCGTAAGCTGTCAAATCTGACAGTCGGGGTTTCCCTAGGGAGGTATTGACAAATCAGCCAGGCTGAATTTCTAGGTTGTCGATCAATCGAGTGGCGCCGAGCTTTGCTGCTGCGAGCGCCACGAGCGGCTCACCATCAGCCACCTCTGAGATACTTGGCGGCAATAAATCCCGTTGGCGTCGAATGGCAACGTAATCAACCTGCCAGCCGGCAGCCGACAAAGTCGCAACTGCCTGCTGCTCAAGATCGTTGACATCATGCGCACCCTGCTCGATAGCCTGGCGAATCTGCTGCAGTTGGGCATACAACGCTGGCGCCTTGGCACGATCGCTTTCAGACAGATAGACATTGCGTGACGATAGCGCCAAACCATCTTCAGCACGAACCGTCTCATGGGCCAGGATGTCAACTGGCAGCTGAAATTGGCGGCACATGGCGCGCACCACCATCAGTTGCTGATAGTCTTTTTTGCCAAACACGGCTACCTTGGGCTGCACACAGGAAAATAGCTTGAGCACCACGGTGCTCACCCCTTGAAAAAAACCCGGACGGCACTCACCTTCCAGAATATCGCCAAGGTCTGCAGGCGGTTGGACCCGAAAAGTTTGTGGCTCGGGGTAGAGCTCGCGCTCATCGGGTGCGAACAACACATAGACATCGCGAGCGGCCTCAAGCTTGGCAATGTCGTTATCTAGCGTACGCGGATACTTGTCAAAATCCTCATTGGGACCGAACTGCAGCCGATTGACAAAAATACTTGCCACCACCGGGTCACCGTGCTGGCGAGCCGTGCGCATAAGCGCCAAGTGCCCCTCATGCAAATTACCCATGGTCGGCACAAACGCCACCCGGTTTTGTCCGCGCAGCTGATCGCGTAGAGCTTCGATGCTATGGACGACTTTCACTTCATGCTTTCCTTGCGGTGACAACTAGACGGTGGAGTAGGACAACCGTACATAAATCGGGGCGTAGGGTGCCGCCTGCGTGATGTCGAGCAAAGACTCGCGTGCAAGCTCAAGCAATGCCAGAAAATGAACCACCACCACAGCGACCGGCGCCCCTTGCTCGATGCGGCTCATAAACAGGTCACCGAACTCCACAAACCGAACATCCGAGAGGTGACGCAAAATGTGCGTCATGTGCTCGCGCACCGACAACTGTTCACGCGTGATGTGATGATGGGCGTTTAACTTTGCGCGACGAATAATGTCGCGCCAGGCGGCTTGTAAATCCGAGAGTTGCACGGTGGGTAAGACCTGTTCAACCTCAAAATCCGCTACCGCATGTGCCTGATAAAAGTCACGCCCAATCCGAGGCAATTCGTCAAGCTTTTGTGAGGCGAGCTTCATTTGCTCATATTCAAGTAACCGGCGCACCAGTTCAGCACGCGGGTCTTCAGGCTCCTCACCATCGTCTCTTGGCTTGACCGGCAGCAGCATGCGCGCCTTGATTTCAATGAGCATGGCCGCCATGAGCAAGTATTCGGCGGCAAGCTCAAGATTCGTGGCCCGGATTTGCTCAACATACGAGAGGTACTGCCCCGTGACTTCAGCCATGGGAATGTCAAGCACATTGAAGTTTTGTTTGCGAATCAGGTAGAGCAACAGGTCGAGCGGCCCCTCAAAGGTCTCAAGAAATACTTCGAGCGCATCTGGTGGGATATACAGGTCTTGCGGCAGGTTAAATAGAGGCTCACCGTATAGCCGCGCAATTGCCACGGCATCAACCACATCGGGGGTTGAGTCCACATCAGGGGTCACAAGCGCATCAAATGCACCCTCATCGGAGCCAGCTTGCTGCATCCGTTAGTCGTTTTGGTAAACGTAGGGACGCTGTGGCACTTTGGACTGCTTGAAAGCCTCAGACAGTTCGGGGTCTTGAGGGCGCTCCCAAAGACGAGAGCGTCCCTCGCGTTGACGCTGCTCAACGTCGGGGTGCTCTTTTTTGTAGTTCTTCAAAAACTGCGTGATATCGGATTCGTAATGCTCAGCCATGGCGTTGAACGTTCCTGAGGTAACCGATTGATCGGTCACCAAAATAGTGGCGTAAAACCTCATTCTACTGCAGTGCTGTGGCCTTTGGCGTGCGCCGCCTAGTGCAGAATCTGCCCCAAAAACAGCTTGGTGCGCTCTGACTGGGGGTTGCCAAAAAATGCCTCAGGGTTATTTTGCTCGATGATTTCACCCTGATCCATAAAAATCACCCGATTGGCCACTTTGCGCGCAAAACCCATCTCGTGCGTGACACACAACATGGTCATGCCACTTTGTTCGGCGAGCTCCACCATCACATCGAGCACTTCTTTGACCATTTCCGGATCGAGGGCCGATGTTGGCTCATCAAACAGCATGATCTTGGGGTTCATGCAAAGCGAGCGAGCGATGGCCACGCGCTGCTGCTGGCCACCGGACAATTGCCCCGGATATTTGTTGGCTTGCTCGGGGATACGCACACGCTCAAGGTATTTCATGGCTTCGGCCTGCGCTTGCGCCTTGGGCATCTTCAGAACCCAAATCGGCCCAAGCGTCAGGTTTTCTAGGACCGTCAGGTGCGGAAACAGGTTGAAGTGCTGAAACACCATACCCACTTCGCGGCGAATCGTCTCGACGTCCTTGACATCACTGGTCAACTCCGTGCCATCAATAATGATCTGGCCCTGCTGGTGCTCTTCGAGGCGGTTCAGGCAACGAATCAAGGTCGATTTGCCAGACCCTGAAGGCCCACAAATCACGATTCGCTCGCCGGCGGCCACCGACAAGTTGATGTCACGCAGGACATGAAACTTGCCGTACCACTTGTTGACATTAAGCATTTGAATCAGGTCTTGATCCATCCCCTATTCTCCAGGTGACGACACTAGCGTCTGTGTCCGGTTGCCAGCTGTCGCTCAAGTGACTGGCTGTACTTGGACATCGAGTAACAAAACACAAAATAAATCGCAGAAATAAACACGTAGGCTTCAATGCTGAAACCCTGCCAAGCCGGGTCAGTCAGCGCGGCTTTAGCTGCCAGCGTTAAATCAAAAATCCCGATAATGACCACCAGTGAGGTGTCTTTGAACATCGCAATGAACACGCTCACCAAGGGTGGAATGACGATCTTTAATGCCTGTGGCAGGATGATCAGCCGAGTCTGCTGCCAGTAGGTCAAACCCAGTGAGTCCGCCCCTTCATACTGCCCCTTGGGGATGGCCTGCAAACCGCCGCGAACGGTCTCGGCCACATAGGCCGCGGCAAACATGATGATCGCAATCAGTGCACGCAACAGCTTGTCGATTGTGAGACCTTCAGGCAAAAACAGCGGCAGCATCACCGAAGACATAAACAACAGGCTGATCAGTGGCACACCACGGATCAATTCGATATAAATCACACAGATCGACTTGATCGCTGGCAGCTTTGAGCGCCGCCCCAGTGCCAGCACCACACCAAAGGGGAACGCTAGCGCGATTCCAAATGTGGCGAGAATGAGCGTCAGCGGCAACCCGCCCCACAATGTGTTCTCAACATAGGTCAGCCCGAGAATGCCGCCCCACATCAAAATCGCCACAGCGCTCAGGCCCACCACCCAAAGCGGTATTAGCCAGATATTCCACATCCGGCGCCAGGCACTTGCCACAAGCAGGCCCACGAGCAGCACCATGGACAACAAGGGGCGCCACTGCTCATCAAACGGGTAGGTGCCAAACAGAATCAGGCGGTGTTTTTCTGCGATGAAGGCCCAACAGGCGCCAGCCACATCGTGACATTCACTGCCTTTTGAGGCGCTCATCTTCGCCTCAAAAAACGCCCACTCAAACAAAGCTGGCACGGCTAACACCAACAGCCAGCCCGACAAAAACGTCATCAGGGTGTTAAAGGGTGAGGAGAACAGGTTGTCTCTCATCCAACCCACGGCACCGACGCGCATAACCGGCGCCTCGCGTGGCGCGCTTGTCTGTGGAGCCGTTGTCTGTGCAGCAGCTATGTTGGGGGCGGGATGGTTCATGATCAGCGCTCCACAAGCGCAATGCGCGCGTTATACCAATTCATGAACAACGAAATCGAAAGACTGACCGTCAGGTAGGCCGCCATGATGATCATGATGCCCTCAATGGCCTGGCCTGTCTGGTTTAAGGTGGTGTTGACCACCGACACAATATCCGGGTAGCCAATCGCGACAGCCAGCGAGCTGTTCTTGGTGAGATTCAGGTACTGGCTTGTCATCGGTGGGATGATCACTCGCAAGGCTTGCGGCAGGACGATGAGACGCAAGGCCATGGTGCGGCGCAAGCCCAGCGACTCGGCTGCCTCCCATTGGCCATGGCTGACCGCCTGTATACCCGAACGCACCACCTCAGCGATAAAGGCCGCGGTGTAGATCACCAGACCAAGCAGCAAAGCTGCAAACTCCGGTGTCAGTGTCAGGCCACCCCGGAAATTAAAGCCTTTGAGCTCTGGCATGTTCAGTGCAAGCTCAGCGCCACTGAGCCACCAGGCCAGCAGCGGACAGGCCAGCAGTAGCGCAATGGAGGCGCGCCAGATCGGAAACACTTGTCCGGTGCGTTCTTGGCGTCGGCGCGACCAATTGGCCAGCACCAAAACAGCCACAATTGCAAAAAAGAAACCAGCTGCCAACCAGGTCAGGCCATCGCCTTCGAGCGAGGGAAACTTCAGCCCCCGGTTCGACAGAAACACCCCAGGCATGGGGTTCAGTGCCTGTCTTGGCCCGGGAAAACTCTCGGAAATAATCGCATACCAAAAGAACAGCTGCAGCAACAAAGGTACGTTGCGCATCACTTCAACGTAGACGCTGGCGATCTTGGCAACCAGCCAATTGCTTGACAGGCGTGCAATGCCAATGATGGTGCCCAGAATCGTGGCGAGCACGATCCCAATGACCGCTGCTCGCAGGGTGTTTAACAACCCCACGGTCAACGCACGTGAGTAAGTATCCTCTGGGGTATAGCTTATCGGCGCTTCGCCGATAGCAAATCCGGCCTCACGGGCCAGAAAGTCGAATCCGGTCGCGATATTGCGCACGGACAAATTTTGTAGCGTGTTTGACACCAAGTACCACACGCCTAAAGCCACCAGAACCACCACCAGAATCTGGTAGAAAATCCCCCTCACCTTGGGATCATTCCAGGCGCTCTTC
The DNA here is from genome assembly GCA_965659885.1 of Burkholderiaceae bacterium. Taxonomy (GTDB): domain Bacteria; phylum Pseudomonadota; class Gammaproteobacteria; order Burkholderiales; family Burkholderiaceae_B; genus Algicoccus. Next base: position 96,205 of record CBFHXV010000002.1, on the reverse strand, counting down.
GGTTTGCTCGCCGTTTTTGCTGGCAGCGGATCAGTAGATTGACTCATAAGATTTGATGCACAACAGACACGCACGTATGAGGCGCACGCCATAGCGCGCCCGCCCTGAGCCTAGTGTGACTTGCGCGGCACTAGGCTCAGGGATAATTAGCTTAGCGGATTGGCCAGCCGTACATCAGACCACCGTCACGCCATGTCGCGTTCAGGCCGCGATCCAGGCCCATGGGGCTGTCTTTGCCGACGTTACGCTCAAAGCTCTCGCCGTAGTTGCCGATTTGCTTGACGATGTTGTAGGCCCACTGGTCACCAACACCCAGGTTTTTGCCCATGCCGGGCGTGACACCCAGAATACGCTGGACATTGGGGTCCGTGCTCTTGAGCATGTCGTCCACGTTTTGTGAGGTGATGCCATATTCTTCAGCTTCAATCATGGCAAACAGCGACCAACGGACCAGGTTGAACCACTCTTGATCGCCTTGGCGCACCATGGGCCCGAGAGGCTCCTTGGACAGGGTTTCAGGCAGGATCACGTAGGCGTCAGGGTTGGGCAACGTGGTGCGAACCGAAGCCAGCTGAGACTTGTCAGTGGTGAACGCATCACAGCGGCCTGCGGTAAACGCACGCACGGTCTCATCGAGCTTTTCAACCACGACAGGCTGAAACTCCATGTTCTGGCTACGGAAGTAGTCAGCGAGGTTCAGTTCGGTGGTGGTGCCGGGCTGAACACAAATTGCCGCGCCATCAAGCTGTTTTGCGCTCGTGACACCGAGGTCTTTTTTGACCATGATGCCTTGGCCGTCATAGAAGTTAACGCCAGCGCCAGTCAGCCCAAGCGTAGTGTCACGGGTCAGTGTCTGGGTGGTGTTACGGGTGAGCACGTCAATTTCGCCAGATTGCAAAGCGGTAAAGCGCTGCACTGGTGTCAGGGGCGTGACCTTGAAGGCAGAGGCGTCACCAAACATGGCCGCAGCCACGGCACGACACATGTCAACGTCAAGACCGGTCCAGTTACCCTGGCTGTCTGGGTTTGAGAATCCAGCCAATCCAGTTGAAACACCGCATTGCACAAATCCTTTTTCTTTGACGGCGTCAAAGGTCTGGCCCGCGGTGGCCACGGTGGCAGTAGCAAACATGGCGGCCCCAACGGCAGCCCATTTGATTGTCTTCATATCACTCTCCAAAGTAGAGGGTTAGTTTCGACTGTCACTAAATCGTAGGATCAATATATCCTGAGTCATGGATGGTAGCGTTACCCCACCAATAACCGAATGGGGGATAACCCGTTAAAGCAAAATTCGCGCCAGCCTGTCGGTTTACACTTACCTATCTGTCAATTAGTCACACTATGATCGAGTTTCAACACGTCTTTAAATCGTACGGGCCGCGAACGCACATCCTTGATGATGTGTCGTTTCAAGTCACCGCAGGCGAATTTGTGTTTATTGCAGGGCCTTCTGGTGCGGGCAAGTCCACATTGTTAAAACTTATTGCGGGACTCGAGCCAGCTTCGCGCGGCCACATCCATGTCAATGGTCAGCGACTCGATCAAATCACTAACAGAGCCAGGCCTTATTTAAGGCGCGCCGTCGGCGTTGTTTTGCAGGACGCGCACCTGCTGTATGACCGCAGCGCCATAGACAATGTGATGTTACCGCTGGCTGTGGCCGGTCATCCGGCAGGGCTAGCCAAATCCAGAGCCCGTGCGGCTTTACAGAAGGTAGGCCTAGCTGGCAAAGAGCAATCCAATCCGGTGGCACTATCAGGCGGGGAGCAACAGCGCTTGGCCATTGCCCGAGCCATTGTCAACCGCCCGGCTCTGCTCATTGCCGATGAGCCCACGGCCAACCTGGATCGAGACACTGCACACCGCGTCATGTCGGTGTTGCGAGACTTTAATCAGGTTGGTGTGACCACGCTCGTGGCCACTCATGACGAGGACATCATGGCGCAATATGCCCAACGAGTGTTTGTGGTCGAGCCCGGTCGGTTCCGCGATTTCCCGGTGCCCAAAGCATCATGAAGCAATGGCTTGAACACCAGCGCTATGCGCTTGCCGTCACATGGCGACGCCTAATCGGCCAACCGTTTTCATTTTTAGCCAATGTTGTCGTCATCGCACTGGCCTTGATGCTGCCCCTACTTGGTGCGGCCATCCTCATTTCGGTGCAGCCCGTTACCCAACATGTGTCAGCCAACCCGAGCCTGACGGTTTTTATGCAACCGACAGCGAGTCTCGAGCAAGCCGAACGCACAGCAGACCAAATTCGCCAGGCCAATAACCCGAGCGTGACTGAGGTTTTACTGATCTCAAAAACCGAGGCATTTGAGCAGCTGCAAAACAATGACGTGTGGCGCCAAGCGCTTGAGGTGCTGCCAAACAACCCGCTGCCGCACGCCATCAGTGTCACGCTGACCGCTGATGACGCCATGACAGCCAACGCCAAAAGACTGGCGGATCAATGGCGCGAGATCGATGGCGTGCAATACGTTGAACTCGACAGCATCTGGGTGCAACGCGTCGAAGCGCTGCTGCGCATTGGCAAGATCGGTCTGGCACTTGTGACACTGATCATCGCGCTGGTGGTGCTGGCCGCCGTGTTTAACACCGTGCGCATGCAGGCATTGTCACTGCGCGAAGAAATTGCCGTGGCGCGATTGGTGGGCGCCACTGAAGCCTTTGTGCGCCGCCCGTTTCTTTATCAGGGCGGGCTGACTTGTGCCGTGGCCAGCCTGATTGCCATTGCATTAGCGAGCCTGGCGCTGATGCCGATCAACGAGGCGTTGGTCGGGCTGTCACGCACATACGATGCCCTGTTTGCGCTTGAAATGCCTGACGGGGTTTCGCTGGCGTTGTACGTGGCCGCCGCCGTGGTGCTGGGCGCGTTCTCTGCTCGTTGGTCCGTGACCCGACACACCCGATACTAATATGGCCAGGCCCTCATTTGCCTCGTGCGTTATCAGTTGGCAACGCGAGCACGGCCGCAACGAGCTGCCGTGGCAACACACAAATGACCCCTACCGTGTCTGGCTATCCGAGATCATGTTGCAGCAAACGCAAGTGGCCACGGTCGTGGATTACTACCACCGATTCCTGCAACGGTTCCCAAACGTTAGTGAATTGGCCAACGCCAGCACCGATGAGGTGTTAAGCCTTTGGGCTGGCCTGGGGTACTACGCCCGCGCCCGAAACCTGCACGCCTGCGCGAAAGCGGTCGCCAACCACTGGCGAGGACGGTTCCCGACCGATGCCGCAAGCCTGCAAACCCTGCCTGGCATTGGCCCTTCAACAGCTGCTGCCATTGCAGCGTTTTGCTATGGCGAACGGGCGGCCATTTTGGATGGCAACGTCAAACGGGTTTTAACCCGACACTTTGTCATTGACGCCGACATTAGCAAAGCTTCAACCACGACCACACTGTGGGCTCTGGCACAAGATCAATTGCCAAGCGCCTCACTTATGAAGCGTCAACCGGATGCCATGGCCCGCTACACCCAAGGCATGATGGATCTTGGTGCGACCGTTTGCCTGCGCCGTCAACCCAAATGTCAGGTTTGTCCGGTTGCGAACACATGCATGGCTTTTGCCGCGGGCAATCCTGAGGAGTATCCCGTCAAGGCCCGTAAAGCTCGCATTAAAGCCAATCGCGATGTGGATTTGTTGTGGCTAACCTGCAGCCAGCAGGTGTTGCTAGAAAAAAGACCCAGCACAGGCATCTGGGGTGGTCTTTGGTGCCTGCCCACAGATCTCACGATTGCACACCGACTTAACCTAGGCGAGCCTCTGGCCATGGCGGCGTTTGCACATGAACTGACACACTTGCAGCTGCGAATCACGCCCTGGCGACTCGACTGCCCGGCAACGCCGGCACCAACGATCAAATTCCCACAGCTTCAGTGGGTCGACATCAACGAGCTTGATGCTTACGGACTGCCTAAACCCATTCGAGCATTGTTAGGTGGCACAGCCGATGATTGACTGCTGATGCTCATCAGCACGCCAAGCGCCACGGCCAGCGTCAACAACGCCGTGCCGCCGTAGCTAAAGAATGGCAAGGGCACCCCCACAATCGGCAAAATGCCGATCACCATGCCAATATTGACGAACACATAGACAAATAAAACCAACGTCAGGCTGCCTGCCGCGAGCCGCCCAAAGGTCGTGTCCGCACGCGCAGCGATCACCAGGCCACGCGCAATGAGCAACAGAAATAGAAACAGTAGCGAGATTGAACCGTAAAGGCCGAACTCCTCAGCAAACACGGCAAACACGAAATCGGTGGTGCGCTCAGGGATGAAATCAAGCTGGGCCTGCGTGCCTTGCATAAACCCTCGCCCATACAAACCACCCGAACCCACTGCGATGGTTGATTGAATGGTGTGAAATCCTCTGCCCAAGGGGTCTTTCGTGGGGTCTAACAAAGTACACACCCGCCCCTTCTGATAGTCCTGCAACACCACCCAGTCGGTTTGCGGGGCACACAGGGTGTCTTCGTAAGCCAGCACCAGGCCCAGACCAACGACGCCTGCGAGCGCCACGGGCACTAGCAGTTTGAAGGACAGGCCAGCGAAGTACATCACAAAAAATCCGGCCGCTGCCACCAACAAAGCCGTACCGAGATCCGGTTGCTGCACAATCAATGCAAATGGCACGGCCACCAGCACCATCGCGATCACGTAATCCAGAGGGTTGCGCTTGGTTTCACGCTGCTGGAAGTACCACGCCAGCAGCAATGGCAGAGCAATTTTCATGATCTCCGAGGGCTGCAGTCGCACAAACCCAAGGTCGAGCCAGCGTGTAGCGCCTTTACTGGTATCACCCACAAACATCACCGCCACCAGCAGCAGCAAGGCAACACCATAGGCAAATGGCGCCATGCGCGACAACCATACTGGGGGCACTAACGCCACCACCCACATGGCAACCAACGCCACAACAAAATAACGACTCTGATCGGCATAGCGCCAGTCGGTGCCGCCCACAGCTGAGTGCATGACCATCAAGCCTGTCGCGGACAAGCAAGCCACAATTAGCAACAACGGCCAATCGATGGCACGCAAGACGCGCAACAGCCAATTAAAAATACTGATCATGGAGTGGACCGCTCAGGGGTCTGTCCCGGGGTTTGCCCCGACTGGTTCTGCGCCGTGCGAGTCAGCGCAGTTGACTTATCAGCATCAACCGCCGGCAAAAGCCACGCATCGAAGACTTTGCGCGCGATGGGCGCAGCCACTTCACTTCCCCAGCCCGCGTTCTCGACCAACACGGCCAAAGCAATCGTGGGGTTTTGTGCGGGGGCATACCCCATAAAGGCTGAGTGATCACGCAAGCGCTCATCGACCTCTTCAGCTTTGTACTTGCTGCCTTTCAAGTCAAACAACTGAATCGTGCCGGTCTTGCCAGCCGCATCATAAGGTGTCCCGGCAAATGCCCGGCGAGCCGTACCCTTTTTAGTCACTTCCACCAAAGCGTCACGGACGGTTGCCACCTCTTGTGGGTCAAGCGCGATCTCATGCATGACTTCAGCATCAACCGGTTGCATACTGTTTGCGCCACTTGGCCGGATGGCCTTGACCAACCGTGGCTTGTAATAGGTTCCACCATTGGCCAGCACCGCCGTGGCTTGCGCTAACTGCATCAAAGAAAACGAGTTGTAACCCTGCCCAATGAGCACCGAAACAGTCTCGCCGGGGTACCAGCGTTGTTGCTCGGGGTCGCGAAAGGCCGATTTTTTCCAGTCTCTTGAGGGCAAAATGCCTTTGCGCTCACCCACCAGATCAATGCCCGTTGCCTGACCAAAGCCAAAGGGCTTCATGAAGTCATGCAAGGCATCAATGGTGATTTCTTCGGCTAGGGAGTAGTAATAGACATCGGAAGACACCACCAGCGACTTGTGCACATCAACGCGGCCATACGGTACCGATCCGGCATTTCTAAAGCGGGTCTTTCCCATTTCATAGAACCCGGGGTCATAAATGGTTTCATCACGATCCCGTTTGCCCATGGCCATGGCCGCCAAGGCAACAAAAGGTTTATACGTTGATCCGATAGGGTATGTGCCGTACACAGGCCGGGTGATGAGCGGGTTGTCTTCATCCTCATTCAACTCACGCCAGCTTTGATGGTCAATGCCGTCGACAAACAAATTAGGATCAAATGAGGGGCGCGACACAAACGCCAGTATCTCGCCGTTGCGCGGGTCAATGGCCACAAGCGCACCTCGCTGCCCCTCGAATGCCTGCTCGGCCACGCGTTGCAAACGCATATCGAGTGACAACACCAAATCACCACCTGGCACCGGTTCGACCCGGTGCATCGATCGCACAGGCCGCCCCCGGGCAGTCACTTCCAGCGACTCAATGCCGGTTTGTCCGTGCAAGGTGGATTCCCAGGATTTCTCTACGCCCTTCTTGCCAATGATGTCGGTGCCGCGATAGTTGCCAAGCTCGTCGCGCCGCTCTAGCAAGCGCTCATCGCGCTCCGATATGCGTCCCACATAGCCCACCACATGAGCCGCACTCTCGCCTTGCGGGTATTGCCTGACCCAGCGCGCCTGCAATTGCACGCCAGGGAAACGGAACGCCTGCGCGGCAAAATAAGCCGCTTCCGTGTCTGACAAGTCATTGCGCAAAAGCACCTCAGCAAACGGGCCCGACTCGCGCAAACGACGCTCGAACTGCCGCTTTTGTCGATCCGACAAACTCACGACCTGCTCCAGATCCGCCAGCAAACCCTCCATGGAATCAACTTGGGCAGGCACGACTTCCAGTGTGTAGCTCAAATAATTACGCGCCAAGACCTCACCATGGCGATCCACGATCTCGCCACGACGCGGTGCCATCGGCACGACCGCTGTTCGGTTGCTATCGGCACGCTGCAACAGGCCAGAGTGCTCCTGAACCTGTAACACCCACAGACGCCAACCCAAAAGCCCAAACGCCAGCAACACCACAAGCGCAGCTACCCAGGCCCTTAAGCCAAAGCGGCTGCGTTCACGTTGCGAAGCGCTCTTGAAATCAAACATGTCTAACTTGGACGACCTTAAAAACTATCACGGCTACGGCTGCGGCACCGCGCCGGTCAATCGGTTTGTGAGTTCATGGCAGCTAAACGATTGCCCGGCAGCAACAAAATCCATCCCACGGGCACCCATAGCACCCCGGCTAAAGACACACCCATCATCCACAGCCACCCAGGCCAGGTGCCCATCAGCATACTCGTGAGCGCCAGACTCACGGCCTTGGCCAGCACAAACACAGGCAACATATGCAAGGCCTGACGCCAGAGATTGAATCGAAGCAATCGACGCCGCAACACCACTGCGCCGTAGCAAACTAGCACGTAGGTTAACGCGTGCTGACCCAGAGGACCAGCGTCGTGCACATCCATAAAGAGCCCAAGCAAAAAGCCCGTGACCAAGCCGACTCGCCCGCCTTCGTGCACCACCCAGAAAGCCAGCACCAAAATCAGCAGATCTGGCGACCAAGGGCTCGAACGCCATGGCAAAAGACTCAGCAAAAACGCTAAGAATATCGACCCCCAGACCACCCAGGCATCTGTGCGTACATCCCGGCTGTCAGCTCCCATGCCGACCGTGCGCAGCAAGCCGCTTTGCACATCGAACTTGTCACGACTCATTGCCCAACCTCCTGAGCAGGTGTCGTCGTGACAGCATCGTTGGTCACGGGCTGTGTCGGCGGCACCTTCAGCACCAGAAAATGGCGGTAGCGCTCGGGGTAGGATGTGGGCTCGGCCAACGCGCGGGCAAAGCCCGACGCGGCATCACGCTCAACACTTTGCACGGTGGCCACCGAAAGGCCAGACGGAAATCCGCCGCCCACGCCACTGGTGACCAACACATCGCCGACTTTAATGTCGGCATCCGAGGCAAAGTAACGGACTTCCACTTTGCCCGGCACTGTCGAACCAAAAGCAATCAGGCGTAACCCATTGCGTAGCAACTGAACCGGGATGGCCAATTGCTCATCAGTGAGTAAAGCAGCTTGAGCCGTATAAGGCGTGACTCGAATAATTTGCCCGACGACACCACCTTCATCAATGACGGGCATGCCAGGCGCAATCCCATGATCGCTGCCTTTGTTGAACACCAAGCGTCGCTGATAGGGGTTGACTGGCTCATACAGCACCTCAACCACAACGGTTGGGTGACCCTGGCGCTTCTCAGTAACACTGAGCAGGCGACGCAACTGCTCGTTTTCGGTCAGCAACTGAGCGGCGTTGGTCACCACCTGAGACAATTCAATACGCTGGCGGCGCAACTCATCACTTTCTTGCTGCAGCATACGCGCCGCGTTTGTGTAGTCCTGCACGACTGTCACCGCGTCGCGCGGCAACATCACCACCCGCTGAAATGGGTATAAGACAATGTTCAAGCCCTGGCGCAGCGGGTTGAGCAAAGCCGAGTTCGCATCAATGGCAAGCATGAGGACACACAACAAGCTCAAGAGAACGAGCTTGACTTCGGCAGGCACGCTGCGCCGAAACAATTGCAGGTCTACATTGCTTGCCATGGCTCGGGATTTTTTATGAAAAACGAGCCGGCACGCTGGGGTCGGCTCGCGAGGTTCAGTGGGAGACGGTCATCAGGCATGTCCGTCATCCTTTACCGTCAGTCGTCGATAAAGATGGCACCGAGCTTCTCGAGATGCTCAAGCGCATCACCGCAGCCGCGCACCACACAAGTCAGCGGATCCTCGGCCACGACCACCGGCAGCCCAGTCTCTTCCTGCAGCAAGCGATCAAGATCGGCAAGCAAGGCACCACCACCTGTTAAGGCAATCCCCTTATCGGTGATGTCGGCTCCAAGTTCGGGCGGGGTGTTCTCGAGCGCGATTTTTACAGCAGACACAATCTGATTCAGCGGGTCCGTGAGAGACTCAAGGATTTCGTTGGAAGATACCGTGAAACTGCGCGGCACCCCTTCGGCAAGGTTGCGTCCCTTGACCTCGATCTCGCGGACTTCGGACCCCGGAAACGCCGAACCGATTTCTTTCTTGATCAATTCGGCCGTGGGATCGCCAATCAGCATGCCGTAGTTGCGGCGGATGTAATTGACAATGGCTTCATCGAATTTGTCGCCGCCCACACGAACGGATCCTTTGTAGACCATGCCGCCAAGCGAGATCACAGCCACCTCTGTGGTGCCACCGCCAATGTCGACCACCATGGAACCACTGGCATCCGATACGTTGAGTCCGGCACCAATGGCCGCGGCCATGGGTTCCTCGATGAGGTACACATCACTGGCACCAGCGCCAAGCGCAGATTCACGAATCGCACGACGCTCGACCTGCGTCGAACCACAAGGCACACACACAATAATGCGAGGGCTTGGCGCAAAAATATTGCGCGGGTGCACCATCCGGATAAATTGCTTGAGCATTTGCTCAGTCACGGTGAAATCGGCAATCACGCCGTCTTTCATCGGTCGAATCGCCTCGATGTTGCCTGGCACACGACCTAGCATTTGCTTGGCTTCATGGCCTACGGCCTGAATGATGCGCTTGCCACCCCCGCCGCTTTCATGGCGAATAGCCACCACTGATGGCTCATCAAGGACAATGCCTTTGCCGCGAACATAGATCAACGTATTGGCTGTACCGAGGTCGATCGCCATATCGCTGGAGAAATAACTGCGCAGGAATCCGAACATGCAAAAGTAGCCGTTAAAAAGAGGGTGAAGATAACCGGGTTTGCAAGACACGAGACAACTCGCGTCACCGCTGCTGACCATGCTCACAACGTGTCAGGCGCACCAGCGCCAAAACATCGAACCACAACGGATCAGGCGAACGAGGCCGCAATCGTCTGCGCAAACAGTTTGCCCCGGATCTGCTATCTGCTAGCAGTAAATGATAACTTATAATCGAGCGTTTAATGCATTCAAATAGCTCGGTTCTGAACCAGCTTTGACGTTCAGGGACTTTCCACCATGGCATTGACCGAAAGCGACGTGACACGAATCGCACAGCTCGCGCGCCTGCATCTGAACCCGGATGAGGCCGGCGCGCTGCAAAGCGAGCTCAATGAGGTGATGCACCTGATTGAGCAATTGCAATCCATAAACACAACGGGTGTTGAGCCACTGGCCCATCCACTATCGGCTATCGCCGATATTGACTTGCGGCTACGTGACGATGAGGCGCTGCCAACCAACGATGAGGCGCGCCGCGACGAACTCATGAAAAACGCCCCCGCACGCGAGTCAGGCGTGTTTCTCGTGCCACGTGTCATTGAGTAGCCCATGAGCAGATTTCTAGACAACTTTTCATCGATCCGCGCCTATCGCGATGCGCTTGATGCTGGGCAGTTCTCCGTGACTGACGCCACGAAGGCGTTACTGGCTGACATCGAACGTCATCAGGTACTAAATGCTTTTGTCGACGTTGATGCTGCGCGCAGCCAGGAACAAGCCGTTCAGGCCGAACAGCAACTCGCTAAAGGTGATGCGCACCAGCTGGCTGGCGTGCCGCTGGCGCACAAAGATATTTTTGTGACCGAAGGCTGGCGAACAACGGCCGGCAGCCGTATGCTTGCTGACTATGTCAGCCCGTTTGATGCCACGGTAGTCAAACGCCTTAACGATGCCGGCACAGTGAGCCTGGGTAAAGCCAGCTGCGATGAATTCGCCATGGGCTCGGGCAACGAACACGCAGCCAGCGGCCCAGTGCTAAACCCTTGGGATCATCGTGTAGTCCCAGGCGGCTCGTCTGGCGGCTCTGCGGCGGCCGTGGCTGCACGCCTTGTGCTCGGCGCCACCGGCACCGACACCGGCGGCTCGGTCCGGCAGCCAGCTGCGCTTTGTGGGATTTGTGGCATCAAGCCAACTTATGGGGTGGCCTCGCGTTTTGGCATGATTGCCTATGCTTCAAGCCTTGATCAGGCCGGGGTCATGGCCACCAACGCCGATGACCTGGCGCTGTTGCTCGATGCCATCTCGGGATTCGACCCGCGTGACGCCACCAGTGTGCAAACTTGCCATGGCCAAGCCAATGCGCCTGGTCGTATCTTGGGCAATTACGAGACGCTGACCAAACAATATAGCGGCGAGCAGCCACTTGCTGGGCTACGCATCGGCATCCCGGCCGAGTATTTTGGCCAAGGGCTAGACGCTAACGTCGGACGGGTCGTGCAAGAAGCAATCGCACAGTTTGAAGCACTTGGCGCGACTTGCGTTGACATCTCCCTGCCCAACACGGCTTACGCCATTCCGGCTTATTACGTGATCGCGCCGGCGGAAGCCTCAAGCAACCTGGCTCGATTTGACGGTGTGCGCTACGGCCACCGCAGCAGCCAGTACAGTGACTTGCAGGACATGACCGAGCGCTCGCGTGCCGAGGGCTTTGGCGACGAGGTGCGCAAGCGCATCATGATTGGCACCTATGTGCTCTCGCATGGCTACTACGATGCGTACTATTTGCAAGCCCAGCGCGTTCGCCGTCTGATTGCACAGGGGTTCCAAGCGGCCTTTGCCGATCAGTGTGACGTCATCATGGGGCCTGTCAGCCCGACCGTGGCGCCTGCGATCAGCAGCGTGAGCAACGATGCAACGACTGAGTGGCTCGGTGATATCTACACCCTGAGCGTGAACTTGGCCGGACTGCCCGGGCTGTCGATTCCATGCGGTTTCGCTCCCGGACACCAGGGACAGGACTTGCCCGTTGGGCTGCAGCTCATCGGTAACTATTTTGACGAAGGCCGGTTGCTGGCTGTGGCCAATCAATACCAGCAAGTGACCGATTGGCATGAACGTCGTCCGGAGGTTGGCCAATGAAATGGGAAGTTGTCATCGGCTTGGAGACCCACGTTCAGCTCAACACCAAGAGCAAGATCTTCTCCAGCAGCCCCACCCGCTATGGTGCCTTGCCCAATACGCAAGCCAATGAAGTTGACATGGCGTTGCCTGGTGCATTGCCTGTGCTTAACCGTGAAGCAGTAGCTCACGCCATTCGTTTTGGGCTGGCCATTGGCGCTGAAATCGCGCCACGGTCCGTGTTTGCGCGTAAAAACTATTTCTACCCGGACCTTCCTAAAAACTACCAGATCAGCCAATACGAAATCCCGGTGGTCTCAGGCGGCAGTATTCACTGCTTAGTCGGCGATGAGATGCGCACCTTCGCACTCACGCGCGCGCATTTGGAAGAAGACGCTGGCAAGTCCTTGCACGATAATTTTGTGGGACCAGACGGCAAGCCTTGCTCGGGCATTGACTTAAACCGCGCCGGCACCCCCCTGCTTGAGATTGTGTCGGAGCCCGACATGCGCTCGGCGTCCGAGGCGGTGGCTTACGCCAAGGCCCTTCACGCGCTGGTCACTTGGCTGGGTATTTGTGATGGCAACATGCAGGAAGGCTCGTTTCGTATCGATGCCAACGTGTCGGTCAGGCCCGAGGGCCAAACCACCTTTGGCACCCGTACCGAGACCAAAAACGTCAATTCGTTTCGTTTTCTGGAGCGCGCCATTCTGTTCGAAGTGCAACGACAAATCGAACTGATCGAAGACGGTGGTACGGTCGTGCAAGAAACCCGACTGTATGACGCCGATCGAGACGAGACGCGTAGCATGCGCAGCAAAGAAGACGCCCACGACTACCGCTACTTCCCGGACCCGGATTTGCCACCGCTGGTGATTGCCCAATCCTGGATCGAAGAGGTCCGCGCGCAAATGCCAGAGTTGCCAGGCCAAATGCGTGATCGGTTTGTGGCTGATATGGGATTGTCACAAGCCGATGCCGCACAGTTGTGTCAAGACCCGGAACTGGCGCAATACTTTGAGTCCGTGGCGCGTCTGATGCCCGCCGATCAGGGCAAGCTCGCGGCCAACTGGCTCATGGGCGAAGTGTCCGCAGCGTTAAACCGAGATGAGCTGCACTTGGCCGAATCGCCGGTGACACCAGATCAATTGGCCAAACTGTTGCTGCGCATTGTTGACGGCACCGTCTCCAACAAAATCGCGCGCGATGTGTTTGCCCACATGTGGTCATCAACCGAGAAAGATGCTGATGCCGTCATTGAGGCCAAAGGTTTGAAACAAATCAGCGACAGCGGCGCCATCGGCGCCATGGTCGATGAGGTCATCGCCAACCACGAGGCCATCGTTCAGGAATACAAAGCCGGCAAGCAAAAAGCATTTAACTCACTGGTCGGACAGGTCATGAAACTGGCCAAGGGCAAAGCCAACCCGGCACAGGTCAATGAACTGTTGAAGTCGCGCCTTGATGGCTAGTGGCTAGATGCCGTAGCGACTGCGATACGCCATGACAGCTGGCTCGTGGCTGGCAAACTCGGGGCGTTCGCGCATGACCGATAAAATGTCATCAAGCGTGGCGATGGCAATGACCGGTATGCCGTGGCGCAATGCCACGGCCTGAACCGCCGACTCAGGCGAAAGATTTGGCTCTTGGCCGGCGCGTTCCATCCGGTCCAGGGCAATCAATACCGCTGCCGGCTGTGCGCCAGCGGCGCGAATCATGTCAACCGACTCATCGACCGACAGCCCAGCGGTGACCACGTCATCAATAATCACCACTTTGCCTTGTAATGGCGCACCCACAATCACACCGCCCTCACCGTGATCCTTGGCCTCTTTGCGGTTAAAGGCAAACGGCACCCGACGCCCGGCCATGGCAGGCTCACAAGCCAGCGCCATGGCCGCTGATGTGGCAAGTGATATCCCTTTGTAGGCGGGCCCGAACAACATATCAAACGAGACTTGGGCATCCATCAGCGCTTGTGCGTAAAATTGACCGAGGCGCGCAACACTGGCGCCGTGGTTAAACAGCCCGGCATTAAAGAAGTACGGGCTTAGCCGGCCAGACTTGGTCATGAACTCGCCAAATCGCAGCACTCCCTCCTGCAAAGCAAAATCAACGAATGACTCTCGGTTGGTTCGCGCGGATGTCGAAGATGGGTCGGTCATGAACAAATCCCTAGTCAGGCACAAGAATTGAAACAACCCAAATTATCGCATTGGAGGCTGGCTTGTTACGCGTGACATCTCTAAACGTCAATGGATTGCGTGCGGCATTTCGCAAAGGACTTGGCCCGTGGCTAGAGGAACAACGGCCCGATGTGGTCTGCCTGCAAGAGGTCAAGGCGCAACAAGCCGACTTGGCACCCGCGTTGCTTGAGCCGCCTGGCTTTGAGGGGCACTTTCATTACGCCGAGAAAAAAGGCTACAGCGGCGTGGGCATTTACGCGCGCCAATCGCCCGAAGACGTCAGTGTTGGCATCGGTCTTGAGGATTTTGATCGAGAGGGACGACTGGTAAGCGCACGCTGGCCTGGGTTGACTGTCATTAGCGCCTACCTGCCCTCAGGCTCAAGCGGCGAACAACGCCAAGCGGTAAAGATGCACTTTCTGACGTTTTTTGAAGCATGGCTCAAAGACTTGATGCGCGTGCACCAAGAAACCGGCCATGAGTTCATTATCTGCGGCGACTGGAACATCGCCCACAAGGAAATTGACCTTAAAAACTGGCGTGGCAATCGCAAGAACTCCGGGTTCTTGCCCGAGGAGCGCCAATGGATGACGCACGTTTTTGATGACATTGGCTTTGTGGATGTGTTTCGCAAGCTTGAGCCCGGCGAAGATCACTACACTTGGTGGAGCAATCGCGGACAAGCCTGGGCGAAGAATGTCGGGTGGCGTATCGACTATCAAATTGCTACGCCAGGTATTGCCAGCAAGGCAAAAGCGGTCGATATTTACAAAGCGCAACGTTTTTCTGACCACGCACCATTGACCATTGACTACGATGTCGCACTCTGATGTCATGCCATGACAACACAAGTTATGTTTTAAGACGAGGTTTCACATGCCAACACTAAATGGCCCTGTTTTACTGATGACCGACCTGAGCGCACGTTGCGATCGCGCCCTTGACCGAGCGAGTTCGCTAGCCAAGTCCAGTGGGGTCAAACTCATCGTGCTTCACGTCATGGATGCCCACTGGTTGACGCGATTGGCGCGTGCCGACTGGCAGGCGCAGCAAGCGCACCATGTTCAACAGGCCCGTGCACGGCTGCGCGATGACCTCATCGATGACAGCCTTGATATCGAGATTTTGGTGGAGACGGGCAACACACTCGAGGTGATTGAGCAAGTGGCGGCAAACCACCACTGCAGCCTGATTGTTTCGGGCACAGCGCGCGACGAGACGCTTGGGCGCGTGGTGTTGGGCAACACCGTACAGCGCTTGGCCAGACGCATCAACGTGCCCTTGCTCGTTGTGCGACAACGCGCTCACCACTCGTATGACCGGGTCGTGGTGGCTAGCGACTTCTCCAAAGGCGCGGCTCGCGCGCTGACAAGCGCGCATGAACTGTTTAGCCAGGCCGCCATCACGGTCTATCACGCCTTTGACGAGGTCGCTGGCATTTACGAGCTGGACCAGCCAAGTGTGCAAGAGGA
This sequence comes from Burkholderiaceae bacterium, assembly GCA_965659885.1. Lineage (GTDB taxonomy): Bacteria > Pseudomonadota > Gammaproteobacteria > Burkholderiales > Burkholderiaceae_B > Algicoccus. The sequence goes on along the minus strand of CBFHXV010000002.1, from coordinate 80,777 downwards.
AATCAAGGCACGCCATCAGCTTGCCGATGCCTTTGTGCAAGAGTCGCTCTCGAGCGCACCGGCAAGTCTCTCGGTGCTGGTCGAACAAGGCCAAGTGACCGATCGCTTACCGGCTATGGTTGAGCAAGAGTCAATCCGCTTGGTGGCCGTGGGCACTCAAGGCGCTAGCGGCGTGATGAGAATGGCCATGGGTAGCGTGGCAGAAGCCTTGCTCGAGCGCTTGCCATGCGATGTGCTGCTTGTGCCTCAGGCTGCCGCTTGATCTTGTACTTGGCGATCAATGCGGTCAATGTACTGACGCTGTCGCCACAGCAGCCATAAACCGGGCAAGGCAATCAGCACGGTCATGGCAAAGAAAGCAGGCCAGCCAAACGACTCCACTAGGGGCGGTGTCAATGGCCCTGCCAGATAAGTGCGGCCCACCGCGGCGAGCGCCGAGAGCAATGCGAACTGCGTGGCCGAGAATTGGTGGTTACAAAGCCCCATAAGCAAGGCCACGAAGGCCGCTGTGCCCATCCCGCCACAAAGGTTCTCCAGCCCCACGCCAAACGCCATCAACCAAATGCTTTGCGGGCCCACGGCGATGAGCCAATAGCCAAAGTTCGAGATGGCCTGCAGCACACCGAAAGCCATGAGCGAGCGATAAAGACCCAGTTTGGCCATCAGTGAACCACCGGCCAGGGCACCGATAATCGTAGCGGTCAGGCCCAGCAGCTTATTGACCGTGCCCACCTCAGTCGGTGAGTAGCCAGCACCGCGTATCAAAAACGTGGTCGACAAGGCACCAGCAAACGCATCACCGAGTTTGTAGAGCACGATGAGCAGCAGCAAGGTCCAAACTTGCGGCCTGGCAAAAAACTCTCGGAAAGGCTCGACCACGGCTTGGCCAAGTGACACCGGGGCTTGTGCGGGGTGCTCAGGCTCTGGTCCCCAGAGTGTGGCAAGCACCGCCAGCAACATGAGCCCGCCCATGAGCATGTACGTTTGCCCCCACCCCAGCCATTGGTCGGCAATGATCAGAGCCAGCCCGCCAGAGACCAGCATCGCCAGGCGGTAGCCAAGCACCGACAACGCAGCCCCAGCCCCACGCTCTGAGGGCCGCAACACATCGGTGCGATAGGCATCAAATGCGATGTCTTGGGTGGCCGAAAAAAAAGCCACCAACACAGCGATCATGGCCAAGGGACCCAGGGCATTGGCTGGGGAAAGCAAACCCATGAGAATTAGCCCTGCGGCCAGCAACACTTGGGTCAATGCCATCCAGCCGCGCCGCCTGCCCAACAACGGCGGCACATAACGGTCCACCAGCGGCGCCCAGAGAAACTTCAGTGTGTAGGCTGAACCCACCAGCGTCAGAAAACCAATTTCCTGCAACGAGACGTTCTCAACCGTGGCCCAAGCTTGCAAGGTGCCGCCGGTCAATGCCAAAGGCAAGCCACTGGCAAATCCCAGTGCCAACAGCGGCGCCACGCGCCGCCCAAAATACACACTGGCGATGTTCAACGACGCCCCCGCGACGAAGGTTCGCCCGCGGTAAACCGATAAAGCGCCAGCGTGGCTCGCCAACTGGCCAGCCACTTGACCTGACGGTGCGGGCCAAAGGTTACACGCTCAATAATTCGCAAACCAAGCTGCTGGCACAAGTCCTCGAAGTCCTTGAGCGTGCACAAGTGGATGTTCGGCGTGTTGTACCAAGCATAAGGCATCTGGCCTGTCACGGGCATACGCCCACGCAAAATCGACCAGCCATGGGGCCAGTACCCAAAGTTGGGAAACGACACCACACCGCTTCGGCCCACGCGCACCATTTCGCGCAGCACATGCTCGGTTTGATGCACCGCCTGTAGCGTCTGCGACAGCACCACCGTATCAAATTGCTGGTCACCAAACATGGCCAGACCTTCATCCAAGTTCTGTTGGATGACGTTAACGCCACGCTTGACGCAGGCAATCACGCGCTCGTCATTGATCTCCACGCCAACACCTTGGGTTTGCTTGTGACCATGCAGGTAGTCCAGCAAGTCGCCGTCACCGCAACCAAGATCCAACACCCGGCTGCCTTTGTCTACCCAATTGCCAATGCGCTCAAAGTCGCGCCGAATGTGCGTGTCATTAACCATGCGACACCTCGTGCGCGATGCGCTTGAAATATGAACGCACCACCGCGTGATAGCGTGCATCGTCGAGCAAAAATGCATCATGGCCATGCGGGGCATCAATCTCGGCGTACGTCACAGGTGCGGCGTTGTTTAGCAGCGCTTTGACCATTTCGCGCGAGCGTGCCGGGGGAAACCGCCAGTCCGTGCTAAAGGACACCAGCAAAAATTTGGCCGTGGCCTGCGCCAACGCACGGGTCAGATCGCCCCCGGTGGTTCTGGCAGGATCAAAATAATCCAATGCGCGGGTAATCAACAAATAAGTGTTGGCATCGAAGTACTTCGAGAATTTCTCTCCCTGATATCTCAGGTACGACTCCACCTCGAATTCAACATCAAAGCCGTAACGCCAGTCACCATCAGCGTTAGGTGCGCGTTGTGTGCGGCCAAACTTTTCAGCCATGTCATCGTCGGACAGATACGTGATGTGTCCGATCATGCGCGCCACCGACAGTCCGCGTTTGGGCACCACCCCATGGGCGTAGTAGTCACCACCGTGGTAGTCCGGGTCTGTAATGATGGCACGCCTGGCAACCTCGTTAAACCCAATGTTCTGCGCCGACAAGCGCGGCGTGCTGGCAATCACCACACAATGGCGCACGCGCTGCGGGCAGGTGATGGACCAGCTAAGCGCCTGCATGCCGCCAAGCGAGCCGCCCATGACCGCGGCAAACTGCTCGATGCCAAAGCGGTCAGCAAGACGCGCTTGTGCCATTACCCAGTCTTCAACGGTCACGACCGGGAACGCCGCGCCCCAGGGTTGGCCGGTGGCTGGATTGGTTGAGGCTGGCCCAGTAGACCCAAAGCAAGACCCCAAGTTGTTCACGCCAATCACAAAGAAGTGATTGGTGTCGACCGGTTTGCCTGGGCCCACCATGTTGTCCCACCAGCCAACCTCTTTAGGGTCATCGGCCAGCACACCCGCCACATGGTGAGAGGCGTTTAGCGCATGGCAAATGAGCACGGCATTGCTGCGTTCAGCGTTAAGCGTGCCATAGGTGTGTACGGCCAGTGTGTACTGGTCTAGCTGCTGACCTGACGCCAGTGGCAGCGGCTCATCAAATTCAATGTATTGGGTTCTGACCGTGCCTACAGACGAGGGGGCTGGCGCTGAGGGGACAGCGGGTTTTTTATGGTTGGCTTGATTGTTTGGGTTTGTAGCAATAGCGTTGACCATGACGGACCTCTTTAGCTGGATTTTTTCAGGCGCCCGCAAGCGGATCAGCCAAATCGGCGCCAAACACGTCCAAAGTGTACCACCGCGACCTCAGGTCACGCCCCCAAGCCACAACAACAGTGGCGCCAGCAATAAAAACACCAGCGTGGAAATCAACACCCCGCCGGCTGCGGCATCACCACCACTGCCATGCAAACGGGCAAAGAGGTAACTGTTAACAGCGCATGGCATGAGCATTTGCAAAGCGATCGGTGCCGCAATTAAGGGATCGATACCGATTGGCGCAAACAGGATGGCAGTTACAACAATCCCACTGACAAAACGCGCCACCATGACGCCCGTGCCGGCTTTAAAGCCCGCGCGTGGCAATTGCGACAACGTGTGTCCTAGCGTCACCAACATAAGCGGCACAGCCATACTGCCCAACAGCGCACCACTTTGCAGTGACCATTCAGGCGCCTCAATATCTAGCGCACGCAGCCCAATACCTAGAAACGTTGCCCAAACCACGGGCTGACGCCAAACCGAACCCGAAGAGCCCGTGAGCCAGCGCAGCCCCAAGGTGAAACTGACAAACGAAGATGCCGCAAAAAATGCGATGGCGATAGACAAGCCCTCAATACCAAACACCAGCTCAGCCATGGGCAAGCCCAAATTACCCGCATTGGGAATCCAGGCCGTTTGCCCCAGGTCTCGCCCGGACAAGCCCAGCAATCGCAACACCACGGCCACCACCATACCCGCGACGAGCAACGCCAACACCGACAGTGTCAGTACCCATGTCATGGTGCCGGCATCCAGCGGTGTGGTCATCAGGGTATGAAACGTCAACGCCGGTATGGCGACATAGGTCACGAGCGTGGAGACGAACGCTGTTGGGTAGGGTTGATCTCGCCGCCCCCAGATAAAACCCACAGCCACGCACACTACCATGGGCATCAGTCTGATCAGCATCGCAAGATAGGCAGACAAAAGGACAGTCATGGGCAAATGTAAAAATTTGTTACGGGATTTTGCGGATTAACAAATAGAACAACTGCAGTCAAACTACGCGCCGTTGTTTTTTTACTTGGTAGTTAGGGGTTAAACATATGATTCACACACCTTTAACCGGGCGCGAGCTGCAATGCCTGGCATGGGTGTCTCGCGGCAAGACCAGCTGGGAAACCGCGACGATTCTGGGCTTGAGCGAGCGCACCGTGAACTTCCATCTGCGCAACGCCAGTCGCAAACTGAATGTGTATGGCCGACAGGCTTGCGTGGCAAGGGCCATTCATCTGGGTTTGCTCGAGCCTTTCAATTCAGTTTCAGCGACCGCATAAATGCCTGTGACACCTCCTGGGTCAAGAGGTCAGGGTGCCCAGTGGCCACCACCCTCATGGCGACATCGTAGTGCACCAGCACGCGAGCCACCATGGCGAGCGCCTGACCATCACGTTGCGTTTGCATGCGAAACATCTCGCCGGACATGGCGATGGGTGGCGCAGCTTGCCCCATGCTCGCCGCAAGCGAATCAACAAGTGCCTGCTGAGCCGCCACGCGCTGCTCAGGTGTACTTTGCATGGGCAACTGTGCCCAGCCAATGGAGAACACCGTGTCGTTAACCTCGGTGCTCGTGAGCACAAACGTCACAGGCATACCTGCAAGCTCAATCTCTCGCTTGACGGTATTGACCTTGTCCGGAAAAGCCAGCGTGGCAAGCCCATCAGCCACAGGCAATTCGCGCCAGTTGTAGGTGGGATAGCAAGCGGACAACAGTAAAACCCCAGCCAGCAAACTTAGACGTTTAAAAAACACAGCATTAAACAGAGAACGGTTCAGCACACAGATTCCTCAAAGCGATTGCGAAGCGGCCTTCCTATGGGCAGCAGTCACCAGGCAGACAGCAGACATGTTCACGCCAGAGCCGCACCCCTTTGGTGCCGTACAATAAAACTTTGACGCGATTACCGCGATTTTAATGACGAATTGGGGATGGCGGTTGGCCTCTGAACTTCATGAACGCTTGAGATTGCTATCTCAAGAAGCCGGCATCCTGGCCGATTGTCAGCGTGGCATTGAGAAAGAAGGTTTGCGCGTCGATACGCAGGGCTGGCTATCGACTCACGCCCACCCGGCTGCACTTGGCAGTGCCCTGACACACCCGCACATCACGACGGATTACTCTGAGGCGTTGCTTGAACTCATCACGGGCACGCACGACAGTGCCGCCGGGGTGCTCGGGGAGCTGGACTGGGTGCATCGGCTGGCCATTGACGGCCTCGGTGACGAGCTACTCTGGAATCATTCCATGCCGTCGCTGTTGCCAGCCGAACCCGACATTCCGATTGGTTGGTACGGCAACTCCAATACCGGGATGCTCAAGCATGTCTATCGCCGCGGATTGGCGGTGCGCTACGGCAAGCTCATGCAATGCATTGCCGGGCTGCACTACAACTTCTCACTGCCTGACGCCATCTGGCGCCATCCTGGCTTGTTTCCCCATCAAGGCAAAGACCCGCAGTCTGAGGGGTATGTCGCGCTGATTCGTAATTTTGTGCGTAACAGCTGGCTATTGATGTACCTGTTCGGTGCCTCGCCTGCCGTGTCGACCAACTTCTTGCGCGAAAACCGCGATCACGGGCTGCAAAGCTTGAACCCGACCACCGCTTACTTGCCTTGGGCCACCAGCTTGCGCATGAGTGACCTCGGTTATCAGAGCAAAGCACAGGCCACACTGAAGCTTTGCTATAACGACTTACCCACATTTCTTGACCGGCTTTACACCGCAGTTACAACACCGTGGCCCGACTATGAAGCCATTGGCACACAGCGTGACGGTCAATGGCTGCAGATCAATTGCAATTTGCTCCAAATAGAAAACGAGTACTACTCGACCATACGACCCAAACGCACCACCGGGCGCGGTGAAAGACCCATCACAGCACTCGCTGAACGTGGCGTGCAATACATCGAGGTGCGTTGTCTCGATATCGATCCGTTCGAGCCCACGGGCATCTCAGCGCAAACCGTGCGTTTCATGGATGCGTTTTTATTGTTTTGTGCGCTTGAGCACAGCCCCTCGTTTGGTGATGATGGCTATTGCGCTGAAAGCGCACAGAACTTCAATACCGTGGTGTCACGCGGACGTGAGCCTGGCCTGCACCTATATCGCGGCGGCATCCCCATGAGCCTGCATGAATGGGCCAGCCAGACGCTATCAAAAGTGGCTGACTGCGCCGAGCTCATGGATCATGCACTTGGCGACAGCGACTACCAAGAGGCTGTCAAATCGCAACAAGCCAAGGTTGACGACACCAACCTGACGCCATCGGCGCAAGTGCTAGCGGCTCTTGGTGAGAACCGATCCTTTCACGACTTCGCGCTAGCCACCTCAAAGGCACACACAGACCACTTTCGCCATCAAGGCTTGAGCTCGGCCGAGCGCGAACAAGCCAGTCAAATGCGGCAAGCATCAGTTGCTGAGCAACAAGCCATTGAGGCTAGCGACACCATCTCGTTTGCTCAATATGTTGAGAACTTTCACGCCGCTTTGCAGGCGCCGCACCCGTCTCAGTAATCGCTTGCAACCGTAATCACCGCGCGTGTACGCGTGTCGGCGCTTCTGTAGGTGGGTATGTCAGCGCGTTGACATCAAATCACCATACGACTACCTTGTTCATGGGATAACCGGTGGCATAGTGCCAGAGGATGGTGAGCCATGACAACGATCACGCAAACACACCCGCATGAAGCCATCACTCTGCCCGACGGCAGACAATTGGTTTATCGAGTCGCAGGTGATCCCGATGGATTGCCTGTGGTCTACAACCATGGCGGCACCGTCAGCGGACTTGACGTCATCACTGCTCAAGCCAGCGCGCACTCGCTGGGGCTCAAGCTGATCAGTCCCAACCGCCCAGGCATCGGTGACTCGAGCTGCCAAGATGCACGCACATTGCAAGACTGGGCCACAGATGTAGCGTATCTATGCGATGCACTTGGCATTGACCAATTCGGCAGCTTGGGTTGGTCCATGGGTGGCCAGTATGCGCTGGCGTTGGCGGCGTTCATGCCACAGCGGGTCAAGCGATGTGTTGTTATCGCCGGTGCGATTGAATTAACCAGCGATCAAGCCATGGCGCAGTTGAACAAGCCCGACCGCGACTTGACGCATCTGTGTCAATCACATCCACATCTGGCCGCCATGGTGTTCAAAGGCATTGGCGCCATTGCTCAACATCTACCCGAGCAGGCGCTCAAGTTGTGGCTAGACAAGCTTAGCGATGACGATGCCGCCTTATGCCAATCGTTTGAGGCGCGATTCCTGGCCGATTGCATGAGCGAAGCCATGCAACAGCCGCAAGGTATGGTCGAGGAGTACCGTGCCTGGGCACGCCCTTGGGAATTTGACATGAAAAACATTGCCTGCCCGTTGGATTGCTTTGCAGGCGTATCTGACAACTTGATCGACCCTTCTTGGGCCAAAACCATGGCCAAGCAAGTACCAAATGGAACGTACCATGAGGTGCCCGAAGCAGGCCACTTGTTTGCGCTAAATGATGCCGGTCGTTACTTGACGCTTAGCCCGTTCGCCATAAGCCGATAGCCTTCACCGATAGCTTCACTGGCTAGGCTACTCGGACTGTACATGCCGCGCCAAAAACTCAAAACCCTCAAAAACATGGCGCGCCCGACAGGAATCGAACCTGTATCGAGAGCTTCGGAAACTCTAATTCTATCCATTGAACTACGGGCGCGTGGGTGACATTATACGCACAGCCACCAATTGATTTAACGCAAGGGAAATCGCAATTTGGGGGCCAATGCCGGTATAATCCGAGGAAATTTTTTGCGATCGCTAATTATTTAGGGCCTCACATGAGCAATTCTCCTGACAATAAAGATACTGAAGATACTGCGCACGCCGAAGAGCACGAGCTGCTGATTAAAACGCCAAAGCAGCTGATCGTGACCGTCGCACTTTCATTCATCATCCCCGTTGTCGGGATCATCCTGCTTGCCAACTGGGTGGTTCGTGACGACCGCCCGGCCGCAGGCTCCGACACCCTGGGGCCAGAAGCCACCGCGCTGCGTATTGCGCCTGTGGCTAAGCTTGAGTTGGTCGATGCCAGCGCACCGGCTGAGGTTCGTAGCGGCGAGCAGGTATACGCCATGGCCTGTGCGGCCTGTCACGACGCGGGCGTGGCTGGCGCGCACAAGTACGGCGACCAAGTGGCCTGGGCAACACCAATCGGCACGGGACTCGAAATGATGACTAATAACGTCATCAATGGCAAAGGTGCCATGCCCGCCCGTGGCGGCAACCCGAACCTGACGGATGTGGAAATCCAAAACGCAGTGATTTACATGGCCAACGCCGCTGGGGGCGACTTCTCAGCGCCAGCGTCCGATGCCTCGGCCGAGGCTGCCGCTGACGCACCAGCTCAACCGGCCGCCCAAGTAGCTGCTGCTCAGGTAGCCGAAGCCAAGGAAGCGAGTACAGACGCAGCAGCGCCTGCACTGCCCGAAGCAACGACGAATACGCCAGAACAATTGGCCGCAGCAGAGGCAGAGCCCGCTGGCGCTGATCTGGCTCTCGGAGAAAAAATCTATAACCAGGCGTGCGTGGCATGCCACGTGGCTGGAGTTGCCGGTGCGCCCAAGCTCGGTGACAAGGCTCAGTGGGCCCCACGAATCGCCACTGGCATGGATGCCATGATTGCGAGCGTCATCAATGGAAAAGGCGCCATGCCTGCCCGTGGTGGCGCGGCCAACGCCAGTGACAAAGACCTTGCTGCAGCGGTGCACTACATGGTGAGCACGGTTCAGTAATCAGCATGAACCACCCATGTTCAATGGGTGAACACGATGGGCTGCACATGGTGAAGCCCATCGTGTTTTTGGGGGTCGCTTTGCCGCTTTTAAGCCGTTGCTGACGAATCCAGCAAAGACATGCCCAACTGCACGCGTCGCCTGAGCCACAAGCTTGGGCGGTAGCGCATGTCGCCTGTGACCGCCACCAGATTCGTCAGTATCTCAAACACTCGGCCTGCGCCGAGACGGTCACCAAGTGCTAATGGCCCAGCCGGGTAATTCAGGCCGAGCGTCACGGCTCGATCAATATCAGCCGGCGTGGCAATTTGCTGTTGTGCGATCTCGCAAGCAATGTTCACGATGGTTGCAAGCACCCGCTGCGCCACAAACCCCGGTGAATCCTGAATCACGCTAACGGCCACTTGGTCACGCGCCAACAGGGCGTGAGCGTTATCACGCCAGTCAGGCAAAGTCGCTGGGCTTACCATTAGCGTGCGCCGTCTGGCCGGATCACCCCCGCCAAACGTGTCAACACCCACGGTACGGGCCGGGTCAAGACGCTGAGCAGCCACCACCGTCGAAACGTCTTCTCCAAACGGCGTGACCACGATCAGGTCGTCAGGGTTTGGGCGACTGCCGGTTTGCACCGTGGCGCCAAGCTTGGCGAACAATGCCATCATGACCTGATGGCCATGATCATGTGCTGGGCTGACCCATACCGAAGGTGGGTTCGCCATCTCGGGAGTGGCTGGCAAAGCAGGCTCCTTCTTACGGCCTTCAATGTACTCATAAAACCCACCCCCACTTTTACGGCCGTATAGCCCTGCGGCCACGCGCACAGTGCCAAGCGGCGATGGCCTAAATCGTGTCTCATCAAAAAACTGGCGATACACCGACTCCATCACCGCGTGCGAGACATCCAGGCCAGTGAGATCCATCAATTCGAACGGTCCCATCCGAAAACCACACTGCTCGCGCATGATGTCATCGACTGTAACGTAATCCGTGACACCCTCTTGCACCACCCTAAAGCCTTCCGTGCCAAGCCCGCGCCCGGCGTGGTTCACTATGAAGCCAGGCATATCCTTGGCACGAACTGCCGTGTGCCCCATGCGCTCGCTTAACCGCATCAAGGCGTCGCCCACGGCTGGGGTCGAACGCAGTCCATCAATGACTTCTACGACCTTCATCAGCGGTACCGGATTAAAAAAGTGATAGCCGGCGACGCGCTCGGGGTGGCTGCAGGCCGATGCAATAGCCGTGATCGACAGTGAAGATGTATTTGAAACCAACGCGCACTGCGGGCTGACGACACCTTCGAGCTCACGAAACAGTGATTGTTTGACATCGAGTCGCTCGACAATGGCCTCAATCACCAGATCACAATCGGCCAGCTCGGATAAGCTTTGAGCCACGTGCACGTTGGCCAGTGCGTTTTGTGCGGCAGCCTCGGTTATCTTGCCGCGCCCGGCGAGTTTTTGCCAGGTTTCACTCAATGTTTGTCTTGCCGCATGCGTGGCGTCAATCTGCTGGTCAAACAAAATGACATCCAATCCAGCTTGAGCGGCGATCTGCACGATGCCTTTGCCCATGGCGCCAGCGCCAATGACGCCAATTTTTTGAAAGTCCTGCATTGCGGGCTCCTGTGCTGTCGAATTATTGTTTACTGTTGCCATACCGGCATCGCTGCCGCATCTTTGCCAACAAACCATCGTGCCCGACAATCATGACCCACTTATTGCCCAACACGCTTGAACCTCTTGATATTACCCAGTTTGCCGGGGTCTTTGCCAAGCGTGACCCCGCCAGCCACAAAGGCACCTTTGGATCGGCGGCCATTGTCGGTGGCGCCAGTGGCATGGTTGGTGCGGCGGTACTTGCCGCCCGCTCGGCTCTAAAAAGTGGCAGCGGCCGCGTGTATGTGGGTCTGGCACAGGCTGCCACAGACTTCAGCCTCGATATATTGCAACCCGAGATCATGTGGCGCGACGTGCCTGGCTTGATTGCTCTGGGCAAACAAATCACCGCCTGGGGTGTGGGTTGTGGTTTAGGCAGTGAACCCGACGCGATGCACACCCTTAAAACGGTGTTTGCCAGCCGCCAAAGCCAACCGCTGGTCATTGACGCCGATGCCCTAAATGCACTGGCACGCGGCGATGTCAGCCCCACCTGGGGTGAAGGGCCTGTGGTGCTGACCCCCCATCCAGCCGAGGCGGCCAGGCTGCTCAACACAGACGCCGCGAGCGTGCAAGCTGACCGGATCGGGACGGCCAAGCAGCTAGCATCCCTGTTTGATGCGTGGGTGGTACTTAAAGGCCAGCACAGCCTGGTTTGTAGCGAAGAAGGTGTTTGCCGAGTCAACCACACTGGCAATGTGGCACTGGCCACCGCCGGCAGTGGCGACGTACTGACGGGCTTGATCACAAGCCTGCTGGCACAAGGCTTTGAGGCCAGTGTCGCCGTACCCGCCGCCGTGTGGCTTCACGGCAAAGCCGCTGAGTCTTTGACGCAAGCTCAAGGTGGCCCTATTGGCATGACCGCTGGCGAGCTGATTGAACACATCCGAGCCTTACGCAACCAAACCTCATCCACTGTTTGATGCTTGCTTAAGTGCCACCAGGCTTGGCCAGCATCGCCTTTAGCATGTCAAGCCGGCCCTTGGGCGTAAGTGACGCACCCGGATCAGCTAGCTCAGGCTGGGCTTGCAGCCCCATCTCTTCGATAAACCGCGACAACTCACAGGCTTGTTCTTGGCCACCGCGGCGGCGACGCGCACACCAAGTCAAATGCAAACTACGTTGCGCACGCGTGATGCCCACATACATCAGGCGTCGCTCTTCCTCGATGCGTTCTGGGCTACCGGCAAGAGACTGTTCATCAGACTCACGCCCCAAATGCGGCAAAAGACCCTCTTCAATGCCAATCAGATAGACGTGGGGAAACTCCAGCCCCTTGGCGGCGTGCAATGTCGACAAGGTCACCGTGTCAGTGCTTTGTTCACCCTGGCGCTCGAGCATGGTCACAAGCGCCACGTGCTGCACCAATTCTGATAAGCCCCAGCCCGTCTCGGTGGCGCGCGACTTTAACCAGTCAAGCAACTCGAGCACGTTTTGCCAGCGAGCGCGCGCGGCACGGTCGTCGCTGCTGACATCGTATAGATAATTTTCGTAGTGGATAGCCCCCATCAGCTCATCAAGCAGCGCAGCCACGGGTTCTTGGCTTGCCGGCCGGGCCGCACGCATGGCAAATCGCTGCATGAACCCAACAAAGCCTTGCAAGGCCTGTAACTGTTTGGGTTGTGCTAAGGCCTGCATACCCTGCTCGCCAGCGGCAGCAAGCATGCCAAGGTGACGCTTGGCGGCATACTCACCTAGCAACTGCAGCGTGGCCTGGCCAATGCCGCGGCGCGGCGTGGTGGCGGCACGGATAAACGCTGGGTCGTCCTGATCATTGGCCAGCAGCCGCAAGTAAGCCAGAATGTCCCTGACCTCTGCCTTGTCAAAAAAACTCTGTCCGCCAGACACCGTGTAAGGAATGCGCAGGTCACGCAAGGCCTGTTCCATGACTCTGGCCTGCTGGTTGCTGCGATACAGCACCGCGAAGTCACGCCAGGCCGCACGTTTTTCTGTTCGGGCGGCCGACACGCGCATGGCCACCGCCTGCGCTTGCTCAAGCTCACCATCCATGCGCGTGACCGAAATGGCTTCACCAGTGCCAAGCTCAGACCACAGCTGCTTTTGAAATAACTTGGGGTTGCGGGTAATCAGGTTATTGGCCGCGGCCAGTATGGTTTGTGTCGAGCGATAGTTTTGCTCGAGCTTGATGAGCTTGAGTTCAGGGTAGTCTTGCTGCAAACGAGCAAGGTTTTGCATGGTTGCGCCACGCCAGCCATAAATCGCTTGGTCATCATCACCCACGGCGGTAAACATGGCACGCACGCCAGTCAAATGCCTCACCAGTTCATATTGGCACGCATTGGTGTCTTGATACTCATCGATCAAGAGATATCGAACCTGGTTTTGCCATTTTTCTCGAATTTGCGTATTGGTGGCCAGAAGTTCACAGGGCACCCGAATCAGGTCATCAAAATCTACGGCCTGGTAGGCACGCAATGTCGCCTGATAGCTGTGGTAGACACGAGCGGCGTCTACTTGCTGGGCGTTTTGTGCTTGCGCGGCTGCCGTATCCGGATCTACCAGTGCGTTCTTCCACAACGAAATCTGCTGCGCAATGGCTTTCAGGCGCGCTTTGTCCGTGGTGGCGATTAATGACTGGATCAAGCCAAAGGCATCCTGGGCATCCATAATAGAAAACCCCGGTTTTAAACCGGCGGCTCGCGCCTCTTGACGCAGCAAACGAACCCCAAGGGCATGAAAAGTGCTGATCGACAACTCAGACACGCGCTCACTACCCAAGATTTTGACCAAACGCTCGCGCATTTCTGTGGCCGCCTTGTTGGTGAACGTAACGGCAAACACGTGACGTGACTCATAGCCACATTGACCGACCAGATACGCAATCTTGCTGGTGATGACTCGCGTCTTGCCAGAACCGGCGCCCGCGAGCACCAGGCTCGGCCCGTCAAGGTAGCGCACAGCCTGCTGCTGGGCTGGGTTCATGCGGGAAATATCAGCTGTGCTCATACGGCGCTAGATTTCCAAGGGGTCAACTTCAAGTTGCCAGCGCAACCCGCCGCTGGCGTGGCGCGCGCCTAAGCCGGGCAACCAGCCGCGCAACAAGCGATGTAGTGCCGCACGTGAAGATGCTTCAATTAACAGCTGTGCCCGACATACTTTAGCCACACGCACCACCCGCAAGGGCACCGCATCATACAGCGTGACAACCTCGTGCAACTGGTGAGCATGCAACCACGCCAGTGCCGTGGCACGCGCGGCCTCTAAAAAGCCCAGGGCATCTTGCAGCTCAGTGGCCTCGGCTGTCAGCAGCGCCTGAAAACTGAAGGGCGGCAACATCGCCATCTCGCGCTCGGTGAGCAAGCTCGTGGCAAACCCCTCAAAATCGTGGCGCTTTAAAGCCTGGTAGAGCGCCTGCTCGGGATAGCCCGTTTGCACCATGACCAAGCCTGGCCGCCCATCTCTGCCGGCACGGCCCGCGACTTGCATCAGTTGCGCAAACAATCGCTCTGGCGCGCGGAAATCCTGGGTAAAGAGCATGGCGTCAGCGTTAATGACGCCAACCAACCCCAGATTAGAAAAATCATGGCCTTTTGACACCATCTGAGTACCTACGAGGATATCCACTTCACCTGCATGTACCTGCTCAAACAGGCCTTGTGCACTGCCTTTGCGCCGGGTGCTGTCGGCATCAATTCTCGATATCCGCGCCTTCGGAAAACGTTCGGCCAGATGCTCTTCGAGGCGCTGAGTGCCACGCCCCATGGGTTGCAAGTCCGGGTCTCCGCACACGGGGCAGGCTTGCGGCGTGGCCCGCTGTGCCCCGCAATGGTGGCAATGCAAACGCATGCGGTGTGCACCGGTTCGATGCACCACACTAAAAGCCGTGCAGTGGTCACACTGGCTGACCCAGCCACAACTGTCGCAATGCAATACCGGGGCGTAACCGCGTCGGTTCAGGTAGACCAACACCTGGCGACCACCAGCCAGCGTCTCAGTGATCGCTTCAAGCAACTGGGGCGATAGGCCCTTGTCCATCTGCAGTCGCCGTGTATCGACCAGTTGCACCGAGGGCAACGCGGCCGCCGTGGCGCGTTCAGTCAAGGCCAGACGGTGGTAATCACCTCGCTGGGCCCGGTGCCAGGTCTCAAGCGACGGTGTTGCAGAGCCTAGCACCACCACAGCTTGCTCTTGACGGGCACGCCAGACAGCTAGGTCACGGGCCGAATAGCGCAAGCCCTCCTGTTGCTTGTACGACGGGTCGTGCTCCTCGTCTACGACAATCAGATCAATGTCTGGCATGGGGGCAAATATCGCCAGCCGGGTGCCAAGCACAATCCGAGCTTGGCCCTCCAGGGTACGCAGCCAGGCGTCTAGACGCTCGCCGTCAGATAGGCGACTATGCAAGACGGCCACTTCCTGCATGCTGACCACACCGCCCAAGCGTTCTAGCAAGGCTTGGGCAAACTGGGGCGTCAAATTGATTTCCGGCACCAGAAACAGCACACGCCCGCTACGCGCGAGCACATCTTGTGCTGCGGCCAAGTAGACCTGCGTCTTACCGCTGCCAGTAATCCCGTGCAACAGGTAGGCCTTGAAACCTTGGGTTGCCTTGATTTGCTCAACGGATTGTGCCTGTTGCGCGTTCAGGTTCACCGGCTTGACATCGACCCGATCAGCAGCCGGCCCGCCAGATTTGGCCAAGCGCTTCTTTAAACGCTCGACCGGACCGACCTGACCGGCACGCTTGCCTTCATAACTGCCCACGCGGCGCAGTGGTGCCGGCAGCGCTGGCAGTACGACCTCGCCTACTGGGCGCTGATAGTACCCAGCGGCAAAAGTAGCCAACTCCAGCCACTTGTCAGGTAATGGATCCAGGTCACGCAACACACGCTCAACGGGACGGATTTGTTCTGGTGCCAACGCGGGCTGTACATCAGCTTCAATGACGATGCCAATCAAGCGGCGACGCCCGAAAGGCACAATCACCCGTTCACCCGGCTCAAGCGCCTGCGCACAGCGATAATCAAATGGGCCAGCCAAAGGCACATCAAGTGCCACACGACAAAAGCGCGTGGCACTGTCCAATGCGGTTGAAGCTGGGCCAACAGATGCCATAACTTAAAGTAATTTCTCGCTTATGGCGCTAACGCGCTGAGACTGGGTGACTATTTTTGGGTAAATCCACAGGCTAGCTTTGAGCCTGTGGATAACTTTGGGGAAAACATTTGCGGAAGACAAAATTTCGTAGCTGTCAAGTTGACTCAAAATCTCCTTTATGAATCATTTATTGGAAATTTTGTTAATTTTTTCAATAAGTTAAATGGATTTTTCTTGTAACTCCCTAACGAATTCAGGGTTTACACCACTCACATTTTTTTCTGTGCATAACCTCAGCCAGCATGCCCTAATTCAGGGCGTTCAAATACCTGTTTTCAGGCATGAAACTGTCGGCTGTACTGGTGCACCTCGTCCACAAGCGCCGCTACGTGGGCCGGCGGGGTGAATTGCGAAATGCCATGCCCCAAATTAAAAATATGACCGCCTGCACCAACGGGGCCAAACGAATCGATCACCCGACGAACCTCAGCACGCACGGCCGCTTCGTTGGCAAAAAGCGACATCGGATCCATGTTGCCCTGCAATGCCACTTGGTCACCTGTGCGCTGGCGGGCCTGCCCGAGATTCATGGTCCAGTCCAGCCCAAGTGCATCGCAACCCGTGGCCGCAATCTCCTCAAGCCACAGACCGCCGCCTTTGGTGAAGACGATGACCGGAATCTTCTGGCCATCGACTTCCCGTTTCAGGCCGTCAACGACTTGCTGCATGTATGCCAAAGAAAAGGTCTGGTACTTGCCATCGGGCAACACCCCACCCCAGCTGTCAAACAACATCACCGCTTGCGCACCGGCCTGGATTTGAGCATTCAGGTAGGCCGTGGTGGCTTGCGCGTTAACGCTCAGGATGTGATGCAGCAATTCAGGGCGGTCATACATCATGGTTTTGATGAGGCGGTACTCGCGTGTGCCCTGGCCTTCGACCATATAGCACCCAATCGTAAATGGGCTGCCGGCAAAGCCAATCAAAGGTACACGACCATCAAGCTCACGACGAATCATGGTGACCGCATCAAACACATACTGCAACTCGGCCATGTCAGGAACTGTGAGCGCCTTAACCGCGGCCTCGTCCTGAACCGGGCGCTCAAACTGCGGTCCCTCACCGGCAACAAACTCAAGGCCTAAGCCCATGGCATGCGGCACCGTCAAGATATCCGAAAACAGAATCGCCGCATCTAGCTCAAATCGGTCCAATGGCTGCAATGTGACTTCCGTGGCGTACTCGGGGTTTTGCGCAAGCCCCATAAATGAGCCGGCTCGTGCCCGGGTGGCGCGGTATTCATCTAAATAACGCCCAGCCTGGCGCATGAGCCAGACCGGGGTATAGGGCACCGGTTCGCGCTTGAGCGCCTTCAGAAACACATCATTTTTTAACGCAGCAAAACTCACGGCTCTTTCCTGTAGAAATCGTTCGTCAACGATTGTACTGAAGGTTGCGGCCCGCGCCCGCCTTGATGTCGTGACGGCGCAGCAATTCAAAGAAAGTCCGTCGATTAATTTTTGCCAGCCGTGCCGCGGCGCTGATGTTGCCCTGTGTTTGTCGCAAGGCCGCACGCAGATACTGCCGCTCGAACAAATCAAAGATGCGCCTTTTGCTCTCCTGATATGGCCGTAAAGGCCAATACAGCTCTGAGACTCTTAGCGGGTTTGGCAACGGCCAACCCAGTGCTCGGGGCTCAGATGTGGCCGCTCGGCGAGGGTCGTGCCCATAAATGCTTGACAATACTCCCTCACGCAAAGGAATGTAACGCGGCGAGCGACACACAGCTGTAATGAGACGCGCGCGAAACTCTTGGCCACAGGCTGGCCACCGTACAAAGTCGGCCAGTCCAAGCTCAATCAGATCCACCAATGCACCAGAACGCAACCCGTTGACCAGCGCCACGATCGGAACGGTTGGGCTTTTAGGCAATGCGGCAAGGCTTTGGCGTGCCCAGGCCAGATTGTCGATCGACACACTGATGAGCAATGCATCATAGCGGCGCAGTTGGACCACAGATCGGGACAACAAACGGCTACTGTCTGCCATCACTATCGACTCGGGTGTGTGGGTGGCATCGGCTGATTGGCCTTGAGCATCGAAATGCCCTTCCAGCCACCCCAGTTCATGGATATCAATGCGCTGAAGAGCCGGCTTCAGGTCTGACAAAGCCGAATCTACCCAGTCTTGATGCGCCGGATCCCGCAACCAGGCCAAATCAATGTGCTGCCTCATATGACGTTCCTCAAACAAAAAACCGTGTAGCCTACCGACCACACGGTTTCGTTTCCATTAGGACTTGTCACATGGTGGAAATTACTGTTAGTTCATGCCCCGGGTAGCACCACGCAACTTGCGCGCAGCGACAGCCTGTGCGGCCAACATCTCCAACTCGGCCTGCACCACGGCCATGTCTGTCTTGTCTTTTGCGTTACGCAAGGACTCTTCAGCTTGACGGCGCGCCTCTTCTGCTTTGGCTTCATCGAGATCGGCGGCACGAATCGCGGTGTCAGACAACACTGTGACGTGGTTCGGCTGAATCTCAAGCAACCCCCCCGCCACAAAAATTGTCTCTTCTGAATCGTCAGCCAAAACAATTTTTAGCGTACCGGGGCGGATTCGCGTAATGAGCGGGGTATGACCCGGCAGCACGCCTAGCTCACCTGATTCGCCTGGCAATGCCACAAATTTAGCCTCGCCGTCGAACAGAGACTGCTCGGCGCTGACAACGTCAACTTTAATCAGACTCATAAGTCTTCCTTATTGAATCGTCTTGGCTTTTTCGAAGGCCTCGTCGATGGAACCCACCATGTAGAACGCTTGCTCGGGCAGTGCATCACACTCACCTTCAACAATCATCTTAAAGCCGCGGATGGTCTCGGACAGCGGCACGTATTTGCCAGGTGAGCCCGTGAACACTTCGGCCACGTGGAAAGGCTGAGACAGGAAGCGCTGGATCTTGCGAGCACGCGCTACAGCCTGCTTGTCCTCTGGTGACAGCTCGTCCATACCGAGAATCGCGATGATGTCACGCAATTCTTTGTAGCGCTGAAGCGTTTGCTGCACACCGCGAGCCACGTTGTAGTGCTCTTCGCCCACCACGTGCGGGTCGAGCTGACGGCTCGTTGAGTCAAGCGGATCCACAGCCGGATAGATACCAAGCGCAGCAATGTCACGCGACAGCACCACGGTTGAGTCCAAGTGCTGGAAGGTCGTTGCGGGTGAGGGATCGGTCAAATCGTCAGCAGGCACGTAAACGGCCTGAATTGAGGTAATGGAACCCGTCTGTGTTGACGTAATACGCTCCTGCAACACACCCATTTCTTCCGCAAGCGTTGGCTGATAACCCACAGCTGAAGGCATACGGCCAAGCAGTGCGGACACTTCCGTTCCAGCCAGCGTATAGCGGTAGATGTTGTCAACAAAGAACAGAATGTCACGGCCTTCGTCACGGAATTTTTCTGCCATGGTCAGACCGGTCAACGCCACGCGCAGACGGTTACCTGGAGGCTCGTTCATCTGACCGAACACCATGGCCACTTTGTCGAGCACGTTAGATTCTTCCATCTCGTGGTAGAAGTCGTTACCCTCACGCGTACGCTCACCCACACCGGCAAACACCGACAAACCACTGTGCTGCTTGGCGATGTTGTTGATCAACTCCATCATGTTCACGGTCTTGCCCACACCGGCACCACCGAACAGGCCGACCTTACCGCCTTTGGCAAAGGGGCAAACCAGGTCGATCACCTTAATGCCAGTCTCAAGCAACTCAACCGAGGGCGAGAGCTCATCAAACTTCGGTGCGGACTGGTGAATGGCGCGCTTTTCTTCGCACTGAATCTCACCGGCTTCATCGATGGGGCGACCGAGCACGTCCATGATGCGACCGAGGGTGCCCGTGCCGACCGGCACCGAAATCGGGGCACCCGTCTTGCCAACAGCCATACCGCGACGCAGGCCGTCAGTGCCTCCGAGCGCAATGGTCCGAACCACGCCGTCACCAAGCTGCTGCTGCACTTCAAAGGTCAGGCCTTTCTCGGCAAACTCACTGGTGTCGTCCGACAAGGTCAGCGCTTCGTAAACATGCGGCATTTCGTCGCGAGGGAACTGAATATCAACCACTGCGCCGATGCATTGAACGATGGTTCCGTTGCTCATTTGATTTCCTTACTCGATCACTTGTAGCGTTGTTCGGATGGGCTTGGCAGACAGGCGTGCTTTACACCGCTGCGGCACCCCCCACAATTTCTGAAATTTCCTTGGTAATGGCTGCCTGTCGCGTCTTGTTGTAGACAAGCTGGAGATCGCCAATCACCTTCTTGGCGTTGTCCGACGCCGCCTTCATGGCCACCATTCGTGCTGATTGCTCTGATGCCATATTCTCAGCGACTGCTTGGTAAACAACCCCTTCGACATACCGCTGCAGCAACTCGTCGATCACGACTTTGGCGTCCGGCTCGTAGATGTAGTCCCAGCCGTACTGGCCACTAGACTCCTCTACGGCTTCAACACCATCAACAGGGTTCTCGAAAACCGCAGCAGGGTCAGCCAACTTGCCAGGCAGTGGCAACAACCGGAAAAAAACCGGTTCCTGACGCATGGTGTTCACAAAGCGATTGGTAGCCAGATAGACCTTATCGACCTTGCCATCAAGGTAGTCGTCCAACTGCACCTTCAAAGCACCAATCAGGCGCTCCAGTTCCGGTGTGTCGCCAAGCCCAACCTCCTGAGTCACCACATTGGCACCGACTCGCGACAACACGCCTAAGCCCTTGTTACCAAGCGCTGTGAACTGCGTCTTGACACCCTGCGTGTTGAACTCTGAGAGCTTGTTCAGGACCAAACGCATAATGTTGGTGTTCAGGCCACCACACAAACCCTTGTCAGTGGTCACGACAACAACACCCACGGACTTTGTCTCGGCACTCTCAACGAGATAAGGGTGTTGATATTCAGGGTTGGCCTGCATCAGGTGTGCGGCCATGTTGCGCACCTTGACCGCATAGGGGCGACCAGCGCGCATACGGTCTTGCGCCTTACGCATCTTGGATGCGGCCACCATTTCCATGGCTTTGGTGATCTTGCGCGTGTTTTGCACGCTCTTGATCTTGGTTCGAATTTCCTTGATTCCTGCCATTGCAGTTCCCGGGTTCTGTTATCTCAAGCCAGTGATGGATTTAGAAGCTGCCGTTCTTTTTAAAGTCCTGCAAAGCAGCAACCAACTCAGCCTCATCGTCCTTGGACAATTCTTTGGCACTTTCCACACGCTCGATGAAATCAGCATGCTTGGACTTGAGGTGATCTTTCAACCCCTTCTCGAAGGCGAGCACCTGCTCGACGGCGACATCATCAAGGTAGCCGTTGTTGACAGCAAACAGGACGACACCAAGCTCCCAAACTTGCAGGGGCTGGTATTGCGGCTGCTTGAGCAACTCAACCACACGCTTACCACGCTCGAGCTGACGGCGGGTTGCTTCATCGAGGTCGGATGCAAACTGAGCAAAAGCAGCCAATTCGCGGTACTGAGCCAAGTCAGTACGGATACCACCTGACAATTTCTTGATGATCTTGGTTTGAGCCGCACCACCCACACGCGACACTGAAATACCAGCGTTAATAGCGGGACGAACACCGGCGTTAAACAGGTCGGTCTCAAGGAAGATCTGACCATCGGTAATGGAAATGACGTTCGTTGGCACGAAGGCTGACACGTCACCCGCCTGGGTTTCAATAATCGGCAGCGCCGTCAACGAGCCCGTCTTGCCTTTGACTTCACCGTTGGTCAACTTCTCGACGTAATCGGGGTTCACACGAGCGGCGCGCTCAAGCAAACGCGAGTGCAGATAGAACACATCACCCGGATAAGCTTCACGGCCGGGCGGACGACGCAACAGCAACGAGACCTGACGATAGGCCCAAGCCTGTTTAGTCAAATCATCATAAATAATCAGCGCGTCTTCACCGCGATCGCGGAAATATTCACCCATCGTGCAGCCAGCATAGGCTGACAAGTATTGCATAGCAGCACTTTCAGAGGCTGCAGCCGCCACAACGATGGTGTACTCAAGTGCGCCGTGCTCTTCGAGCTTGCGCACCACGTTATTAATGGTGGACGCTTTTTGACCAATCGCGACATAGACGCACTTCACGTCTTTGCCTTTCTGGTTGATGATGGTGTCAACAGCAACGGCAGTCTTACCTGTCTGGCGGTCACCAATAATCAACTCACGCTGACCGCGCCCGATGGGCACCATCGAGTCAATCGCTTTCAAACCCGTTTGTAGCGGCTGTGATACGGACTGACGTGCGATCACGCCAGGCGCCACTTTCTCGATCACGTCGGTCTGCTTAGCGTCAATCGGCCCACGACCATCAATCGGCATACCGAGAGCATTAACCACACGACCGAGCATTTCGGGGCCAACCGGCACTTCAAGAATGCGTCCCGTGGTGCTGACAGAGTCACCCTCTGAAATATTGGTGTAATCGCCCAGAATCACCGCACCGACTGAGTCGCGCTCGAGGTTCAAGGCCAGGCCAAACGTACTGTTCGGAAACTCAAGCATTTCACCTTGCATGACGTCCGACAGACCGTGAATGCGGCAAATACCATCGCTAACCGATACAACCGTACCCTGGGTACGAATATCCGATGAGGTACCAAGGCCCTCAATACGGCTCTTTAGAAGTTCACTAATCTCTGACGGATTGAGTTGCATGTTCAGACTCCTGATAACTTGACGTCGGCTTACGCCATCAGCGCTTCGCGCATGCGATTAAGCCGCGCTTGGACCGATGTGTCGAGCACATAATCACCCACAACCACGCGAACGCCACCGATTAGCGTGTCGTCTACCGTGACATGGGGCTTTAGCTTTTTATTGAATTTCGGCTCCAGCAGCTGCACGAGCTCATTGACCTGTTCGTCGGTCATGGCATAAGCGCTGACAATCTCAGCTTGCGCAACACCTTCGGCCTCGTCTTTCAACACCTGGAATTGTGCCGCGACCTCGGGCAACAACAGCAACCGATCATTTTCAAGCAACAGATCGATGAAATTGTTCAGATGCTGGTCAAGCGTTTGCCCACTGAGCAGCCCCCGAATGAGCTCAGCACGCTGATTCGCGTCAAGCCGGGGATCAGAAAGCGTCTGCCGTACATCTTCAAGCTCAACAAGGTCAGCTAGCATCTGAACCTGATCGGCTGTGCTTTGCAGACTTTGCCCCGCTCCTTGAGCCGCAGCAAACAACGCTTCAGCATATGGGCGCGCAATGGTGGAGTTTTCAGCCATGTGCCTGGTCCTCTTACAGTTGAGTTTTCAACTGCGCCAACAGCTCGGCATGCGCCTTTTGATCCACTTCGCGCTTGAGGATCTGCGATGCACCCTGCACCGCGAGCGTGGCCACCTCTTCACGAAGCGCGTCGCGAGCCCGTTGGGCTTCTTGCTGGGCTTCTTGACGTGCCTGCTCAACAATCCGCGCGCGCTCGGCTTCTGCTTCCTGACGAGCCTGTTCGATAATTTGAGCGCCATGCTTTTCTGCATCAGTGACACGCGAGTGCATGTCAGCCTTGGCAGACTCTTCCATGGCAGAGATCTTGGCTTGTGTCTGAGCGAGGTCTGACTTACCCTTCTCAGCCGCAGCCAATCCTTCGGCAATTTTTTGTCGGCGCTCTTCGATCGCCTTCGTGATCGGCGGCCACACGAACTTCATCGTGACCCAGGCCAACACGAAAAAGACGATCATCTGAAAAAAGAGTGTCGCATTCAGATTCACGGTCGTTTCCCTATCTCACCCGAATACCTGACATCACACCGGCCAGGCACTCGATTTGACTAATACCCGCATGGCTACTGCCCGCGGGGGATAAGTGCGCATCGCCACTGGCAATGCGCGCAAAGTCGTGGATCAGACGAACGGGTTTGCGAAAGCGAACAGCATCGCGATACCGACACCGATCAGGAACGCAGCGTCGATCAGACCAGCCAACAGGAACATTTTGGTTTGCAAAGCGTTCATCAGTTCAGGCTGACGGGCCGAAGCTTCGAGGTACTTGCCACCCATCATACCGATACCGATGCAGGCACCAATAGCACCCAGACCGATAATGAAAGCGCAAGCGAGAGCAACGAAAGCGACGTTGGTCATGACAACTCCTTGGTTAATGTCTCAAATCAAAAGTTAAAAAATAAACTGCTCGTTAAAACAAGCCTGACGGCGTCAGGCCAGTTTGTTAGTGACCTTCATGCGCCTGGCCGATATACACCAGCGTCAACATCATGAAGATAAACCCTTGCAACACCACAATCAGGATATGGAACAAAGCCCAGATGGTACCGGCAAGAATGTGGCCAAACCCGAGCGCCAAGCTCGCAGCGTTAAATCCCGTCCAAGCGCCACCAAGTAACGCCACCAGCATGAACACCAGTTCACCTGCGAACATGTTGCCAAACAGTCGCATACCGAGGGACACTGACTTTGCCGCGTACTCCACGATATTGAGCAGGAAATTAGCCGGCGCCAAAATAATCGCCGCAAAGCCATGGGCATGAAATGGGGCAGTAAATAACTCTTTGACAAACCCGCCCGGGCGCTTGATTTTGATGCCGTAATACAGCATGAGCAACAAAACACCAAGGGACATGCCAAGCGGCACATTCAGGTCAGCAGTAGGCAAAATCTTGTGATAGTACAGCGGGTCACCAGGGGCATAACCCAAGCCCGTCGTCTTCCAAATCCAGGGCATCAAGTCCACTGGCACCAGGTCAAGCGCGTTCATCAACACGATCCACAAAAAGATCGTCAACGCCAGTGGCGACACAAATCGACGGGTCTCTTCGCTTGGCACAATGCTGCGCGCCTGCTGCTCGACCATATCCACCAGAAGCTCGACAGCGGCCTGCACCTTGCCCGGAACGCCCGGCGTGGCCTTGCGCGCACCGCGCCACATGAAGAACAGCACGATCAGGCCCATCATCAAAGACCAGACCATGGAGTCGTAGTTAATAACACTGAAATCGGCAATGGACTCTTGCGGCCCGCCAAGATTGTTGTTATTCACCAAATGGTGCTGAATGTAATAAGACTGGGGGGAGACGTCACCAGCGGCAGCCATGCGAACCCTTACATTATGCAAAAACCCGAAGAATCGGGTTCTGATTCAACACTCGAGGCGTTACATCACGCCCCGACCCATACTTACTTGCCCAGCTTGCCACCCGTGAGCAGCAACCCGAACCAATATCCTTTCAACGCAGCGATCAACCCAACAACCGCAGCGAGCCAATCCAGACGTCCGGCCTCATGATCCGCAAGCAGCCATAGCAGGCCAACCGCGACCAGAATTTTGAGCATGTTCCCCACCAGGAACGTACCCGCGCCGGCGCCTTGCGGTTTGAATGTTGCGAGCAAAAGCCTCAACACAAAAACCCCATTGGGAGCTAAGTAGCAGGCTGCGCCTAATACCGCACTAACGCCAGACCCCGCCCCCGAGACCAACAAAAACACAACTGCCACTACAACCGCTGCCAGTACTTGCGAGAACAACACCCTCAACAAATCTCGGCGCGCTCGATGGGCTAGCTGTGCCTTTTCTTGAGCACTCAATACAACCTGCTCGGTGGCCGTTGATGTTGTGTAATTCATTTCAGTCACTTGTTGCTACCAACAAACTACCAACCACCACCTGCCATTGTGCTTGACTAACCCTTCAGAGACCTGACGTGCAACAAAACAGTTGTTTTGATGCGCTTGCTGAACGCCTAGTGCAAAGCCATCGGAGTATACCGTGTTTTCCCCTAGATTGGCAAAACCGGAACCATGCCAGCAACTGTGCGCCAGCACACGAGCTAGCGGGCGCCTGGCGATGATTTAGCGGTGCTTGAAATCGGGTGCGCGTTTTTCAACAAAGGCTTTCATGCCCTCTTTTTGATCCTCAGTGGCAAACAACGAGTGAAAGGCACGGCGCTCAAACAGCATGCCATCAGACAGGCCGCTTTCAAACGCTCGGTTCACGGCCTCTTTGGCCATGATCACCGTGGGCAGCGACATTGAAGCAATCACCGTAGCCGCTTCTTTCGCTTGTTCAAGCAATTGGTCAGCGGCCACCACGCGAGACACCAAACCAGCTCTTTCAGCCTCATCTGCATTCATCATGCGTGCGGTTAACACCATATCCATGGCCTTGGCTTTACCCACGGCACGCGGCAAGCGCTGCGTGCCGCCAGCGCCCGGAATGATGCCCAGTTTGATCTCCGGCTGCCCGAACTTTGCGGTGTCGGCGGCAATAATGAAGTCACACATCATCGCTAATTCGCACCCACCACCAAGCGCGTATCCGGCAACCGCCGCGATGATCGGTTTACGGGTGCGTGCAATCGGGTCCCAATTGCGCGTGATGTATTCAGAGCGGTAGACATCCATGTAGGTCCATGTCGACATGGCACCAATATCGGCGCCTGCGGCAAAGGCTTTCTCGCTGCCCGTCAGAATGATGGCGCCGATGTCGTCATCGGCATCAAGCTTGGCCAACGCGGCACCAAGCTCATCCATTAAGGCATCATTGAGGGCATTGAGCGCTTTCGGGCGGTTCAACGTCAAAATGGCCACTCGTCCCTCGATCGTTTGCAGAATAAGGCTCTCACTCATCTCGCTCTCCTGTCATTTTTGTAGACTTTCAAATTAGTTCTAACATACCAGCATGATGCAACCGACACCACAACCGACAACCGCACAACCGCTACGCTACACCGTTGAACCCCATGATCTGGCTGGCCATCGGCTAAAGATCACCCTCAAAATAGCGCGAGTGGCCCACCCGCGTCAGCTCGTGGGTTTGCCCGCCTGGATTCCCGGCAGTTATCTGATTCGGGACTTCTCGCGTCACGTTGAGCTCATCCGAGGCAGGCATAGCGGGCGCTGGCATCAGCCCGTCAAGGTCGATGACCATCACTGGGCTTTCGAGGGCTGCAGCGGCAGCCTGACCATCGAAATCGTCGTATATGCCTGGGATCTATCGGTGCGTGGCGCTCACGTTGATGATTCACACGCATTCTTTAATGGGACCTCTGTGTTCTTGATGCCCAAAGGGCTGGAACAGGCGCCTTGCACGGTCGAAATCAAGCGGCCAGTCGGCAAACGCAACTGGCGTGTGCACACGAGCATGCCACAGGTAAAAGGCCGCTTGCCAGCAGACACGCTAGGCCGGTTTGAGGCTCCGAACTACGACGCACTGATTGACCATCCATTTGAGATGGGCACCCCGCAGGTGATTCGCTTCACCGCTTGCGGCGCGCCACACCGCTTGGTCTTTACAGGCACCGTGCCCAATCTGGACTTAAGCCGCATCGCACGCGACGTCAAGCGCATTTGTGAGGCACAGATCAAGCTATTTGAGCCAGTCAACCCAAAAGCCGCGTTCCTCGATAGCGCACCCGAATACGTTTTTATGACCATGGTCACAGGCAATGGCTATGGCGGGCTTGAGCATCGCGCCAGCACTGCCCTGGTTTGTGCCAGACGCGACCTGCCGACCCGCCACCATGACAAGCCGCCAGAGGGTTATGTGAACTTCCTGGGTCTGGTCAGCCATGAATACTTCCACACCTGGAATGTCAAACGCATCAAACCTGCGGTGTTTGCACCATACAACCTACACCGGCCGAACCACACGCGCCTGCTTTGGATATTCGAGGGGTTTACTTCTTACTACGACGACTTGATGTCACTCAGAAGTGGCGTCATTGACCAGGCGACGTATCTCAAGCAACTGGCCAAGACCATCACCGCCGTGCATGCTGGTCCGGGTCGTTTTAAGCAGTCCCTTTCTGCCAGTTCATTTGACGCCTGGACCAAGTATTACAAGCAAGACGAGAATGCGCCCAACGCCATCAGCAGTTACTACGCCAAGGGGTCTTTGGTCGCACTGGGTTTAGACCTTGTGATTCGCCAACGCAGTGACGAGCGCTTCAGTCTCGATGACGTGATGCGTGCCATGTGGCTTAAGTTTGGCCGTCCGTTCTATGAGGGCAAGCAAGAGGGTATGGCCGAAGGCGCGTTTGCCCGACTTGTCTTGGACTCAACCGGCGTTGATATTCGCGCCGAGTTGGCACAATGGGTCGATGGCACTGCGGACGTGCCCCTGCAGACCTTGTTGTCCACACAAGGTATTGAGTTGAAATGGGTATCCAAAGAGCACACACCGACTCTGGGCGCGACATTCAAGCCCCAAGGTGAAAGTCTGGCTATTGCCCGCGTCATTGAGGGCGGTGCTGCGCACAAGGCGGGTCTTTCCGCTGGTGACACACTGATTGCGTGCGATGGCTTGCGCATCGGCAACTCGGCACAGGCATTAAAAGAGTTGCTCGCGGCCTATCAGCCAGACGATATGGTGACACTGACTTGCTTTCGTGATGACGTGTTGCAGTCCAGGCAGCTCACACTGGCCAGTGCGCCTGCGGCCACTTGCGAGCTTAAAGCGCTTACACCACAGGCGGACCAGACGCCGTGAGCGGCCTTGAGCTCGTTGACGACTACGGCCAGCTGCTGCTGTCAAACACCCCACTGCTAGACGTGCGTGCGCCCGTTGAGTTTGCCCAAGGCGCATTTCCGACGGCGGTCAATTTGCCACTGATGAACGATGCCGAACGCCAAGCCGTGGGCATTGCCTACAAGCAGCAAGGCCAAAACGAAGCGGTGGCGCTTGGCCATCGACTCGTGAGTGGTCGCATACGCGATGAACGCATTGCCCAATGGGCTGCGTTCATGCGCAAACACCCTGACGGTGTTGTGTATTGCTTTCGCGGCGGCATGCGCTCGCAAATCTCGCAACAGTGGCTTAAAGAGGCCGGCCATGACCGCCCGCGTGTAGCGGGTGGCTACAAGGCCATGCGCCAGTTCCTGATCCAGAGCCTGCAGCGTGGCATCGAGCAAAGCCAGTTTGTGGTGGTTGGCGGGCTAACCGGCTGCGGCAAAACCGATGTCATTGAGGCACTGACCGCCAAAATCGACCTAGAAGGACTGGCTCGCCACCGAGGTTCAAGCTTTGGCGGCCGCGCGCAACGTCAGCCTAGCCAGATTGACTTTGAAAACAACCTAGCCATCGAGTTGCTCAGACTGACGCACGCACAACAACCATCACTTGCCATAGAAGACGAGTCGCACTTAATTGGCCGCTGTGCCGTGCCGTTAGACCTGCGCCAAAAAACCCAGCAAAGCCAACTGGTTTGGGTCACGGCGCCCTTAGACGAGCGCGTGCAGCGTATTCAACGTGACTACATAGAATCACTGGCGCAAGACTACATCGCTGAATATGGCGAGATTGAAGGCCTCGAACGCTATCAGGCCCACCTGACCAAAAGCCTTCACAACTTGCGCAAGCGCCTTGGGCTAGAACGTTATGCCCGACTACAAAAGTATCTCGATGAGGCCTTGTCCAGGCAGTTAGCGCATGGGGAGTTCGATGCCCACCGCGCCTGGATCGAACCGCTGATGACTGACTATTACGACCCGATGTACGCCTATCAGCGACAACAAAAACAAGTTCCCACCGTGTTCGAAGGCAACACCACCGAAGTCATCGAATACCTCAGGCATCAGGGCCACTAAACACCGGTGAGTTGTTTCTCAATGGCCTTGGCTGCCACCACACCATCGGCCATGGCCGTGGGAACGCAAGGGTGCATGCGCTGGGCCACCTCGCCAATGGCATAAATGCCTTGCACACTGCTTTGCGCTGTCGCCATGTCGGTTTGCACAAATCCCCGTTCATCAATGGCTAGCGCTAGCCCATCAAGAAACCCGATATTCGCTTGCCAACCGTAAAGCACGAGAATCCAATCATATGGCTGGCCATTGACCGTGCGTTTGACCGGGTCAACCATGGGCGCACCGACAACCAAATCGCTGTCGGGCACACGCGCCACAAATTGCTTTTGTGCCCGAACGGTGCGAGCATAGATACACGCTTGGCTCGCCCCTCTTTGCTTGACGAACTCATAATTCTCGAATGCATTGTCGCCACCGCCAAGCAAAGCCACGCGTGTACTCTTAAAGTCAGTCGACATCACTTCATCGCCAGGACCCACAATGACGCCTGAAAACGATTGACCTTCAAACCCAGGCAGGGGTTTGGCGCGAACACCCGAAGCAATGACCAGTGTTTTCGCTTGCAGGCGTTGCTCTGGCTGCCCATCTCTAGCCACAGAAACCGAAAATATCGGGTGCTCGCCGGTGACAGCACACACTTGGGTGTTGAGCCATGTATCAACCCCAGACGCTTGTACCTGCAAGGCAATTTGTGCCGCCACTTCAGCGCCCGTCTGACCGGGGCTAGTCACTGTCCAAATATCGGCAAACGGGTTTCTAGCAGCCAACCCACCCATGCGGTCAGTAGACTCCAGCAGCAGCGGGTCAAGCCCAAGGTGGCGCAACCACACAGCGCAACTAGCGCCTGCTGGTCCGGCTCCCACCACAATGGCATCCCAAGTTTTGCTCATGACCACTCCCTAATTGCCGCATTGTACGAGCATCGGTTGGTGCTGCCCCTGTTAACCGCGTCATGCGATCCTGCGCTGTCTTTGCCCTGACCGACTTGCAACGTCCTACAATACGGGCTGGTTGACCTTTACAGAAGCAACATGCCCACTCGACGCATTATTTTTTCGCGCATCGCCCTTGACGCCAGCATCGGGATCCTCGAACACGAACGGGCGGCTACCCAGCCGATCCACGTTGACGCTGAAATCGAAGTCGATGTCCATCAGCCCGTTGACGACCAGAACATCGACAGTGTGCTTGACTACCGCACGCTGCACGATGTGATTGTCAAACAATGCACCCGCGGCCATGTGAATTTGCTCGAAACGCTCACGGACAACGTTGCCGACCGGCTGTTGGAGGCGTTCGCTGAAACGCGCGAAGTCAAGGTTCGCATCAGCAAACCTTCGGCCTTTGCAGATTCGGCAGGCGTTGCCATTGAAGTGTGCAAAAAGCGTCCTGCTTAAAGTACCCATGACCACTACATCACCCATCCACTTGCAGCGACCCGTGAGCAAAGCGGGTCAAAAGCAACAAGTTGATCGAAACAAACTGCACAAGCGTCTGTTGCGCGAGACAGGCAAGGCCATTGCTGACTATCAGATGATTGCCGATGGCGATAAAGTCATGGTTTGCTTGTCCGGCGGCAAGGACTCATACGCCCTTCTCGATCTGCTGCTGACCTTAAAGCAACGCGCGCCCATTTCGTTTGATGTCATCGCAGTCAATCTCGACCAGAAGCAGCCTGGGTTTCCCGAAGAGGTGCTGCCCAATTACCTCACTGAGTTGGGCGTGCCGTTTCACATTGAAGAACAAGACACCTACTCCATTGTCAAACGACTCATACCAGAAGGCAAAACCACCTGCTCACTATGCTCCAGACTGCGTCGGGGGGTGCTCTATCGGGTAGCCAGCGAGCTTGGCGCCACCAAGATTGCGTTAGGGCATCACCGCGACGACATTCTCGCGACGTTTTTTCTGAATCTTTTTTATGCTGCTCGCCTCAAGGCCATGCCACCCAAACTCGTCTCCGACGATGGTCGCCATACGGTGATCCGGCCCTTGGCTTATGTTGCTGAGGCAGACTTGATTCAGTACGCTCAACACAAAGCATTCCCCATCATTCCTTGCAATCTGTGTGGCTCTCAAGAGAACCTCAAGCGGCGCGAAGTCAGCGACATGCTTAAAACGTGGGAACGCGAGAACCCGCAGCGCGTCTGGAATGCGTTCAATGCATTGGCCACGGTGGTGCCCTCTCACTTGATGGATCGCGAATTGTTCGATTTTGCCGGGTTACGCCCGGATGGTGTGCCCAATACCTTGGGCGATCGTGCATTTGACCCCGACACGGCAGAGCCTGTGGCTTCGGTCACCCAATTCGACGAATAGGCTTTCACCTTGTCGTTCACCGGGCTAGGATAAGTCAATTGTCTTTTGACAAATCATGCCGGGGGATTTCAAAAATGAAACACAACAAGGTTTTGCTTACCGGTGGCACCGGAGGTATTGGTCGCGCCACGGTCAAACGCCTGACACAAGATGGCTACCAGGTGATAAACGCGGACCGGGTCGCCCCGCAAACCCTTGAGCAAGGGGAGATTTTTATTGAGGTTGACTTGGCAAGCGAATCCTCGATTCAGCAGACACTTGGACCCATTGCCAAGGAGGGTGATGTTTTGCGGCTAGTGAACAACGCTGGCATTATTGGCCCCGCGCTACTGGAAGACACCACCACAGAAGACTTTGAGCATGTTCTGGCATTGAATCTGCGGGCACCTATTTTGCTTGCACAATTGTTTACCCCTTCCATGCGCGCAACAGGGTTTGGAAGAATCGTAAACATGGTGAGCAGAGCAGCTTTAGGAAAAGAGTTGCGTAGCGCCTATAGCGCATCCAAAGCGGGTTTAATCGGCTTGACCCGCACATGGGCGCTTGAGCAAGCAGCCGCTGGAATCACCGTCAATGCGATTGGGCCCGGCCCTATCGCTACGGAGTTGTTTTTGTCAGGCAACCCTCCCGATTCGCCAAAAACCAAGCAAATCATCAATACGATACCCGTCAAACGAATGGGAGAACCCGCCGATATTGCACATGCTGTGGCCTCGTTTCTTGATGATAGGGCGGGCTTTATTACAGGGCAAGTACTTTACGTGTGTGGTGGCATGACCGTCGGTTTAAGCCACACTGCTTGAATAAACAGAACCTAGCCTTCGACGATGCCTCATTGTCACTGAGTTTGATCCTGAGGTTTTAGCCCGAGCCAACTGGCTCGCGGCACATCAATGCCTGCAAGCTCCAACAGACGTGCGGCCGAGTGGTCGATGATCTCGGCAATAGACTTAGGCTGGTGGTACAGCGCGGGCAAGGGCGGGAAGATGATGCCCCCCATTTCCGTGACAGCGGTCATGTTGCGCAGGTGCGCCAGATTAAAGGGCGTTTCCCGCACCGCGAGCACCAGGCGACGACGCTCTTTGAGCGTGACATCGGCCGCGCGGGTAATAAGATTGTCGGCTAGGCCGATGGCCACTGATGCCAGCGTTCGCATGGAGCACGGGACAATGATCATGCCTGTGGTTCGATATGAGCCACTTGCCAATGACGCGCCAACATCACCAATACCGTAGGCGTGGTCAGCTAGTGCATGCAAGTCCTGGCGGCTAACACCAAGTTCATGGTGAGCATTGAGCACACCGGCGCCAGACACGACGAGATGGGTTTCGACATCAGCAACCTCACGGGCTATCTCAAGAAGCCGCACGGCGTAAGCTGACCCTGTCGCCCCCGTGATGCCAACAACAAGCCGACGAGTCTGGTTCACGCGTTCGCGCCTGCATCTCCGAGCAGTTGCTTTAACTCACCGCTCTCATCCATCTCCACCATGATGTCACAGCCACCAACAAACTCACCATTGACGTACAGTTGGGGGATCGTGGGCCACTGCGAGTAGGTTTTAATGCCCTGGCGGACCTCTTCATCTTCGAGCACATTAACCGTCACCAACTTGGTGACGCCACTGTCACGCAAAATCTGAATCGCCCGCCCTGAAAACCCGCATTGCGGGAACTGGGCGGTTCCTTTCATGAACAACACGACCGGGTTGTTGGTGACGGTTTCTTTGATAAACGTTTGAGCGTCTGACATGGCTCGGCATCCTTAGATTCGTTAAAACATCTGCGCAGCATTGCTACGAATTCTCATCCATTATAAGAACCTGCGGTCACTCGTGGGTGAGCACACAGGTCTAACAGGGTTTCTACGTTTTGTAGGCCAGCACCAACAAAAATATCTCTCACGGCCGCTTGCTGGTCATAGCCATGTTCCACGCACAGACTGCCGCCTGGCACGAGCCACGGTTGGCAACCTCGCGCCAACACCCGGTAAGCCGAAAGCCCGTCTACTCCCTCGGTGAGCGCGAGTTGCGGCTCAAATCTTAGGTCACCCTGAGTCAAATGTGCATCCTCAGGATGGATATAGGGCGGGTTTGAGGCAATGACATGAAATGGTGGCGCATCAGCAGGCAAAGCATCAAACCAGCTACCCACGGCAAATTCGATGTCCAACCCGTGCGCCCGAGCATTGCGCCTGGCAACATCAATGGCCCGCGGCGACACATCCGTCGCCAAAACGCGTGCATCAGGTCGAGCGTGCGCCACAGCAACCGCAATGGCGCCGCTACCCGTGCCCATGTCAAGGATTCTAGGCTGCCGCACGGCAGACACCCGATCAAGCACCGCTTGCACGAGCAGCTCAGTTTCTGGCCGAGGTATCAGCACGTCGGGGGTGACCTGCAATAGCAATCCCATGAACTCGCGCTGGCCTAACAAGTAAGCCATGGGATGACCAGCCAACCTTTGCTGGCAGAGCTCATCAAATCGCTGGCATTGTTCGTGCGACATCACGTGGTCATCGTGGGCGATTAGCCATTCGCGTGACTGTCCCAGCACATCTGACAACAGCAACTGGACCTCTAGGCGAGGCAGACCCTTGCGTGCCAGGCAGCACTTGACCGAACGCACCGGTGGCTCAGACGGCATCAGCCAGTGCTGCCAACTGGTTGGCCTGGTGCTCGGCAATCAGTGCACCGGTCAGTTCGTCGAGGTCACCTTGCATGATGGCTTGCAGCTTGTACAAGGTCAGGTTAATGCGGTGATCGGTCAAGCGGCCCTGTGGAAAGTTGTAGGTGCGGATGCGCTCGGAGCGATCGCCCGACCCAACCAAGCTCTTGCGTTGCGCGGCCTCTTCACTTTGCTGCTGGCGTATTTGCTGGTCTTTGAGCCGTGCCGCTAAAACCTGCATGGCCTTCTCGCGGTTACGGTGCTGCGAACGGTCATCTTGGCACTCCACCACAATACCTGATGGCAAGTGGGTAATCCGCACCGCAGAGTCTGTTTTATTGACGTGCTGACCACCTGCACCACTGGCGCGAAACGTGTCGATACGCAAGTCTGAAGGCGAAATCGTGATGTCACTTTGTTCATCGGCCTCGGGCATCACCGCCACCGTACAGGCTGAGGTGTGGATGCGACCTTGTGACTCGGTCTCGGGCACCCTTTGCACGCGATGGGCGCCAGACTCGAACTTGAGCTTACCGTACACGCCGTCGCCCTCAATGCGCACAATCACTTCCTTATAACCCCCGAGCTCAGCTGCGCTTTCAGACATCAGCTCCACGCGCCAGCCTTTTTGTTCGGCATATCGGGAGTACATGCGCAGCAAGTCCCCACAGAACAACGCACTTTCGTCGCCACCGGTGCCAGCACGGATTTCCAGAAAAACGCTACGGGAGTCATCCGGGTCTTTGGGCAGCAACAAGATCTGAAGTTCGTCCTCGAGCTCATCGATGCGTGCCTGACAGTGCGTCATTTCCTCGGCAGCCATTTCTTTCATGTCGGGATCTGAGAGCAGGGATTTAGCCTGCTCATGGCTGTCTTGCTGCTGTACATATTCGTTAAATGCGTTAGCGACAGGCTCTAGCTCGGCCCGTTCACGCGACAAAGCGGTGAAACGCTTCATGTCTTGGCCGGTCTCGGGCTCAGACAAGATGGCATCAATTTCCTCGAGCCGGTTGGCAAGTCGCTCGAGCCTGGAACGCATGGATGGTTTCATGAATGGGCGTCAACAAAAAAGAAAAAACAACGGATAGGAAAATAAAAGACGGCTGGGCCGCTAGGCTCACGAGGAGCCGGGCAAGAGAAGGCAGACAGATTCGCTAACGACGGGTGTCGCGAGAAGGGAACAAGCGGGGGAGCCAGCCAATCAGTTGTTGGCGTTCTTCCTCTTCGCTTTGATGGATAGCCGCTAAAGTGCCATGCAGGTACTTTTGTGTGAGCGAGTGTGCTAACTGCTCCATGACAGCTTCAGCAGATTCGCCCTTGGCCAAGGCGCGCTTGGCCCGTTCCAGTTCATGCGCTTGGACGGCTTGTGCATCTGCCTGCAAGCCCTTGATGATGGGCACCGTGGAACGCAACTGCAACCAGTGCATGAAGCTACGCACCCGTGCATCGATAATGGCCTCAGCCTGAATCACAGCCGCCTGACGTGCCTCAGCACCTGACTGCACAACCGCACCAAGGTCATCGACCGAATACAGATAAATGTCGTCTAAACGCCCCACTTCGGGCTCAATGTCCCGGGGCACCGCCAGATCGACCATGACCATGGGCAAACGGCGACGCTTGCGCGTAGCCCGTTCAACTAGGCCCAGACCTAGTATGGGCAAAGTACTGGCCGTACAGGAAACGACCACATCAAACTCAGACAGGCGGTCTGTCAGGTCGGCCAAACGCATAGAAGAGGCATCAAAGCGGGTCGCCAAAGTGTCAGCCCGTTCAATGGTGCGATTGGCCACGGTCATCATGCGTGGCTGCTTTGCCGCAAAATGGGTGGCACAGAGCTCAATCATTTCACCGGCGCCAATAAAAAGCACTTTGGTGTCTTTCAGGTCGCCAAACACCCGCTCGGACAACCGAACCGCGGCAGCAGCAAGCGAGACCGATTGCTCGCCAATAGCGGTGGTGGTTCTAACTTCTTTGGCCACAGAAAACGTGCGCTGAAACAACTGGTGCAATAACGTGCCAAGCGAACCCGCCTCGTCAGCGGTGCGAACAGCGCCTTTTAATTGGCCGAGAATCTGCGCCTCACCAAGCACCATGGAGTCCAGCCCGGCTGCGACGCGAAATGCGTGGCGCACCGCTTGGTCTTGGTCGTGCAAGTACAGATGCGGGGCGACAGCCGCGTGGTCCAGTTGCCGGAAATCGGCCAGCCATTGCGGCAATTGCTGTGCGACTTGACGGTCTGCCGCACAGTACAACTCGGTTCGATTACAGGTCGATAAAACGGCAGCTTCCTGAACAGCGCCGCCAAAGGCTGAGCGCAATGACTCCAATGCTGGCTTAACCAATTCGTCAGACAGCGACACACGCTCACGCAACGCCACGGGGGCGGAGACGTGATTTAGGCCAAGCGTGTAGACACCAGCAGACATGATTTCAGTGAACGGTCGAGCGACTAAAAATTGATTGGAATCAATGTGATTATAGGGCTCGAACAACCACAATGCCATGGCGCACTAGCCCAATCGGTGGGTTTTAAGCGGCCGGTTGATCCATATCAATCACTGCAGCTCAGCCCAACCCGCTAAAAGCCCATGACGGCTCACAGTCAAAATCTGGAAATTAGTGTAAACTTTCGCGTTCCTTGGCCCGGTAGCTCAGTCGGTAGAGCAGAGGACTGAAAATCCTTGTGTCGGCAGTTCGATTCTGCCCTGGGCCACCAAGGTTTAAAGCCCCAGCGTATTCGCGCTGGGGCTTTGTTGTTTGGGGTACTGGTAACCGGAAAAAAGTTACCCGCACAATTGAATACAGACTCGACCATCCCGATTGCGCATGTCAATTCTGGTATCTACAATGTAGAAACACGGGAGGTCGGAATGAAAGCAACTATCAGAAAGTGGGGAAATAGCCCTGCACTACGGATTTCGAGTTCGATCATGGAATTAGCTCAGCTGTCTGTTAACCAGACTGTCAATATCAACGTCGTCAAGGGGAAAATCATTGTTGAACCCGTTGCACCTAAAAACACTCGCCTTGAAGACTTACTAGCTGGGATTACGTCGGACAATATTCACGGTGAAGAAAGCTTTGGTCAGCCCGTCGGCAAGGAGAGTTTGTAGTGCCTAAATCTTATATTCCCGATGCGGGGGATATTGTTTGGCTTGAGTTTGATCCCCAAGCGGGTCGAGAGCAAGCAGGGCATCGACCAGCATTGGTATTAAGTCCGGCTCGCTACAACGACAAAGTAAGCTTGGCTGTCTGTTGCCCACTTTCGACAAAAGTGAAGGGCTATCCGTTTGAAGTTGAAGTTGAAACTGGCAAAACAACGAGCGTCGTGCTTTCAGATCAGATCAAATCATTAGATTGGCGTGAGCGTAAAGCAAAATTCAAATCCAAAATTTCCCCATCACAGCTGAGGCAGGTGCGTGAGAACATCAAGGCTTTACTTTCCATCAGTTGATCAGACACAAGGACCTGAAAATCCTTGTGTCGGCAGTTCCATGCTGAGCTAGAGCTTTGTTTTTCGGGATGCCGGTAACTGAACAGGGAACACAACATAATCTGACCGTTGCAGATTAACCTGCACATAGCGTAACCCGTATTCACATAGAGAGACGGCTGCCCTACGGGCGACATATAACAGAGGGCTTTGACCTTCGGCCTGTTTGGCGGCCAATTTTTTATGCAAAATTAGGCGGTTTTGATCGACGGGGGTTTGGCAAAAAGTCGTCGAGGCTCATCAAGCCGAACGCCACCCGAAGGTGGCACCGACTCTGTGCACGTGGAGCCTTCATCACGCAGGGTGAGAGCGGGTGTTCCACAGACTTCCGGGAGAGGTTAACACAAGCAGCCGTGCCGAAATCAGGCATGAATTGCCCAGCGCGGATACATTAGATGATGCGTATAAATTTGTGCGCATAGATGACGCAATGCCTACTGATAGCCCCGACCGAACCACTCACCCCAATCAATTGACGAAGCGTGCGACTAACCTCAGCCTTAGCAAAGACGTATTAGACGCAGCCAAGGCGCTGGGCATTAACATCTCGGCAATTTGTGATGCCCATCTTCGGGAGGTGGTACTGCTGGAACAGCAACGCGGCTGGCGAACTAATTACGCTGAGTTTATTCCTGCCTATAACGAAACGATCGAAGCCGAGGGTCTGCCACTTGAGCAATGGCGCAACTTCTGATGGTGCGTGTCAATGCCTATTTAAACAGGAGGGCACACGCCGACACGAGGCTTTACATGCTCGATATCCAAGCCGACCTGTTGGCTAGGTTATATATGACCAGACAGTAGCAATTCCCTGATGCATCCTAAAAGAATTCCCGGAAGCTCCCCTCACTGATTAACGCCACTGCTTGCTGTCTCATGACTACTGAATGACATGTCTGCGCGACACCTTATCCACATGCGCTTGCTTGGCTCAGCGGTTTGACTGGTCCAACCTTTGGAAAATCCGATCGCCGCTTATCTACTGCACAATCCGCACATCTATCTCGATAGGATAAATCTTTGGGTTATTTGAATATAATTAATTTTACAAATTAAGTGCGCTTGATCATGCTTTCGGTTATGCACGTTAGTGAGGTCTTGTCATGACCCGATTCATACGCACAAACGCATTTACGCTTAAGAAAACTGCGTCGTACTACGTCACGCATATCACGGTCGCGGCTGCCGTAGCCTATGCAGTCACAGGCAGCTGGATAGCAGCCGTGACCCTCAGCCTGCTCGAGCCGACGGTGCAGACTATCGTTTATTTCTTCCACGAGCGAATTTGGGCGCGACACGAACGCAAAAAACAAGCCGCGCAAACGCGTCACGAGCAGCCGGCTTGAGTGAGGTGTTTCGCCCGATGATGGCCTAACCATCACCGGCAGCGCCGCCGATCGACGGCGGGTTTTACTGGCCCAGCCAGTAAGTCAACGTGGTCTTTGCATCTTTGCCCGAGGGTGAGACTCCTAGGGTGTAGGTGCCTCTGATACCAGCGTACTTGCCCGTGCCACCAATGATGGCACCCGTGTGCTTGTGATCCTTGCCAATCGGGCGTCCATCACGCAAGCGCAAGAAATCGGTCTTGTATATAGACCCGTCGGGCAAAATCAGCTCAGCAAAATAAGAGCGCACACTTTTGTTTTGTTCAGGGTCAAGAAAAACCAGTGTGGCTCGCGTAAAGTACTCACCGACCACAGCACCACCAGATTCAAATGTCACATCACCCTGTCGCACGTACATGTCACCTAGGGATGGATCAACAGGGCCATCATCAACGTATTCCAGTTTGCCCTTATTCATGTACAGCGTCATGGTTTGTTGGTCAGCCAACGCGTTTGTGCTTAACAGAGCCACAGAAAGGCCCAATAGCCATGATTTCATCTTTATTCCTCCATCTCATAAGTGACTAAAAGTCACAAAATTCTAGCAAAAGATGAGGGAATCATGTGGTGGGCAGTGCGGCAAATAACCAGGACCTGAGCCAAATCGGGCACAACACGTGCCCAGGATGTGGCGAACAATCGTCACCCTTGCCATTTTCCGGACGAAAGCTGACCGAACTCGAGCATGAGGACGACGCTAGCCAGAATCATTGGCAAGCGCGGGTCGATGTGCATGAGTAGCGCACTGATCAAGACACTCCGAGAGAACAAGCAGGCAACCAGCACACCGACCTAGCTCGCCGGTTCAGGTTTTAGTTTGACCTCTTTACGGGCTTTGTGTCATCGATGGTGGCGAGGTGTTGACATCCGAATGCGCAAGCACCCGTGTTTTGACTTCACCAATAATCGACACCAGACTGACCACTAGCGCCAGCGTAAACGCATAACCGATCCCGGCGCTGTGGTAGATCAAACCACCAACGACGGCACCGAACAGAAACATCAGGATGGCGAAGACTTTGCTGCCAGCGGCGTGATAACTCACCAGGTGAGACAAGCCATCAGACAAGAAGTTAGCCCGCTCTTGCGTGTCGTGCCTGTAACGCCGCGACAGGAACAAGGCGCCACTGAGAAAACCCAAGCAGGCTGCTGTTGTGGTCACCACCAGCCAGCCAATCGCGGTGACATGCTCAGGGTCACCCGACCAGACAATCAGGCAAGTCGCCAACAAGATAGACCAGCCTGTCCAGAGCAGGTCGAGCTTCAGGCTCTGAAAGGTCGTACCTGGACGAACGGCCCCGGCAACCAAGGCCGCGAGGGTGAACCCAAGAATTGGGAACAAATACACGAAACTCGCTGCATGCAAGCCAAAGTCGCCTAGCGACAGCCCCATGAGCACCAAATTGCCCGCCATCAAGCCAGCAAAAGCTCCGCCTAGTGCCAGATAACAAATCGCATCGAGCAACCCAAACACAAAACACAAACACCAGCCTGGCCAATTCACTCGATCCACCTTACCTAATTCGTCCATTATCTATATGCTTGACAAACTACATTGTGCCTCGCACTACGATCGCAAGCGTCGCTTGGGCACATGACACGGGTGTGACAGCAACGGCCGCCGGCACCTTGTGATACCAAACATCATCAAACCACAAGCGAATGAGTTTAAGATGCATTGCCCAAGAAAAGACAAGTCATCACCATTATTTCCAGCAACTCAGGCCCCAACCATTGAACTCGTGAGATAAATGGCAAAGCGCACCCACCTGCGGCACAAGGTATGCCTTTCATTTCTGTGCTCTAGCACCGTTTTGTTCGCAGGCTCTATAGCCAAGGCCGACAACAACGTCGAGATCTACGGTGGAGTCGATATCGGCATCAGTTATGTGCACACTTCGGGCACTGGGTCATCGGCAAGCCGAATAGGCATGGATTCAAACGTACTTGATGACACCATGATTGGCTTTCGGGGCTCGCAAGCCCTGTCACGTGATTGGTCCGTCAATTTCAACTTGGCCAGCGAGTTTGATTTGAACAATGGGCAACTCACCTACGACTCGTTTTTTGGGGTTGAGTCAACGATTGGGCTGACTCATCACCGCTGGGGTGGCCTGAAGCTTGGACGACAACAAACCATCTCAACGACCTTCTTTACCAATATCGATCCCATGGGACTAAGCTTCGGGCAAGCGAATATGGGCACGTCATTTACCGCCATTAACACCCAGATCTATGACAATCTCGCACAGTTCACATCAGCACCATGGGCTGGCCTGCAATTGGGTGTTGGGTATTCGTTTAATACTGGTGACACGGCAATTTATGCCAACACTGGCAGCACCGACCCCGTGCCATCGGATAACGGCTTTGCCAGTTCGGACAAGATGCGGGCATTGACCGCGGCCCTACAGTATCAAAACGGACCCGTTCTATTGGCTGCGTCCTATGACCGCGCCTACCCAAGCAGCCAGATTCCAGTCGCAGGCGGCCCGGGCACCACTGCCAATGCGCAAGCCAGTAGCCCACAGGCTTGGTACTTCGGGGCCGCGGTCACCATTGACAAGGTCGTGTTTTCAGCAGCATGGGGCCGAGGCATCAATGGCGCCTTGTCTGGCAGCGGCCCTGGCAACGACCTGGCGGACAGCCCTCTGGCCTCGCTCACAGGGGCCGGTGATATCCTGTTTGATACTGGCTTTAATCACGACGCGTACCTACTGGGTGTGGGCTGGGCAATTGATGATCGAACACAACTCATGACATCGTGGCAAATGATGAAACCCAAAGGCAAACTGACTGGGATTGCTGGCACCGCCTCACAACACATAATTGGCGCCGCACTGACCTACAACCTGTCACCCCGAACGACAGCCTACGTCTGGGGCTCATACGGCAATAATTTCCAGATGGTCTCGGGCGCCAAAACATCCGTTGTCGGCACCGGTTTGCAAACCTTGTTTTAAACACTCACTCAAATGACTCGAGAGCATGTTGTTGCCAACAGCTTTAATAACCATGAAGCCAACCACTGCGTTGACATCATTGTCCAGCCCGATGGGCAATTCCGGTATCAGCACTGGCGTCGCG
This sequence comes from Burkholderiaceae bacterium, assembly GCA_965659885.1. Taxonomy (GTDB): domain Bacteria; phylum Pseudomonadota; class Gammaproteobacteria; order Burkholderiales; family Burkholderiaceae_B; genus Algicoccus. The sequence continues at coordinate 38,354 of CBFHXV010000002.1, read as the reverse complement.
AGCCTGAAGACTTAAGTGGATGGATATTGTTGCTTGACAGCACCCCTGTGACTTTCGCAAGCGAACAGCAAGCCATCGAAGCCGCCAGACAGTCAGTTGTTTGGTTCGCAGAGATGGGCTGATGTCCTTCTATGAGGGGTGTGTGGGAGTTTTTTCACAACTTCCTAGACTAACGCCAGAACTTGCGTCACAAACGCGCTGACAAGGGAATGTTGGCCAACGGCGTTTGCACGGCTTGACCAGCCTCGGTCGCCTCGTATGCGTCTTGCTTGCCCTCACGCAAGCGCAGCAGCCCTGTATCAGCCATCTTCTGCAGCTTGTCGATGACATCCTGCCTGGCCTTGGTCTCGTAGCCGAAATCACGATACAGCCCCACGATCACCTCATCAACTGTGGCCACGCCCGAGAACCGTTGGTTCAGCGTGCACAGCACCTTTTGTTCGAGATCGTCAATTTGTGTAATTTCAAGTTGGTTTTTAACGGAGTCGGGCAAGTCCCCAATGTTGCCTATTCGTTTGCCAATGTCGTCATCGTTCACACTCGGGCGTTGTGTGGTTTGACTGCGTGGTTTGAAGGTTGTCATGCGATCTCCTGCGCAAGGTGCTACTTAAGGTCAGAGAACTTAGCGACTGTTCGTTGAGTCTAGCAAACGCGCCTGTGTCATGGCGTATAACCCCATCACGTCAACCATAGCGGCCACCAACCTCCTCGATGAACGTCTTGGCTGCCAATGACAGCTTCCTGTCCTTGCGCCAAACCAGTTGCCATTGGCGTTTTAATGGAAACCCGGCAACGTTCAGAACAGCCAAGCCTTCACTGGCCGGCTTTTTTGGTAACACATGCTCGGAGACCACCGCTAACCCCAATCCCGCCGCTACGGCATGCTTGATTGCTTCATTGCTGCCTAGTGTCGCTCTGACCAGCGGTTGCAGTCCATGTTCATGTAGGTAGGCTTCAGTGGCCAGACGGGTGCCTGAACCATGTTCGCGCATCAACAGCGGTTGATCGTTTAGGGACTGCCTCGCCAGTCGCTTGTCTGTAGCCCATGGATGATCTTTGTTACCAATAAGCACCAATTGATTGTGCATCACCGGCATGGTTTCCAATGACAGCTGTGCTGGCGGCATCATCATGACAGCAATCTCGATCTCGTCATTGATCAAACGGTTCACCACCGCATCGCGATTATCTACTGCTAGCTCAATATCGATGCCTGGGTGGCTGGCACTGTAATCGGCTAACCACTGGGCGATGAAATACTCTGTGGTAGTCACACCGGCAATTCTGAGCGCCCCGCGCTCCAATCCCTGCAAGCCGAGCAGATCCTCTTCAAAGCGTTGCCACCGCGCAAACAAGTCAAGTGCGGTGTCACGCAACAACTGAGCCGACGCTGTGGGACGAATACCCCGCCCGACCGTCTCAAAGAGATCCGCATCAAGCGCGGTGCGCAGGTCTTGCAATTGCGCGGACACCGTCGGCTGAGTCAGATGCAACTCACGTGCAGCCTGAGTGACCGATCGATGGCGCACGACAGCTTCCAATGTTCGCAATTGATTGAACGTGACACGCGGTGATTTTATTTTATTCATAGATTTATATCTATCTTATTTATAAATATTGATTGTTTTTAATATATCTTTTTTTGATCCAGAATAGCGTCATTCCAACCAAACAGCAGGACATGCACAATGAGCGAAGCAACACCCATCACGGTAGCCAGGGGCGATGGTATCGGACCTGAAATTATGGATGTGACCCTAAAGGTCCTAAAAGCCGCCGGGGCCAATATCGAACCAGAGTTTATCGAGATCGGAGAGAATCAATATCTATCAGGACATAGCGCAGGCATTGACCCGGCCGCCTGGGAGAGCTTGCGTCGCACGCAGGTCTTTCTGAAAGCCCCCATCACCACACCGCAAGGTGGCGGTTTCAAGAGTTTGAATGTCACCATCAGAAAAACGCTTGGCTTGTATGCCAATGTGCGGCCTTGCGTCAGTTATGCGCCATTCGTTTCTACGCTACACCCGGACATGAATATCGTCATTGTGCGTGAGAACGAAGAGGACCTTTACGCCGGTATCGAACACCGCCAAACCGACGACGTCTACCAGTGCCTGAAACTCATCACACGCCCGGGATGTGAACGCATTGTTCGCCATGCATTTGAGTACGCCATGACTCATGGCCGCAAGCACATCACCTGCATGACCAAAGACAACATCATGAAGATGACCGATGGCTTATTTCACAAGGTCTTTGATGAGATTGCACCCGACTATCCGCAGATCACCACTGACCACATGATTATTGACATCGGCGCGGCACGCCTGGCCACTAAACCCACGCGTTTTGATGTGATTGTCACGCCCAACCTGTACGGCGACATCATTTCTGACATTGCCGCTGAACTCACGGGTTCAGTAGGCTTGGCGCCGAGTGCCAATATTGGTGAGCACTGCGCCATGTTTGAAGCCATTCATGGAAGCGCCCCCGACATCGCTGGCCAGGAAATCGCGAATCCCTCCGGACTTTTACTGGCTGCCGTATTGATGCTCGTGCACATTCGGCAACCCGAAGTGGCCACGGCGATTCACAACGCGTGGCTATGCACGATTGAAGATGGCATACACACGCAAGAGCTGCATACGCCGTCTAGTCAAGGCGAACCTGTCAAAACAGGCGCTTTCGCGCAGGCGGTTATCGAACGCCTCGGACAACGGCCAAAGCAATTGCCAGCGGTGAACTACAGCGCCAGTAAATCTCAGCCATCAACATCGACAGCATCAGCACTGAACACTCAAACACCAGAACCTCGCTCGCGAAAGCCTGCGGTTAAACGGCTTATTGGAGTCGATGTGTTTGTGCACGCGCCAGACGTCTCAGCTGACTTTCTGGCTGGCCAGCTCAGCGCCCTGACCACCGGAGACTTTGAGCTGAAAATGATCACCAACCGTGGCGTCAAAGTCTGGCCTGGCGGCTTTGCCGAGACCTTCTGCACCGATCACTGGCGCTGCCGGTTTACCGCCCCCGATGAGCACAGCATCAGCCACAACGAAATCATCGCGCTGTTGCAGGCGTTGACGGGGCGCGACATCGACGTCATTAAAACCGAGAATCTGTGCACGTTTGATGGCGAACGCGGCTATGCGTTAGGCCAGGGCCAGTAGACAACCGGTTTAAGCGACAGTGGCTTGGCGCACGGCTTGTTCCCAGCGCTGCATGCGCTCTTGCGCCTGGCCACTGGGCAACGTCGGGTGAAATGTTCGCTCGGCTTGCCACTGCTCACTGAGCGCTTGCAAGTTGGGGTACACACCGACTTGCAGGCCAGCCAGGTAAGCTGCGCCGAGCGCCGTGGTCTCAATGACCTTGGGCCTGACCACAGGGATCCCCAACAGATCCGCCTGAATTTGCATGAGCAAATCATTCACACATGCTCCGCCATCAACCCTTAATTCGTTGACTGGCACTCCACCCGCAGCCACCACATCCCGGTTCATGGCTTGCAACAATGCGGCGCTTTGAAACGCGATGCTCTCCAACGCGGCACGCGCGATGTGTGCAATCGTGCTGCCACGCGTGAGGCCCACAATCGTGCCACGCGCATCAGGCGCCCAATAGGGTGCACCTAGCCCAGTAAAAGCAGGCACAAACATGACGCCGCCTGCATCCGGGACTTTCTCGGCCAAGGGCTGCACATCAGAGCTCGAATCAATGGCCCTCAAACCATCGCGCAACCACTGCACCACGGCCCCGCCAATGAAGATACTGCCCTCGAGCGCGTATTGCCCTGCCTGTTCGGGCTGTGCAGCAGCAGTCGCCACCAGTCCGTTGGTGCTGTGCTGCAGATCATCACCCGTGTGCATCAGCATGAAGCAACCCGTGCCATAGGTGTTTTTTGCCATGCCAGGCTTAAAACACGCCTGGCCAAACAAAGCGCTTTGCTGGTCACCGGCAACCCCACCAATAGGTACGCTGCCACCAAAAATAGAGGTTTCGGTTTCTCCGAAGGCCGCACTTGAGGGCAACACCTTGGGCAAGACTGACGCCGGTATGCGCAAGACCTCTAACATTCGCGGGTCCCAATCATTGCGCGTGATGTCAAACAACATGGTTCGCGCGGCGTTGCTGACATCGGTCACATGACTGCCACCGGCCGTCAGATTCCAGATGAGCCAGCTATCGACCGTGCCAAATGCCAGGTCGCCTTGCTCGGCCAAAGCTCGTACACCTGGCACGTTCTCAAGAATCCAATGCAACTTCGTCGCTGAGAAATAGGCATCGATCAACAGTCCCGTGGTCTGGGCCACGTGCTGACCAAGGTTTTGTTGGCGCAACTCGGCACACATCGGTTCGGCGCGCCGGTCCTGCCAGACAATGGCGTTGTAGACGGGTTCACCGGTTTTTTTGTTCCAGGCAACCGTGGTTTCGCGCTGATTGGTAATGCCGATGGCAGCAATGTCATGCGCTGACAACTTCGCTTTGGCCAATACTTCAAGGGCGGTGTCTCGCTGTGTTTGCCAGATCGCTCGTGGGTCATGCTCGACCCAACCGGGCTTGGGAAATATCTGCGCAAACTCACGTTGCGCCATGGCGATGATGCGGCCGTGCTCATCGAACACGATACTGCGCGAACTGGATGTGCCCTGGTCAAGTGCGAGTATGAAAGCCACTGTCGTCCTTTAGCGTTAATTCAATCTGCCACCACACAGGTCACGCCCGCACTGTCCAGGATCTGGTCAAAGGGCTGGGGTGGTGCAGCGTCCGTGAAAAGCATATCGATATCGCGTAAATGTCCAAGTTCCACCATCGCAGGGCGGTTGAACTTGCTCGTGTCAGCGGCGAGCCAGACTTCGCGGGATTTTTCGATGATCGACCGAGCCACTTTTACCTCCCGGAAATCATAATCCCTCAGTGTGCCATCGGATTCAATGCCACTGATGCCGATTAATCCAATGTCGACTTTGAACTGCCTGATAAAGTCCACCGTCGCTTCACCAACAATGCCTTGGTCACTGGCGCGCACCACGCCTCCCGCCACAATTACCTCACAGTCTTTGTTAGTGCTTAGCAGCGCTGCGATGTGCAGGTTATTGGTCAGGACACGCAAACCCGTGTGGTAACGCAACTCGTGTGCCACGGCTTCGATCGTTGTGCCAATATTCATAATCAACGAGCAGCCGTTAGGAATGCGCTTTGCCAGTGTTTTGGCTATTCGCGCCTTCTGTTCCGAGGCAAGCGCCTGGCGTTGCATATACGCAATATTTTCCGTGGTTGAACCCGGCAGGCGCACACCGCCGTGGAATCGATCTAACAACCCCGCATCTGAAAGCAAACGAACATCACGACGAACGGTTTGCAAAGTGACGCCAAATCTCTCCGAAAGCGCCTCGATGGAGATCGGTCCGCTCATCCGAACAGCGTCTAACAGTTCTGTTTGTCTAGGGCTTAGTGTGCTCATGCCTAAATTATGTACGCAAAAACGAATAAAAAGGAACATCTATCTACCTAATATAGGGTAAATACTCAGTAGTAAAGAAAACAAAACGAATACTAAAATACAAAAACGAAAAAACATGCTGTTACTGCTGGAGACAAACTCACATGAAACTGGCGTTACGTAATGTCAGTAAATCCGTGTCAGGTCAGCCCTACCTGTACCCACTGAATCTTGAGCTCGAGCCCAATCAGGTCACTGTCCTGCTTGGCGCGACTCAAGCCGGAAAAACCACCTTGATGCGAATCATGGCCGGCCTCGATCGGCCCTCACATGGGTCAGTTTGGGTTGATGATGCTGACGTGACCGACGTACCTGTGCGGCAGCGCAACATCGCGATGGTCTATCAACAATTCATCAACTACCCGTCCATGACCGTTTTTGACAACATCGCGTCACCTTTGAAGTTGTCCAAGGCACAAGGCATTGAAAAACAGGTCAAAGGCCTCGCCGAGAAATTGCATATTGAGATGTTTCTGGACAGACTTCCATCTGAGTTGTCTGGTGGTCAACAACAACGCGTTGCTCTAGCTCGGGCGCTAGCAAAAAATGCGCCGCTCATGCTGCTCGATGAACCATTGGTCAACCTTGACTACAAATTGAGGGAAGACCTGCGCGCCGAACTCAGCTTATTGTTTGCCGCTGGTGACTCCACCGTGGTTTACGCCACGACAGAACCAAGTGAGGCTTTGTTACTCGGCGGGCACACCGCGGTGCTCGACAAAGGCGAAATCCTGCAGTACGGACCGACAGCGGCTGTATTTCATCGCCCCGCTTCGGTTCAGGTTGCCCAAGCCTTTAGCGACCCTCCAATTAACCTGGTGGCAGCAAAGCGAACTGAAGCAGGTGTTTGCCTGCCAAGCGGCGAGCAATTCAATCTGCTGTTGCCCGAAGACAGCCCAAGTGAGCTGACGCTTGGGATCAGAGCCAACGCCCTATCGATAAAACCAGACATGACGAGCGTAGAGATAAAAGGAAGCGTCGACCTGGCTGAAATTTCAGGGTCCGACACGTTTGTGCATGTCAATACACCGCTAGGTGGTGTGGTCGCGCAACTGACAGGGGTTCACAACTTTGAGTTGGGCGCCAGTATCAGTCTTTATCTGAATCCCGACAATGTTTATGCGTTCGAACCCAATGGCCCCCTGCTCGTGGCGCCTCAAGTTTCACGCGAGGTGGCGTGATGGCTGAAATACGACTTGATCTCGCACATGCCTATAAACCCAACCCGCAACGTGATGAGGACTATGCGCTTTTACCTTTGCAGATGACGTTTCGTGACGGCGGCGCCTATGCGTTGCTGGGCCCATCGGGTTGCGGCAAAACCACAATGCTGAACATCATTTCAGGGCTGCTCGAGCCGTCGCAAGGCCATGTCTGGTTTGACGGCCAGGATGTCACGCAAGCTTCCCCGCAAAAGCGAAATATCGCCCAAGTGTTTCAGTTCCCTGTGATCTATGACACCATGACGGTCGCGCAAAACCTCGGGTTCCCACTAAAAAATCGAAAGGTGCCCAAGGAACAAATTGACAAGCGGGTAGGCGAAATAGCTGAAATGCTCGAAATGAGTCACCAGCTTGATATGCGCGCAGCTGGATTAAGCGCCGATCAAAAACAAAAAATATCACTCGGGCGCGGGTTGGTCAGGCCGGATGTTTCGGCCGTGCTGTTTGATGAGCCGTTGACCGTAATCGACCCCCACCTGAAATGGCAATTGCGACGCAAACTCAAACAAATTCACCATGACCTGAAACTGACACTTATATATGTCACCCACGATCAAGTTGAAGCATTGACCTTTGCCGATGAAGTAGTGGTTATGTCGCGAGGAAAGGCCGTGCAAGTTGGCACCGCAGAAGATTTGTTTGAACGCCCCGCTCACACGTTTGTTGGGCATTTTATAGGTTCACCGGGCATGAACTTCCTGCCCATCACAGTGCATGATGGGGCTTGTGACGTCAGCGGGCACATTGTGCAAACTCCGCCAGGCATGTCTATACCGAACAAGGCCTCCGAACTTGGGATACGGCCGGAATACATCAGGCTCTATGCCGAGCCCCAAACTGGCTGCATTCAAGCACGGGTGCAACAGATACAGGATGTAGGAACTTATGTTTTAGTGACTTGCAAGATTGACGAGACACCTGTTCGTATCCGTCTAAGCCCACATTCTTGGCGAGCAGGCGCGGGTGATACGGTCTATCTCCAAGTGCTGGATTCACACACCTGCTTTTATCACGACGAGGAACTGGTCTGATGAACCCCACCGACAAACCATCAAACCAAAAAGCATGGCTCCTGGTGCTGCCTGTGCTTATTTGCGTTGCTTTCTCGGCCATCTTGCCATTGATGACGGTCGTGAATTACTCCGTACAAGACATTTTCTCGCCGACACGCCGCATCTTTGTTGGCACGGAATGGTTCACGATGGTTATGCGCGACACAGAACTGCATGGGGCACTGGCTAGACAGATTATTTTTTCTCTGTCGGTGCTAGCTGTTCAGATTCCACTCGGTGTTGCTTTAGCCATGTGTATGCCAGCTAGCGGCTGGAAAGCATCGGCAGCTCTTGTCTTGGTTGCGCTATCTCTTTTAATCCCTTGGAATGTGGTGGGTACCATTTGGCAGATTTTTGGGCGCACGGACATTGGCCTGCTGGGACACACCCTTGAACAACTCGGATTTGACTACAGTTACACGGGCAATCCGACCCATGCCTGGGTAACGGTCTTGATCATGGATGTCTGGCATTGGACACCTCTGGTGGCGCTGCTGGCATACGCAGGGCTTCGCTCCATCCCTGACGCCTACTATCAAGCAGCACAGATTGATGGGGCCAGTAAGTTTGCCGTGTTTCGCTACATTCAGTTGCCCAAAATGCGCGGGGTGCTGATGATCGCGGTGTTGCTGCGGTTCATGGATAGCTTCATGATCTACACCGAGCCGTTTGTGTTAACAGGAGGCGGGCCAGGGACCTCCACAACCTTCCTCTCGCAGTACCTCACGCAAAAAGCAGTGGGGCAGTTTGATTTGGGACCAGCGGCTGCTTTTTCCATCATTTATTTCCTGATTATCTTGCTGTTCTGCTTTGTCCTCTACAACTGGATGCAGAACTTGGGCAAGTCACAGCAGCAAGGATAATGCCATGTTCAAGTCACTCTTTACCGGAAAGAATCTATTCTTCTTCGCCTACTTGCTGTTCGCACTGTTGCCCATCTACTGGATGATCAACATGAGCCTGAAGACGAATAACGAGATTCTGTCGTCGTTCTCTTTGTGGCCCGACAATCCGACACTCGAGAATTACTACAAAATCTTCACAGATCCTAGTTGGTACTCCGGCTACATCAACAGCCTGATTTACGTGGCCATCAACACGGTCATCACATTGACAGTCGCTCTGCCGGCAGCCTATGCATTTAGCCGATATCGCTTCATTGGCGACAAACATGTCTTTTTCTGGTTGCTGACCAACCGAATGACACCACCTGCGGTTTTTTTATTACCTTACTTTCAGCTCTACACCACGCTCGGTTTAATGGACACGCACTTGGCCGTCGCGCTAGCTCATCTGGTGTTCAACATACCACTGGCTGTATGGATTCTCGAAGGATTCATGAGTGGCGTGCCGCGCGAAATTGATGAAACCGCATATGTCGATGGCTACAGCTTTCCGCGATTTTTCCTGACCATCTTTTTGCCTCTCATCAAGGCGGGTGTAGGCGTTGCAGCATTCTTTTGCTTCATGTTCAGCTGGGTGGAACTGCTATTGGCGCGCACGCTAACTAGCGTGGATGCCAAACCTATTGCCGCGACCATGACACGAACCGTCAGTGCGTCCGGGATGGACTGGGCCACACTGGCTGCTGCGGGTGTACTAACCATTGTTCCTGGTGCCATTGTCATCTGGTTCGTGCGCAACTACATCGCCAAAGGTTTTGCGATGGGACGGGTTTAACGGATTCGGAGAAACTGACATGTTTGACTGGATGGTATGGACTACCCCTGTTGCGATTTTCTTTATCTGCATCGCCTGCATGTTAGCTGTCATGACGGTGCTGGAAATCAAGCGGCCCACAACGCCGCGCAAAGGTTTCTTACCCTTGGTCACGACAAGGGGAGACCGGTTGTTTATTGGCTTACTTGTAGCGGCCTATATCAACCTGGGATTTCTAGGGCTGGCCGGCACCATTGCGGACTGGCTATCGCTCGCGAACGAACCTTCCATCTGGTGGGGCTTTGCTCTGTCTGTGGTTTGGTTTGTCATTGTGATGCGAAAAGGGTAATCGGGTTTACAAAGCGCCAACCCATGTTCCCGTGGCTGGCGATTGCAACATGAAGGGAACACTGAACTGCCAATTGAGGAGAGCATTATGAAAGTCCGCTATTGCACTTTGGCAGCGACCATAGCCTTGGGATTTGCAACACCTGCTGCCTGGGCTGATGAAGCTGCCGCCAAACGCTGGATCGACAGTGAGTTTCAACCATCGACGCTGACCAAAGATCAGCAGATGCAGGAGATGAAGTGGTTTATTGATGCTGCTGCCAAGCTCAAGGCCAAAGGGGTCGATGAAATCTCTGTGGTCTCGGAAACAATTACGACTCATGAATACGAAGCCCGTACCCTGGCCAAGGCGTTTTCTGAGATTACCGGCATCAAAGTCAATCATGACTTGATTCAAGAGGGCGATGTTGTTGAAAAACTGCAAACGTCCATGCAATCCGGTCAGTCTATTTATGACGGCTGGATTTCAGACTCGGATCTTATCGGCACTCACTGGCGCTATGGACAGATCATGAGTCTTTCGGACTACATGACCGGTGCTGGTAAGGAATACACCAATCCAGGTCTCGATCTCGATGACTTCATCGGCATTAGCTTCACCACAGCGCCAGATGGCGAAATCTACCAATTGCCTGACCAGCAGTTCGCCAACCTCTACTGGTTTAGGGCCGACTTGTTTGCACGAGACGACCTGAAACAGCAGTTCAAAGACAAATACGGCTATGACCTTGGCGTGCCCCTGAACTGGAGCGCCTATGAGGACATCGCAGATTTCTTTACCAACGATGTAAAGACAATTGACGGCAAGCCCATCTACGGCCATATGGATTACGGCAAGAAAGACCCGTCACTGGGCTGGCGCTTTACTGATGCGTGGCTGTCCATGGCTGGCACCGCTGACATTGGCATCCCGAACGGTCGACCCGTTGACGAGTGGGGTATTCGTACCACCATCGATGGCTGCAACCCAGTTGGTGCCTCGATGTCGCGTGGTGGTGCCACCAACTCGCCTGCTGCGGTCTATGCGTTGACCAAATATATCGACTGGATGAAGGACTACGCGCCCAAAGAAGCCATTGGCATGACTTTTAGCGAAGCTGGTCCGGTTCCCGCACAAGGCGAGATTGCCCAGCAGGTTTTTTGGTACACCGCGTTCACGGCGGATATGACCAAGCCAGGTCTGCCAGTAGTCAACGAAGATGGAACACCGAAATGGCGCATGGCACCCGGCCCGCACGGTCCATACTGGAAAGACGGGATGCAAAACGGCTATCAGGACGTGGGCTCATGGGCCTTCTTTAAAGATCATGACCCCGATCGCACAGCCGCAGCCTGGCTGTATGCTCAGTTCGTCACCGCCAAGACCACGTCGTTGAAAAAGACGCTTGTCGGTCTGACACCCATTCGGGAGTCAGACATTCAAAGTCAAGCGATGACGGACATGGCACCCAAGCTTGGCGGCCTAGTCGAGTTCTATCGAAGCCCGGCTCGTGTGGCGTGGACACCTACTGGCACGAACGTTCCGGACTATCCCAAGCTTGCGCAGCTGTGGTGGCAAAACGTGGCACAAGCGGTCACCGGCGAGAAAACCCCCCAGGCGGCCATGGACAACTTGGCCGAACAGATGGATCGCGTCATGGCTCGCCTTGAGCGTGCCGGCATGGAGCGTTGCGCACCCAAGCTCAATCAAAAGGAGAGCCCTGAGAAGTGGTTAAGTAACGACCACGCACCGTGGGCCAAGCTTGCGAATGAAAAGCCACAAGGGCAAACCATCGAGTATGACAAGCTCTTGACAGCGTGGCGCGAAGGACGTGTACGGTAGTGGTTGTGTGATTAACCCTTGCAATTGTCGATGATGACAGCCGTGGCTTTCGAGCCACGGCACCTTTTTAGAACAGAATTCAATGCGCGCAGACCAATGGGCCCGGGCGGGTCAAACCGACATATTTGATGTAACCGTCGTCGGCGGCGGTGCCACCGGGCTTGGGGTGGCACTTGATGCCGCCCTGCGCGGCTTTAGCGTGTTGCTTCTGGAGTCCCACGATTTTGGTGGGGGAACCTCGTCGCGCTCCACCAAGCTTTTGCATGGCGGTGTGCGCTATCTGGCCCAAGGCAACATCTCGCTAGTGCGTGAGGCGCTCGCTGAGCGCACCACGGTGATGCACATCGCCCCACATTTGGCACAACCCCTGCCGTTTGTGATGCCGTCCTACCAATGGTGGCAAACACCGTTTTATGGCGCGGGCCTTAAAGCCTATGACCTCCTGGCTGGCCAAGCCGGCCTAGGTTCCACTGAGTGGCTCAGCCGACGTGAGGTCCAGCAAGCGCTGCCTGGCATTAGAGCCAATGCCTTGCATGGCGGGGTCAAATATTGGGACGGACAGTTTGATGATGCGCGTCTAGCGCTCGCACTGGCCCGAACGACTGAACGCGCCGGTGGCGTTATGCTCAATTACGCCGATGTCACTGGCATCACTGATCTCCCTAAACCTGGCGACGCCAGATTTGAAATCGCGGTCACCGACAAGCGCTCAGACAACAATCATCGCTTTAAGACGCGGTGCCTGGTTAACGCCGCCGGTGTCTGGGTCGATCAGATTCGACAGATGGCCGATACCGCGGCCCATGCCAAACCGCATCACCGCATGATCTCTCCGAGCCAAGGTGTGCATGTGGTGGTCGATCGTGATTTCATGCCGGGCAATCACGCACTTTTAATCCCTAAAACGTCCGACGGCCGGGTGTTATTTGCCGTGCCTTGGATGGGTTCGCTCATTTTGGGCACCACCGACACGCCACGCGAGGATTTGCCGCGCGAACCTGATCCTTTTGCCAGCGAGCTGGCATTCATTTTGCAGGAATCTTCAAAGGTGCTCAGTCGCCCAGTGACACAAGAGGATATCCGTAGCGTCTGGGTTGGTTTGCGACCGCTGGTCGCTGCACCCCCAAGCCAAGGCAGCTCAGCCACCAAAACACTGTCACGCGAACACACGATCGTGACCGATCCAAGCGGGCTAGTGACCGTCACGGGCGGCAAATGGACCACTTACCGGGTGATGGCCGAAGACACTCTAAGCGCCTGTTTTAAAGCTGGCCTATTGCCCGAGCGTGCCGGTGGTGCCACCAAGACGCATACGCTTGTGGGCGCAGCGATCGTTGGCGGCCAAAACCACGCGATCTGGCAGTCGCCAGGCCCACATCTATACGGCAGCGAAATCGCGGCGGTCAATGAATGCCCAGGAGCTGATCACGAACTCGGATTTGGGCTTACTGAGGCCATGGTGCGATTCGCCGCGCGTCATGAATACGCCCAAACTGTTGAGGACGTGCTTGCACGCCGCTGGCGTGTGTTGTTTCTCGATGCCCGCCAAGCATTGACAATGGCCAGCGCCGTGGCCGAGATCCTTCGAGAGGAAACCGGCTTAGATCCAGAGCTCAAAGCGTTTGAGCAGCTGACAGCACACTATCTGCCGACTAAGACCTAACAATCCGAACAAGGCTCCACGGGCAGGCCCTGATCAATCCAGCCCTTCTGTTGACGGTTGCCTAGCGTGCCCTCGGGTACGTGACGCACATTGGTGAAACCCACCTGTTTGAGAATCGGCTGAATCCGGCTGGTGCGACTGCCGGTGCGACAAATAAGCGCAATGGGCGCATTCAGATCACCGCCAACGGCGTTGTAGACCTCTTGCGCAAACCCTTGCAGCCCCTTGGGGTGCAACATGTTGATGCGCTTGGCACCCTTGGCCACACCCGTCTGGCGCCATTCCTCGGGGCGGCGAATGTCGATCAGCGTAATATCCCCGTTTTGAAGCAGATCATAAGTTTCCTGGGCGCTGATTTCAGCATCGGTATTTTGTGCGTGGGCCGCGAAACAAAAAGCCAACAGAAAAAAGCCCAACCAATAATGCAAACGACTGACCATCAGAAACAACCTCTATCAAGAAAGAGCCCTATGGTTGGGAATATAACGAGCGCAAGATGCTGACCACGCAATGACACCACGATGACACCGTTCTTTTCACAACTTTCGGTTTTTATTCAGGCATTTGGCCTGAGCTTAGGCCTGATTGTCGCCATTGGCGCACAAAACGCCTTTGTGCTGCGTCAAGGGCTGCGTCGAGAACATGTGGCGCTAGTCGTCATCTTCTGTGCGGTGATCGATGCGGCACTCATATCGGCTGGCGTGCTCGGCATGGCCACTTTGCTCAAGGAGCAGGACCAGGTCCTGCTCGAACAAGGCTTGGCCATCGCGGGCGCAAGCAGCGCCAGTCTATCGTGGTTCGTCTTGCTTGGGATAGGTGCCCGGTGGCTGGCGCCATGGTTTGCCACGCCGCGGGCATGGCAACTCCTCGACGCTGTAATCGGTGTCGTCATGCTGATGCCGGCTGGCCTGCTGTTTCGACACGCCCTATATGGCTAGGTCCTATTGGACGCATTTACAGACACTGGGCCCTAAGCGCGCACGTACGTATCTGGCCTGTATTCGCAATGCTGTGTCTGGACGAACGAGTAACGCAACTCAATAGGCGTGTCATCAACGGTGTAGGCGATACGAATAATCTTCAACAAAGGTTCGCCTGTTTTAACTTTTAACCGTTTGGCTTGTGCGGCTGTGGCGACTGTGGCCTGCACACGCTCAGCAGCGCGCATCACTGTTTGCCCAAAATCATCCTGGTACATCTGATAAAGCGTTGTTTGGCGTACCTTTAAACGCGCCTCGGATAACGTTGGGAACAGTTTTTTCGGTAGATATATCTCGTCAACAGAGACCACCTCGCCACGCAACGACAATCGATTCGAGACGTGCCATAGCGGCTCGCCAACTGGCAAATCGAGTGCCTCGGCGGCATATTTGTCAGCCTTGAGCGAGCCAAATTTCTGGAACTCAACAGCCGGATACTCTTTATGCCCGTCTTGGCCAAGCAAATGGAAAAAGAAAAAAAGGTATCGGTCTTGACTATGGCTCGCCACGAAGGTGCCTTTGCCCTGTCGGCGAATCAACACCCCTGAGCTCGTCAACTCGTCGACGGCTTTTCTGAGCGTGCCAATACTTACGCCAAACATTTCACAAAGCTTCTTCTCGGGCGGAATAGCTTCGCCGGGCGACCACTGACCTGAGCGGATGGTCTCGAGAATTTGAGCCCTGACCCGAATATACAAGGCGGGCTGATGCCAATCGTGGCCAATCCGAGATGGCGATACCGCCGGATGTGACGTATCCATAAAAAATCCAATGTCCAAATGCCGTTCGCTCGCAGCAAGAGCGAACCCCAACCATTAACTGCTGGTCGGGCTCATTTTAGCGACAACCCAAAAAAGCTTGTCGATAGGTACGCCGCAGCGATCCAGTTATTACCCATGCCTGCATCATAGACAAAACATCCCTATCATGCAAAACATATATATGATATGGTTGACATTAATGCGCGCTTTCGGTTTAATTCATTCAGTCATTGATGAGAGGAGACATCCAAATGATTCACTTCGTTGTGCACGAAGAAGGCGACTCGGTCGGAACGATCGTGGTCGAAGGTATCCAGAGTGGCCAAACACTAACCGGCTGGATCATGGAACAAGACAAGACCATCGAGCTGCCCACGCGCAGTGACATCCCAATTGGACACAAAATTGCTTTGGCCGATCTCGCGAGCGATGACACGGTTATCAAGTATGGCGTAGACATTGGCCGTGTGGTCGCCCCGATCAAGGCCGGCGAGCATCTGCATGTTCATAACGTCAAAACCAAGCGCTGGTAAGCCGAATCCAAGATCAACAAGGACATAGCATCATGATCAACCAAGACACCACTTTCCTGGGATACCGCCGTGAAAACGGTCGCGTCGGTGTTCGCAACCACGTCATCATCCTGCCCGTTGATGACATTTCCAATGCGGCCTGCGAGGCTGTGGCCAACAACATCAAAGGCACGATGGCACTGCCTCACCCTTATGGGCGACTGCAGTTTGGCGCCGACCTTGATCTTCACTTTCGCACCTTGATCGGCACGGGCTGTAACCCCAATGTGGCAGCCGTGGTGGTCATCGGCATCGAAGAAGGCTGGACCAAAAAAATCGTTGACGGGATCGCTGCGACCGGCAAGCCTGTGCTTGGATTCTCAATCGAAATGCACGGCGACCATGACACCATCATGCGCGCCTCGCGCGGCGCACGCGAACTGGTGCAGTGGGCATCAGAGAAGCAGCGCGAAGTCTGCAATATCTCGGAGCTGTGGGTCTCGACCAAGTGCGGCGAATCCGACACGACCTCTGGCTGTGGCGCCA
This sequence comes from Burkholderiaceae bacterium, assembly GCA_965659885.1. GTDB lineage: Bacteria > Pseudomonadota > Gammaproteobacteria > Burkholderiales > Burkholderiaceae_B > Algicoccus. The sequence goes on along the minus strand of CBFHXV010000002.1, from coordinate 22,291 downwards.
ACCCCACGGTGGGTAATGCGTTTGACAAGTTATATGAAGTGGGCAGCACACTGTGCTTTGGTGAGACCTCTGAGCTCACCGGCGGTGAGCAGCTCGTGGCTGACCGTTGCCGCTCTCCCGAGGTGCATGCCGAGTTCATGCGCATGTTCAACCGTTACCAAGAAATGATTGACCGTCACAAGACATCTGACCTGTCCGAGTCTCAACCGACCAAAGGCAATATCGCGGGCGGGCTGACCACCATCGAAGAAAAAGCACTGGGCAACATCCAGAAGATCGGCAAGAAGTGCATGGTCGACGGTGTGCTCGACAAAGCCGAGACGCCAACGGGACCTGGCCTGTGGTTTATGGATTCCTCTTCGGCTGCCGCTGAAATGGTCACCTTGTGCGCAGCCTCTGGATATGCCGTGCACTTTTTCCCGACCGGCCAGGGCAACGTCATCGGCAATCCGATTGTTCCCGTCATCAAGATTTGTGCCAACCCGCGCACAGTTCGCACCATGGGTGAGCACATTGATGTCGACACCTCCGGCTTGTTGCAACGCGACATGAACATGGACGGCGCAGGCGACGCCTTGCTTGACATGATGCTTCGAACCGCCAACGGTCGCCTGACAGCTGCCGAAGCGCTCGGCCATCGCGAGTTTGTGCTCACGCGTTTGTACGAAAGCGCGTAAGTACCTTACAGGAAAGGACAAGCACCATGAACGCCAACAAACTATTGCGCCTGGGTAAAGGACTGCTGTGGGCAGCTTTGCTGGTGTTCTTGGTGTTTTTCCTGAACGTATTTGTTGCAGGCCCTCTTGGTATGACGCCGTTTCTCGATGACCTGCAGGAAATGTTGTTGCTCTTTTTAGCAGTCGTGCTCTTTACCAGCGGCACCCTGGCCTTGGAATCCAGAGCCAATATTCTTAAAGCAAATCAACCCCCGGGGGATTAGGGGTCATATCGGCCACAAAAAGCCTGCCATTCGAAGCAAGCGTGGCCACTCAAACGAGGAGACAAACATGAGCAAGATTTGGACACCCGAAGTCACTGAAGAAGAGAAAGTGGCCGATCGTCGCCAGTTTCTGAAAGTCGCGGGTACCAGCGGTTTTACCGTGGCAGCCTTGGCTGCTGCCGGCAGTTCGCTCTATTCACCGGCCGCTGTGGCACAAACCCGTCAGGAAGAAGAGGCTCGCCAAAAAGCGGCCAAGTACACCATGACCATTGCCAGCGCCTATCAACTTGGCGCCTCACGTAGTTACCCCATCATGCAGCTGGATTTCAAAGAGAACATCCAGAACGCCACGCGTGGCCAGGTCTACGTGCGACTCGCTCCAGCCGGTCAACTCGGTGCCGGTGGCGCTCTGGTAAAAAAAGTCCAAGAAGGAACGATTCAGGCGGCCCAACACTCGCTGGCCAACTTCGCACCGTTCGCCCCCGAAGTGGACATGATTAACTTGCCCTACTTCTGTGGTGCGAACCAAAAGTTTGTCAACTTGGTCACTTCAGATGCCTGGAAAGCGCAAGTCCATCCAAAGATTGAAGAGCGTGGCTTTAAGGCACTGTTCTATATCGTGATCGACCCCCGCGTGGTGGCGATTCGCAAGGGCGGGGACTCGGTAACCCTGCCTGAAGACCTCAAAGGTATCAAGTTCCGTGTGCCAGGCTCAAAAATGCTGCAACAGTACTACCGCATGGTTGGCGCAAACCCAACGCCGGTGGCATGGGGTGAGACACCCTCGGCCATCAAACAGGGCGTGGCGGATGCGCTCGACCCAGCCACGGGCGCTTTGTACGTCTTTGGTTTCAAAGACATCCTGAGCCATGTCACGTTCACCCGTGCCGTGCCAGACAGCCAAGTCTACTCGTGCAACCTCGAATGGTTTAACTCCCTGCCCAAGGACGTCCAAGAGGGCATTGAGTTTGCCTCAGAAATCACCTCGGCCCAAAACTTAGCCAAGGTCCCGGCTGCGCGTGCCTATGCCATGGCTGAACTGGCCAAAGCCGGTGTTCAGTTCAAGTCCCTGACAGATGATCAGCTCGCTGTATGGGAAAAAACCGGCGGCTACAAGCTTGATGCCTGGAAGCCTTTCCGTGATGAGCTGGCCTCGCCCGAGGTGTTTAGCAAACTCGAGCAGGCCACCAACACGCAAAGCCGCTACTACGTGCACGACGCCTAACGCAAGGCACTTGAGCCATGACAAAGCCGCAACACACATCGAGCTGGCTAAGCAGCCTCGATCGAAATCTGGAACGATGGGCCTTGCTAGTGTTCTACAGCATGCTCGTGGTCACCATGTCGGTCGAGGTGCTGCGCCGCGAGGTTTTCTCGTACTCCTCGGTCTGGGGTGAAGAAATCGTCAGATACTCCTTCATCTACCTGGTCTGGATTGGGGCTGCGGCGGCCGTGCGCGAGCGTGCGCATATCCGCATTGATGTGCTATTCGAATTTGTCTCGGCTCGAGTCAAGGCTGGCCTGTACTTGTTTGGCGACCTGGTGACCCTGGTGGTCGCTGGGTTTGCCATCTATTGGTCATTTGACAGCCTGCTCGTGAGCTGGAAATTCGGGTCGGTCTCTCACGGCCTGAGAATTTCCATGACATGGTTTTTAGCAGCCGTGCCTATTGGGATGGCACTGCTTTTGTTTCGATTAGGTCAATCGATTCACCGCGACATCTCAGACATACGCCACCACCGGCCTGTCTACGAGGGCGACCGCCTGTTCGACTAACACGGCAAGCCAAGGAGCATCACGTTGAACTATCTCAATCCAGGATTCTTGGATCAGAGCACGACGCTTGGATGGAGCTTTTATGGTCCAGTGATCCTGTTTGTGCTGATGATCACACTGGGCGTGCCCGTGTGGGTCGCTATCGGTGCGTCAGCTATCGCGTTGCTGCTGTGGTCGGGCGTGTTGCCCATGTCGTTGTTTGGCGGATCGCTGTTTGAGGGCATCGACGCCTTTGCCCTGACCGCGGTACCTTTGTTTATTCTGACGGGTGATGTTCTGGTGCGCACGGGCTTGAGTCGCAAGTTCATGGATGTGGCTGAAGCGCTGACCAATTGGACTAAAAGCGGATTCGGTTCAGCAACCGTGATGGTGTGTGGCATGTTTAGCGCTATTTCGGGCTCTGATGCTGCGGGTGCGGCTGCCGTCGGTCGCATGACCATTAACCGTCTTGTGGAATCTGGTTATCCTCGCCCCTACGCTTGTGCGCTGGTGGCGGCCGGCGCCTGTACCGGCATCCTGATTCCACCTTCCATTGCTTACATCGTCATTGGTCTGGTGTTGGGCATTTCAGCCTCTACCCTGTTCCAGGCCGCCCTGATTCCGGGCCTGTTGATTCTGACGGGCATTTTTATCACCAACAGCTGGATCAATCGCCGCTACGCCTACGAGGCCAACATCGCCATCACCGGACGTGCATGGCTGGCCAATGTCGGGCAAGCACTCAAACGTGGCTGGTATGCCTTTTTGGTGCCAGGCGTGATATTTGTGGGGATTTTTTCCGGCAACCTCACGCCCACCGAAGCAGGCGCGACCGCCGTGGTGATCACCATCATCATCGGGTTCATCATTGGCACGCTCAAGCTCTCAGACTTTCCCGCCATGCTGGTGAGCTCAGCCAAGGTCAATGGCGTCATCCTGCCCATCATCGCGTTCTCTTTGCCATTGGCTGAAGCACTGGCTGTCATGGGTGTGCCACAAAGTTTCGTCGCAGCCGTCACGAGTTTGTCTGAAGAGCCTTACGTCCTGATCCTACTCATGATCGTGATCCTGGTGGCCGCTGGCTGCGTCATGGAAACCACGCCCAACATTGTGATCCTGGCACCGATCTTAAAGCCCCTGGCCGATCAAATCGGCATGAACGAAATCCAGTTTTGCGTGATGATGATCACCACCCTCGGTGTCGGCTTCATTACGCCTCCGCTTGGACTGAACCTGTTCGTGGTGTCGGGGTTGACCGGCGAATCGATCTTGCGAATTGCCAAACAGGCGCTGCCTTTCGCACTATCGATGTTGCTCATCGTCTTGTTGATCGCCTTTGTGCCCGAAGTCACCACGGCGCTACTACCCGATATCTATAAATAACGCTGCACCCTAACCCAACACACCCTCTATTTCGGAGTTGTCATGATTACGTATCTGAAGAAAGCCACTAAAACCCCTGAGACCGAGACCGGCACCGCGCAAGCGGTGGTCACTGAAATGCTGGCCGAAATAGAAAAAAATGGCGAACAAGCGGTTCTGGACTACGCCAAAAAACTCGACAAGTGGGAGGGCAACCCCATCGTCACCAAAGAGCAGATTGCTGAGGTTTCGGCCACCATTCCTCAAGCCGTCAAACGTGACATTGACTTTGCCATCAAGCAAGTCTATGACTTTGCATGTGCACAACGCGACTCCATTCGTGATTTCGATGTCCAACTGCACAATGGCGTGACCGCCGGACAAAAAGTCCTGCCAGTCAATGTCGCGGGCTGCTACGCGCCCGCTGGCCGCTATGCCCATATTGCATCGGCCTACATGGGTGTGACCACGGCCAAAGCGGCTGGCGTAAAAACCATCATCGCTTGCTCGGGCCCTTTCCGTGGCGGTCCCATGCACCCCTACCTCATGTACGCGTTTAACCAAGCCGGCGCTGATGTCATCATGACTTTAGGTGGCGTACAAGCCATTGCCACCATGGCCTATGGCTTGTTCACTGGTAAGCCGGCAGATGTGATTGTCGGACCGGGCAACAAGTTTGTCGCTGAAGCCAAGCGCACGCTCTTTGGCAAAGTCGGCATTGATGTCTTTGCCGGCCCGTCCGAAGTAGCGGTCATTGCAGATGAAACAGCCGACCCGGCCATTGTGGCGAGCGACCTCGTGGGTCAGGCTGAGCACGGCCATGAGTCACCAGCCTGGCTGTTTACGACCAGTGAAGTGCTGGCCAAAGAGGTCATGCGTCTGGTGCCCGAATTGATTGACACATTGCCGCCAACAGCCAAAGACGCTGCAGGATCTGCCTGGCGCGATTACGGTGAAGTCATTGTGTGCAGCACCCGTGAAGAAGTCGCTGAGATTTCCGACAAGTACGCCTCTGAACACCTTGAAGTGCATTGCAAGGATCTGGATTGGTGGCTAGCGAACCTGACATGCTACGGGTCTCTCTTTCTCGGCGAGGAAACGACCGTGGCTTACGGCGACAAGTGCAGCGGCCCCAACCATGTCTTGCCCACTAAGGGCGCTGGCCGGTATTCTGGTGGCTTGTCGGTGCACAAGTTCATGAAAACACTGACCTGGCAGCAAATGACCCGCGAAGCTGCACGGGACCTTGGCGAAGTCACGGCCAGGATTTCTCGACTCGAGGGCATGGAAGCCCATGCACGAACCGCCGATGATCGCTTGGCCAAGTACTTTCCTGAATCGACCTTCGACCGCGGCACCCCTGTTGAGGTATAGGATCCATGAGCAGCACACAGGCGTTTGAGCAGCAAGGCCAAGCTGATCGTCAACTCCAGGGCCGTCAAGCGCTAGTCACCGGTGGCAATGCGGGCATCGGTGAAACGATGGCATTGGCGCTTGGTCAAGCAGGCGCCCGTGTGATTCTGGTGGCCCGCCGCGAGGCTGAACTTCAGGCGTCAGCCCAACGGCTGACACAGGCTGGCATTCAAGCCAATGTCCTGGCTGCTGATCTGGCCAAGACAAGCGAATTGCAAGCGGTGGCCAAGCGTGCGATGAATGACTTTGGTGACATCGATATTTTGGTCAATGCCGCCGGGGTCAACCTGCGTGAACCCATCGAAGAGGTCACGCCTGAGTCATGGCAGTTGCAATTGGCCTTGCATCTCGGGGCGCCTTTTTTCCTGAGTCAAGCGCTGTGCCCGGCCATGCGCGAGCGCGGCTGGGGACGGGTGCTCAACATCGCCTCTTTGCAAAGCTATCGTGCATTTGCCAACAGCGCGCCCTACGGCGCTGGCAAAGGCGGCATCGTGCAACTGACGCGTGCCATGGCTCAAGCGTGGTCGCCCTATGGCATTAACTGCAACGCCATCGGCCCGGGGTTCTTTCCCACCGCATTAACTGCGCCTGTGTTTGGCAATGAAGCCTTGGCCAACACCCACGCACAAAACACCTGCATCGGACGCAACGGGGTTCTAGAAGATCTACATGGGCCCACGGTATTCCTGTGCAGCGATGCGTCACGTTATGTGACGGGCCAAACCCTGATGGTCGACGGTGGTTACACCGCACGCTAGGCAACTCTCATTTGACAGACCCTATTTGACTAAGAACGAGATGACACCATGAAAGCCTTGGTTTACACCCAACCCAAAGAGCTGGTTTTACAGGACCTCGATGTGCCAGAACTGCAAGAAGACGAGGTGGTTCTCGATATTGAGGCTGTTGGGATTTGTGGCTCGGACATGCACGCCTGGCATGGCCACGACCCTCGCCGAAAGCCTGGCTTGGTGCTCGGGCATGAATTTGTCGGGCGCGTGCGTGAGTCCGCCGTGCCCGGCTTTGAGGTTGGAACCCGTTTTACTGGCAACCCATTGATTACCTGCGGTGTGTGTGAGTACTGCGTGCAAGGTCGCAACAACCTGTGCTCAAACCGCACCATGGTTGGCATGACCCGCCCGGGTGCCTATGCCGAACGCATGAGCATTCCGGTCTCTTCTCTGATCGCCATTCCTCAAGACATGGGCGCAGAAGTGGCAGCGCTGACCGAACCAGCAGCTACAGCATGGCATGCGGTGAACCTCACCATTAAAGCTTTGCATCGCCCCATTCACGAGGCCCGAGTGCTGGTCATCGGCGGTGGCGCCATTGGCATGCTTGGCGCACTGATGCTCAAGCACCTGGGCGTCAAACATTTGACAGTCAGTGAGCTGAATCCGGGCCGACGCGAAGCAGTTGCCAAAGCGGTGGGCTGTGAAGTGATCGACCCAAGCCAGTCGCCCCCGCCAGAGTCGGCCTACGATCACGTCATGGATGCCGTGGGCGCCAAGGTCACGCGCAACCAAGCCATTAACAGCATCAAACCCGGCGGGGTGGTGATGCATGTGGGTCTGCAAGACTGGGCCAGTGAAATCGACATGCGCAAACTGACGCTATCCGAGATCACCTTACTTGGCACCTACACGTACACCACTGCAGATTTGCGAGCCACGGTTGAAGCACTTAATGCAGGCGTGTTTGGGGATTTGGCCTGGGTCGAGCAACGCCCGCTTGACCAAGGTCAGCAAGCGTTTCTCGATCTCGACAGCGGCGCGAGTGCGTCTTCAAAGATTATTCTTCGGCCATAACGATTCGACCATAACCATTAAAGGGAGTGATTCAGGACAAACTTACGTGGCAGTCTCGCACTTAAGCGAATATCCTTTAAGCCCCTTTCTGGATTTAAACACTCAACACCAAACCGGGGTCAAAGTGGGGGTTTTCTGGCAAAGAATATGCTGACGTATAGCCACGGGGGTTGGAAATAACGCGTGTGTCGCCTACTCGATAGTCAAATGAATCATGTGTGTGCCCGTGTATCCATAAACACATGGGACCGAAGAGGTGGTCAACCTCTGATGCATAGCAAGCCGACAACATGTCGAATCTATACCGCGGTGCCACCGACCTGGCGCTTGGTAAATGGTGTGTAACGACAACGGTTTTCCCGGGAAAGGACTGTCGTAGTTTGTTCTCTAGCCAGCTCACATGCTGCGCATGCCAGCGCGCCGTTTGCTCGGGCAACAAACGTCGCTCACCATCCATGATGTGCCGGTAATCGTTCAAGCCGATTCTGGCGACATTCATGCAGTGCACGCGTCTATCACGCCCAAAGAGCTCGAAGTCAGTCCAAAGCGTGCAGCCCAAGAACCGCACCAGATTGCCCTGCTTATCGTCAAGCACCACTTCATCATTCTCAAGCAAAAATATCCCGAGTTCATGCGCAGTACTACGCAGGCGATCCAACATCATTGAAACCTCTGCGCCGTAGTACTCGTGGTTGCCTGGCACATAGATCACGCTCTGACTCTCGAAATATCTAGCCGCCCAAGCTAGGCCTTCGACGCCCGTGGCGATATCACCGGCCAACACCACCACGTCGGCATTGGTCGGTGGAGGGACAAACGTTGTGAATTCCAGATGAAGATCACTCAAAATATGCAACTTCAATGTAGCCTCGCGTTTTAAACCAGAAGAAAACGGACGGGGATTTTAAGAACACAACGAGTGGTCAAATGAGTTTTACTGAGCGCACAGCCAAATGATGCAAACGTCGGGTTTCCCCTAGGAGGCTCTTGTTAATTCAAGCGTTGTTTGCTAGCACCATGTGAAGCGTCGAACTCTCGACACACACGGCAACACGATTTTGATGAACGTATGCCTCGCGTGGTATCAACCGCTTTGTCTAACCACGACTCAGAATTTTGCGTTGAGCTTATGCGCCAGAAAATCAATCATCAGCCTGACTTTGGCTGGCAGGTGACGCCGGCTCGGATAAACGGCATAAATGCCAAATTCATCGGCCTGCCATGCAGGCAGCAACTCGAGCAGCTCACCTCGGTCGAGATACGGTTGCACCATGAAGTCAGGCTGCAAGACAATGCCCAGGCCCGCAATTGCCGCTTGAGTACACGTGTCGCCATTATTGCTGCGCATGATCGGTTCAACATCCACCATCTCTTTGTCGCGGACATCGCCTTGGCGGTTCAGCGTCCAGGTGTCACCCGTCGATAACAGGCTGTAGGCGACGATACGATGCGCCGCCAAATCAGCGGGTTGTTCGGGATAGCCATAAGCATCGGTGTAGGCAGGCGCGGCACAGACTTTCAGTCGCATGCTTGCCAGCCGGCGACTGACCAATGTGGATGACGGCAACTGGCCGATACGCACCGCCAGATCAAAGCCCTCATCGACCAAGTCTGTAACCCGGTCTGACAGTGTCACATCAAGCAACACATCAGGGTGGGCTTGCATGAAGGCCGGCCAAAGCGGCGCCAAGTGCATCACGCCATAGCTAAATGGCACGTTCAGTCGCAACGTACCGCGTGCCTGCACCGTGCGGTGGCTGACCTCGTCGGTCGCCTCTTGCCACTGTTGCAAGAGCTCGCGGCTTCGCGCCAGAAACAGTTCACCGTCGGACGTCAGCGACACGCGCCGAGTCGTTCGATGTAGCAATCGCGTACCGAGCTGGTCTTCAAGCAACCCGATCTGACGCGACACCACCGCTTTGGACAGTGACAATTTGTCGGCCGCCCCCACAAAGCTGCCAGCCTCCACCACCGCCACAAATGCCTGCATGGCCTCGATGCGATCCACTTAAACCCCTGTGTTTATTTCCTGGTTTCTATTGTTTCTATTTTTTTGACAATCAATCAATTTTTACCACCTTTATCCCGAATAAAGAAACATTCAAAATTGACCCACTGAAACACTCAACTTTTTAGGAGCTTGATATGTCCACCTCACTATCCACCCCAATGTCCAGCCGAACGACCGCCTCGACCCCCACCTTACTGAACAACCTTTTTGTGCTGATCGGTCGCTTGACGCTGGCTGCGCTGTTCTTACCCGCTGGGCTTTCGAAGATCACAGGCTTTAGCGGCACCGTTGGCTATATTGAATCCGTGGGGCTGCCACTGGCTGCTCTGGGCGCGGTGATTGCCATTGTTGTTGAAGTTGTCGGTGGTGCGGCTTTGATCGCCGGGTTTTTTACACGCACCACGGCACTGGTTCTAGCGGCCTTCACGCTGTTGGCCAGTTTGTTTTTCCATGCCTACTGGGCCATGCCAGCTGACCAAGTTTTCATGCAGCAACTGCTGTTTTACAAGAACATCGCTGTGGTCGGTGGTCTTTTAATCTTGGCTGCACATGGCGCCGGCCAATGGAGCGTTGATCACAAACGTGCCGCCAACAGCCAGTAAGCAATTAGGCAAAACAATCAGCGAGGCACGATGATGCAACCCGCACCCGTTCTGTTCATTTCCCACGGCGCACCGACGTTTGCGCTCGAACCTGGCGAACTGGGCCATCAGCTCACGCAACTGGGGTCCGAACTCACTGACATTGACGCCATTGTGGCGGTGTCACCGCATTGGGAAACCCACGGGCTGCGGGTTGCCAGCCAGCGCCAGCCGCAAACCATTCATGACTTTCATGGGTTTCCCGAGCCGCTCTACCAGTTGCAATATCCTGCGCCTGGCTCGCCCGAGGTTGCTCAGTCGGTGCTCACGGCACTGCATCAAGCAGGACTGGCCGCCGAACCCGACCCCGTGCAAGGCATGGATCACGGGGTATGGGTGCCCTTGCGACACTTGCGCCCCGATGCCGACATCCCTGTTGTCTGCGTCTCATTGCCCATAGATGCCAGGCCCCAACGTGCGTGGCAACTCGGACGTGCGCTTGCGCCCTTGCGTGAACAACGGGTGATGGTCATGGGCACCGGGAGCTTGACGCATAATCTGGCCGAGTTTCGCGGCCCGGCTGTCACCAACACCGCACCTTACGTGACAGACTTCACGCAGTGGATACGGTCGGCGATCCAGGCTCGACACCAAGAGGCCTTGCTTGACTATCGTGAACAGGCGCCAGCAGCCAGGCGCGCTCACCCGACCGAAGAGCACCTACTGCCCTTGTTTGTGGCGCTAGGTGCCAGCACCGAGCGAGACGCATTCGATGTGCTGAGCACAGAAGTACGCTACGGCATGCTGTCCATGGAGTCCTATCGCTGGCAATGATCCGATCTCGTTGGATCAGGCCCCACCATCGACCTCGTTATCGAAGTGGATAGCCAACCACACCGTGGCGGGTTTGGACTCAGTGGCTTGAACCCGGTGGCGCCGGTGTGGGGCAATGTAGACGTAGTCGCCCGGCATCAAGTTTGTTGCTAAAGGCTCATCTTCAAACAACAGACTGGCTGCGCCTTGAACCAACAGCACCCACTCGCCATGGGGCTGGTTATACCAAAACCCTGGTTCGCTGGCCTGTCCGGTCGAGACAATACGCTCAATGCGAATTTTGCTGTGCACCAGAAGCTGCTCAAACACCTCATTGGGCAAGGGCGAATCGGGCAAGTTAGCCAACAGGTTGCCGTCAGGGCTCATGGCTCGTTTCTTTGCCGGTTGACTGTGTTGGGGTTAAAGATTGAGTTTGCACCTCGGCTTGCGCCGACTCTGGCGTGTCCTCATGTACTGGCGCGTGTACGCGTGCTTCCGGCTGCGCCACATAAATCATGGACAGCAACAACATCGCAGAAAACGCATAAGCCGTGGCTTGGCCATTCCAGTCACTGGCCCACATGGCGAAATATTCGGCGCCAATCACAGCAAATCCAAGATACCAGACTGCCATGCCGATGCCACACCCGGCAAGCGCAAACGCTTTGCCTCGACTGATATGCATCGGCTCGCGGCTAAATGTGGCGATTAGCAGCAAAAGACCGCCCACGCTGCACAACAACCCCACAGCAAACTCTGCGGCAATAATGCCGGCATAGGCTATCTGGTGAAGCTTGGGATCTGTGATGGCGCGCTCGGTCAAGGCATCGACTTGAGCCCAGCCGGCCAACGCGTCCATGCTCAGCACGTGCTCTACAAACTGATAATTGATCGCGTAAGCCGTCACATTGGTCCAAGCCACCAACAAGCCAAACAAGCCGATAGACATGATCAAACCGGCCTTGGTCAACAAACTGATTTGCTGCAATCGGTCAGGCGGTGTCACTTTCATGGCAAATCTCCTATTTCTTGTCTCTCTAATTAGTCATAGCACGAAAGCCGGCACCCTAACACCCGCTACACTCGAAGCTTGGTGAATTTGAATATTCTGTAAAACATCATGACAACCTCAGCGGTGATTCGCGCGTGTGATGCCAGTGTCGATGGCTACCAGATTCAGGCGATCCTGAACCATGTGATTGCCACATCGACGGCGCTTTATGACTACCAACCACGGGCACTTGAACAGGTGACAGATTGGGCACAGCAAAAAATCGCAGCAGGTTTGCCCCTGCGCGGTGCCTTTGACGCCGAGGGTCAACTGCTCGGATTTGCCACCTATGGCCCGTTTCGCCCGCAGCCGGCCTACAAGTACACCGTGGAGCTGTCAATCTACGTGGCTCAGGCCTCTCAAGGCCAAGGCATTGCCAGTGCCCTGATGCAGGATTTGATTGCAGCGGCACAAAGCCAGCAATATCATGTGTTGATCGGTTGCATCGACGCCACCAACAGCGCCAGCATTGCGCTGCATCACAAGTTCGGATTCACGCACAGCGGCACCATCACGCAGGCCGGATTCAAGTTTGGGCGATGGCTTGATGCGGCGTTTTATCAAAAGACCTTACCAACGCCAAACCACCCGGTTGACGGATAAAGCCCATGAACATCATCCGTGGGGCTAGTGGGTGGCCTTCGTACGCGTCCCTCATACGTAGCCCTTATGCCTGTCGTGTCATAGGTTGTTGATTCTCAATCATGCTTCAGGCATATACACTTAGTAGGTTACTGTTTGCTGTAAAGTGATTGGCATGATCCCTATCCATATCGAATCAGCCTGGCGTGGCACATCAGACTGTCGCCATTGCGGCATCCGAGACATGGTGCTGTTTGCCGACTTGAATGAATCAGATTTTGCGAGCATTCACGCCCCCATCGATGATCTGGTGTTTCATACGGGCAGCCCTTTATTTCTTGAGGGTGATGCAGCCGAGCATGTGTTCACGATCCGCAAAGGCCTGGTCAAAGTTGTTCGCAACACACCTGATGGTCGGGTAAGAATTGTTCGGATCCTAAAGCAAGGCGATGTCGCCGGTCTTGAAGGGCTGTTTGCCGACACCTACGAATCCGACGTGGTAGCCACAAGCGAAGTCAGCGTCTGTCGCATCCCGATTTCCATCATCAAAAACCTGTCGACCACCTCGCCGCGCTTGCACATGCGCTTAATGGAGCGCTGGCACAAGGCCGTCAAAGACGCCGATGACTGGTTGGCCGACCTTAATTTCGGCACCGCTCGCCAGCGTGTGGCCAACATCATCCTGAAAATGCGGCACGATGACGACCCTTCGTTGACGTCACTGTTCTCGCGTGAAGACATGGGCGCCATGTCTGACCTGAAACTCGAGACCGTGAGCCGCGAAGTCAGCCGCTGGGCCAAAGAAGGCGCCATTGAACCCATGGATCGTATTGGGCGACTGTATCGCATCATCGACGCACAAAAGCTACAACAGGCCGAATAGCCCGTGATAGGCCACACGCATGGATAAAACCTGGTTGTCGGCGCTTGCCACGGCCATCAGCCTGGTGGCTTTTTTGCCGTATCTGGTCTCAACATTGCGCGGCGCCATTCGTCCGCACGTCATGTCCTGGACCATTTGGGGCATCACCACATCGATTGTGTTCTGGGCCCAGCGTGAGTCTGGCGCTGGTGTGGGCGCCTGGCCCGTCGGGTTCTCGGCCATCATTGCCTTTATGGTGGCAATACTGGCTTACAGCAAGCGCAGCGATATTCGCATCGCCCGCAGCGACTGGGGCTTTTTTCTGACGGCCTTAGCCGCCGTTCCACTGTGGCACCTAACAGACAGCGCGCTAACGGCGGTGTTGCTCGTGACAACCATTGATGTGCTGGGCTTTGGTCCCACGCTTCGCAAGGCTTACGCTCACCCGCGATCAGAGTCGTTGCTGTTTTTTTCCATGATCGTGGTGCGTAACATCTTGGTAGTTTTAGCGCTAGAGAGCTATTCTGTGACCACTGCCCTCTTTCCGGTGGCCATTGGCACCATGGCCGCGGTGGTTTTTACGACGGTGCTCATACGCCGCATGCAGCTAAAACCGACAACCTGACATACCGACAACCTAAAACTTGCCCTTGCCTGTCATGCTAGAACCGAACGCCTCTGAAAGCCTGTCTGAACTCTTTGCCCGTAACCGACAATGGGTGGCAGAAGTCACCGAGACCGACAAAGCCTTTTTTACGCGCCTGGCCAATCAACAGTCACCCGAATATCTTTGGATTGGTTGCTCGGACTCACGCGTGCCGGCCAACCAAATCATAGGCTTGGCACCGGGTGAGGTGTTTGTTCACCGCAACATCGCCAACATGGTGGTGCATACCGACCTCAATGTGCTTTCAGTCATCCAGTTCGCCATTGAGCAGCTCAAAGTCAAGCACATCATCGTGGTGGGTCACTATGGGTGCTCTGGCGTGAAAGCCGCCATGCAAAACAAACGACTCGGCCTGGCAGACAACTGGATTCGCCACGTCCGAGATGTCCAGCAAAAGCACGAGCATTATCTGGGGCATGTGATGGACGATGAAGATCGTCTGGACAAGCTATGTGAACTCAATGTGATTGAACAAGTCATACACGTGAGCCAAACCAGTGCCGTGAACGAGGCGTGGGCTCGTGGTCAGTCTCTGACGGTTCACGGCTGGATTTACGGGCTACATGACGGTCTGGTGCGCGATTTGGGCGTGAGCGTCGACAGCCCGGAACACTTGAAACAACGGTACGCCGATGTCATGCAACACCAATACGCCGATACCAACGAGCAGCAGACTTAAACCATGAGACGCTTTGCGCGCTGGTTTCTGGCTTTCTGGCTCATTGTGGCGTTGTCTGGCGCCATCAAATGGTGGCAGGACGGCGAGCGCATCGCCCATGCCCAAACCTTGGGTTGGTACCAACTGCCCAGAAATGCCACGCAGCTACTGCCTGACCCCCGCACCACAGAAGGGGCCGTTGTGGCCGTGCTCGCAGCACCTACGTATGGCTGGCGCGGCTACTTTGCAGTGCACCCCTGGATTGTTTACAAACGCGCCAATGACGATACTTACACCCGCTATGAAGTCATTGGCTGGCGCCGCACCAATGTGGTCAGCCGCAACCATGCATCACCCGACGGTCAGTGGTATGGTGCGGCGCCCGAGCTGCTGGCGTTTGCGCAAGGCGCACCGGCAGCGGCCATGATTGCGGACATCGAAACTGCAATCGCAAGCTACCCCTACAATCACACATACCGTAGCTATCCTGGGCCCAATAGCAACACATTTCTGGCTCATATCGGGCGCGAAGTGCCTGCACTTGACCTGGACTTGCCACCAACGGCGATTGGCAAGGACTATCGGCCGCTGTCCAATCCAGTGGGAACGGCACCGTCGGGCAGCGGGGTGCAGGCATCACTCAACGGTCTGTTGGGCGTGATTGCCAGTCCGCGCGAGGGTATTGAGCTGAATGTGCTCGGACTCGGTATTGGGCTGGATGTGAATTGCCCGGCGCTGCGATTGCCGTTTGTTGGCAGGCTTGGTTTAAACGGCAGTATCGGCTCGACAGGCTGCACCGGTGGTAACTTGAGCACTCTTGAAGAAGGAGCGTGATATGGCGGTCACGACGACACCACAGTTCTCCAAAACGCAACGGTGGCTGCACTGGGTTGTGGCGATGCTCGTCTTTATCATGCTGCCTATCGGTTTCTGGATGGTTGATCGCGGCCAAGCCAATATCTGGGATGGGTTAACCAGTGGCCTGTATACCACTCACAAGACACTGGGGTTTTTGGTGTTGTGGTTAATGGCCTGGCGGCTCGTGTTGCGGGCTATCGGCACAGCCCCTGGCTATCCGGCCAGCGTACCGACAAGCGTGGCACGCTTGGCTAAAGCCACACAGTGGATCATTTATAGCCTCCTGCTCATCATTGCGTTGCTGGGCTGGGCTGGCGTGACTGCCTTTGGCGCGCTCAATATTTTCGGTGGCATTTCCTTGCCGGCCATGCCGGGCATCGCAGCCGACAAGGATCTGGCCAAAGACATTTTTGCGGTTCATGGATGGCTGGCCGTCGCCCTTTGCGTGTTGCTGGCATTGCACATCGCAGGAGCGCTCAAACACCGCCTGATCGATCGCGATGGGGTGTTTGAGCACATGTCACTTGCCGAACAAAAAGAACCGAAAAAATAACCTACACGTAGCCAAACTCACTGACGGCCAAGAACGGTTAAAACCACGTTCAGGTCGTGGCCCTCATGCAGAGGGCGCGGCCCGATCGTCTCGGCAGGCAAGCCCGCACGATTGATCCAGCAGGTTTGAAACCCGGCCCAGCCTGCACCCATCACATCCCAACCATTGCTAGAAACAAACAACACGTCGCACGGCTTAAGGCCCAGGGTTTGCTCAACCAAGCCATACGCTTGGGGCGTGGTTTTAAAGTGCCGCACCGCATCGACTGACACCACGTCATCAATCAACGCATCAAATCCCGCGGCTCGAACCGCCCCATTGAGCATGGCCGGATCGCCATTGGAGACAATGGCAGTGCGAATGCCAGCTGATTTCAGCGCACGTAAAACCGCAGCGTTCTCCTCAAAAGCATCTAGCGAATGGTACTGGTCAAGTATGGATTGAATGTCTGCGTCATCCAAGCGAACGTCAAAGCGCTGCAGCGCGTAATCCAGCGCTTTGACGGTCAAATCCCAGAACGGCTCGTAATACTGGCTGCCCGAGGCAGTGGGGTCAGACAGGCTGATTAAGCGCGAATATTCGATTTGTTTGTCACGCCATAACTGGGCAATCGCACCGCCTTTACCCGGACAACAGGCCTCAAGCCTGGACGTGACCGCATAGACATCAAACAATGTCCCGTAGGCATCGAATGCAATCGCTTTTATCGCCATGATGTTGTCCCCCATTTAATCGCGCATGCCCAGCCGCTAAACCCATCACTTGAGCCCATCACTTCACTGTTTTAGCCGTTTGCCCAAACAGGATTTTTTTAGCTTCCTCATCCACAGTGGGTTGCGTTGAGATGGCCTGGCCCGCTTCGTAGGCCGCGACCGTGCCAGGCCGCTTCGCAATTCGGTCAAACCATTGCGCCAAATGCGGGTAATCAGCCAAATCCTGCTGCTGGTTCTTGTGAGGAACAATCCAAGGGTAAATCGCCATGTCGGCAATCGAATAAGCATCGCCCCCCACAAACTCGCGGCCATCAGCCAGATGCTTGTTCAGCACCCCGTAAAGACGGCTTGTCTCATTGACATAACGGTCCATGGCGTAAGGAATGCGCTCTGGGGCATATTGCACAAAGTGGTGGTTTTGGCCGGCCATCGGTCCTAAACCACCCATTTGCCAGAATAGCCATTGCAGAACCACCCAGCGCTGTCTGACGTCTGATGGCAGAAATTGATCGGTTTTCTCGGCAAGATAGAGCAAAATGGCGCCAGACTCAAAAATCGACAGTGGCTCCCCCTGATCAGCAGGCGCATGATCGACGATGGCCGGCATGCGGTTATTAGGCGCTATCTTCAAGAAATCAGGCTCAAACTGCTCGCCACGGCCAATGTTCACAGGCTTGATTTGATAGTCCAGACCGGCCTCGTGAAGAAACATCGTGATTTTGTGGCCATTCGGTGTTGGCCAGTAGTACAAGTCAATCATTTACACCCTCGCAAAAAAGCTTATTGCAAATCCGTATTTGTGCCTGTAGACCAGTTGACGTAACTTAAACCCCTGATTTGCAATGAAGAAGATTGAGTGACATGGAATTATCAGCATCGCAGTGGGTTTTATGGCTGGCCTTGGCGCTTGGCGTGGCGTACGGCGTGATCGGACAGATATCGGGCTTTTGCCTCAATAGTGCCATGCGCCAGCAAGTCACTGAAGGCAACGGTAACAAGTTGCGCGCCTTTGCGCTAGCGATGGTCGTGGCCATGATCGGCTCGCAGATGCTAGACACCTTTGGCATCATAGACTTGTCACAAAGCATGTATCGCGCCCCCGAAGCGTCCTGGCTGCTGACTGTCTTCGGTGGCATTCTGTTCGGGTTTGGCATGATCAGGGCGCGCGGCTGTGGCGCGCGATCGCTTGTACTGTTGGGCCAAGGCAACCTGCGCAGTTTGGTGGTTCTGCTGGTCATGGGCATCACCGCCTACATGACGCTAAGCGGCGTGTTTGGCACACTGCGCAACGATGTCGCAGCCATGAGCATGGTGAGCACGGAGACCGGCACGTTTGTGAGCCAAGCCGCCCGCTGGGCGTTTCTAGTCGGCTTTAGCGGTTTGCTGCTGGGCTTTGTGCTCAAAGACCGCGGGTTTTTGCGTCAGAGGTTGGATATCCTGTCTGGCATTGTGATTGGCTTACTGGTTGTCGCAGGCTGGTTAATAACCGGCTGGGTTGGGTTCGATGATTTTGAGCCGACACCGCTTGCGTCGCTGACGTTTGTCGCACCCGTGGGCGCTACCATTCAATACGCCATGATTGCCACTGGCATGACATTGAACTTTGGCATTGTGGTGGTGCTTGGCGTGGCCATGGGGTCGTTTGCTGCAGCCAAAGCCACAGGCACTTTCGCGCTAACGGGCTTTCAAAAAGGTGCCGATATGCCGCGCTATCTCGTTGGCGGGGCCTGCATGGGCGCAGGCGGCGCGTTGGCACTGGGCTGCTCGATCGGGCAGGGCCTGACCGGGATGTCGACCTTGTCCTACGTGTCGATGTTAGCGCTGGCGGGCATTGTGTCTGGCGCCTGGCTGGCTTTAAAAGTTGAAGGATTATCGATCGCGACGGCGAAACCAATAGAGCGACAAAGCACCAGCCACCAGTACGAGTAAGGCGCTGGCCGTAGCGAACAACGCGCTGACTTCGGTCTGCGCGCGCTCAAGAGAAAACTGCGTCGAGAGCTGGGAGTAAATGTTGTTCAGCTCATCGGCGTTTTCTGCTTTAAAGAACTCACCCTCGGTGATCATGGCAATCGCTTGCAGGGTGCGCTCATCCACGGCCGCATAAAACGACCGGCCCTCAAAGCCTGGAATGAAACCTTCGGGCGTGCCAAATGCTACGGTATAGACCCGCACGCCGAGCTGCGCCGCCAGTTGTGCCGCGGCAATCGGGTTGGGCCCGGTGGTGCGCCGGCCATCAGACACCAGGATAATTGCGCCTGACTCAAAAGAGCCGGGCGGCACGGGCTGGCGTTGCTCAAACGCAGGAGGCGCCCCGCGAAAGCGCTCAACATCAAATCCGTACATGAGGAGCTCAATGTCAAGCGCGATGTCAGGCATGAGCGTGGCAAGGGCCATGAGCAAGCCACTGCCGGTGGCGGTGGCGCGCTGCAACCGGAATCGGTCAACCGCCTCATACAAAGCCTGGCGGTCATCGGTCACCCGTTCGGCCACCTGCGCCGTGCCAGCGAAAGTGACCAGACCCACCCGAATGTCGCGTGGCAGTCGGCTAATGAAGTCCTTAACAGTATTTTGTGCGGCTTGTAAGCGGTTGGGCGGAACGTCTTCTGCCATCATGCTTAGCGACGTGTCAACGGCTAGCACCAGCGTCATATAGTCGGCAGGCAACACAACCTTGGCCGTGGGGCGAGCCGCACCAATCAAGGCAGTGGTCACTGCCACCAGCAACAACGCCGGGGGCACGTGGCGCCTCCACCCTTGCCCGGGCGACAACGCCTGACGCACAATCAGAAGCGACGAGTAGGCATAAGCTTGGCGCCGACGCCGGCCAATGAGCCACAGGTAGCCGAGCACCAAAAGTGGCACCAGCAAAAGACCCCATAAAGCTTGCGGCCAAATAAAGTGCATAAACACCCCAGCGGCGTTAAGATGATTGAACTGTATCACCGCTTGCCGCATTGAGGACAGAACGGATGAAACGCGCCACGCTTTACAGCCGTAGCACCCCCAAGACCAACGGCTCGGCCACCCCGGTCGATCTGGATGCGCCAGCCCAGCCGTCCGAACCACGCCTACAGCGTACTCTGGGATCGCTTAAGCCGCACCTCAAAAGCCCATATGTTTTGCTGGTATTGGGTTTGCTGGTGGGTGCCGCCTCCGTCTGGGCCATTCAGCGTCCCGACCCCAATGCGCCAGCGCCCTTAACTGAAAGCAAAGTAGCCTCCATTGTCATGGAGACGCTAGCGACCAAGTCCCTGCCCTCGCGTGAGGCCCAAGTCGCCGCGGCCGTGCAGCCTTCAATCGTCAAAATCCGCACGCTCGATGGCCAGCCGCCACCGCCAGGCCTGATCAGCGAACCAGGCAAGGGTGCCGGATTTGTGATTAAAGATGACGGCAGCATCCTCACCAACCACCATGTCGTGGCGGGCTCTGAACGCATTGTGGTGACATTTGCCAACGGCTTGGAGTCGCCAGCGACGGTGATCTCCGCGCAACCCGAGCGTGATCTCGCGGTGCTGGCTCCGGCTCGCATGCCTGACGACTTAAAGCCGGTCGTGCTCGCCCCCAGTGGTCAAATGGCACCAGGCGACATGGTTGTAGCCGTTGGGTTCCCGTTTGGCATGGGGCCTTCAGTGTCGGCCGGTGTTATTTCGGGCCTGAATCGAACCTATCGAATCCCGGGCGGTGAGCCGCTAACTGGGCTTATTCAGTTTGATGCGGCAGTCAACCCGGGCAGCTCAGGCGGGCCACTGGTCAATCAGTCTGGCGAGGTGCTCGGTGTGGTCACCGCACTGCTAAACCCATCACCTGACGGCGCCTTTGCCGGTATCGGGTTTGCCGTGACCATGGACAGTGCAGCCAATGCCGCTGGCATTCCACCCTTTTAACCTGTGAGCAAAGCAACATGAATGAGCCGGAAATCTGGAAATCCCAGGACATGTCACATGGCGATGTCAGCGAGTCAGCCGCCCTCATGGAAGGCGTGTTGTACGAGGTCAAGAAAGTTGTCGTGGGTCAGGACGCCTTTCTCGAAAGAATCATGATTGCCATGCTTTCGGGCGGTCACCTGCTCATCGAAGGCGTGCCGGGGCTTGCCAAGACCCTGACGGTCAACACCTTGGCCCAGGTCTTGCAAGGCTCTTTCAAGCGCATTCAGTTCACCCCTGATCTGCTGCCCGCAGACCTGGTGGGCACGCGCATTTACAACCAGAAGACCAGCGAGTTCAGCACGGAACTCGGGCCCGTGTTTGCCAACTTGTTGCTAGCCGATGAAATCAACCGGGCACCGGCCAAGGTGCAAAGCGCGTTGCTCGAAGTCATGCAAGAGCGTCAAGTCACCATTGCCGGACAAACCCACCGACTGCCCAAACCGTTTGTGGTCATGGCCACACAAAACCCTATCGAAAGCGAAGGCACCTACCCGTTGCCTGAGGCTCAGGTTGACCGCTTCATGATGAAAGTCCTGGTCGGCTACCCCCAGCCCGAAGAGGAGTTCGTGATTGTGCAGCGTGCCATTGGCCAGCACATTGATGTCGCCGCGCGCGCCAACACCGAACAACTGGCCAATATCCAGAAGCACTGCCGCGCCGGCTTTGTGGACTCGGCCCTGGTGCAATACGCTGTTGATCTGGTCAATGCCACACGCACGCCGCACAAGGTCGGGCTCGACAGCCTGGCACCCTACATCATGTTTGGCGCCAGCCCACGTGCCAGCATCAACCTGATTGAAGGCGCGCGTGCCCTGGCCTTTTTACGGGGCCGCGCTTACACCACGCCACAAGACCTAATTGACATCGCGCCCGATGTGATGCGTCACCGGCTCGTGATGTCTTACGAAGCTCTCGCAGAAAACGTCACGCCCGATGACATCATCACCGAGGTCCTCAAATCCGTTGCTGCGCCCCAGCGCCCCTTGCACCGTCATGTTCAAGTGGCTCAAACCGCGTAAGCGAGAAGCGCCTGGCGGCGCGAGTGCACCACCTGCCACCGATCCAGGTATCGGACACGGCAGCGCCGAGGCGCTGCTAGCTCGCGTGGCTTGGGCCAGCGCTCGACGCCTAGACGGCTTGTTACAAGGTAATTACCGCACCCTGTTTCGTGGATCAGGCCTGATGCTGGCTGATTTACGTGAATACGGCCCTCAAGACGATGTGCGGCACATCGACTGGAATGTCACCGCACGCATGCAGACCCCACACGTCAGGCAACACGAAGAAGATCGCGAGTTGGCCGCCTGGTTTGTGGTGGATCTTTCGCCGTCGATGGACTTTGGGTCAGGCGACACAACCAAACGAGACATTGCCGCTCAGACAGTTGCCACGCTGGGCCAGTTATTGCTGCAGCACGGCAACCGCATTGGCGCTATTGTCGATCGAGGCAGGCCCTCGCCAGACATCTTCCCGGCACGCTCTGGCCGCCGACATTTGCTACGCGTGTTGCGCCACCTGCTCACGGCACCATGCGAGCCAACCGAACAGATGACCAGCCTAGGAGTGCTATTGGCGCGCTCAGCACGGCTGATCAAGCAACGTAGCACCGTGTTTGTACTGTCTGATTTTTATTCAGCCTCGGGATGGGACAAGGCATTGGGCCAACTCGCTAGTCGCCACGATGTGGTTGCCGTTCGCCTGGTGGACCCCATCGAGCAGAACCTGCCTGACATTGGCA
>CBFHXV010000001.1:0-178051 GCA_965659885.1 Burkholderiaceae bacterium | reverse complement strand
GCATGATTGGTTTTCCTGATGTGTGGGCTTTTGAAAAGCGATACGCGCAAGACTAGCGATTTAGTTGTTGACTCATGGCTCAGAAATGGGCGGATTTTTTGTTGGGATTGATGCGCAAATTGGCAAATTAATAACCACTATCTTCATGCGATAACCCCTATGTATTTATGAGTGGCAAATTGTTCTGGTTCAGGTATCCTCTTGTCATCATTCTGTGACCAAAAGCATTTGCCGTGTCGACAAGAGATCAGACAGCCACCACACCCGTTCATTCGCGAGCCCAGCAGACCAAGCAGCATGCGGGGCCTAGACTTGTCTGTAAAAGATGCAAGGATCCGGCCGACCCTATGGAGCGCATCGAACGCAAGGGCATTCTCAAGATGATTCCATTTGCCAAGCGATACCAGTGCACGCGCTGTGGGCGAGAGCGATCACGGATATTTGGTATTAATCTCTAGCGTAACTGCGCTTTACAGTGTGATGCTTGTTAAGCCCGTTCAATACCGATAACTTCCCAGTCTTGCCTTCTCGGTAAGAGTGCTCGGTTGCATTTCGGGCAGACCCGTTGCTTGCCGCGCCGGGCAAATGTGTTTGAAAGACCCACATAAGCGCACAAATAGTGATGGATGAAGACCTTGGCCTCGGTAACTGTCGCTTTACGATTCACGCCACAGCCCCATCCACGTCATAACGTCGACGTATAGTTCGACTGCGCCATCCATGAATCGCCAATAGTTGTAGCGCACTTCCAAATCCGTCTGATAGGCAGGGTAGGTTTCGTTGTCGGCCAGCTCGATGCGAACCAGTTGTCCTGCGCGCCGTTTCGAGAAAATCGTGTCACCGTCTTGAGCGTCTTCTGCAAGCGAATAAACTGCCTCAACGGTGCCACGCATGACCCGGTTGCCGTCAAGCACGTAGACAGGAGAACCAATGATGGGTTGTGTCAGGCGATCGGCCGAAAGTATCCACTGTATGTACAAATCTTCGGGATCGTAGATTTCCACGATTGACGTCCCTGCCGTAACGCTTTGGCCTGGATTGGCTGCATGGTTGGCGACGATGCCCGTGATGGGCGCGATCTGTTTGCCGTCATTGAAGGCATCTTTAACAAAGTCTCGTACTTCTTCGATGTCTTGACGAGCCCGACGCACCGCTTCGATCTGGCGCGTCGTCTCGGATATTTCAGCTTCAATACGGGCTAGGTTCGCCGCTGCTTCAGCGCATTCGCGCATGACCTGGCTGCGAAACACCGAGGTCACACTGTCGGGATGCCGCTCGAGTTTTTCCTGACACTCGTTTGAGGAGACAACTCGGTCTTGAGCGGACTGTAGGCTACCGGTGGCCACTAGCAGCTGGACCCGTAGGTCTGCCTCTTTGTTGACTTGCTCAGCGACGCTTGCGAGCAGATTCGCTCGCAAAGCGTCAATCTCGGGTGATCGAACGGTGGCCACGACCTCGCCTTCTTGCACGGTTTGCCCCGATTCGACTGAAAGATCAACAATGCGTGCAGTAAAAGGCGTTGAGACAACGTAATAGGGAGCCACCACAGATCCGGCACTTTGCGTGTAAAGAAGTGGTTTGACTAATTGCCACCCCAAAAATAGCCCGAGTCCTACGATAATGCTGGCATATATGAATCGCAACAACCGACCAGCGGTCATTTGCCGAGTGGTAACTGGATCAGGTAGTCGCAGCTTGGAATCAGTCATCAACTTTCCTGTAGAGGGCATGTCGCACATGCCGAGGGACGTATGGGTCATGGCGTGAGCGGGCAAGCAAGAGCTCGTCGCTGATGGCCACAAACCTCACGAGCCGCATGATAATGCCTTGATACAACGGCATGACTGGAAGCACCAGAATATCAAGCGCAGAAAGGGTCCGTTTACTGATGACAATGCCAAGCAAAATATTGAGCGCGTAAAGCCAAAAGAGCAAGACGTAAAAAGCACTCAGAATATTGATAAAGCCCGTGCCAAAGTTAATCCACAAATAGACCAAGTAGAACGGGAATACAAGTGTCGGGATCAGTTCAAGAAAAATATAGTCGAGTCGTTGCAGGGTGTGGCCCAAACGCTCGGCTGGCTTTTTAAAAGACCAGTCACGGTACATCAGCATACGTATCATCAGCGCATCACCGTCCCAGCGAAGTCGTTGTTTAAATAGGCCGGAGATTGTTTGGGGCACAGCGGTGTCACCGTAGGCGTTATCGACAAACTCAACGTTGAACCCAGCCTGGCGCAATCGCAGCGTGATTTCAAGGTCTTCACCGGGTCCAACATTTAAACCACCCACTGCCTGAAAGGTGTCTGCTCTATACATACTTAACGCCCCAGAGCAGCAGCTGATGGCTTTGATATGACTCAAGAATCGCTTGCCGATCCCAATCGACAGTAAATATTCCAATGACTGCAAGCTGGTCAGTGGATTGCGTCGCCGATTCGATACCAATAAGTTTGCGCACACTGCCGCCACCGATGGGTCGTTAAACGCCTGCGCCAAACGCCAACAAGCATGGGGGTCAAGTTGGGTATCGTTGTCAATCGTCAGTAGTAATTCTCCCTTTGCGAGCTGCGCCGCGTGGTTGATTGACGCACTTTTACCGGCGCGCTGTCGGTGACGAATCAGATGCACCTTGTCCTGGCCTTGTGAGAAATCGGCCAGAATCGTTTGATTTGCAGGGTCTGAGCCATCGTCTACGACGATGATTTCGTCTATTGACGGCGACTGTGCAAGTAGGCTTTCAATGGCGGGTATCGCGTCGCTAGCACCATTAAAGACAGGTACGATCGCTGAGACCCGATGCTGATGTGCTGTTCTTGGCTCGGGTCGCCGCAAACTGTTGATGCCCACAGCCACGATTGCGACACTGTAGCGCGGGATTTCCAGCACAACCACTAACAGCGCAGTCGCCAGCGGGTGTTCTTGAAACAGTAAGAAAACCACGCCTATTGCATCAATCAAAACCAAATGCCCCCATAGTGGTTGCAGGGAGTTTTAGAGGTCCCGTCAACCGTAGTTTCAAGGTCTCAAGGATATTTTGCAAGACCTTGGTTGTCAGTCCTCGGTTGTCAGTCCTCGGTTGGCTGTAATCGAGATGTTAGATAGACGGCATCCTGAAGTACAGTTCAGGGGTGTATTCATGAGGAATCGCATGAGCGACATCTCCCGACAGGCAGCCCTGTTAAACCCCGGTGTCAGCCGACTTGAGGTCTTTGGCTGGGCGCTATATGACTTTGCCAACTCCGGTTACACCACGGTGGTGTTGACCGCGGTGTTTTCTGCGTATTTTGTTGGTGTGGTGGTGGGCGAGGCCACTTTGGGCACGTTGCTGTGGACAAGCACCCTAAGCGTGTCGCATCTGATCGTGATGCTCACCGTGCCCCTGATTGGGGCACGTAGTGATCGCACGCAACGGCGTCGTAGCCTATTGGCCATGACCACAGTCGGTTGTGTGACCTGCACAGCTGGACTTTTTTGGGCCGGGCCGGGCGCAGTGATGTGGGCCATGACGCTCGTTCTGTTATCCAATGTCTTTTTTAGCTGGGGCGAATCGCTGATATCAAGTTACTTGCCCACGCTGGCACGCCCGCACGCCATGGGTCGTGTTAGCGGCTGGGGATGGGGCTTGGGTTATGTGGGTGGGATGTTGACGCTTGGCCTTTGTCTCGCCTACGTCTTGCATGCGCAAGCACAGGGGCAGGCCGCTGAGGCGTTTGTGCCTGTGACCATGCTTATGACCGCTGGGGTGTTTGCGGTGGCCGCAACGGTCTCCATCAGTTTGCTTAAAGACCGTCCCGGGGGTGTTGGCGATGTATCGCCCGCTTGGCAACGATTGCGCCAAACCTGGCAGCATGCGCGCCAATACCGGGATTTGGTCTGGTTACTGGCGTGCACGGTGGCCTATATGGCTGGGGTGGCCGTGGCCATTGCGCTGGCGGCGATTTATGCCCAGCAAGTGATCGGCTTTACCGAAGCCGAAATCATGGTGTTGATTTTTGTGCTGAATATCGCCGCGGTATTGGGGGCGCTGCTAGCCGGTTACGGGCAAGACGCCATTGGACATCGTCTGGCGCTGGCCTTAACCCTTTTGGGTTGGATGGCGACGTGCGCCATTGCCGCTTCAGTGACCACCAAAGGCGGGTTTTGGGTGGCAGGCGTCATTGCCGGTCTGTGTATGGGGGCCAGTCAGTCGGTAGGTCGTGCCATGGTTGGCTTGTTGGCACCTGCCCAACGGCTGGGCGAGTTCTACGGATTGTGGACGTTGGCCACTCGCTTGGCGAGCATTCTGGGCCCGCTGGCCTATGGGCTGCTGACATGGGCCAGCCTGGGTAACCAGCGTCTGGCCATGGCGGGAACCGGCTTGTTTTTCTTGATGGGCTTGGTGTTGTTGCTACCAATCAACATGGACCGTGGGCAGCGTTGCGCACAAGACAAAAGTTGATCTTTGTCAGGTTTCGATCGATAGGCTAGGGCTATAAATAGGGCTCTTTCAATAAACGGAGCCCGTTGCCATGTCTGACTACAAGACACTTGCCTCGCATATCAGCGCAAAACTCAAAACCTTCCGTTCAGACATGCCAGACACCATGAAGGGTTTCTCGCAAATGGCTGGCGCCACGCATGCCGATGGCGCGCTGACTGCCAAAAACAAAGAGCTCATGGCCATGGCCATCGCCATTGCCATGCGCTGTCAGGGTTGCCTGGCGTTTCATGCGCAGGCCTGCCACAAAATGGGTGTGACTCAAGAAGAGTTCAACGAGATGCTGCAAGTGGCCATCTACATGGGGGGAGGGCCCTCAGTGATGACTGCCGCTGAGGCTCAAATCGCCTACGACGAGTTCGCCAGCTAGCCTGCCTTTTTAAGGTTGCCGACATCAACTTGAAGTCGCGTGGGCTTTTGTAATAACTCGATTAGCACCATGGCTCGCATCTCACCATCGTCCATTTGATAGACGGCCTCGATACCTTTGAACGGCCCTTCCTTGATTTGCACAATATCACCGGGTTGGTATTGGGAAATCGGGGTTTGGGCCAAGTTTTGTTCTTGCTCTTTAAGAACTTCGATCAAGCTTGGGTTAACGCGTGCTGGCTCTGTGCCGAACGTCACGAGCTTGCTGACCCCTAAAGTTGAGCGTATAGGAGCCCAGCTTTTGCCTGACAAGGTCGTGTCTAGCTCGATGAACAAATACCGAGAAAACAGCGGCTCCTGCACCATCTCAAAGGCTTTGCCCCTGACCCGTTTTTTGGGGATGGTAGGTAGGAAACACGGGAAGCCTTGTCGCTCTAGATTAACCAGCGCGCGAGACTCTTGTTTGGGTTTAGTGTGTACGACATACCATTGCATGCAGTCATTTTATACGAGGCACAAAGTGCCTTTGCCTAAAACCCAAAAAATTTTTATGTCCAACGCGACTCTGGCCGATGATGCTCAGGCGTCAGGCACGATCCAGTTCGTCTGTTCACGCGCGTTGGCGCTTCAAGCCTTGCCATGCCAATCCCGTGATTTCAGTAAGCAAGTGTATGTTTTTATTGATGTGTTAGTGCTACTCTTACGGGCTGACTCAGGTCAACGTTAATCGTAGAGGAACCAAACATGTCTCAGTGTATGCCCCTAACAAAAGCAATCGCTAGCCGCCTCGGTCTGGGAGCGGCCGCGCTGGTGGTCAGTTCAGCTGTATGGGCGCAGGAATTGCCAGCTGGCACCTTTGCCACTGTTAATGGCCAGCCCCTAAGTGATGGTTTACTTGATGTCAATGTACAAGCCAATGTTGCGCGGGGTCAGGCAGACACGCCACAGCTGCGACAGACCCTGGCAAACGAAATCATTGGTCGCGAGGTGCTCGCGCAAGAAGCACAAAAGCTCAAGCTTGAGCAAACCGCCCGTGCGCGTGCCCAATGGCAGCAGATGGAACAGAATTTCTTGGCCAATCTGCTACTGAACCATTACGCTGCCAACAACCCAGTAACTGAGGACCAAATCAAGGCTGAGTACGACGAGTTCTTGGATGAGGTCAAGGGTGACAAACAGTACAAGTTGAGTTTGATCGTGGTACCCACGCAAGCTCGCGCCCGCGAAATCATTGCCGAGCTGCGAAACGCCAAGAACAGTGCCAAGCGTTTCGCCGAGATTGCAGCTGAAGAGTCCACAGACCCGAGCAAAGACAGTAGCGGTGAACTTGACTGGTTGCTTGCTAGACAAATGGTGCCGGCTGTTGGCAACGTGGTGGTTAATTTGGGCGCCGGGCAAGTAACGGCTGCGCCGATCCAAACAAGGCAGGGCTGGAACGTGGTGCGTGTAGACGAAGTTCGTGATTACGAAGCGCCTGCCATGAAGGACATCGAGAATCAATTGCGTCAAGCGGCCGCACAAAAGCAGTTGTCAGACTATGTCCAGTCGTTACAGGAAAAAGCCAAGATCGTTCGTTAGTGGCTCAGGGGTGCTTCATGATTTGCTTCTAGCGTACAACCTGGTTCATGACCCCAAGACCATGGTGCTAAATGAGAAGATGCCATGGTCTTTGTCTTTTTGGTCAACCCAAACATCGGGTTGAATCGTATGACTCTGTTAGGCACGTCCCATGCTGTAAAACTCATCGTTGGGGCGCATGGCTGTGGCGCTCGCTAAGCGATTGCTCATCGCAAAAAATGCACTGATGCTGGCGATATCCCATAAGTCTTCATCGCTCAGGCCGGCCGCCTTGGCTGTCTGGCGGTCGCTTTCGGTCACTTCTGAGGAGCGCTGCGACACTTTCATGGCGTAGTCCAGAATCGCGCGTTCTCGCTCAGTGATGTCAGCCTGGCGGTAGTTGGTGGCGACTTGGTCGGCAATCAGCGGGTTCTTGGCCCGAATACGCAAGATGGCACCGTGTGCCACCACACAGTATTGGCAGTGGTTGGCCCCTGAGGTTGCCACCACAATCATCTCTCTTTCTGCCTTGGTCAGCCCGCTGTCGCCTTCCATCAGCGCGTCATGATAGGCCATGAAAGCGCGAAACTCCGCAGGTCGCCGCGCCAGCACGCGCATCACATTGGGGATGAAACCCGCCTTTTGTTCGACGGTTTGCAAACGCTCGCGTATGTCGTCAGGCAACTCGCTGACTTTTGGGACGTTAAAACAGGAAATCGAGGGGCTTTGGCTCATGGTGGCGTTCCTATGGGCAATAAACGGGCTGGGCTGTCGTTTGTCATTTGCGACAACTTCTATGGCTTAACTGTACCGCTTTGTGCCGCTGCGTTGTACTGTCTCAGACCAGTGTGTTGGGTTTCACGAGTTGCATGTCTGCCGGCAGTGCGGGGACAACACGGGCTAAGATGCTGGCTGTCGCTGTTGTTTTGCTGTTGTGGACCCATCCGTGCGATTTTCAACGCTCTCGCTGTCCTTGCCTGTGGCCATGGGTTATGTCCCACTGGGCATGGTGTTTGGTTTCCTGTTCGTGCAGGCCGGTGGGTCTTGGTATCTTGCCTTGCTAGCGAGCCTGTGGTTGTACGCGGGCGCATCACAGTTTGCGATGATTCCGATGCTGGCCGCCGGATTGCCCGTGGCATCGCTGGCTTTGGCTGCGCTGGTGATTAATTTGCGCCACGCATTCTACGGGCTGTCGTTGCTTGATCGACAGCCAGACAATCGACTAGCTCGGCTGTATCTGATATTTGCGTTGACTGACGAGACGTATTCACTCGTCACCACGGCCTGGCCGCGACCGTCACCGAACCAAATGGTGATGCTTGCTGCGCTCAATCAGGGCTGGTGGGTGGTTGGCACCTTGCTTGGCGCGTGGCTGGGCCAGCAGTTGCCTGTTTCCTTGGCAGGGCTGGAATTTGCACTGGCGGCTTTGTTTGCCGTGTTAACCGTCGAGCAGTGGCGAGCAACACGGCAGTGGCTGCCACTCGTCGTGGCCCCTATAAGTTACGGACTGATGTTGTGGTGGTGGCCTGAGCAGGCTTTGTTGCTGGCCATGACCGTGTGTTTGGTGGCAAGCCTGATCTGGGCGTCGCGTAAAGGTTCAGAGGCGTTATGAGTGAGGCAATGAACGAAGGCTATGTGCTGTTGGCCATTGTCGCCATGGGTGCGGTTACTTTTGCAATTCGCGGTTTGCCATTTCTGGGGGCGCGCTGGCTCAAAGGCAGCCCTCTGGTCAGGCGTATGGGGGTGTTTTTACCGCCGGCGATTATGGCGCTGCTGACAGTACATAGTGTGCGTGACCTAGGGCTGCAGGCACCGGGCATGCTGTTACCCGCGGTGGTCGCAGCCATGGTGGCACTGGCCTTGCAGATCTACAAACGCCAGCCACTGTTCAGTATTGCCGCAGCCACGGTGGTGTATATGTTGTGGATTCAGTCCGTGGGCTGATCGTCTTGGGTCTGCTCGGCAGAGCGTTTGGCCGCGGCCTCGATGGCCGCCACGAGGTTTTCTACGGGCTGAGCGCCTTCGACTAAAAACTTGTCATTGAGTATGAAGGCGGGCACGCCTTGAATGCCCAGCATTTTGTAGCGGGTCTGGGCTGCGCGCACCTCGTGCTCGAACTCGCCGTCGGCGATGACTTTGGCGGCGCGCTTGACGTCAAGCCCGG
Source organism: Burkholderiaceae bacterium (assembly GCA_965659885.1). Taxonomy (GTDB): domain Bacteria; phylum Pseudomonadota; class Gammaproteobacteria; order Burkholderiales; family Burkholderiaceae_B; genus Algicoccus. Next base: position 169,481 of record CBFHXV010000001.1, on the reverse strand, counting down.
CTTGCTCGACAGCATCAAGCAGCGTCTTGGCATCATCCATGTCGTCTGCGCGCGTGAAATAGGCTTCCAACAGTGCGCGCTTAAGCCGCCAGGCGCCATCGGCGCCGTGTTCCTGCGTGGCCCAATGCAGCAGGCGATGGCAATGAAAGGTGTTGTAGACCCGTTTGCGGCCTTCGGGATGAAAGCGAAAGCCGACTTGGGCCGCGCGGTCGTAGATTCGTTGCTGATTGATTTTGACTTCGTCTGGTGTGATGCCAAACTTTGAGGCCAGGTATTCAATGGCGTCTTGGCCACCGGCTGGCATGTCCGGGTTCAGTTCAAATGGCTGTAAGTGCACCTCGACCGGGATGTCAATAGTGGCGAGCGCGGTCTCAAGCGTGGTGTAACCGATGGCGCACCATGGGCAAGCGACGTCGGAAACAAAGTCTATGCGTACGGGCTGGGTCATCGACATTCCTTCGGTATGTTTATGCGCGCATTGGGCTTAACTTTTAGGCCACAACACCATTTGTGTGCAGCGAAACAGGGCAATCTTTTTGCCGGTGGATTCGGCTGTGACCTCGGCATCCCAGACATGGGTGTTACGGCCGAGGTGCTGAGCCCAGGCGCGACACGCAATGGCACCCTCGCGGGCTGTGCCTAAAAAATTTGATTTCAGCTCAATGGTGGTAAATGACACGGCACCATCGGGTAAGTGAGCATACGTGGCAAAGCCAGCAATGGTGTCGGCTAGCGTGACCACGCTGCCGGCATGCAAATAGGTGTTAGGTGCAAAGTGTCTGTCTTGCAAAGGCATACGACCGTGCAAACAAAAGGGTTCGAGTTGTGTCAATTCAATGCCCAGATGACGGGGCAAATTGTCGCTTTGACCCAAACGGGTACGTAGCGACTCGAGGGTGACCTCAGGTCTAAGTTGGCTCATGGATGGGCTCTGGGCATTAACCGATGCCGGCTCAGGGTTTGCGCCTGTCCGACTCAGTGGATTGGTTGTCTGAATCTTGAGCGTAACGCGTGGCGCGCTGGCTGTCAGCGTCGCGAGGGCGTGGTTTGTCTGCATCGGGCAACGGATAAGCATCAGCCACGTAAGCCGGACCTTTCATCACCATCACGGTGAAGGCACCCACACCCACAGTAAAAAGACCCGTCCACAGAACCGCCAGTAAGGCGAACGAGTAAATATCGATGGTGTTGATAAATTTGCTGACCATCCAAGGCGCCTCGTCCATGGTCCAGAGGCGCGCGATGGCCGCGGGCAGCAAAATCAAGGCGGTGCCCACCACAAACACCTTGGGAATCAAGCGCAGGATGACGCGCTCAAGGCCTGCGGGTGCTTTACGGTAACCAGGCAGCTTCTTAAATGGATCCATGGGTGTTCCATTGAATGGCAACTTCACTCGCTGCATGCAAGGTGAAAATCAAAATGACCTTGCCATGTGCTCAGTGGTTGGTTTGATGTTGGATACGACCTCTCGTTGTTTCATTGTGCCTGAGTTTTAGCTCGCTTTGGCATGATCAATGCGAAACCACCAGGCATATAGTGCGGGTACAAACAGAATCGTGATGACGGTGCCCACCACCACACCGCCGATGAGCACATAGGCCAAAGGACCCCAGAAGCTGTCCATGGTCAGCGGAATAAACGCAAGCGCTGCGGCAACGGCTGTCAAAACCACCGGCCGGGCCCGTTGCACGGCTGCTTCAATTACCGCATCCCTAAGTGCCATGCCCTCAGAGATATTGTCATTGACTTGCTGGGTCAGTATCAGGGTGTTGCGCATCAAAATGCCTGCCAGACCAATGAGTCCAAGTAGTGCCACAAATCCGAAGGGCTGGCCAAACAAAAGCAAGGCCAGCACCGCACCGATCAAACCCAACGGGGCAGTGGCCACCACCATGAACATGCCCGAGAAACTGCGCATTTGCAACATGATAAAGATCAGCATCAGCCCCACCATGAGTGGCTGCAGTTTCTGTATTGATGCATCGGCTTTCTCGGATTGTTCGATGGAGCCGCCAATTTGAATGTCATAGCCCGCTGGCAAGTTCTCGCGCAAGGGTTCTAGCGCCTGCCACACGGCCATGGTGGCATCGGGTGGCTGTGCACCGTTGACATCGGCGTTGACATAAAGCACGGGCTCGCGGTTATAGCGTTTAATCACGGGTTCTTCGAACTGCACATCGGCGCTGCCAAGCTGCGACAGCGGTAACTTCTGTCCTTGCGGTGTGCGGATTTCCACGTTCTGAAGCAGGTTGCCCAATTGCGGGGTGGCCCTTGCCCTGACCTCGACTTGCCGGATGTCGCGGCGCAAGTTTGTGACGGCCACGCCATCAAGCTGAAACTGCAATTGCTCGGCCACGTTCAGCGGTGTCAGGCCTAGTGTCTGCAGACGTTGCCTGTCAAGATCGAGTGTGAGCACGGGCGCGCGCTCATCCCAGTCAAGATTGGGATCAACAATGGTCGGGTTGGTGCGCATGACGTCAACCACCTGATGGCCGATCTCGCGTAGCACCTGGGGTTCGGGCCCGACAATTCGAAAGCTCACCGGCCATTGCACGGGTGGACCATACAGCAGTCTTGAGACGCGCACCCGGGCGTCAGCGTACTCGCCGGCAGCGATTTGGGCCTCGAGCTCGGCAATCAGTGCCTCACGTGTGGCCACATCGTGGGTCACGGCAATGATTTTGGCAAAGGCCGGGTCCGGGCGTTCCGGGTTGGCCGAGATAAAAAACCGGGGCGCACCAGCACCGATATAAGCAGACAAGGTCTTGATTTGTGGCAGGCCCATGAGGTTGTCTTCAAGCCGTTTAGCCACCTCGTCGGTTTTGTTAATCGAGGTGCCCTCGGGAAGATAGACCGAGATCAGCACTTCCGGGCGGTCCGAGCTCGGGAAAAACTGTTTCTCCACAGGTCCTGCCATGCCGGCAATGCTTAGTATGAGCAATCCGACCGTGGCCAGCACAACACGTCTTTTATGCGTCACGCACCACTGCACCAAAGCGCGTAGACGTCGATAACCCGTTGTGTCGTAGACCGCCTGCGTATCAGCATGGTGGTTAGACATCTGGGGCAATAGCTTCACGCCCAAGTAGGGCGTGAACGTCACGGCAACGAGCCAAGACACCAACAGCGCAAAAGCCAGCACCCAGAAAATACCGCCCGCATATTCACCCACACCGGACTGCGCAAAGCCAATGGGCACAAACCCCGTGACAGTGACTAGCGTGCCAAACAGCATGGGCGCGGCCGTGACTTGCCAGGCGTGCGTGGCCGCACGCACGCGATCCCAGCCTTGCTCCATTTTGACGATCATCATTTCAATGGCGATGATCGCGTCATCAACCAGCAAGCCCAGCGCAATGATGAGCGCGCCCAGTGAAATGCGGTCCAGGTTCATACCGGTGACTTTCATCAGCAAAAAAGTCAGGCCTAGCGTGACCGGGATAGACAAACCAACAATCATGCCGGCGCGCAGACCGATGGCCAACACACTGACGGCCATCACCACGGCCACAGCCACAAGGAATTTGACCTGAAACAGGTCTACGGCGCCGGCAATGGCATCGGCTTGATTGGTCAGTTGAGTGAGCTGCATGCCCACGGGTAGTTCAGTTCTTTGCTGGTCTAAAAACGTTTGAAGCCGATCGCCAAGTGCCAGGCCATTTTCGCCTTCGCTCATCACCACACCGAGCACAATCGCATCTTTGCCGCCGGCGCGGATCATGTAACTAGGCGGGTCGGCATAACCTGGCTCGATGTTGGCAATATCACCTAATCGAATCAGGCGGTTGTTGATGCGCAATGGCATGTTGGCCAGCGCTTGCGACTCACCGAGGTCAGCTGGCACCCGAACATAGACCCGGGGACCCTCGGTCTCGATGAAACCGGCTGGCGCCAAGCGGTTGTTGGCGTCAATGGCCCTCATGACCTCGGTGGTGCTGATGCCAAGATTGGACAATTTGCTTAAATCAAAATCCAGATGAATACGCTGTGGCCGCTCCCCAAGAAGAAATACCTTTTGCACGCCTTCAATGCGCTGCAGCTTGTCGCGTATGCCCTCGGCGTCGCGCGTCAGCTCATGCATGGGCAGGCCTGGCGCGGTCAACGCCAGCATGGTGAAGTAAACATCCGAGAAATCGTCATTGACGATGGGGCCGATAACGCCAGCGGGCAGGTAGGGCGCCTCATCGAGCATGCGCTTGCGCACCTCGTAAAAGAGATCGGGTACGACCTCGCTTGGAGAGTAGTCCTGAAACTCAATGAGCAAGTCCGCCCGGCCAGGCCGGATGGTGGTCTCGAGTTTGTAGAAGTAGTCCACTTCTTGTACGCGTTTTTCCAGTCGGTCCACCACCTGGTCTTGCATCTGTGCTGGCGTGGCACCTGGCCACAGAACGCTGACCACCATGACTCGAACGGTAAACGGTGGGTCTTCGGCGCGCCCCAGCGAGTTGAAAGCGTAAAGCCCAGCCAGAATCGACAAGATCAAAAAAAACAGGGTAATCGACCGTTCCCGAACGGCCAGTGCTGACAGGTTCGGGAAACTCATGGCGCAAAAACCTGCACAGCCTGCTCAGGCGCCAGCACATGTGTGCCCATGGCAACCACTGGTGTGCCCACCGGCAAATCTGTGCGGATCTGAGCCGTCTCACGCGACATCGACAACAGTGTCACGTCGTGGGGTTGAACGGTGTCTTGGCGCACCACCCACACGCGTGGTCCCTGACCGCGTTCGTCAATGGCGCCAATCGGCACGCGCTTGACATCGGCACCAATCTCGGTTGGTAGCAACAAGTCTGCGATGGTGCCAATGGCTATATCCTGCACACTGGCAGGCAGCCCGTAGCGCGCCCTAAATGTGCGCGACCCCGGATCGGCTGCGCCTGACACTTCACGTAACTGTGCTGGCCATTGGTTATTGCCAAGCGCCACCGTTGCGTTTTCGGGGGCGGTTAGCCCTTGAGGCAAAAACACTTCGATTTCCATGGCCCCAGCCACGGCAAATTCACCGATGGGCTGGCCGGCGTTGACCACTTGCCCGACTTCACCCGTGACTTCGGTCACGATACCGGCCGCTGGTGCAGCGAGCTGCGCGTACTCCAAGGCGTTATCCGCTTGCACCAACCCTGCCTGAGCAGACTCCAGGCGCGCTTGCGCCTCGGTCACTCGCAGTTGTGCCTGATCGAGTGCCTGATCGCTGATAAAGTCGGCGCGGGCAAGCTCCTTGGCACGAGCTAATTCATCTTCTGCCGTGGCCAAGCCCTGCGTAGCCGATTGCACTTGTGCCCGGGCCGTGGCTTGGCTCTGGCGCAAGTCACGTTCATCGAGTGCAAATAACAGTTGGCCGGCCTGCACCCGATCGCCGGCATCGACGGCGCGTTCGATGATGCGTCCGCCAATCTGAAACGACAGCGGCGTTTGCTGCTGTGCCTCGATGGTGCCCGACAGCCGGGTGGCGCTGGCTTGAGCCGATTCAATCGGCATGGTCTTGACGACCAATGGCGCTTTGACATCGATCACCGGTTCGTTGGTCTCGCCACAAGCCGAGACGGCCACCGCCAAAACCACGGAAATAATAGAAAACTTGAATGTGTTCATCTGCCTGGAACGTCACGATGATGCGTTGCAACACTCCAATTAGAACAGAAGCCGCCGCCAATAGCCCTGCGAAACCTCAACTATCGTGCCAGTACGCAAGTTTGCTATGGTTAAGCCTTGGCAAGGAGTGGGTATGATGATGCATAGAGTAGCCGTGGTGGGCGCCGGGCTAGCCGGTTTGACCTGCGCGCAGGTTCTGAAAGAGGCCGGCTGTGAGGTGGTGGTGCTCGAGAAGTCTCGCGGCCCTGGCGGTCGGTTGTCGACGAGGCGTACCGACGCGGCTCAGTATGACCACGGTGCCCAGTACTTCACCGTACGAGATGCGCGGTTTGCGGAATTTATCAGCGCGCGTGTTGCTGACAGCTCGGTCGCTGTCTGGCAGCCGCGACGATCGTCAACAGCACCCGCCACAGATGAATCCTGGTATGTGGGCATGCCTGGCATGAGCGCGCTAGGGCGTGCACAAGCCCGTGGACTTGACGTGCGTACCGAACAACGTGTGACGTCGCTGCAGCGCAGTGCTGAACAATGGCAACTCGTCATCGAAGGTGGCAGCGTACTTGAGGCTTTCGATGCCGTGGTCGTGGCTGTACCCAATGCTCAGGCTGTGCCTTTGCTTGAGCCTCATGCGCCTGATTGGGCACGCCAGTTGGCTGGCACGCCTATGCAGCCTTGCTGGACGGTCATGTTTTCCAGTGAAGACGAGCTCACCATGGTTGATGCTGATACGCCGCCAGACAGCCCGATTGGCTGGTGGGCACGCAATAGCAGCAAGCCTGGCCGTGCGAGCACTCAGACACGCCATGATTGGGTGTTGCAGGCCACACCGCAATGGACTGAGGCTCATCTTGAAGATGACAAAGCGGCCGTTGGAGAGCTTTTAATTCAAGCGTTCGGGGAGTTGCTTGAGCGCTCGGTTCTTGCCCTTGACGCACCCATGGCACACCGGTGGCTGTACGCCAGACGCCAGTCTGGCCTGGCGGCGCTAGATGAGTGTTGGTGGTCCTATGATCAAGCGCTTGGTATTTGTGGCGATGGGCTAAGTCACAGCCGCGTTGAGCAAGCCTACTTGTCGGGTTTGCTGCTGGGACAAGCCATGGTTAAACAACAATAGCGGGGGAAATATGCAAGAAAAAACAGGGCTCACGCCATCAGCTGCCGGGGTCTACCTGATCACGGTAACGCCTTTTACGCCTGATGGCGAACTTGATGTTCAAAGCATTGATCGGCTGGTTGATTTTTATCTTCAGGCGGGCGTGGACGGATTGACGTTGCTCGGGGTGCTGGGTGAGGCACCGAAACTGACAGCTGCCGAATCGGGCGAATATGTCAAGCGAGTGCTGGCACGGGTCAATGGACAGGTGCCTGTGGTTGTGGGTGCCTCGGCATCCGGGTTTGCCGCCATGGGTGAGCTGACCCAACGCGTCATGGACATGGATGCCGATGGCGTGATGGTGGCACCGGCGACGGGTTTGCGCACCGATGACCAGATTCGGAATTATTTCAATATGGTCAATGAGACACTGGGGCCTGATGTGCCCTGGGTGTTGCAAGACCACCCCAATGCCACGGGGGTTCAAATGTCGTCCTCCGTGGTCATGCAAGTCATTGACCAGTCGCCTAATTGTGTCATGCTCAAACACGAAGACTGCCCAGGCCTGGCCAAGCTGTCGGCTATTCGGGCTGCACAGGCGCAACAAACACTCAAACCGCTGTCCATCCTGTCAGGCAATGGGGGCGGCTTGTTTCTACCCGAAGAACTAGAGCGCGGTGCTAATGGCGCGATGACCGGATTTGCTTACCCTGAGATGATGGTAGAGGTTTGTCGGGCACATGCCGCGGGCAACATCGATCGGGCATTTGATGTGTTTGATGCCTACTTGCCGATGTCACGCTATGAGCAGCAACCCGGCATCGGCCTGGCAGTGCGCAAATATCTGTTGGCGAGACGCGGGGCCATCGCCAGTGACACGGTGCGCAAACCGGGTCCTGTCTTGTCAAAACAGGATATTACCGACATTGAACGCTTGATTGAACGCCAAGAGCGCCGCCTGGCTGAGCTAGGCTAGATCGGCTTGATCAAACATTATTGAGGACACTGCCATGCAAAACACACTGGACGTTGACATGAGTTTGCCCGCGCAAGTGCAGACGGCGCTAGAAGCGTTGTCAACCGCAACACTGACCACCGTGCTCTTAAAAAAGGGGTTGCGTAACGTTTGGTTGCGCGGCACGCGCCCGCTTCGGGCCGGGCAACCGCGTGTCGTTGGGCGGGCTTTCACGCTGAGGTTCGTACCGGCCAGAGAGGACCTTGCCACACCCGCTTCATGGTCCTCGCCCGTGTCGACCCGCACAGCCATTGAGGCAATGCCTGCAGGTTGCGTGGCGGTGGTTGATGCCATGGGCGTGACCGATGCCGGTATTTTTGGGGATATCCTGTGTGCTCGAATGGCCAAGCGTGGCGTGGCGGCCCTGGTGTCTGACGGTGTGGTGCGTGACGCCAATGGCGTGTTGGCCACGGGGTTGCCGGTTTGGTGCCAGGGGGCCGCGGCACCGGCCTCGGTGACGAGCCTGACCTTTGTGGCTTGGCAGCAGCCAGTTGGTTGTGGTGGTGTGGCGGTCATGCCGGGCGACGTCATTGTGGCTGATGACGACGGCGCTGTTTTGATTCCGGCTGACTTGTTAGATGAGGTCGTGACGCAAGCCGTCGAGCAAGAGCAGCTTGAAGGCTGGATCATCAAACGCATTGAGGCAGGTGAGGCCTTGCCTGGCCTATATCCACCCAACGAAGAAAATCTTGCGCGCTATCAGCGTGACCGCAAGTCGTCATGAGCAGCACCATGCAGCCACCAGACTTCAGGTTGGACGGCAAACGTGCCCTTATCACCGGTGGCAGCCGAGGCATTGGGCTGGCAGCGGCATTTGCTTTGGCACATGCGGGTGCGCGCGTGGTGCTAGCGGCGCGCGATCGCGATGGGCTTGATCAGGCTAGCGCGACATTGAAGGACAGCGGCATACCGACGGGCAGTATCCATACCGTGGTCCTTGACGTCACAGATCCCGTGTCTGTGCAAAACACGATTGCTAAGCTCGGCGTGATGGATGTGCTGGTCAATAATGCGGGCGGCAATCGTGGGGGCTTGCTTAAAGACAAGTCGGCCGAGGATATTGAGGCGGTGCTGCGGCTCAATGTCACTTCGAGCATGACCGTCTCAAAGGCGGTCATTGAGACGTTGGTGGCCAATGGCCGCAGCGGCAGCTTGATTAATTTGTCCTCACAGTATGGCCATATCGGTTCGCCCGAGCGCACGCTGTACAGTGCTGCCAAGCATGCGGTCGAAGGCTATACCAAGTCGCTGGCCTGGGAGGTCGGGTCATTCGGTATTCGTGTCAACACCGTGGCCCCGTCCATGATTGAGACGGACATGACCCGCGAGCGCCTGAGTGACCCGCTGGTGCGCGAGGAATTTGCCCAGAAGTCAGCGCTCGGTCGCATCGGCCAGCCCCAAGACTTGATGGGAGCCATTGTTTTTTTGGCTAGCGACGCGTCGGCGTACATCACGGGCAGCTGCATCCACGTTGACGGGGGCACAACTGCCGTTTAAAGGGGCGTGAAATGCCGCTATTGCACGCTATAGGTGCGATAACTCAAGGCCCGGTTGCCCTGGGCTCGGTACACACGCAGCGTCGCGCGGGTGGCTTGCAATGAGTTTGGCATCTCAATAGATCCCGTCAAGATCTCATAATGCTTGAGGGTGAAAGGCACCACCAGCGCCTTGACTGCGCCCGCGCGTCCGTTGGGGTAGCGCCCTTCGAACGTGACCTCGATGCGGCCTTCGTAGGCTGGTTGCTGATCATCTTCCTGCACGAGCACGATCTGGTATTGCAAAGAGTCGCTGCCTTTTTCCTGATCAAAACTCGCTCCCGTGATGCCAACGGGGTCGAACTTCACGCCAGCTGACAATGCGCCCTTGAACAGCTCGACCTCATCACGAAGCGGCTGCATGCGTTGCTGCAGCGTTGATATTTCCTGGCGCAATCCCGCAATGGTTTGTTCTGCGCTGGTTTGTCCGGCATCAAGCTGTCTTTGCAGCTCAGTCAGGTCAGCTTGCAACTGCTGGCGGTCCAATGTCACGGCAGCCAAGTCATCGGTCAGTTTTTGTGACTCGAGCACGGTAAGTCTCTTTGGACCATAACTGGCTTGCAAAATGAGCGTCCCACCGCTGCCAATCAAGATGCCCACAACCAGCAACACAAACCAGCGCGGCAGTTTGCGACGCCGGCGGCGTGTGTCGTACGGTGATGGCTTGAAAACCTGACGGCGTGAGCGTCCAAACAAACCCATGCGCTAAATCCTCTTGTGCTGCGTGACATGAAACAGGCCATGCCTGACGTTGACTCTACCGCTAGGATAACTCAGGCTCGACCCAATAGACTAGCCAGCTGCGACAGGCGCTGCGGCGTGCCCACATCAAGCCAGTTACCCATGTAGTGCTGCCCTTGAATCTTGCCGGCATGCATTGCTTGACGTAGCAATGGTCCAAGCGCGACTGGCTGGTTCGGATCGAGATCAGCAAACAACGCCGGTTGATAAACACCAATGCCGGCAAATGTCAGGCTTGTTTGCGATTCACCGTCAGTGGGTTGGCCATAAACCTGGCCATTGGCGCCAAGATAAAAGTCGCCCTGTGGATGATGATCAGGGTTGTCCACCAAGACAAGATGGGCGAGGCTGTTGGTACGTGACAGGCCCCTGGCAAGTTCAATGGCCTGGTGTAAAGGCCAGTCACACCATATGTCGCCATTGATCACTAAAAAAGGTTCTGTGCCCAGCAGGGGCAGGGCACGAGCAATCCCGCCTGCGGTCTCTAGCGCTGTGGTCTCGGCCGAGTACACAATGTTTAGACCGAAGTCTCGTCCATCACCAAGCGCGTCGACGATTTGTTGGCCGAGCCAGGCGTGGTTGATCACCACATCGGAAATGCCGGCGCTTGCAAGTCGTTGTAAGTGCCAGACGATCAGCGGTTGGCCATTGATGGGTAGCAGTGGTTTGGGCGTGTGGTCGGTCAGCGGGCGCATGCGTTGGCCGCGTCCTGCGGCCAGAATCATGGCTTTTAGGGTCCAGTTGGGTGTCATGGCGCAAATGAAAGCGATACGTCGGGCTTGATGCCTTGCAGGCGATCGAGCAGGCGCGCCAGCGGGGCAAACCGTTGATAACGGCCAGCGACCTGCCGCACATACTGCAGCACGCGTGGTAGATGCGCCAAATAATGCGACTTCCCGTCGCGGTGATGTAGCCGGGCAAACACGCCGAGAATTCTCAGGTTGCGTTGCAGGCTCGTGAACTCGCATTGCTGGTGAAACACCGCGAAGTCTTCTGGCACGGGTCGGCCAGCCTGTCTTGCCTTGTCCCAATAGCGAACCATCCAGTCCAGTTGCTGGGGTTCTTGCCATGTGGTTCTGGCATCAAATACCAGTGATGCGATGTCGTAACTGATAGGCCCAAGCACAGCATCCTGATAATCAAGCACACCAGGATTGACCAGCCCTCGTTTGTTGCCACACACCATCAAGTTCGGTGAATGGAAGTCGCGGTGCACCAAAACCGCAGGCTCATCAGCCATGCCCGCACAAAGCGCATCGAATATCGGCTCTAGGGCTTTCGATTCTAAGGTGGTCAGTTCAGACTGATGGTGCTCTTTGACAAACCATTGCTCGAACAACGTCAGCTCGGATCGCAGTCGGGACGCATCAAACCGATCTAGATCGCTGGCATCGGCCTGTTGCAGCTTGACCAGCATGTCTAGCGCCTGACGGTAGTACGTTTGCAATGTGGCGTCTGGCAAGCTGGTCTGTATGGCATCGTAATAAGTTTCGGTCCCAAGGTCAGTCAGCAGCATGAAGCCCTGTTCGAGATCGCAGGCGATGATCTCAGGCACAGTCACGCCAGCGCTAGCCAGGCGCCGTGTCACGGCCATGAATGGTTGGCAATTTTCTTGCGGGGGCGGCGCATCCATGACGATCAATGTGTCATGGCTGGAATTAATGCGCCAGTAGCGACGAAAACTCGCGTCGCTCGATGCAGCGGTCATCTGCCCAGGGTTCAGCGCAAGCTCGCCAGGCAGGCTCAAAAGCCATTCGTGCAGGGCGGTTTGACGTTCAGTGCCTTGAATTGATTCGGACATGTCAGATGCTATGGTGTCGATTGCTGGATCCTTATAATAATGGGTTACGAATGCCACTGACCAATCAGGAAGGTTGGTCAGTGGCTCAATTTCTGATGGTGCGCTCAGCCAGTGTCGTTTTTGTTTAAACCTGTCGCTCTTGCATGGCCGTTGCTTGTTGCGGGCACGGTGGTTGCTTCCGTGGCCATCGGGCAATCGAGCCCTGAGTCAGCCGATGCCTCATTAATTCTTCGGGGATTAAAGGTCTCGCCGGCGCTGATGCCCAACCCTGTCACTGAAGACGAGATGCCCATCTACCTCGGTGGTGACGAAATGCGGGGAACACCCGAGGGTGAGCTCGAAATCGAGGGCCGGGGCAATGTGCGGCGCACTGACGCCGTACTGTCAGGTCGTTACCTGCGCTACGACGACCAAACGGGCGAGGTGGATGCCAGGGACAATGCGCGCTTGGTTCAAGATGGCAACATCGTTGTCGGACCGAATATGCGCTACAACCTCGAAACCGATGAAGGGGAAATAGAGTCACCCGAGTTTTGGCTTAGCAATGGCGGCACTGGTATTGGCAGCAAAGCAGTCATGGCCAACCGCAACGAGATGACGATTGATGACGTCACTTACACCGCCTGCCCGTGCCCTGACCCGGCTTGGTGGTTAACCGCTAGCGAGGTCAATCTGGACTACGACGCCAATGAAGGGCAGGCTTGGGGTAGCGTCCTGTTTTTTAAAGGGGTACCGATTCTGGCGTCGCCGTATTTGACATTCCCGATCCGCAAAGAGCGCAAATCTGGGTTTTTGCTGCCCACCTTTGCCATCACCAGCCAGTCGGGTTACGACATGACGTTGCCCTACTACCTGAATCTGGCTCCAAATTATGATGCCACTCTGCAGTTGCGTCCCATGAGCAAGCGCGGGCTACAGCTCGGCGGTGACTTCCGCTATTTGGGTGAGTCGTTCAACGGCACGTTCGGTGGCACTTATCTGGAAAAAGACCGCGAACTCGACCGTGACCGCTGGTTGTACTCAACTCAGCATTCGCAACGCTTTGGCAGTGGCTTCTACGGTGGGTGGGACATCAGTGGTGTGTCAGACGATGACTACTTCAAGGACTTCTCTATCTTGGCAGTCAATCAAGCCACCACAACCTATCTGCCCCGTTCGGGCTGGGTGGGCTGGGGCAACAAGTTCTGGCGTGCCAGGGTTGATTATTCAACGTTCCAAACGCTAGGTGATATCACCCCGCAGTACAACAAGGTGCCTGCATTGACCTTGACAGGCAGCCGCTACAACTTAGGCGGTTTCGATCTGGTCATGGAAAACAGTGCCATTTGGTTTGACCGCGACAAAGACCGTTTTGGCAGGCAGCGCGGGCCCAACGGGCAGCGTTTGGTCTCCTACCCAACCATTTCCTATCCGATCGTGCGTCCCGGTTACTACATCACGCCCAAGGTCGGGTTGCACATGACACGCTACCAGACGGATTGGCAACCCGGTGTTGCTCGCGAGTCTTCGAACAATCGTGTTTTACCGATTATGTCAGTGGACGCAGGGATGACGTTTGAGCGTGATGCCTCTTACTTCGGGCATGATGCCATCCAGACGCTTGAGCCTCGCGTCTACTACCTGAATGTGCCTTATCGGGACCAGTCCGGCTTGCCTGTCTACGACACATCATTGTCGGACTTCAGTTTTTCTCAAGCGTTCCAGGAAAACATTTACACCGGTGGCTGGGACAGAATTGCCAATGCCAATCAGTTGACCGTGGCCTTGGGATCGCGCTATCTGAACGCTATAACGGGCGAGGAAAGAGCCTATGTCGCCGTGGGGCAACGGTTTTACTTCGCTGACCAGCTCGTGACTTTGCCAGGTGAGACGCCGCGCACGGACGTGGAGTCCGAGTATCTGATCAGCGCGGCAGCCAACCTCACCGATACGTTAAGCACCAGTCTGGATTTGCAGTACAACCCTTATGACAATCGTTGGGATCGCTCACAAATCGTGGCGCGGTTTAATCCCAAACGTGCTGCTGCGATCACCGCCTCGTATCGCTTCCAACGCAACCCCACTGGGGCTTACCAGCCCCAAGGACAAGACCAGGTGAGCCTGGCGTTTCAATGGCCTTTGAGTTCTTACCTGTACTCAGTGGGTCGGGTAGACTATTCATTGCTCAATGATCCCGAGCGTGATGTCACGCCCCGGGTGACGCAGGCGTTGGCAGGGCTTGAGTATCGTGGTGACTGTTGTTGGGCAGCGCGTGTGGTGTATCAGCGCTATGCCATTGATCCTCAGCAGGTGAATAACGCGATATTTTTCCAGCTGGAACTATCGGGGCTAGGAAGGCTGGGACAGGATCCGCTTAGCCTTTTGGGTCAGAGCATTCCCGATTATCAAAACATCACGCCGGATATTGCACCGGTAGGCAAGTTTGAAAGGTACGAGTAATGACAATGCAACTGATTCGTCAATTGACCGTGGGTATGCTGGTATTGGGCTTTTTGGTTGCAACGGCTTCGGCCCAGGGATTGCGCAGTGCGCAGCCAGCAGCAGCCACAGCAGAAAGGCCCATCGATGGTATTGCGGCAGTGGTCAATGACGAGGTCGTGACGGTTTTGCAAGTCGAGGAGCGAGCCAAAGAACTGGAGCAAGAGTTTCGTGCTCAACGCCGGCCAGTGCCCGACCAAAACGTTTTACTAAGCGATGCGCTAGACGAACTCATCACGCAAACTGTAGTCGCCCAGGAAGCCAAAGGCATGGGGTTGCAGGTCACCCAGCAGGATATTGATCGCGCCATCGAGCAGGTGGCCCAGCGTAATGGCGTCAGTGTGGCGCAACTGCGCTCTCAAGTTAGCCGTATCGGCCTTGACTGGTCGGATTACGAGGACTCGTTAAAGCGGCAAATCTTGTTTGACAAGGTTCGCCAGCGTATGGCCGATCGCACGGTGCGGGTGAGCGACGCTGATGTTGATGCCTACATCAAGGAGCGTGAGGCGCGCAAAGAAAGCGGGCTTGAGCCGCCCCCTCCACCACCACCGCCACCTCCGAAGCCGCCTCCACCACAGCCACTGGTGCTGCAGCTGTCACAGATTTTTTTGAGCGTGTCGGAGTTTGCTAGTGAAAGTGCGGTAGATGAAACCCGTGCAGAAATCGATGAAATCAGGGCGCAGTTGCGTCAGGGAGCTGATTTCGCTGACTTGGCCATGGAGTTCTCGGACGGTCCTGAAGCGGTCAATGGGGGCGATATGGGCGTTCGTCCGGCCTCGGGCTGGCCCGACCTGTTTGTTAAAGCTGCGCGAAACCTGCAGCCTGGGCAGATTTCTGGCGTGATTCGCAGCCCGGCGGGCTTCCATATCCTGAAAGTCACCGGGCGTGCTGGCGGTCCGCGGCCAGCGCCACCGCCGCCACCACCGCAGGCTAAACCCATGGACCCCACTGGCCCCATGATGGTGGATCAGACCAAGGCACGGCACATCCTGATCAAGACATCAACAGTGATGAATGATGATCAAGCCAAACAGCGGTTGCTAAATGCGCGCAGCCGGATCGTTCAGGGCGGTGAAAGCTTTGCGGATGTGGCTAAGGCCGTATCCGAAGACAACTCTGCGCCACTAGGCGGTGACTTGGGTTGGTTGAACCCGGGGGAGACAGTGCCCGAATTTGAGCGAGCCATGGACCGTTTAGAGCCGGGGCAAGTTAGCGAGCCCGTAAAGTCACCGTTTGGTTGGCACTTGATTGTGGTGGAAGAACGGCGCACACAGGACATGGCCGATCAGTACCGCCGTAACATGGCCCGTCAGGAGTTGTTTGCGCGGCGCGCGATCAACCAATTTGAGGCTTGGTTGCAGCAAATGCGCAATATGGCGTACGTCGACAACCGAATGTTTAAACAGACACCGCAGTGAGCAAGCACCGAGCGCGGCAGCGATTTGGCCAGAACTTTCTAGTCGATGAGTCTGTCATTGACCAAATTGTCAGGGCAATTAACCCGCAGCCCGATGACAACATGATTGAAATTGGGCCCGGGCTGTCGGCGCTGACCGCGCCATTGCTTACGCACTTGACACATCTAAAGGCCATCGAGATTGATCGCGATCTCGCCGCGAGGCTGCGCCAAGCCTATGATGCATCCCGGCTGACGGTGATTGAGGCCGACGCGCTCGAAGTGGATTTTGCGGCATTCGGCTCGAGATTGCGGCTCGTTGGAAATTTACCGTACAACATTTCCACGCCGTTGCTGTTTGCCTGTGCCCAAGCTGCTGATCATGTGTTTGACCAGCATTTCATGTTGCAACGCGAAGTGGTCGACCGCATGGTCGCAGCGGTTGACGATAGCGCCTACAGCCGCCTGTCGGTCATGCTGCAGTACCGCTATCAGATGGACAAGTTATTCGATGTCGCGCGTGCCGCATTTGATCCGCCGCCGCAGGTGGTCTCAGCCGTGGTGCGTATGGTGCCTTTGCCTGATACCCGCGTTAAAGCCCGTAATGAGTCACTATTTGCCAGTTTGGTGCAACGCGCTTTTGCTCAGCGCAGAAAAATGCTTCGACGTGCACTCGGCGACTGGGCAGGCCTGATGCCATGGGATGAGGTGGGTGTAGCGCCTACGGCTCGAGCCGAGCAGGTGGATGTGGCAGGCTTTATTCGGATGAGTGACGCCATGACCGAGCGCTTACCGAATTCGAAGCAGCAGACAGCCACAGGCGCATGATGTCAGTGGTTCGACTTTGCAGCCATTCGGGTGCTTGACGCATCGCGGTTTTCAGCTCGGTCGGGCCATTGACCAAACTAAAAGCTGCCGTCAAGCCTGCCTCGTAAAGGTCCTGATAGCCCTCGCCGAGACTGCCGACGATGGCGATGACCGGAACATCATGTTGTTGCGCGATGCGCATGACCCCCCACGGCGTTTTGCCCTGTAGCGTTTGCGCATCCATTCTTCCTTCGCCGGTGAACACCAGGTCAGCGGTTGCAATCGCGGATTCAAGATCAGCCAACTCAGCCACTACTTGCACGCCAGGCCGCATTTGGGCGCCGAGCCACGCCAGCGCCGCAAATCCCAGGCCGCCTGCAGCACCGGCACCGGGGTGATCTTTCATATCGATGCCGGTGGTTTGTGCTGTTACGTTGGCGAATTGGTGCAAGGCATCGTCGAGCGTTTGCACCATCGCGGGATCAGCACCTTTTTGTGGGCCGAAGATCGCCGATGCGCCCTCAGGCCCGCACAAGGGGTTGCGCACATCGGTCGCGACTGTCAGCTCAATCTCTTTGAGACGCTCATCAAGCAAATGAGCATCCAACTTGGCCAGGTCTTTCAGAGCTAACCCGCCCGGTGGCAATGGTCTGTCCTGAACATCTAGAAACTGCATGCCCAGCGCGCGTAACATGCCGCTGCCACCATCGTTGGTGGCCGACCCACCTGCGGTCAACACGATGCGCTTGGCACCGGCATCCAAGGCCGCTGTGATCAGCTCTCCCACCCCTTGTGTGTCAGCTCTGGCAGGGTCGCGCTCATGGGCATCAATATGCTCCAAGCCCGCGGCGCTGGCCATTTCAATCACGGCAGTCGAATCCGCCAGCCAGCCCCAAGCGGCGCGTCTGGGGCGTCCCAGCGCGTCAGGCACGTCAAGTTCGCGGCGTTCGCCGCCAGTCACCGCCAATACCGCGTCCAGTGTGCCTTCGCCGCCGTCGGCCATGGGCAGGCAGACAATCTTGGCTTGTGGCGCGACGACGGCAATACCGGCGGCTATTGCTTGGCTCACACCAGCAGCTGACAGGCTCTCTTTGAATGAGTCAGGGGCGACGACAATATTCACCGGATCAAACGCCTTTATCCAAAAAATGCATAGCATGCCAGAATAGCGGCCACGATGCCCGCAAAATCTGCGACTAGCGCACAGCCCACGGCGTGTCGCGCACGCTGAATGCCCACAGCCCCAAAATACACCGCCAACACATAGAACGTGGTTTCGGTGCTGCCTTGCAGCGTGGCGGCCAATAAGCCCGCGAAACTGTCTACGCCATGAAATTGCATGGTTTCAATCATCATGGCTCGCGCGGCGCTGCCCGATAGGGGTTTCATGAAGGCGGTTGGCAATCCATCAATAAACCGGGTGTCACCACCGACCAGTTCGACCACAAACCGCACACCGTCAAGCAAGAAATCCACGGCACCGGCGCTGCGCAACAAGCCGATGGCGCATAACATGGCCACCAGATAGGGCAACAAGTCTTTGGCGATACCGAATCCCTGCTTGGCGCCTTCGATAAATGCTTCATAGACGGCGACTTTGCGCCAGGCGCCCACCACCAGAAACAGCGCAATCACCCCAAGCAGCGCCAGATTGCCCGACAGGCTAGAGACATGCGCCAGTGTGGCGGCGCTCAGAGAGGCCGCTGTGGCCATGATGCCGGACAAAACTAGTGCTGTTGCGCCTAGCCAGAGCAACACCACAGGGTCGTGCAGCTTTAGCCGCTGCACCCAAGCCACAACCAGAAGGCCTGCCAGTGTGGAAGCGCCTGTGGCCATGAGAATCGGCAGAAACACCAAGGTGGGATCGGCTGCGCCTTGCTGCAGGCGATACATAAAGATGGTGACCGGCAAAATCGTCAGTGCTGATGTATTGAGCACCAGAAACAGGATTTGGGCATTGGTCGCCGTCGAAGGGTTGGGGTTGAGCGTTTGGAGCTCGCGCATGGCCCGCAAGCCCACGGGTGTCGCGGCGTTGTCCAGGCCAAGCCCATTGGCCGCGAAGTTCATCGTGATCAGCCCAAGTGCCGGGTGTCCCCGAGGCACCTCTGGCATGAGCCTGGCAAAAAGCGGCGAAAGCCAACGTCCCAGCGTTTGCACCAAGCCGGCGAGTTCGGCAATGCGCAGCAGTCCAAGCCACAGGGTCAAGGTGCCAAACAGCACAATCATGATGTCCACCGACAGTTTGGCCATCTCGAACAGGCTTTGCACCATTCGGCCAAACACCTCGGCGTCGCCAAGCCACAGCCACTGGATGAGGCCGGCTGCCATGCCCCCAAGAAAAAACACCAGCCAGAGGATGTTCAACATGGCTGGGTGTGCTTAGCGGCAGGTCATGCGGCTTTACGCTCGATGAACTCGATCTTGTAGCCGTCAGGGTCTTGCACAAATGCGATAACTGAGCCGCCATGCTTCATAGGGCCAGCTTCGCGAGTCACCGTGCCGCCTTTGCTGCGCACCATGTCACAGGCAGCCGCGGCGTCTTCGACTTGCACGGCGATATGGCCGTAGGCATCGCCTAGGTCATAGCTTTCGGTGTCCCAGTTGTGCGTGAGTTCGAGAACTGTGCCTTTGTCTTCATCCTCGTAGCCCACAAACGCCAGGGTAAACCGACCCGATGGGTAGTCCTTTTGGCGCAACAGGCGCATGCCCAGAACATGGGTGTAAAAATCTAGTGAACGCTCTAAATTGCCCACGCGCAACATGGTGTGCAAAAGTCGCATGTCATGGCTCCTTGCTCTTCAGTGGTTGTGTGTTGCGCTGCCTTGGTTCGTATTCGAGCCAAGACAGCGGCAATGCCCAATCATACCGCCGGGGTGTCACCGGGTGACAGGCCTTTGAGCGCTTTATAGCCGGTCATGTAATCGGGATAAATATCTTTAACGACCTGCCAGAACGCTGGGCTGTGATTGAGTTCACGCAGGTGCGCTAGTTCATGCGCGATGACGTAGTCGACCACCGGCAGGCCAAAGTGAATCAAGCGCCAATTCAGCGTGATGTTGCCGCCCGAGTTGCAGGCGCCCCAACGGCCAGCGGCCGACGACAGGCGCCAGCGTCGGGGTTTTAAACCTGTTTGCGCTTCAAACACATGAAGGCGCTCGCTAAAGCAGGCCTTGGCTTGGCGTTGCAGCCAGACCTGCGCCAGTTCACGGATTTGCTCGGCGCTGCTGTCTGGTGGCAATGGCAACCACAGTTCATCGTTGGCCTTTGGGTTGTTGGCATCGCCTGCGAACCAGGTTTGACCACGTGCGGCGGGGTTGTCCGGCTGGTGACCTGTCCTACCACACTGTAAAACAATGCGTTGTCCCAGATAGGACAGCGCCCCGCCTGTGCGCCAATTGGATTCTACGAGTTGCTGACGTTGCAGGCGTGCCTGCTGCTCGTGAAGTTTTTTACTGACCCAGTCGAACTTCTCAATGACCGCTGCATCGATTTGTTGCAGGGAAACCCAGCTTGGGGCGGTAACTTTAAGGCCCTCTTCAGTCACCGTCAGTCCGATAGAGCGGCGACGGGAGCGCACTAACGTGAAGATGATGTTTGTGCCTTGGTGCGCTAGCTCGCGCTGATGGCGACCGACTGACGGTGTGGACCGTGGCGGTGGTTCAGGCGTGGGATCAAGGTTCAATGCCAATTGCATCAACGAATCGTAGCCTTTGCGAGCCCAGTGCGGAATCATTGCCGTGTCGCCCGCATGGACTTCATTTGCTCGTCAATCCAGGCGTATACACGCTCATTGAGCTGTTCGGGGGTGTCGCCATCGGGGTGAATCAGTGGGCCAATGCGCACCGTGATCTCGCCGGGCCGTTTGGCAAACGAGTTTCGCGGCCAGAATTCGCCGGCATTGAGCGCAATAGGAACAATCGGGGTATGGGTGCGCGAGGCGAGCAACGCGCCGCCCATCTTGAAGTTGCCCATTTTGCCGGGTGCGATGCGTGTGCCTTCAGGAAACAGGATCGGCCAGCGGCCTTCATCCAAACGCCTTTGTCCGATTTGCACGACTTGTTCGAAGGCTTCTTTGCCGCGTGCCCGGTCAATCGGGATCATCCGCAAAAGCGCCAGCCCCCACCCAAAAAACGGAATCCGGTGTAGCTCGCGCTTGTAAACAAAGCAGACTTCACGTGGCAAGTGGCTTGGCAGAAATAGCGTCTCCCAGGCCGACTGGTGCTTGGACAGCACAATGGCCGGTCCGTCTGGCAGGTGCTCGGCGCCTTCAATCTTCCAGCGCAACCCGCAAAACACTTTGGCTGCCCAGACCGCCATCCGCGGCCAGCCGATCGTGATGCGATAACGCCAGTGCAGCGGCAGTGGGGCAGCTAACAGCGTGACGAACGCGTAGGGGATGACCGTGATGATTAAAAACAGGTAGTAGAGGGTGGCGCGCAGGTGATTCATGACGAGCTGTCGTTGGCCAAGAGCACATCGACAACACCGGCCAGATCATCGGCCATTTGCGTGTGCTTGGGTAGTTCAGGGGATTGGCGGGTTTTAGGGCCGTTGCCTGTTTGCACCAGCCACGGGGTGCAGCCTGCCGCCGCACTGGCCTGCAGGTCGCGTAAAGAGTCGCCCACAGCTGGCACACCCTTAAGACTGATGTCAAAGCGCCTGCCGATATCGTGAAACAGCCCGGGCAGGGGCTTGCGGCAATTGCAGGCGTCATCCGGGCCGTGCGGACAGATAAAAAACGCATCGATATCGCCGCCCATGGCTCGCAGTTGCGCCAGACACTTCTGATGCATGGCGTTTAAGGCGGTCACATCAAAGTACCCGCGGGCCAGGCCGGACTGGTTTGATGCGACGGCCACTTTCCAGCCGGCACGGTGCAGTTTTGTGATGGCTTGCAGGCTGCCTGGCAGTGCATGCCACTCGTCAGGGTGCTTGACGTAGGCATCGCTGTCAACGTTGATGACGCCATCGCGGTCAAGGATGATGAGTTTCACGCGGCCAGCCTGGAAATGTCAGCCACCTGGTTCATCAGTTGATGCAAGCGAGCCAGCAAGGCGAGACGGTTTTGTCGTACGGCTGGGTCATCGGCCATGACCATCACCTCGTCAAAAAACCGATCCACCGATTCGCGCAACTGCGCCATCTCCGACAATGCCGCCTCGTAGTTGGCTTGGCGCATGTGTTGCTCGATGAGTGGCGCCACGTGGCCAAGCGCTTGGCCCAGTGCGATTTCAGCGTCATCGGTCAGCGAATCAGCGTTAAACGACACTGACAAATCCTCGGCTTTCTTAAGCAGGTTGCCAATGCGCTTGTTGGCCGCGGCCAGGCTTGGCGCAGCTTGCGAGTCTTTAAACGACTGTGCGGCAACGACTCGGGCAGTCATTTCATGCAAGGGGGCGTTCAGTGCCATCACCGCTTCGACCGCCTCACGGTCCAGTGTGGTGAGCAGCTGGTTGCGGTAGCGTTCACGCACGAAGGCGCCGACCGCGGCTACCGTGTCGCTGGCCAGATCAAGGCTTTGGTCGAAGGTGTTAAACGCGTGCTGCAGCAGCGACTCCAGTGTCAGTTCATGTTCACCCTGAAGGCTAAGGTAGCCACCATCGCGTAGTTGTTCGAAGGCACTAATGAGCCCTAGAGCCGCACGACGCAGGCCAAACGGGTCGCGCTCGCCAGTTGGTGCCAAACCGATGCCCCAGATGCCAACCAGCGTCTCGGCTCTGTCGGCCATGAACAGCACCACCGCGGGCAGGTCCATGATGGTTACAGGCTCAGGCCAGCGAATCTGGTATTGCGAGGTGATGGCTTTGACCACGGGCTGCGGCTCGCCATCGGCTTGCGCATAGTAGCCACCCATAATGCCTTGCAACTCAGGAAACTCACCGACCATTTGCGTGGTGAGATCGGCTTTGGCCAAGAGTGCTGCACGATCGGCTAGGTGGGGCTCGGCACCTAGTGCCCGGGCCAGCCAGTCAGCAATCTGACGCACGCGCTCAACGCGCACCCGCTGGGTCCCAAGCTTGTTGTGATAGACGATGTTCTCCAGCGTCGGCAGGCGATCGGCCAGTGTTTGTTTTTTGTCGGTCAGATAAAAGAACTCGGCGTCTGCCAGACGCGGGCGAACCACGCGCTCATTGCCGCCAATGATGGCGCTTGGGTCATCAATTGGCATGTTGCTGACAATCAGGAAGCGATTGGTCAGCTTGCCACTGGCAGCGTCAAACAGCGGAAAGTACTTCTGATTCAGACGCATGGTCAGGATCAGGCATTCGGCTGGTACATCGAGAAAGCGTTCTTCGAACTCGCCGGTGTAGATGGCAGGTGCCTCGACGAGTGCGGTAACCTCATCTAGTAGGGCCTGAACCTCGGGGTCGTCGCCGATGGTGGCACCCAAGCCTTTGGCCTGTGTCTGCAGTTCATCCAAAATGTATGCGCGGCGCGTTTGAAAGCTCGCGGTGACCCGGCCTTGTTCGGCCAACTGAGCTTCATAATTGTCTGCTGCTGTGATGTCGATCGGGCTTTGGCATAGGAACCGGTGGCCCCAGGTGCGGCGACCCGCATCTAGCCCCAAGATATGGGCAGGCAAGACGTGCTCGCCATGCAGCACCACCAGCGCGTGGGCTGGTCTGACAAAATGCACGCTGGTGTGCCCATCAGCAAGTTGATAGCGCATGACTTTGGGGATTGGCAGTTTGCCGATGGCTGTCTCAATAACCGATTCAATTACCTCGGCCAGGCGTGCGCCTGGCGCTGTGCCTGTGGCCATTAGGTAGGCCTGTTTGCCGTCATCGATTTGGCTCAGGTCTTCAGGCGTCAGGTGCGCAAGCCCTTTGGCAGCTAGTTTCTTTTGCAGGGCAGGCGTGGCTTGGCCGTTCTCATCGAGGCCAATCTTGGCTGGCATGAGCTTCTCGGAAAACGCCTGTTCGGGCGCTGTGGCCAAGACGTCTGCGATGTGCACCGCGAGCCTTCGGGGCGTGGCGTAAGCGGTCACGGCATGATTGGGCGAGGCCAGCGATTTCTCGATCAAACCCTGGGCGATGTCTTGCGCAAAGCTTTGGCCTAAGCCTTGCAGCGCTTTGGGAGGCAGTTCTTCGGTGAAGAGTTCAACCAATAGGGGTGCGGTCAGATTGGCGTGACTCATGCGGCTTTGGCCTCGTGGGTGTTTAACATGGGAAACCCAAGGGCTTCGCGTGAATCGTAGTAAGCCTGCGCCACGGCGCGTGACAGGTTGCGGATCCGGCCGATGTAGGCCGCGCGTTCGGTCACGCTAATGGCGCCACGGGCGTCGAGCAAATTGAACGTGTGTGCGGCTTTAAGCGCAGCCTCGTAGGCCGGTAGCGCAAGCGGCACCTCCATGAGTCGCTTGGCCTGTGCCTCAAAGTCATTGAAGTGCTGAAACAGCACCGTGGCATTGGCGTGCTCGAAGTTGTAGGTGGACTGCTCGACTTCGTTTTGATGGAAAACGTCGCGGTAGGTCAGGCGATAGCCGTCACGGTCGGTCCACACCAGGTCATAGACGCTTTCGACGCCTTGTAGATACATGGCCAGGCGCTCCAGGCCATATGTGATCTCGCCCGTTGTTGGGTTGCAGTCGATGCCGCCGACTTGCTGGAAATAAGTGAACTGGGTCACCTCCATGCCGTTTAGCCAGACCTCCCAGCCCAAGCCCCAAGCGCCAAGCGTGGGATTTTCCCAGTCGTCCTCGACAAAACGGATATCGTGGTCGGTAGGTTCAATGCCAATGGCTTTGAGCGAACCGATGTACAGGTCCAGAATGTCCGGTGGCGCCGGTTTAAGCACGACTTGGTACTGGTAGTAGTGCTGCAGCCGATTGGGATTGTCACCATAGCGACCATCTTTGGGGCGTCTTGAGGGCTGCACATAGGCTGCTCGCCACGGCTCAGGGCCAATGGCGCGTAAAAATGTCGCCGTGTGCGAGGTGCCGGCCCCCACTTCCATGTCATACGGTTGCAGCAAGGCACAGCCCTGCTGATCCCAGTAGTCCTGCAGACGCAGAATGATTTGTTGAAATGTCAGCATGTAAGTCGCTTGTGTGAATCAAACAAAAGAGGTTCGTCAGGCGCCAAACGATTTCGGCTGACCCACGCCATACCCTCGGGCAAATCGGCATTTTAACGCGCACCGGTTTGCAGTTTCGCGCCAAGTGCACGAATCGCCTATGATTTGGCATAACAACCGTAAAAAACGGAACAACAAAGAGGGGAATCAAATGAGCACAGCAGACATGAATGGCGACAAGAGCAACACCATGCAAGAGATGGTCCACACAGAAAAGCGCGATGGGGTGTTTGTCATCACCATCAACCGTCCGGAGGTTCGCAACGCCGTGAACTACGACTGCGCGGTTCAAATGGCGCGTGCCTTTGACGAGCTTGATGCTGACCCTGAGCTGCGTATCGGGATTTTGACCGGGACAGGCAAAGGCTTTAGCGCTGGCATGGACTTGAAAGCTTTCGCGCAGACCCGCCAGCGTCCGCGTATTGACGACCGGGGTTTGGCTGGATTCGCCGAAAAGCCACCAACCAAGCCGTTGATTGCCGCCGTTGAAGGGTTTGCCCTTGCCGGCGGCTTTGAAATGATGCTGGCTTGTGACATGGTGGTAGCTGCCAGGGACGCCAAGTTCGGCGTGCCTGAGACCAAGCGCGGTTTGGTTCCGGGTTCGGGTGGCATGGTCCGTTTGCCGCGCCGCGTGCCGTACCCAGTCGCCATGGAAATGGTGCTTACGGGTGATCCGATCACAGCCGAGCGCGCTTATCAGTTCGGACTGGTTAACGAGCTAACTGAACCGGGTGGCGCTCTTGAGGGGGCACTGGCGCTGGCCGCACGCATCAGTGAAAACGGGCCACTGGCCGTCAGAACGGCCAAACACATCATGAACGCGGCGTTGGACTGGCCGCAATCGGAGATGTTTGCCCGCCAAGCGCCCATGATGCAGCACATTTTTGAGTCGGAAGACGCCCGCGAGGGATCACTGGCTTTTGCAGAAAAGCGCAAGCCCAATTGGCAGGGCAAATAAAGTTTAGTAAAAAGTTCGTATCAACATATTGTTCAACGCGAGACAGAGGATTGCCAACCATGACCGTCATCAAGGAAGAGGATCTGATTGAATCGATTGCCGATGCCGTGCAGTTCATCAGCTACTACCATCCGGCCGATTACATTGCCCACCTGGCGCGTGCCTATGAGCGCGAGCAAAGCCCAGCGGCCAAGGACGCCATGGCGCAAATCCTGACCAACTCCAAGCTGTGCGCTGAGGGGCGCCGCCCGATTTGTCAGGACACGGGCATTGTCAACGTGTTCCTGAAAATCGGCATGGACGTCAAATTTGACACCCAGCTCGACTTGCAGGCGCTGTGTGACGAAGGCGTGCGCCGTGGCTACCTGAACCCGGACAACCCGCTGCGCGCTTCGGTGCTAGACGACCCACTATTTAGCCGCAAGAACACGCGCGACAACACCCCCTGTATCTTGTCGGTCGAGCTCGTGCCTGGCAACACCGTTGATGTGCAAGTGGCAGCCAAAGGCGGCGGCTCGGAGAACAAATCCAAGTTCGCCATGCTTAACCCTAGCGACTCACTCGTCGATTGGGTGTTAAAGACCGTGCCCACCATGGGCGCGGGCTGGTGCCCGCCTGGCATGCTGGGTATCGGCGTGGGTGGGACCGCCGAGAAGGCCATGCTCATGGCCAAGCAGTCGCTCATGGACGATATCGACATGTATGAGTTGCTGCAGCGTGGCCCGTCCAACAAGCTAGAGGAACTTCGCATCGAGCTCTACGAGAAGGTCAACGCACTTGGCATCGGCGCCCAGGGCTTGGGTGGTTTGACCACGGTGCTGGACGTCAAAATAAAGACCTTCCCCACGCACGCGGCTTCCAAGCCTGTGGCGTTGATCCCAAACTGCGCGGCTACGCGTCACGTGCATTTCGTGCTTGATGGGTCTGGGCCAGCCGAGCTCAAACGCCCGTCGCTGTCGGATTGGCCCGATGTGAACTGGGCGCCTGACTACAAGGCGTCCAAGCAGGTTGACCTGAACAAGCTGACTAAAGAAGAGGTTGCAAGCTGGGAGCCTGGTCAGACCCTGTTGCTGTCTGGCAAGATGCTCACCGGGCGTGATGCCGCGCACAAGCGCATTCAGGAGATGTTGGCCAAGGGCGAATCATTGCCGGTGGACTTCACCAACCGGGTTATTTATTACGTCGGCCCGGTTGACCCGGTGCGCGAAGAAGTGGTGGGGCCCGCTGGTCCGACCACTTCAACGCGCATGGACAAGTTCACCGACATGATGCTTGAACAAACCGGCTTGATCGCCATGGTTGGTAAAGCTGAGCGGGGGCCTGTGGCCATCGAATCGATTCAAAAACATCAGTCAGCCTACCTGATGGCCGTGGGTGGCGCCGCCTACCTGGTGTCCAAAGCCATTCGAGGCGCCAAAGTGGTGGCGTTTGAAGATTTGGGCATGGAGGCCATTTACGAGTTTGATGTCGTGGACATGCCGGTGACGGTGGCCGTAGACGCACGCGGCACGTCAGTGCACAACACAGGGCCTCAGGAGTGGTCTAGCCGCATTGCTGGCATCCCCGTTGTGCCTGCCTGAGTGGGCCAATAGGTGCACTCATCGGTGCACCTATGAGTGTCTGCGCGGTTAAGGCTTGATGCCAAACTCGCGCAGCACTTCTTCAGTATGCTCGCCAAGCATGGGCGCGTGACGGGTGTACTGAACCGGTGTCTCTGAAAAGTTCATCGGGCTGGCGGTTGTAGGGGCTTGGCCGGCGATCGGGTGGGGGATATCGCGCCACAGCTCGCGTGCCTTGACTTGGGGATGGTCAAACACCTGGTCAATGGTTTGAATCGGCCCACAGGGCACACCCACGGCTTCAAGGTCTGACATCCATTGCTCACTTGTACGCGTGAGCATGAGCTCTTCAACCATGGGGATCAACACCTTGCGGTTCACGATACGAACGCTGTTGGTCACAAAACGCTCGTCTGTGGCCCACTCGGGATGCCCAGCCACATGACAAAACGCCCGAAACTGCGAGTCGTTGCCCACGGCCAGAATCATGAAACTGTCTGAGGTCTTGAACACCTGGTAGGGCACCACATTCTGGTGGGCGTTGCCCGCACGGGTGGGCGCTTGGCCCGAGGTCATGTAGTTCAGGTTCTGGTTTGACAGCATGGCCACGTGGCAGTCCAGAAGCGCCAAATCAATGTGCTGGCCCAAGCCGCTGGCGTCACGCTCGCGCAACGCGCCCAGGATGGCCACAGCGCCATACAGCCCGGTAAAGACATCGGTGACGGCCACGCCAGCTTTTTGAGGGCCACCGCCTGGCAGGTCATCGCGCTCGCCCGTGATGCTCATCAACCCACCCATGCCCTGGATCATGAAGTCGTAGCCCGGGCGATGGGCGAACGGACCGTTTTGTCCGAAACCGGTGATTGAGCAATAAATCAGGCCCGGCATGCTGGATTTCAGGCTGTCGTAGTCCAACCCATACTTCTTTAGGCCACCCACCTTGAAATTCTCGATGAGCACATCGCATTGGCTGGCGAGCTTGCGCACGACTTCGGCGCCCTCGGGGCTGGCAATATCGATGGCGATCGAGCGCTTGTTGCGGTTGGTGCTGGTGAAATAAGCCGACTCAGACGTGTCCTTGCCTTGGGCATCACGCACGTAAGGCGGGCCCCAGGCACGGGTGTCATCACCTGAACCGGGACGCTCGACTTTAATGACATCGGCGCCAAGGTCGGCCAGGGTCTGCGCGCAAAAAGGCCCTGCCAGTACGCGCGACAAGTCCAGGACACGAATACCCGCCAGTGGGGCACGTCTAGAGTGGCTCATGTTTCACTTTTCCCGTTGGTTAGATTGGATCCCAGTCAATGGCGTCTGGCGAACGCTCAAGCGCCATAAAGTGGTGTTTCATGGCTGGTGCAGCGATCTCGGCAATCGACTCGGGCGTCCAGCCTTCGCTCATGTGCACCGAGCGCACGGGGCGCGGCTGGCTAAATAGCATGATCTCGTTGGCGCGAACCGCAAAAATTTGGCCATTGACCTCGTTTGCCTGCTCGCTGGCTAAAAACACCGCCATGGGCGCAACCTTACCAGCTTCCATTTTTTGCAATTTGACCACGCGTGCTTTTTCCTCTGGCGTATTGGCCGGGATGGAGCTGGTCATGCGGCTCCAGGCAAAAGGCGCGATGCAGTTCGAACGCACGTTGTAGCGGTCCATGTCCAGCGCAATCGACTTGGAAAGTGCGGCGATGCCGAGTTTGGCTGCCGAGTAGTTGGACTGCCCGAAGTTGCCGATCAGGCCGGAGGTCGAGGTCATGTGCACAAAAGCGCCCGACTCTTGCTCGCGGAAATAGTTGGCTGCGGCGCGACTGACAAAGAATGTGCCGTTTAAGTGCACGTCGATGACCTGGCGCCATTCGTCTTCGCTCATTTTGTGAAACACACGGTCGCGCAAGTTGCCGGCGTTGTTGACCACGATATCAATGCGACCAAACTGCTGAACTGCTGTCTCGACGATATGGTGTGCGCTTTCACGTGCGGCCACGCTATCGGTATTGGGCACTGCCGTGCCGCCGGCGGCTTTGATTTCTTCGGCAACGGTTTGCGCAGGCCCTTCGGCTAGGCCTTCACCCGTTAGTGACGCGCCGATGTCGTTGACCACCACCTTGGCGCCCGCACGCCCCATGGCCAGTGCAATTTCGCGGCCGATGCCACCGCCAGCGCCAGTGACCACGGCCACTTTTCCTGCCAACATCTCACTCATTTCGATCTCCTTGCTCGTTATCCGGTTGTCGATTGCTCCCGAGCTGATTCAGCTGTTTGGGCAATAATTCTTGACACCATATCCTAGCGGTTTGGCGAGGTTGTGGTGATCCTATCGGCAGCGCTCGCCACTAATTAGGCCTTCGTGATTGCTGAGCCTGGGCTTGCGCTGGGTCGAACCCCAGCATCAACGGCAGCTAGGGTAGCCAAGACCGGCGATGGGCCCGAGCTTTAAAACCCGCAAATCGAGCATTCCAAAATCGGATACACCCACAGGCGCGCCACCTTGGTACATTCAGGTATCAAGGAGGCCAACATCATGGATTTGAGCTTTAACGAACAAGAGCTGGCGTTTCGCGAACAAGTGCGCGAATTCACCGAAAAAAACCTCCCGGCCGATATCCGGGACAAGCAAATGCATCACCGCCGCCTGGCCAAGGATGACTACATCCGCTGGCACCGGATTCTGGCCGAGCATGGCTGGGGCGCACCGAACTGGCCCAAAGAATACGGTGGCACGGGCTGGAACGCCGTGCAGCGGCTGCTCTTTGAAATCGAAACCTTTAAAGGCGGAGCCCCGCGACTGTTGTCGTTTGGGCTGACCATGATTGGCCCGGTGCTCATGAAATTCGGCAACCAGCAACAAAAAGACTACTACCTGCCGCGCATCATTACCGTTGAGGACTGGTGGTGTCAGGGGTACTCTGAACCCGGTTCGGGCTCAGACCTGGCGTCGCTGAAAACCCGTGCCGAACGCGTGGGCGACAAATACATCATCAACGGTCAAAAGACCTGGACAACGTTGGGCCATCACGCTGACTGGATGTTCTGCCTGTGTCGCACAGACCCTTCAGTCAAGGCCCAGCGCGGGATTTCCATGATTCTGATCGACATGCGTCAGCCCGGTGTGACCGTGCGCCCGATCAAGACGCTCGATGGCGGTGCTGAAGTTAACGAGGTCTGGCTAGAAAACGTCGAAGCTCCCCTGGAAAACCTCGTTGGCGAAGAAAACGAAGGCTGGACTTATGCCAAGTATCTGCTAGGTCACGAGCGTACCGGCATTGCCGGCATTGGGCACTGCCATCGCGAGCTGAATATTCTAAAACGCATGGTCAACGAGGCCATGGCCAGTGGGCAGTCACTGAGCCTGGATTCGCGCATCATGGATGATGTCAACCAGATTGAGGCCCAAGTCCTGGCTCTGGAGATGTTGCTGCTGCGCGTGGCCGCTGACAGTTCAGCCGGGCCGGGTCCGCAGGCGTCGATTCTCAAGATTCGCGGCTCAGAGCTGCAACAAGAACTGGCGCGTTTGCAAATGCTCGTGGCCGGTCCCGACGCCTGGGCTTACGACCCGGCATGGATGCGCCAGGAAAGCGACTTTCACGGCCCTGGTGCCGAGTTTGATCTTGGGGCGGCGGCAACTTATTTCGACAATCGCAAGACAACGATTTATGGCGGTACCAACGAAATCCAGAAAGGCATCATCGTCAAGCACATCATTGGTGTTTAAGTGTGCTTGGACTGATACGAACATCACGTTGACGTGTACCGATCACTAAACAGGAATCATCATGGATTTTGCATTATCTGAAGAACAGCGCATGCTCACCGACAGCTTGCACCGCGTCATGTCCGAGCAATGGGGGTTTAGCGAGCGTCGCGCCCGTTTTGCGCAAGGCAAGCTAGATCGCGGCGCCTGGCAGCAACTGGCTGAGCTTGGGGTGGCCGGCTTGCTAGTACCTGAAGAACACGGTGGCTTTGGCGAATCGCCAGCGAGCATGCTGGTCGTGCATCAAACGCTAGGCCGGGGCATGGTCAGCGAGCCTGTCATCCCGAGTGCGGTCATGGCAGTCACGATGCTGGCGGCTCTTGAGCAAACGCCGGTCGCCGCGCAGTGGCTGTCAGCGCATGCCGAAGGCCAAGCGGTGCTGTCAGTGGCATGGCAAGAAGCCGGCGAGCGCTTTAGCACCGAACCGTTGTCCACCCAACTACAGGCCAATGGCGATGGGTTGGTGCTCAATGGGCGCAAACGCTATGTCTGGCATGCGGCCGGCTCAGACGCGATGATCGTGACGGCGCGTTTGGACGGTGAGATGGCGTTGGTGCTGGTGCCCACGCAGGCCAATGGCGTAACACTTCAGGACTATCCCACGTTTGACCTGGCACGCTGTGCTGACGTGGTCTTTGACAATGTCAAGCTAGATGGTGAGGCCCTGCTGGCCAAAGGCGAGCAGGCCCAAGCGGTGTTTGCCAAAGGTTTTGATTTTGCGGTGACCGCGCTTTGTGCACACGCGTGCGGTGTCATGTCCTACTTGATTGAAACGACCACCAACTACCTAAAAACTCGCAAACAGTTTGGCCAGCCGTTAATCAGTTTTCAGGTGCTGCAGCATCGCCTAGCCCAAATGCTCATTGAGCAAGAGATGGCGTTATCCAACACGTATGTGGCCGCGGCTGCATTGTCCGACGACAACGCAGCCGTGCGTGGCAAGCGGGTCTCCATGGTTAAAACAGAGGTGGCCCAAGCGGCACGCAAAGTTGGCGAAGAGGCCGTACAGTTGCATGGCGGCATGGGCGTGACCGATGAGCTCGAGGTGGGTGACTACTTCAAGCGATTGATTTATGTCGGCAACTTGCTCGGTGACAATCACTACCACTACGCCAGAGCGCAGTCACTGAACGTGGCTTGAGGATGGCGCTTGCTACTGACTAACCCGATTAATAATTGCAGGACACACGCATGACTGAAGTCGACCTTGACGCCTGGATTGGCCGATCACAACGCATCGATGATGCCATGGACGTTGGGCATGCTGCCCGTATCGCGGCCACGCTTGGCGGCGGTGCGCCCAAAGCCGGTGAGCCACTGCCGTTGCTTTGGCACTGGTGCTATTTTCTCGAAAGCGCGCCCATGAATGATCTGGGCGCCGACGGCCACCCGGCGCGCGGGGGGTTTTTGCCGCCGGCAGACAACCGCAATCGCATGTGGGCGGGCAGCCGGGTGTCGATTGAAGGCGAGTTGCTCGCTGGTGTACCCGCCTACAAGACCACGACCATCAAGAGCATTGTCGAGAAGCAAGGCAGAACGGGTTCATTGTTGTTTGTCACCCTGGTTCATGAAGTGATGCAAGACGGCAAGCGGGTGTTGCATGACGAGCAGGATGTGGTTTACCGAACCCCATCGCCGCCCAAGCTGCAAGGCACGGAGCCCGCACCCACATCTGAGTGGCGTGAGACGGTTGAGCCAAGCGCTGTCTGGCTGTATCGCTATTCGGCGGTGACCTTTAACGGCCACCGCATCCACTATGACTTCCCTTATGTGACGGAGCAGGAAGGCTACCCGGGCTTAGTCGTGCACGGTCCACTGACCTTTACCTGCATGGTGCAGGCGTTTGGTCGGGCGCATCCGCATGCCAAGATCAAACACCTGACTCATCGTGGCTTGCGCCCGCTGATTTCGCCTAAGCCTTTTGATGTGGCTGGTGCCATGGTCGAAGATGGCTTGGCGCACATTTGGGCCGAACAGGACGGCACACTGGCGCAGCAAGGCGAAATCAGGTTTGAAGCATGAGCACGACCATGCGACCACTTGATGGCATTACCGTGGTGAGCCTGGAGCACGCGATTGCTGCGCCGTTTTGTACCCGACAGCTCGCGGACATGGGCGCTCGGGTGATCAAAGTCGAGCGCCCGGGCGTGGGGGATTTTGCGCGTGGCTATGATGAGCGTGTGCGTGGCATGGCCTCACACTTTGTGTGGACCAATCGCTCCAAGCAAAGCCTCACACTCGATCTCAAACAACCGCAGGCCAGAACGGTTTTGCAAGACTTGTTAAAGCAGGCCGATGTGCTCGTACAGAACCTCGCCCCTGGTGCGGCTGCTCGCA
This sequence comes from Burkholderiaceae bacterium, assembly GCA_965659885.1. Classification (GTDB taxonomy): domain Bacteria; phylum Pseudomonadota; class Gammaproteobacteria; order Burkholderiales; family Burkholderiaceae_B; genus Algicoccus. The sequence goes on along the minus strand of CBFHXV010000001.1, from coordinate 136,344 downwards.
TGGGGCTGGGGTTTGACGACTTGCACCCGGTCAATGACCAGCTCATTGTGTGCGACATCTCGGGCTACGGCGAAGGTGGGCCTTACGAGACCAAGAAAGCCTACGATCTGCTGATTCAAAGTGAAAGCGGGTTTTTGTCGGTCACGGGCACGCCTGACGAACCGGCCAAGGCAGGCTGTTCAATCGCTGACATTGCCGCAGGCATGTATGCCTACTCGAGCATTCTGAATGCCCTGTTGTTGCGGGCTCGTACCGGCAAAGGTAGTCGCATTGATGTGTCGATGCTCGAGAGTATGGCCGAGTGGATGAGCTTTCCCTTGTATTACGCGTTTGAAGGCGCACCACCGCCCAAACGCGCAGGTGCTGCCCATGCCACCATCTTTCCCTATGGCCCCTTTGCTGTGGGTGATGGCAATACGGTGATGCTTGGCCTGCAAAACGAGCGCGAGTGGGTCGTGTTCTGTAATCAGGTGTTACAGCAGCCCGAGCTAGCCACTGACCCGGCATTCAATTCGACCTCACAACGCGTGGAGAACCGAGAAAGGCTACGCGAATTGATTGTGGCGGCATTTGCGGACATGACCATTGACCAAGTGATCGACCGCCTAGAGAGCGCGCAAATCGCCAACGCCCGGGTCAACGACATGAAAGGCGTATGGGCGCATCCGCAATTAGCTGCGCGCGAGCGCTGGACCGAGGTGCCCAGTCCCGTGGGTTTGTTGCCGGCACTTATTCCGCCAGCTACAAACAACCAATTCGAGGCGTGTATGCAGGCCGTGCCGGCACTAGGCGAGCACACCGACGAGATTTTGCGTGAGATGGGTGCAAGCGCCGAGCAAATCGACCAAATGCGCCAGGCCGGGGCGATCTAGCCAGGCTGATGAGCTAGCACTTCGCAGTGCTGGTCGACGCAGGCCGCTAGCCAGTCTGACATAGACTGGCCTTTCAGTTGGCGGTCGTCCTCGGTCAGTTCAATGAGCGGCTTTAGTACGAATGCCCTGGCGTGCATGCGCGGATGGGGCACAGAAAGTGTGGGCGTGCTAAAGGCCAGTTCGTCATAGAGCAACAGATCAAGGTCTAGCGTTCGAGGAGCGTTGCGGAAATGCCGCTGTCGTCCAAATTTTGTCTCTATTTGGCGCAACAGAGCCAGTAACGGCAGTGGTGCCAGGCTCGTGTGCACTCGGGCCACGGCATTGACATAGCTAGGCCCTGGCGCATCGACCGGGTCAGAGCGGTACAGCTGTGATGTGACGGTTCTCTGGACGCCAGCGCTGTTGGCAATCTCGTCAACAGCCTGTTGCAACGTCACTTCCGTATCACCGAGATTGGCGCCAAGACCAATGTAGGCAGTAGCCAGACTCATGTGCTTTGATCCGTTAAGTGGGCGTTGTCTTGGCTTACTGGCTTGCGGCGCCTCGGGCGCCGCCGGCGCTTGGTGCTTGAGGTCTTTTTGCTGGCGTCACTTTTGCCCGCGGGTGGCAGGTTCTCCAGCATGTGGGCTCGTTCACTGTCGCTGGCATCAGCCAGATCCATCCACCACTGGGCTTGAACGCTGTCGAATTCATCCGATGCTGCGCGAAGTTGAAGAAATTCGACGCCCGCCCGAAACCGCGGCTGGGCAAACAGACGGTGGATGGCGCGCGGCACACGCCGCTCAAACCGAGGCTGCATGAACCAGATCTCACGCATGTCAGAGGCATGCCGCCGGTTAATAGCCAGCGATTCGGTCTGTGCATTGAGCACGCGGTCGGCCGCGGTGATTAATGCCGGCGCTACGTGTTCACCGGCATTGCACAGGTGTTGCCAGTGCAGTCGCACTTGTGGCCACAGCAAGGCAGCAAACAAAAAACTCGGGCTCACGGTCTTGCCAGCGCGTATGCGCGCGTCAGTTCGCTCAAGCGCCAGTTCAATGAACGCGTGGCCTTTAGGGTCGTCCAGAATAATTTCAAGCAAGGGCAACAAGCCGCTGTGCAGGCCATGTGCTTGCAGTTGCTTGACGCACTGCATGGCGTCGCCGCAGGTGAGCAGCTTGAGTATTTCATCAAACAGTCGCGCAGCGGGCACGTTGTTAATCAGGTCAGCCACGCCGGCAATCGGCGCTTCGGTGCCCGGGTCGATCTTGCCTTTTAGTTTCACGGCAAAGCGCACGGCGCGCAACATACGCACGGGGTCTTCGCGGTAGCGGGTCACGGGCTCACCAATCATGCGAACGACGCGACGGTTCAGGTCTCGCACGCCTTGATGCCAGTCGATCACCGTCTCGCTAACGGGATCGTAGTAGAGGGCATTGATCGTAAAGTCACGTCGTTCAGCGTCTTGCTGCAGGTTGCCGTAAACGTTGTCGCGCAGGATACGCCCATGGTCGTCGGTCAATTGCTCGCCACTTGAAGGCGCACGAAACGTGGAGGTCTCAATAATTTCCCGCCCAAACACCACATGCACGAGCTTAAAGCGTCGTCCAATGATGCGTGCGCGCCTAAAGAGGGGCTGGACTTGCTCGGGCGTGGCGCTGGTTGCCACATCAAAATCCTTGGGCTCTAAGCCAATGAGCAGGTCACGAACCGCACCGCCCACGATATAGGCCTCATGGCCGTGTTTTTGCAGGACTTCGCAGACCTTGATGGCATTGCGCGACACATGGTGTCGGTCAATCTGGTGTTGCTCGCGCCCGTACCGTTGCGGCCCTTGGCTGCTGTCACGCTGGCCATTGACGAATCGCTTGACCAGTCCTTTGATGCGTTGGGTGATCATCAGGATTTCTGGTCCAGGTTCTCGTCAAACAGTTGCAGCACCGGCCACTGACGTTGGCTTGCGACATCGTGCAGTGCGGCGCTAGGGTTGGTGACCACGGGATGGGTAACCGCTTCTAGCAGCGGCAGGTCATTGATCGAGTCGCTGTAAAAGTAGCTTTGGTCGAACTCGTTGAGCGCGCGGCCCATGCCGGCTAGCCAGTCATTGACCCGCACCACCTTGCCCTCCCGGAAACTTGGGGTGCCGTGGATGTTGCCGGTATAGCGGCCCGCCACATACTGCGGGTCAGTTGCAATCAGGTGTGGGACACCGAAAGCGCGCGCAATGGGTGCCGTCACAAAGCTGTTGGTTGCGGTGACGATGGCGCAGAGATCGCCGTTGGCCAGGTGCTTGCGTACCAGGTCAGAAGCCGGTGCGGTCATGCGTGGCCGAATCACGTCTTTCATGAACTCTTCATGCCAGTGAGCCAGATCCAGGGGGTCGTGGGCGGCGAGCAGCCCGAGCATGAATTGTGCAGCCTCTTGGGCCGTGAGTTCGCCGGCGTTGTAGCGCTGCATCAGTTCATCGTTGCGTGCGCGCGCAATCTCTGGGTCGCCAGCTCGACCGGTGCGCGCCAGAAAGTCAGCCCATTGGTAGTCACTGTCAAGCGGCAGCAACGTGTGATCCAGATCGAATAGGGCGAGTCGGTTTGAAGTCATCGTTTGTGAGCTGACTCATCGGCCAGCATGGTTTTTAACAGGGGCAAGGTCAATGCCCGGTGCGTGGCTAGCGCATAGCGATCCAGGGCGTCGAGCACGGCAAACAGCGACCGAATGTCGCGCGAGCCATGAGTGAGCAGCCAGCGCAAGACATCGTCAGACAAAGGCATGCCGCGTTGCTTGGCGTGATTAGTCAATGCGTGGACTTTCTCTGCGTCGGACAGGGGTTGAAGTCGATACACGGCGCCCCAGCCTAGCCGGGTACGAACATCCTCTCGGCACGACATCTGCAAGGGCGGCCGATCGCCGCTGACAATCAAGCCAAACGCGTTTGGGCCATCGGCCCATTCGCGCCACCGATTGTACAAGCCAAACAGCGCCGCTAGCGCCGTGTCATCAAATGTGTGAATGTCGTCGATGGCCACACACCGAAGCCCATGGCCGCTATCCAGATCTTGTGCAAAGTCAGCCAGTGCTTGGCCATTCGGCCCAGGCGCAACGTATTGGCCACCATGATGGGCGCAAGCAGCTTTAAGCAAATGGCTACGACCACTGCCCTCGGGGCCCCACACATAAAGGGTTTGTCCGGGTGCCAATTGGCTGACCTCGGCAATCAAGGCGTCATTGCCGCCAGGCACCATGTTTTGCAGGGTGGGCTCAGTCGATGGCAGGATATCCAGGATCAGCTGCTGCGCCATGCGCTCAAGTCGTAGAATAGCGGTTGTAACTTTGCCATTGTCACATATTGTGTGACCAACGCCACGACTGCTGACGCTGTCAGCGCTCATGTGGTGGTTAATCGGTATTTTTTAATCTCTCACCTACATAGGCTCGCTACCCTCGTCATGACGCAATCTTCTCGCTCTCGCCTGACTTACCGTGACGCCGGTGTCGATATCGACGCTGGCGAGGCATTGGTTGACCGTATCAAACCCATCGCGGCTCGAACCATGCGAGACGGTGTGCTGGCTGGCCTCGGTGGCTTTGGGGCTTTGTTTGAAGTGCCCAAACGCTACCGCGAGCCGGTTCTTGTATCGGGCACTGACGGCGTTGGCACCAAACTGCGTCTGGCGTTTGACTGGCAGCGCCACGACACCGTGGGCGTGGACCTGGTCGCCATGAGCGTGAACGACATTTTGGTGCAAGGCGCTGAACCACTGTTTTTTCTGGACTATTTTGCTTGCGGACGACTGACGGTGGATGTGGCCGCACAAGTGGTCAGTGGCATTGGCCACGGCTGTGAGCTTGCCGGTTGTGCCTTGATTGGTGGTGAAACCGCCGAGATGCCAGGCATGTACCCCGATGGTGAGTACGACCTCGCCGGCTTTGCCGTAGGCGCGGTTGAAAAATCAGCCATGATCGATGGTCGATCCATTGCCGCCGGTGACGTGGTGCTGGGTCTGGCATCAAGCGGTGCGCACTCAAACGGCTACTCGTTGCTGCGCAAAGTGCTTGAGCGCACCGGCGCCAAGCCCGATGACCGCTTTGGCGACAGTGCGCTGGCTGACGTGGTGATGGCACCCACTCGCATTTACGTCAAACCCGTCTTGGCGGCGATCGCCCAGTTCGGACCCGCCATCAAGGGCTTGGCACACATCACCGGTGGCGGTTTGCTAGATAACGTACCACGCATTTTGCAGCCCGGGCTGCAGGCGCAATTGCATGCCAGTGCCTGGCCGCTGCCGGCCCTGTTTGACTGGCTGCAGCGCGAGGGCGATATCGAGCCTGGTGAAATGCATCGCGTCTTTAACTGCGGTATTGGCATGGTGCTTGTCGTCGATGCTGTGCAGGCCGAAGCGATTTCAACGGCTTTGTCGGCTGCCGATCAAACGGTCTACACCTTGGGGCAGATTGCCGTCTGCGATGCGCAAGCGGCACCAACTGTTGTGTTGTAAGTCGCGTTTTTAAAGGGGGCTGGCTTTTACGGTGCGCTGGCTTGAACGAGTTTGAGCACTTGCGCACCCGCGTCTGGGGCCAGGCTGTCAATCACATGCCGCTCGGGCATGCTTCTTAGCCAAGTGAGCTGGCGCTTGGCCAGCTGGCGGGTGGCCGCAATGCCCCTTTGGCGTGCGTCTGGCAGTGTGCACTGGCCCTCGAGGTATTGCCAGATTTGCCGGTAGCCCACGCAACGCATGGACGCTAAGGCGGCGTGCAAGTCTGAACGTTCATATAGCGTGCGCACCTCGTGAACAAAACCTTGTTCCAGCATCTGGTCAAACCGCGCTTCGATTCGGCTGTGCAAGGTTTGCCGGTTTGCAGGCTCGAGGCTGATCATCGTGATGGGCACAGCCGGCGTGCTTGAGCGGCCGATCAGGGATGAGAAGGGTTGGCCTGCGACATGGCAAATTTCTAGCGCCCGCCCAATACGCTGACTGTCATTGGGTGCCAGTCTGGCGGCCGTGGCCGGGTCAATAGCCGATAAAGCCTGGTGTAGCGCGGGCCAGCCCTGTTCACGGGCCTGCGCCTCAATGGATTCGCGATATGGGGGGTCGGCGCCGGGTAGATCGTCCATGCCGTCGCGCAGGATTTTGAAGTACAGCATGGTGCCACCGGCAAGCACCGGCAAGCGGCCACGCTGGCGTATGTCGTTGACACAGGCCAGCGCATCGTCACGAAACTGCGCTGCCGAGTAGCTTTGCGACGGATCAAGAATATCAAGCAGGTGGTGTTTGACCCGCGCACGCTCATTTGCAGATGGCTTGGCCGTACCAATGTCCATGCCCCGGTAGATGGTGGCCGAATCGACATTGATGATTTCGATGGGCAGATGCTCGGCCAGCATCTGACAAATCGCACTCTTGCCTGATGCGGTTGGGCCAGCCAGACAAATTAGCGGCGTTTGTTCGCTGTTCATTGGCCGCGCATAAAGAGCCGGTCCAGATCTGACAATCGCCAGGCCAGCCATGTGGGCCTGCCGTGGTTGCATTGATCGGCGCGTTCGGTTTGTTCCATTTGACGCAGCAGCGCGTTCATTTCCGCGATGGTCAGTTGCCGGTTGGCCCTGACCGCGCCATGGCAGGCCATGGTCGAGAGCAACTGGTTGCGTTGCTCGGTCAGTAGCGCGCTGACGCCAACCTCGGCCATGTCTTGCAGCACCTGGCGCACCAAGGTCTCGATGTCGCCACGAATCAGCAACGCCGGCACTGAGCGCACCATCAGGGACTGTGGGCCAGCGCCCTGAATGTCAAACCCCATTTGGGCCAGGGCTTCGCTGTTGTCTTGTGCCAACGCCACCTCGGTCTCAGCTACATTAATCACTAGGGGCACGAGCAGCCCTTGGGTGGCGACTTCTCGCGCATCGAGCGCCGTCTTGAGCTGCTCGTATACCACCCGCTCGTGAGCCGCGTGCATGTCGACCAATATCAAGCCATCTTGCGTTTGCGACAGAATGTAAATGCCGTGTAGTTGTGCCAATGCACGCCCCAGAGGCCAGATCTGTTCCTGCGCCATACTGTCTTGAATCGATGGCGCATTTGTATTCGTTTGAACGTTATCGGTGCGCGCGTGTGCGGCTTGCCAGCCACTCCCCCAGCCTGGGTTACTCGAAGGCGCGACGCCTGCGGTGGGTTCATTGAGCGTTAAGCGCGATTGCACCGACTCGCGCATGGGGTAGGGCGATCTTGACGAAGACCGGTTGGTCAACCCGGGTGCAAATCCAGTGTTTGGGCCTGAGCTCCTGCCAGCCGGTGCCATGTGGGTGCCTGATAAACCGGGCTCAGCCGTGTTGTGTGTTTCATCCACGCTGCCTGACAAGGCTTCGGTCACCACTTGTTGCACAAGCCGGTGCACAGCGCCACTGTCACGAAATCGGACTTCTGCCTTGGCCGGGTGCACATTCACATCAACGGTCTGTGGGTCGATGTCGATAAACAGCACATAAGCCGGTTGCCGATCACCATGCAACACATCGGCATAGGCCGCGCGCAGGGCATGAGAGACGGTTCGGTCGCGCACATGGCGCCCGTTGACAAAGAGAAACTGGCGGTCAGCGCGCGCGCGAGCCGCTGTGGGCCTGCAGACAAACCCGCGGATTTGTGCCGGTCCGGCACCGGCATCCACGGCCACGGCTGCATCGGCAAACTCACTGCCCAGTACATCAGTGACGCGTTTGGCCAGTGATGCCACCGGCCATTGACGCACGGCTTTGTCGTTGTGAAACACCCGAAAGGCTATTTCCGGATGTGCCAGTGCAATCCGAGTCATCACGTCGAGGCAGTGGCCAAACTCAGTGGCTTCAGATTTCAGGAATTTGCGCCGTGCGGGCACATCGTCAAACAGGCCGCGCACGTCCACGGTGGTGCCTTGGCTGCCTGCAGCTGGCTGCACGGCATCGCTGCGAGCTTCGAGTTGCCAGGCATGCTCGTCTTGCTCAGTGCGCGAGATCAAGGCCAGTCTAGCGACCGAGGCCACGGATGCAAGCGCCTCGCCACGAAACCCCATCGAGGCCACTGACTCGAGGTCTTGCAGTGAACGGATTTTGCTGGTGGCGTGACGTGTGAGCGCCAGAGGCAGTTCTTCGCTCGGTATGCCATGGCCGTCATCATTAACGGAAATGCGGCGCACGCCGCCGGCTTCAAGACGCACCTCAATGACGTTGGCATTGGCATCGATGGCGTTTTCAACGAGCTCTTTGAGCACCGAGGCCGGGCGCTCAATGACCTCGCCAGCCGCAATCTGGCTGATCAGACGGTCGGGCAGCGCGGCAATGGATTGACGATGAACAGACATACAAATAGGCCTCTGAATTTCAGAGGCCTATTGTAGAACCAGAGTGGATGGCCTTAGTTTGCCTGCGCCAGATGCGGGTTGCTCTGGAAAAAACGGCTCACCCCGTTATGTACGGCCGTGGCAAACTTGTCCTGGTACTTGGCGCTGCGCAACAGTCGTTCTTCCTTGGGGTTGCTAATGAACGCGGTTTCAACGAGCACCGAAGGGATATCGGGCGCTTTGAGTACGGCAAAGCCGGCCTTCTCGACTTGTGGCTTGTGCAAGCGATAAACGCCACGCAACTCCTCGAGCAGTTTGGTGGCGACTTTCTTGGAGTCGTTGATTTGGGCCGTCGTTGACAAGTCCAGCAACAGCTTGGCGACCTGCTGGTTTTGTGCGCCGAGATTCACCCCACCGATCAAGTCGGCTGAGTTTTCTTTTTTGGCGAGCCAGCGAGCGCTGGTGCTCGAAGCCCCGCGCGTTGAGAGAATGTAAACCGAGCTGCCGCCGGCGGTGGGTCTGACAAACGCATCGGCGTGAATTGAGACAAACAGGTCGGCCTTCACGCGTCGGGCTTTTTCTACCCGGACGTGCAGCGGTACGAAGTAGTCGCCGTCACGCGTCAAAAAACCGCGCATGCCCGGCGTGGCATCGATTTTGGCTTTAACCCGTTTGGCAATGGCCAACACCACGTCCTTCTCGTAAGTGCCGCCTTTGCCCACAGCGCCAGGATCCTCGCCTCCGTGGCCGGCATCAATGGCAACCGTGACAGTTCGTTTGCGCGCCTGGCGTGGCGCAGGTGATTCTGGTTTGGCGCTGCCTACTGCAGCCGGGGGCGCCAGTGTACTGGGCACACCGCCGCCCTGGCCAAGCTCTTCCAGAATCTGGGCTAACGGATCATCACCGCTTAAATCGGGCTGTTGCTTCAGAAACGCCATTAACGGGTCCTGAGCCACGATCGGGTAGAGGTCGAGTACCAGGCGATACTGGTAGTCGCCTACCGGTTTGAGCGTAAAGACCTGTGGCGCGACCGCTTGCTTTAAATCGATGACAATACGCACCACGTCGGGACGATTCTGCCCGACCCTTAAGCTTTGAATGTAGGGGTCATCAGCCTTGACGTTGCTGACGAGCTTTTGCAGGGCATCGCTCATGCGCAGCCCGGAAATGTCGACCACCATGCGATGGGGGTTTTCCAAGGTGAAGTGTTCGGCCTTGAGCTCGCTGTCAAGTTCTAATGTGACGCGTGTGTAGTCGGCTGCTGGCCAAGTTCTGACCGCCAACACGGTTGACGCCATGGCAAGTCTTGGAATCACAGGCAAACAAATCATGGCGCCAGCGGCCGCAAGCAGCTGACGACGACTGACCGGTTCGCGTCGCACCACAGGTCTTAACTCATTTTCAAAGCGGTCAGCCATGTTGCACCTCGCTTGGTATGCGCCTCGAGTCGGGCCATGCGTCCAGGTTCTGCATAAGACAGTTCAATCAACACATCTGGTACGGGCAATTGATCAGCAGCCTTCTCGGGCCATTCGATCAATATCACTGCGTCAGGCCTGAACAAATCCCGAAAGCCAGCATCCTGCCATTCACTCGAATCGCTAAATCTATAAAAATCAATATGATAAAAGTATAAGCTCGAAACTTTATAAGACTCAAGCAAAGCGTAGCTTGGGCTTTTGATGCGTCCGGTCACTCCGCACGCCCTAAGTAACGCCCGAACCAGCGCCGTCTTTCCTGCGCCGAGTTCGCCACGCAAATAAATTAAGGCACCACACCCGTTCTCTAAGTTGCTGATTTCAATGGATTTAGATTGATTGATTGATGCATGGACGCGTTCAGCCAAACGACTACCGAGCGCATCAGTGGCGGCCTCATCAGGCAAGTTCAGGGTTATTTCAGCTGTGGACATCTTGCAACACTTTGTTCGTAGGAATGGCTCAAATGCAAGCAAAGGCAGGGCGTTCGGCGCCCCTGAGTCAGGTTAGCAGACTCATCCAAACCGGGATAGTGACAGCGCTAGCCAGCGTGCTCACCGAGATGATCAGGCTCACCAATCGTCCATCGCCGCCCATTCGAACCGCGAGCACATAAGCGGCGGTCGCGCACGGTAGTGATCCAAACAGCACCAGCATGGCGGTGGTGACCTCATCAAGACCAAGCAAATTCGCGCAACCCCAAGCCACCAGTGGCAAGAGCAGGATTTTGGTGCCGACCACCCAGGAAATGAATCGGCCTAGACCTTGGCTGCCTTGCCATGACAGGCTTGGCCCAATACATAGAATCCCCATGGCCACAGCCGCCATGCCCAAGCGCTCGGCCATGATGTCAATCGACTGTGGCAATTCAAATCCTGCGAGGTTGCCTGCTAGCCCCAGTAGTGTGGCCATCAGCAGGGGGTTGCGTAACAGCGCGCCAAACAGGTTGCCGCCTTGATGGCGAGCCAATGGATAGACCGCAGCAATATTGGCCAAGGGGACCGTTAAACCGACCAGCAGTGCCATGACGGTTTGCCCGCTGGCACCGCCAAGCGTTGGCGCCAGCGCCAGCCCCAGATAGGTGTTGAAACGAAACCCGCACTGGGTGACCGAGGCCAGCGCAGTGGCTGGGGCGCGAAACAGCCGCCCGCCGAGTCGTACCATCAAAAACCCTGTCGCTACCAGCATGAATGACACGATCAACAAGTCCCCAGTTGTCTGGGCCGTCAAGGGCGTCTTTAAGATCGACTGAAACAGCAAGGTCGGGAAAAGCACGTAATAGACCAGTTTCTCCAGGCCGGTAAAAAAATCACGTCCGAACCCGAAGCGGTGGTGCAGGATCCACCCTAGCAGGATGATCATGAAGTCGGGCAGGACAAGCCAGGCAGTGGACATAAAGTGACGTTGAGCGTGAAACCGGTCAAAGACACTATTGTGGCGCATTTGCACACAGGCCATAATCACTGCATGGACATATTGCCGCCAAACGCGCAAGACCACCCCATGCCAGCGCCGGCCATCGATGCGTTTGTCGATGCGTTATGGCTCGAGGACGGACTGTCTGCCAATACGCTGGCGGCCTATCGCCGTGACTTGACGGCGTTTCACCAGTGGCTCGCTCAGACGAGCAAAACCCTCGACCAAGCCAGCGGGCCTGATGTGCTGGCTTGGCAGGCACATGAACATCAGCACACCAAAGCCAGTACCGCCAACCGTCGTCTGGCTACCTTACGCCGATACTATCGCTGGGCCAGGCGAGTGGGTCGAGTGCACGAGGATCCCTGCTTGCAGGTGGTGGCAGCCAAACAGTCCGTGCGCTTGCCCAAGACACTAAGTGAAACACAGGTTGAGGCGCTATTAAACGCGCCAAACCAGACGGAGCGAGGCGTGCGCGATCGTGCCATGCTCGAGGTGCTGTATGCCACGGGCTTGCGTGTTTCGGAGCTGGTTAACCTTGGCGTGCTTGATGTCAGCCTGTCCGATGGGGTGATCCGCGTGGTGCAGGGCAAAGGCGGCAAAGACCGGCTCGTGCCACTGGGCCAGGAAGCTGCGCACCGTATTGAACGCTACATGCAACAGGCTCGCCCGACCTTATTGGGACAGCGTACGAGCCCAGCCCTGTTTGTCACGGCCAGAGCCAGCCCCATGACCCGGCAGTCCTTTTGGTTGCTGATCAAGAAGTACGCGATCAAGGCTGGCATCACCGCGCCGTTGTCACCGCACGTGGTCAGGCATGCCTTTGCCACCCATTTGCTCAACCATGGCGCGGATTTGAGGGTGGTGCAGTTGCTACTTGGCCATGCCGATATCTCGACCACCCAGATCTACACCCACGTGGCGCGAGAGCGATTAAAGCGCCTGCATGCCCAGCACCATCCCCGGGGCTAGCCGCGAAATTGCTAAACTGCGAATCACGCCGCCGTAACTCAGGGGATAGAGTACCTTCCTCCTAAGAAGGGAGTCGCACGTTCGAATCGTGCCGGCGGCGCCAGAACATAACAGGTATGCTCAGGCGCGTTAGTTCAGTTTGTGGGTTCGGTTTCGCAGCCGATGTCTGTGCCGGACAGGCCGTTTGATGCGTTGATGCGTGGCGCCCCCGGCGTGACTCGAACACGCAACCCCCCGCTTAGAAGGCGGGTGCTCTATCCAGTTGAGCTACGGGGACTAGGGTCTAAAGTGTCTGCAACTAAAAACAGTTCTCGAAGCTAGCACTTAAAACCAAAGATCGATAGTTTAACTGTTGTATCGAACCCCCGCTGTGGTAGGCTTTGAAGCAATCGAGTTTGTACGAGCACACATGAGCCAGTTATTCGCGGTGCACCCCACCGATCCACAGCCTAGACTAATGAATCAAGCCGCCGAGATCGTGGCGCAAGGCGGTGTATTGGCTATTCCCACGGACTCAGGCTACGCACTGGTTGCCCATCTTGATGACAAGCAAGCCGCCGATGCGCTCAGGCGTTTGCGAGGGCTTGATGCCCGGCATCACCTGACACTGTTGTGTCGCGATCTTTCACAGATCGGTCAGTTTGCCAAGGTCGACAACCAGCAGTACCGCTTGCTAAAACAAGCCACCCCGGGTCCGTGGACGTTCATTCTTCAGGCCTCTCGAGAGGTGCCCAAGCGTGTTTCGCACCCGTCCAGAAAAACCATCGGCATTCGCGTACCCAATCACCCGGTGACCAGTGCGCTCTTGGCGCTCGTCGAGGCGCCAGTGCTTGCCACGACGCTGATCCTGCCCGACGAGGAGGCGCCGCTGGTGGACCCAGAAGACGTCAGCGACGCGCTTGGCAAGCAGATTGCTGGCGTCATTGATGCCGGTCGCTGTCCGTGGCAGCCCACTACGATTGTTGACTTATCCGGTGCTGCGCCGGAAGTGTTGCGCCAGGGCGCGGGTGACCCTGCCGAGATTGGATTGTGAGGCGATAAAAATGTTAGGCATGCAAGACCTGATTCAAACCATTGTGTTGTTTGCGCTGCCTGTGGTGTTTGCCATTACGTTGCATGAGGCTGCGCACGGGTACGTCGCACGCATGTTTGGTGACCCGACAGCCACACTGGCCGGTCGCGTGACGCTTAACCCAGCCAAGCATGTCGATCCGGTGGGCACTATCGCCGTGCCCTTGGGCATTTTGTTGATGTCCAAGCTGTTCGGGGGACCGCCGCTGTTATTTGGCTGGGCCAAGCCCGTTCCAGTCGACTTCGGACGGCTGAACAATCCACGACGTGACATGCGCTGGGTGGCATTGGCAGGTCCGGCAGCCAACTTGTTCATGGCCATCCTGTGGGCCATGTCGGTGAGGTTTCTGCTCGAAGCCGGCGCCGGTCGCGAGAGTTTCTGGTTCCAGATGGCTGTCATCGGCATTCAGATCAATCTTGTTCTCATGGCTTTAAACCTCTTGCCACTTTTGCCCTTGGATGGCGGGCGCGTGCTTTACAGTCTCTTGCCCAACCAATTGGCCTGGCAGTACGGCAAACTCGAGCCCTATGGCCTGATGATTTTAGTGGTGTTGCTCATCACGGGCAGCCTGTGGTTTTTTCTGGAGCCATTCATGGCATTAGGGCGCTGGATTGTTCAGTTGTTTCTCTGACCAAGGCCAGCATGGCAACTGCCCGTCATGTATTTGCTTCCGTTACACTACGCTGTATCGGCAAGTGCCCTGTCAAACGCATGCGTTGGGCTCACTTAAACTTGGTTTAACGACTGAATACACAAAATGAACTCGTCTACAACTCCCGCGCATGGCCCGCGTTTCGGTGGCAGCATGGTGGCATTGGTGACCCCGATGCACGAAGATGGCAGCCTCGATTTCGATAGCTACCGTCAGCTGATTGACTGGCATGTCAAAGAAGGCACCGACGCCCTCGTGGTCGTTGGCACTTCAGGCGAGTCGCCCACGGTGGACATGGATGAGCACGCCGAGCTAATACAAATCGCCGTCGAGCATGCCAACGCCAGGATTCCGGTCATTGCGGGTGTGGGCGCCAACTCAACGGCCGAAGCGATTCACTTGGCTGAGCACGCCAAAAACGTGGGGGCGCAAGCGGGTTTGTCCGTGGTGCCCTATTACAACAAGCCCTCGCAGGAGGGTATCTATCGCCACTTCAAGGCGATACAGGAAGCGGTTGATTTGCCCACGGTGCTCTACAACGTGCCGGGGCGCACCGTTGCCGATATGAGCCACGATACGGTTCTGCGTTTGGCGGGCATTGATGGCATTGTGGGCATTAAGGACGCCACGGGTGACATCGGCCGCGCGGCGTTGCTTATTCGCGACGTGCCCCAAGGGTTTCAGATTTTTAGCGGTGACGACCCAACGGCTGCAGCACTGATCTTGCTCGGTGGCCACGGCAACATTTCCGTGACTGCCAATGTGGCGCCTAAAGACATGCATGACTTGTGCGTGGCGGCCGCGCAAGGTGATATCAACACAGTCCGCCGCCTGAATGCCAAGCTCGCTTTGTTGAACAAGTTATTGTTTGTGGAAGGCAATCCAGTGCCCGTTAAATGGGCGCTGGCGCAAATGGGGCGCATGCCGGGCGGCATACGCTTGCCGTTGTGTGAGCTTGGGCAGGCGCATCATCAAACGCTGGCAGCAGCGCTTAAAGAGGCAGGTTTATTGTGATGAATCGGCAGCACCGATACAACCCCACACCCAGATTCAAGCTAACGGTCGCCGCATTGTGCGTCTTGACACTGACAGGCTGTCAGTCTCTGAGAGACACATTGAGTGGCGAGAATGCTATCGACTATCAATCGGCGCAGCGCGTAGACCCATTGAGTATTCCTCCTGACCTGACGCAAGCAGCGGCTGACCCGCGCTATCGCGCGCCTGCCACAGGCTCGACCACCTTGACCCAGTTCCAGTCACTGAATGAAAGTTCGGCTAACACGAGTCAGGGTGCCTTGACTCAGGTTGCTGTCTTGCCGACTTACCCAGGCATTGAGGTTAAACGCGATGGAAATCTGCGCTGGTTGGTCATTGACGCGCCGCCTGAGCAGTTGTTCCCAAAAATCGAAGAGTTTTGGTATGACATGGGCTTTAGCCTGGATGTCATCGACCCCAAGGCTGGCATCATGATCACCAACTGGGCAGAAAATCGAGCCAAGATTCCAGAAAGTGGATTACGGGAAATGTTCGGCGGATTGCTCAACATGGTCTATGACAGTGGCGAACGCGACAAATTCCGCACCATCCTCGAGCGAGTCGATGGCGACAAGACTGAGGTGTATCTGTCTCACGAGCACATGGTCGAAGAGGTCTTCGGTGTTGAACAAAACCAAGTCACTTGGAAGCGCGGCGAAGAAGACCCTGGCTTGAATGCGGCCATGCTGGCACGCCTGATGGTGTATCTTGGCGAGGATGTCAACAAGGCGCGACAACAAATGGCGCAGGCAGAAGAAGATCCCCTAAAGCCTGAAGTCCAGAATAATGTGGCCACTGACGGCACCATCACCATAGATGAGCCCTTTGAGCAGGCTTGGCGCCGTGTCGGCTTGGCGCTTGATTCAGGCAACTTTGCTGTGGATGATCGTAATCGCTCTGCAGGTGACTTCTATGTGCGCTATGTCGACACAGACACGGGTCGCCGACCGGAAGAGCCGGGCTTTTTCTCGCGCCTGTTCGGGGCAGAAGACAAGCCAGCTGCCACACAGTACCGCTTGAACCTGCAAGGCGAGGGCGATCAGACGGTTATTCGCGTCTTTAATGAAGAGGGTGTCCAACAAAACGACGAGACTTCAACGCGCATGTTGAGTGTATTGGCTGAGCGACTATAGTGCATGCACTCGCTTTGCTTTTGTGCCCCTAGCATGTGTTCATTTCACAGGCGCTGGTTAATCTGGCGCTAGGGTGAAGGCTCTGTGCGCAGGGGGATAACTGCTCGCGACAAGCGTTGAGTGGGCACCGTGTCGGCTCTATGTCCTATCGCTCGTCGAAACTGACCTTCAACGTTGGCGAAGTTGCGCTTGCCTGGCACGTCAAGACAAAACCCTGCTGGACCTCGTCGCCTTCTAGCGTAAAGTTTTTTTCCATGGCTGTGGATCCCTCAAGGACTTTGGCCCGACATGTGCAGCAGACCCCTGCTTTGCACGAATAAGGCAGATCAAGCCCTGCTTGCAAAGCGGCATCTAGGATCTTGTCATGCTTGGACAGCGGGATTTCATGCTCGAGGCCGTCGAGTATTAGTGTCAGGGTGATGTCCTTGTTGGCTTGGGCTTTCTCATCGGCTGCGGTCTCCGTACCCACGGGGGTAGCCCCGGCTGGCAGGTTTGCCGTGAAACGTTCCGTTCGGATGCGATCCTCGGCGACGCCAGCCTGTTTGAGTGCGGCTTCAGTTTCGTTGATCATCGCGTCAGGGCCGCATATGAATACTTCATCCATGCTACCGACAGGCAGTAGCGTGTTAATAAGATCATTGACCTTTTGGCTGTCGATGCGTCCTTGCAACAGATCGACTTCCTGGGCTTGCCGG
Organism: Burkholderiaceae bacterium; assembly: GCA_965659885.1. Taxonomy (GTDB): domain Bacteria; phylum Pseudomonadota; class Gammaproteobacteria; order Burkholderiales; family Burkholderiaceae_B; genus Algicoccus. The sequence continues at coordinate 119,735 of CBFHXV010000001.1, read as the reverse complement.
GATAACACATGAATCATGGTTAAGCGGTCTCTAAATCGATCCTTCAAGTCCTGCAACGCTTCATTGAACATCACGCTGGACATACGGCGATTGCCGTATACCAACGTGAATTTAGCGTCAGGTTGTTCTTCCAAAGTGGTTGCAGCGATTGACAATATCGGTGTAATACCGGAACCGGCCGCAAAACCTACACGGTGCAACGCGCGTTTTTTCTTGACGACAAAGCGCCCGTCCGGGGGCATGACGGCGATCTTGTCACCTGCTTTGACGGCAGAGGCTGCCCAATTGGAGAACAGGCCGCCGGCCACCGGCCTGATGCCGATTTCCAGTTCACCCTTGTTGTGTAGCCGACTGCGCGGGCTACTGATGGAGTAGTTGCGGCGAATGTCTTCGCCGTTGATCAAGGCTCGTAATGTCAGAAATTGGCCTGGCTCAAAATCAAACGATTCGCGTGCTTTCTCGGGTATTTCAAATGTGATGGCCACGGCACCAGCAGCCTCGGGGGTGACGCGCTTGACTGCCAAGTCTTGGAAACGGGGGGCTGACATAATAAGTTCTCCGCCCTTCAATAGGGTTTGAAATAGTCAAAAGGCTCTCGACAGGCAAGGCACTTGTAAAGGGCCTTGCAAGATGTCGAACCAAACTGGGAAATGACACTTGTACGATTCGAGCCGCAATGGGGACAGGCAATCGGCTCTGACGAGGGCTTGTTGCGGCTAAGGTGTATGGTATTGACCGATGAGTCAGTCGTGTGCGGCGGCGCAATTCCGTAGGCGCGCAACTTCTGTTTGGCGTCTTCAGTGATCCAATCGGTTGTCCACGGAGGCGAGAGTTGGGTGATCACTGTTGCCTGCAGACCAGCCGACTCGAGGGTTTGCCTGACGTCATCCTTAATTTGACCCATTGCCGGACAACCACTGTATGTGGGCGTGATCACCACCTCCAAGCCGCTGGGGCTTTGACGTATATCTCTAAGGATGCCGAGTTCTCTAAGTGTGACCACCGGAATTTCGGGATCCGTGAGTTCCTCAAGCAAGTCCCAAGCTTTATCTATCGTCGCGCTCATCGGTTTGTCGGCCTTTGCTACCAGGTAGCGTTCGGGTGCGCACGAGCCAAGCTTTGCATTTCAGTTAGCAAATAGCTCAGATGTTCAGAGTGCACGCCCTGTTTGCCTTGCGACACATACCCTTTAACAACCGGTTTCTTAAGCGTTGCTTGAGCCAGTGTGTCCTCTACGATCTCATTCCAAGCTTGATGCAGGTTGGAGACATCAACGCCAGCGCCTGAAGCCAACGCTTGTGCCTCAACGTCGCTAGCAACCCAGAATTCGGCTGTGTAAGGGAAAAGATAGTCAAGAGCCTTTTGCGCGCGGTCATGGGACTCATCAGTGCCGTCACCGAAACGGATCACCCAGTCGCGGGTATGCTCCAGGTGATACCGGCTCTCCTTGATAGATTTCTGCGCAATCGCAGCCAGTTCTGTGTCTGGCGATTCGCCAAGCTCTTGCCAAACCAGGCTCATCAACGCATGGTAGAGAAAATTACGCACAATCGTTGTCGCGTAGTCACGGTCGCTTGCGGCATAGCCTACCAGGGGTCCGTAGTTGGGTAGTTCGAGCAAGGTGTAATTGCGAAAACTCGTGTCGTCACGAAAATACGCCAATGTGTCTTCCGTGGCGTCACCGCCTAGCCGCTTGGCCGCGAGTTGATAGAGCAAACGGGCCTGTCCGATAAGGTCAAGGCTGACGTTGGCCAAGGCGAGATCTTCCTCCAGGATAGGGCCGTGCCCACACCACTCGGCATTGCGTTGCCCAAGCACGACGGCGTTGTCAGCTAAATGCAGTAGATAGTCAACAGGTGCATTCATCACATGTGCCCCACTTCATCAGGAATGTCATAGAAGGTCGGGTGACGATAGATCTTGTCAGCCGAAGGGTCGAACAACTCACCCTTGTTGTCTGGGTTGCTGGCCGTGATGTTGGCCGATGGCACAACCCAGATACTGACGCCTTCCTGGCGACGGGTGTAGACATCGCGTGCCATGCGCAGGGCTTGTGCTGCGTCTGCCGCATGCAGGCTGCCACAATGTTTGTGCTCAAGACCTTGCTTGCTGCGGATAAACACTTCCCATAAGGGCCAATCTTTCAAAGCGGTGGTATTCATGCGGCCTCCTTGTGAGCGCGTGCGGCTTGTTTCTGAGCATGAGCCACGGCGGCGTCACGCACCCATTGGCCATCGGTGTGGGCTTTGACGCGAGTGGCCAGGCGCTCGCGGTTACAAGGTCCATTGCCTTGCACCGTGTCCCAGAACTCTTGCCAGTCAATCGGGCCAAAGTCATAGTGCTGGCGCTCGTCGTTCCACTTTAAGTCGGGGTCAGGCAAGGTCACGCCAAGCACCTTGGCTTGTGGCACGGTTGCGTCGACGAACTTTTGGCGTAGCTCATCATTGCTGATGCGTTTGATGCCCCATTTCATGGCCTGCGCTGAATGTGGGCTATCTTCATCGGGCGGTCCAAACATGGCCAGACACTTCCACCACCAGCGGTTAACGGCGTCTTGCACCATTTGTTTCTGCTCCGGTGTGCCACGCATCATGACCAGCAAAGCCTCGTAACCCTGACGCTGGTGAAATGACTCTTCTTTGCAGACCCGGATCATGGCGCGCGCATAGGGCCCGTATGAACAGCGACAAAGTGGAATCTGGTTCATGATGGCTGCACCATCGACCAACCACCCGATCACGCCAATGTCTGCCCAGTTCAGGGTGGGGTAGTTAAAGATGGAGCTGTACTTGGCTTTGCCACTGTTTAGCGCCTGAATCATCTCATCTCGGCTAGCGCCCAGCGTTTCGGCTGCCGAGTAGAGGTACAAACCGTGGCCGCCCTCATCCTGAACTTTGGCGATCAGAATCGCCTTGCGTTTCAGGCTCGGCGCTCTGGAAATCCAGTTGCCTTCGGGCAGCATGCCCACCACTTCGCTGTGTGCGTGCTGGCTGATTTGGCGCACCAGTGTTTTTCTGTAGGCCTCTGGCATCCAGTCCTGAGGCTCAATGCGCCCGTCTGAATCTATGCACGCTTGAAAGCCAGACTCTTCAGGACTTAAGCTCGCTGACACGGCAGCTTGCTGTTGGCCGGGGATATCCATCGCTTGCGTATACATATCTTGCTCTCCTGTAGTGACTGGTTGTCGGTCCTATAACCGTGTCACCAGTGTCTTCAATTCAATAAAAAATCGGGTCACATCCGCATCAAACCCGCTCAATAATCATGGCAATGCCTTGGCCCACGCCAATGCACATCGTGCACAACGCAAACCGTCCTTGACGGCGATGCAACTCATACATGGCTGTGGTCACCAGTCTGGCACCACTCATGCCCAAGGGGTGCCCCATCGCAATAGCGCCACCATTGGGATTGACACGTGCCTCATCATCAGCCAAGCCGAGATCACGCGTCACCGCAAGTGCTTGTGCGGCAAATGCTTCATTCAATTCGATGACGTCCATTTGGTCCAATGTCATGCCTGTCATGGACAACAGCTTTCGCACTGCCGGTGCGGGCCCAAAGCCCATGATTCGTGGCTCAAGTCCGGCTGTGGCCATGGCCACCACGCGCGCACGCGGCGTCAGGCCATATGTCTGGGCGGCTTGGTCAGACGCCAGCAGCAGGGCGCATGCACCGTCGTTAACACCCGAGGCATTGCCAGCTGTCACACTCAGGTCTGGGCCATTGACGCCTTTAAGTTTGGCAAGTTCTTCAAGCGTGACGTTAGGCCGCGGATGCTCATCGGTGTCAAACACGACGGGGTCGGCCTTGCGACTTTTTTGTACGGTGACGGCAACAATTTCGTCGGCGAAGTGACCAGCTGTTTGGGCCGCCTTCCAGCGCTGCTGCGATCGCAACGCAAAGGCGTCCTGGTCAGCCCTGGCGATGTTGAATTGTTCGGCAACATTGTCAGCGGTTTGAGGCATGCTGTGCGTGTCGTATTGTTTTTTCATCAGCGGATTGACGAATCGCCAGCCAATCGTCGTGTCAAAAATCTGCGCCTGTCGGGAGAAGGCCGATTCAGCTTTGCCCATAACAAAGGGTGCGCGAGACATGCTCTCAACACCGCCTGCGATCATAAGTTCGCCCTCATCACATTTGATGGCGCGCGCAGCCATGCCAACGGCATCCATGCCTGAACCACACAGCCGGTTCACGCTAGTGCCTGGCACATCCACGGGCAGTTGAGCGAGCAGACCACACATGCGCGCCACGTTACGGTTGTCTTCGCCAGCTTGGTTGGCACAGCCATAAATGATGTCGTCGACCTTCGTCCAATCGACATCAGGGTTGCGTTGCATGAGTGCGGCAATCGGCAGGGCGCCGAGGTCATCGGCACGTACCGAGGACAGCGTGCCACCGTAACGGCCGATAGGGGTTCGAATAGCGTCACAGATGTAGGCTTCTTTCATTGTTGTTCCTGTCGAATTAGTCTTGTTTGGGGCGCTCGTCAATCACACGCTTGGCTTTCCCTGTCAGTGTGCGTGGAATGGATCCAACCCCAAGCACGGTCACTTTGGTGCTGATGCCGATGTTGGTTTTAATGTGGTGTTGCAATTCGCGCGCAATGTCGGCGATTTCGCTTTCAGGTGAGTCTGATAGCTCTGGCTGAAGCTCGCAGCGCACCTCGACGTTGTCGAGATGGCCATCGCGACTTAGAACGATTTGATAGTTACCACCGAGTCGCTTGTCGCGTAGCACTTGCTCTTCAATTTGCGTGGGAAAGACATTGACGCCACGCACGATCAGCATGTCGTCTGAGCGGCCCGTGAGCTTGCCAATGCGCCTAAACGCACGAGCCGTGGGCGGCAGAAGTCGGGTCAGGTCGCGCGTGCGATAACGAATCACCGGGAAGGCTTCTTTGGTCAAAGAGGTGAAGACCAACTCCCCGAGTTCACCATCGGGTAACACTTCTTCGGTCACGGGATCGATAATTTCGGGGTAGAAGTGATCTTCCCAGATGACCGGTCCATCCTTGGTCTCAATGCACTCGCAAGCGACCCCAGGGCCGATGACTTCGGTGAGCCCATAGATATCAATGGCATCAATGGCCAGTTTGTTCTGAATCTCGGCACGCATGCCTTCGCCCCAAGGTTCAGCCCCAAAGATCCCGATCTTTAAGGAAATGTCGCTTGGGGCAATCCCTTGACGCTCAAACTCTTCAGCAATCACCAGAGAGTATGAGGGGGTCACCATAATGGCATCGGGCTTGAAATCCTGAATCAGCTGGACCTGTCGTTCGGTTTGACCGCCCGACATCGGAACGACCGTACAGCCCAAACGCTCAATGCCCGCATGTGCGCCGAGACCACCGGTGAACATGCCATAGCCATAGGCGTTGTGAACCATGTCCCCGGGGCGCACGCCAGCGGCGTACAGTGAGCGGCCCACCAGGGTGGCCCAGTTTTCCAGGTCCTGAGCGGTATACCCGACAACGACCGACTTGCCCGTCGTGCCACTCGAGGCGTGCAACCGCCGTACTTTGTCGCGCGGCACTGCAAACAAACCAAACGGGTACTCATCGCGCAAGTCCGTCTTGGTCATGAATGGAAATTTGGCCAAGTCACCCAGTGACTGTAAGTCGTCAGGATGCACGCCTCGTTGGTCGCAACGTTGGCGATATGAGGCCACGTTGTCATAGGTATGCCGAACCGACCACTTCAGGCGATCAAGCTGTAAAGCAGAAATCTCATCGCGGCTTGCGGTTTCTATGGGGTCTAAGCCATGAGGCTGTTGGTTTGTCACTGTCTCCTCCGATCAATGCGCGGCAGTTGCTATGTTGTTGTGTCGTGCGCGGTTGTTAGGCTAGCGAGCACTTCGCCAGTGATGCGATGGCTTTTGCCCCTGAACAAGGCGAGCACGTCGCCATCGGCGTTTTGAACGGTGATGTCATAGACGCCTGTGCGGCCCGTGCGTGATCGCTCTGTGGCGATGGCGCGCAAAGTGTCGCCGCATCGGGCAGGCGCTAGAAAGTCAATGTTGCATGCCGACGCCACTGTCGTTTGGTTGTAGGCGTTACAAGCGTAAGCAAAGGCGGTGTCTGCCAGGCTAAAGATCATGCCGCCGTGGCAAATATCATGCCCATTGAGCATGTCTTGGCGAACCTCCATGAGCAGTTGTGCTTGTCCAGGCGCCACAGACTCAATCCGGATCCCAAGCGCTTGGGCGGCATGGTCACGCGCCCACATGGCATGAGCGACGGCCTCTGCCAGTTCCTGCGGGTCTTGTGGGATCGGGCTATCCAAATCGGCCATGTTTACTTTCCCGTAAATTGTGGGGGGCGTTTTTGCATGAAGGCATTAACCCCCTCGGCATAGTCTTGCGAGGCCCCAAGTTCACTCATGAATTTGCCTTCGGTCGTGAGCTGATCCTCCAGGGTTTGGGTGCCACTTGTGCGCATGGCTTGGCGTGTCCTTACCAGTGCCTTGGTCGGCATATTGGCCAGCTGCGTTGCCAGCTCGTCTATACGGATATCAAAACCATCATCATCGAGCGCCTCCCAGATCAGACCCCATTGCGCTGCTTGGGTAGCTGTCAATTTTTCTGCCAGCATGGCGCATCCCAACGCACGAGCCATGCCGATGCGGCGAGGATAAAACCAGGTGCTGCCGGTGTCGGGGATAAGGCCGATTTTGCTGAACGCCAACATGAAAGATGCCGATATTTTAGCGATGGTTAAATCGCAAGCCAGCGCAAGACTGGCGCCCGCGCCGGCGGCAATGCCGTTGACGGCTGCTATCGTGGGCACGCGCAAGTTTTGCAGGCGCATCACCAATGGCTTGTAATTTTTTTCAACGAGACTTCCCAGGTCAACCTGCTCGTCTTCGCTCATACCGGATAGCTCAGGGTCAGCCAAATCCTGCCCAGCACAGAAACCACGGCCAGCGCCGGTGATGACGAGCACGCGAGTTTGATCATCGCCTTCAATGTGATCCAAGGCATGGCGCAACTCGGCATGCATCTGCCCCGTGAAGCTGTTTAGCTTGTCGGGGCGGTTCAGCGTGAGCGTGGCCACTGAGTCCTTGATTTGCAACGAAATGGTTTGATAGTCCATGGCGAAACTTATACGTGGTAGCGACGTTGGATCACACGGAACCGGTTAGCCACAAACGCTGAGTCAGCGTAAGCGGCATTGCCGGCCGGATTGCCGCCGGTGCCGTGATAATCAGAAAACGCGGCAGACTGATTAACGAGCACACTGCCTGTTAGATTGATCGACAAGGCAACCTTGCTGCGCCAGGTGGACTGCGTCATGGCTTCGATGACTTGTTCGTCGGTGCTGTAAAGACCAACGGTCAGAGCGCCGTGCGTGCTGACCACGCGTTCAGACAAGTCAATGGCGGCTGCCGTGTCGGCAGCTTTGACCACAAAGCTGATCGGGCCAAATTGCTCTTGCATGTAAGCGGATTCGTCTTTCGCATCGCACGCAACGACCACGGGTGTTCTAACAAGCGCATTCGGAAGTTCAGGGTGTGTCAGTGCCTGCGATGCCAAGAGCACCTGGCCAAATTCACCCTGGTTCGCCTGCTCGATTCGCTCAAGCGTCGCGCCCGACTGTATTGCGCCAAGCACGGCGTGCGCAACCTCGGGCTTTGACAAAAACCGCTCAACGCTTTTGGTGAGATCGCTGCAAACATCGTCGTAGGTTTTATGGCCATCCTCAGTCTGGATGCCGTTCTCTGGCACGATGATCAACTGCGTGGTGGTGCACATCTGTCCTGAATATAAGGACAGCGTGAATGCAATGTTGTTGAGCATCGCTTTGTAGGCATCGGTCGAATCAATCACGATATTGTTCACGCCCGCAAGTTCAGCGTAAACATTGGCCTGTTTGCAGTTGTCCAAAAGCCATTGGCCAAAGGCACTGCCGCCCGTGAAGTCGATGGATTTAATGTCAGGGTGTACGGCAAGTTGTTGCGTCATTTCTCGGCTAGGTGCCACGCAAAGGCTCACGAGATTGGGATCGATGCCGTATTCGGTGAGTACTTCGCGAATGGTCTTGACGGTGATGGCCGCAGGCAGGATTGAGTTGCTGTGAGGCTTGACAATAACGCCGTTGCCGGTGGCCAACGCGGCAAACAGGCCAGGGTAGGTGTTCCACGTGGGGAAGGTGCCGCAACCAATGACCAAGCCAACGCCTCGCCCCACGATTTCAAAATGCTTACGCATTTGGATCGGTGGATTTTTACCTTGCGGCTTTTCCCACACGGACTCGGTTGGCACAAAACGCTGTTCACGCCAGGCGTAAGTGACTGCTTCCAATGCGCGGTCTTGGGCATGTGGGCCGCCGGCTTGAAAGGCCATCATCCAGGCCTGCCCGCTGGTCATCATCACGGCATGACCGATTTCAAAACTTTTTTTGTTGAGTCGCTCCAGAATTTCCAAGCAGATGCCTGCACGCGTATCAGCCCCGATCCGTTGCCATCCGGGCATAGCCTCTTTGGCCGCTTTAACTAGCGTGTCGGGTTCGCAAACGGGGTAAGAGATGTCGAGTTCGATGCCAAATGGCGACTCCTCACTGCTGTGCCAGCCCGTCTGGGCAGGCTGGTCTAATTCGAAGTTTTTCCCCAGGTGGCTCTCGAAGTCCAGTTTGCCTTGGGGTGCAGCCTCTTCGCCGTAGAATTTCGGGCTTGGCAGCTCTGGGTAAGGCGTCCAGTATCCGCGCGTTTGGATGGCGTCTAGCGCTTGCTCCAGAGTCTGACGGTGCTTTTCAAACGCGGGATGCGTCATTGACCTACTCCTTGATCTTCTCGGTTGTCACTGCGAAGGCAGCGTCTGATGAAAACGATACAAAACAAATAAATTAATGTCAATAAATAGTATCTATTATTTTGCGTGGTTTTTTGTGAGACGAGCTCTCGGTTTCGCAACGTTTGTCTCCGTATAAACCCTTATTTTTGTTTCCAAACCAAGGCTGATCTATTTAGATCACCTTATTTTTTGAGGCATTTCTCTTCTGCGACAAGCATAAAAAGATACAAAAAATAATAGATTAATAAATAAAAAGTATCGTTTTATTGTTGTTGGAGCCAATCCAAAATCCAGTCTGCGGCTTAGCTTGGCAAATTTTGTATCGTATTGGTGTGCGAGTCGACGCGTGAGTCGGGTGTCAGTGGGCTGTAGAATTAAGGATTGTTCAAACGCATTTCTCGAGGTTTCGATCTAGCCGTGTCCGTTATCCGTCGCCGAATTACTGCCTTTAGCCAACAGAGTCGCATCAAGGCTGGCTCGCTGATCACCTCGCTTCTTGGGGACGTTGTTGTGCCGCGTGGTGGCCGCATCTGGCTTGGCAGCCTCATCGAGTTGCTCGAGCCCATGGGCTTGAACGAGCGTCTGGTACGCACGACGGTGTTTCGTTTGGTGCGCGATGGTTGGCTTGAATCTGAACCGATGGGTCGTCGAACGGATTATTTGCTGTCTGCGGCCGGGCGCAAACGCATCGAAAAAGCGGCCAAGGCCATTTATGCGTCCAATCATCCGCACTGGGATAGGCGTTGGCGTTTGGTCATGGCGGTGGGTGATATGACCGCAAAGGACCGGGAGAGAGTTCGCAAAGCATTGATCTGGCAAGGTTTCGGTGTGTTGTCTACCCAGTGTTTTGTGCATCCTAGCGCTGACTTGACTGGCGCTTTTGACACCCTGATGCGAGACGGGCTTGGTGAGCTGCTTAAACATTTAAAACCGTTGATGGCCGCTAGTCCGGGGGCGCTTTCAAACGCAGCAACTGACGTGGACATGGTCCGAGCGGCCTGGGATCTTGAGCAATTGGCTCAGATGTATCGGGACTTTGTTTCCCGATACGAACCGATTCTCGATCAGTGCCAGCAAACGCCTGAAACGGTTTCCGATCAAGATGCATTCATCGCCAGAGTCTTGCTTGTGCATGACTACCGTCGTTTGTTGTTGCGTGATCCGATGCTGCCTGATGTTTTGCAGCCGATGAACTGGCCCGGACAACAAGCCCGCTTGTTGTGTGGCGAGCTGTACCGGCGCTTGCTACCAGCCTCGGAGCGGTTTCTTGATCGTCACTATCAGCTTGCCAACGGGCAGATTCCGTCCTCCGCATCGACGCTAAACGAAAGGTTTCGTGGCGCAGACCCCTTGATGCGAACATCTGAGCCGCCACTCACGGAGCCTGTTTTGCCTTGAGTGTTGCCAAAGGCACAACGCCGGGCATTTCAATGCGCTTGCGGTTGGGTTCCGGTTCGCTAAGCGGGGCCACCGACTGCATGCTCGAGAGGCTGCGTTTAGTTAAGTCCTGATAAAGCGCTGTTCCCTCTGACTTCCAGTCAATCTCTTGTTGCGAGAGTTCACGCACAATCTGGCCTGGGACGCCGGCCAAGAGCGTGCGGGGCGGAATTTGCGTGCCGGCTTTCACAAAGGCAGATGCGGCAATAATCGCTTCTTGACCTACCACGACATTGTCCATGACCACGGCATTCATGCCAACCATGGCGTTATAGCCAACCTGACAGCCATGCAGTATCGCGCCATGGCCGATATGGCCGTTTTCCGCAACCACGGTTTCTCCGTCTGGAAAGCCATGCATGACGCAGGTGTCTTGGATGTTGGCGCCGTGCTTCAAGATCAGTCGCCCAAAGTCCCCTCGCAGGCAAGCTGCTGGCCCGACATAGCAGTTGGGTCCAACCATCACGTCACCGATCAGAATCGCGCTCGGGTGCACGTAGGCTGTTGGGTCCACTACCGGTGTGATTCCATCAATTGAATACACTTTTATTTGATCCATACCTTTCTCTTTGTATCCCTTTATTAGTCGATTTGTTTGGCAATTTCTCCTCGTTAACCCCTATAAATCTATGTTTAAGTAAAAAAACGGAAGACTTGCCACGGTAAAAACGATACATTAAAAAATCTTGACGTAAAGATTTGTATCATATCTAATCAAGGCTAGCGGTACACACAAGGGTTCGTACGAAGAAGCTCATTCGTTTACCGCAGGTCTTGGTGTCATTGAAAAATGGGCATTCATATGCATGCCCCCCGTTGAACTTTTGCACAAGGATGAAGGAGACACAATGAAATTCAAACAATCACTCATGGCGGTCGCAGCGCTGTCGCTTGCAGCGTCCATGGCGCACGCTGACATCAACGTCGGTGTTGTCGTCTCGGCGACAGGGCCTGCCGCTTCACTGGGTATTCCCGAGAAAAACACGATCGAACTACTGCCCGACACCATTGGTGGCGAGAAAGTCAATTACATCATTCTTGACGATGCTTCAGACACCACGACCGCGGTTAAGAACGCACGCAAGCTGCTAACCGAAGATCAGGTCGATGTCATTGTCGGCTCTACCATCAGTCCAGCATCGCTCGCGATGATTGATGTGGTGGCGGAATCCAAGGCGCCGATGATTTCAATGGCAGCGTCTTCACGCATTGTCGAGCCTGTTGACGAAAAGCGTCGGTGGGTTTTTAAGACACCGCAAAATGACCAGCAAATGGCCTCGGCGATCGTGCAGCACATGGCAGACAATGACATCAACAAAGTGTCGTACATCGGTTTTGCGAATGCCTATGGCGAAGGCTGGTTGGAACAGTTCAAGAGCCAAGCTGGTGAAAAAGGCATTGAGGTGGTCGCAACTGAGAGCTTTAACCCGACCGACACATCGGTGACCGGCCAGGTGCTCAAAGCCATGGCGGCCAACCCTGACGCTGTATTCATTGCCGGCTCAGGCACACCGGCGGCACTGCCACAAAAAACGCTGCGTCAGCGCGGATACAAGGGCCCGATCTATCAAACGCACGGTGTTGCCAACAACGATTTCCTGCGCATCTGTGGTAAGGACTGCGAAGGCACATTGCTGCCGGTAGGCCCCGTCCAAATGGCGCGTGACTTGCCTGACGATCATCCCGTGAAAGCCAGTGCGCTTGAATATGTTGACGCCTACGAGGCCGTTCACGGACCAGGTTCGGTCTCGAGCTTTGGTGGGTACGCTTGGGACGCAGCCGTGTTGCTGCAGGCCGCAATTCCTGAAGCCTTGAAAGTCGCTCAGCCGGGTACACCTGAGTTTAGGGCCGCTTTGCGTGATGCCCTTGAAAACGTCCGCGAGGCGGCCGGGGCGTCTGGTATCTACAACATGTCAGAAACTGATCATCTGGGACTTGACGATCGTTCGCGCGTCATGATCACCATCAAAGATGGGGCCTGGACCCTGTTGCCTCAGTAAGCCCGGCTCTGTGGGGGATGGCCAAGCTTGTCTAGCCATCCCTCGCGCTTGTATTTCTTTGCCAAGCTTCGCATGTATTGATTGGCTGGTCGCCCACTGCTGCATTGATCGAAGAGATTTTTCTCCATGGACTTCAACATTGCATTGATATTGACCCAAGACGGGATTACCAACGGCGCAATTTATGCCTTGTTGGCCATGGCTTTGGTGCTGGTATTTGCTGTGACGCGCGTTGTGTTTATTCAACAGGGCGAGTTCGTTGCCTACGGCGCACTGACGCTGGCCATGATACAGATGGGCGCTGTGCCAGCGACTGTTTGGTTGTTGCTGGCCATGGGCGTCGCAGTCACGGTGGTGCAAGCTTTCCAGACTCTGCGTCATGGAAAGCCGCGCGACATGGTTATGGGTGCCTTGTGGAACTTGGCATACCCACTGTTGGTGTTGGCGCTTTTATTCGCGCTGCCTCTGGCTGACATGCCGATGTTGGTGCAGGTGCTTTTGACTTTGGCCGTGGTGGTTCCTATCGGGCCCATGATGTATCAGTTGGCTTACCAACCCATTGCATCGGCGCCCGTGCTGATTTTGCTGATCGTGTCGGTGGCGGTTCACATCGCGATGGTGGGGCTTGGTTTGTTATTTTTTGGGGCTGAAGGCTTTCGCACCAGCGCCTTCAGTGATGCCCTGATGCAGTGGGGCCCGGTGTTGATCTCTGGCCAGACAATATGGGTCATTCTGACCTCAGTCGTTTTGATCGTGGCGCTCTACCAGTTTTTTGATCGAACAATCTATGGCAAGGCGCTTAAAGCGACTGCCATCAATCGCGTAGGTGCTCGCTTGATGGGCATTGCGCCAAGCCTGGCCGGCAAGCTCACGTTCATGTTGGCTGCATTTATTGGCGCGTTGTCTGGCATTCTGATCGCGCCCATCACCACGATTTACTACGACACCGGCTTTCTGATTGCCTTGAAAGGATTTGTGGCTGCCATTATCGGTGGTCTGGCGAGTTACCCGCTAGCAGCCGTTGGTGCGATTGTTGTGGGCTTGCTCGAGGCTTTTTCATCCTTCTGGGCGAGCGCTTATAAGGAAGTGATTGTGTTTACGCTCATCATTCCCGTGCTCTTGTGGCGTTCCCTTAAGACGCACCACGTGGAGGAAGAGCAATGAGAGCCGACCGCATTGCTGTGGCAGTCTTTCTGTCTTTGGCGGCTGTGGCGCCGCTGCTGTTCTCGACCTACTACGTGTCGGTGTTGAATTACATTGGCTTGTACGCCATGGTGGCTTTGGGGTTGGTGTTGTTAACCGGCGTTGGCGGGCTCACGAGCTTTGGGCAGGCGGCGTTCGTCGGTATGGGTGCGTACACAACGGCTGTCCTGACCACAGCAACCGATTTGCCGGCGTGGCTGTCATGGGTGGGTACTTCGCCATGGCTCACGCTGATCGCGGGCTTGTTGTTGACGGCTGGGCTGGCGTTTATTCTGGGCGCCTTGACACTCAAACTGTCTGGCCATTTTTTGCCCTTAGGCACAATCGCCTGGGGTATCAGTCTGTATTTCTTGTTTGGCAACTTGCCAGGCCTGGGTGGCCACACGGGTATTACGAGCATTCCCCCGATCAATTTCTTTGGCGTTACGTTGGACCAAAGCCAGGAAATTTACTACTTGATACTGGCTTTTTTGTTGCTAGGCATGCTCACCATTCACAACTTGCTTGACTCGCGTGAGGGCCGTGCGATTCGAGCCTTAAAAGGCGGGCGTGTGATGGCTGAGGCCATGGGTGTAAATACCAGCCGCTCGCGCATGGTCATTTTTATTCTGGCGGCCATGTTGGCTTGCGCCTCGGGGTGGCTGTATGCGCACATGCAGCGTTTTATCAACCCAACGCCCTTTGGTTTGCATATTGGCATTGAGTACTTGTTCATGGCCGTGGTCGGTGGGGCGGGCTATGTCTGGGGGGCCTTGCTTGGCGCGGCTATCATTACTATTGCCAAACAATGGTTGCAAGATTTGTTGCCAGCCTTGCTTGGCACCAGCGGCAACTTTGAGGTGATTGTGTTTGGCCTGATCATGGTGCTGGTGCTACAACGAGCACCTGATGGGTTGTGGCCCGTGCTCCGACGCTTGGTGCCCGTTCGGTTGCCCAACAAAAGAATCAGCCAGGATGCCGTTGATTTGCCACGAAGAAAAATGCCCGAGCCCGGCGAGGTAATCCTGCAGGCTAAGGATGTCACCCGCAAGTTTGGTGGCCTAGTTGCGAACAACAACATGTCGCTTGAGGTCAAAGCCGGAGAAATACTGGCACTCATTGGACCAAACGGTGCTGGCAAGAGCACGATGTTTAACCAGATCTCAGGCGTTGACACACCCACATCGGGTGATGTGGTGTTTCAGGGGCAATCGGTGGCGGGCAAAGAGTCACGTGACATTGCGGGTTTGGGCATGAGTCGCACGTTTCAGCATGTCAAATTATTGCCAACCATGACCGTGCTTGAGAATGTAGCCATTGGCGCTCATTTGCGCGGTGACAAGACCGTGATCAGCGCCGCTTGGAGGCTTGACCGCCAGCAGGAGGCGAGTTTGCTCAAAGAAGCCGCCAGGCAGGTTGAACGTGTTGGCTTGGGCGACCTATTGTTTGAGCAGGCGGGCAACCTTGCTTTGGGCCAGCAACGTATTCTGGAGATTGCCCGTGCTCTTTGTGCCGACCCTTGTTTGCTGTTACTCGACGAACCCGCAGCGGGCTTGCGATTTAAGGAAAAACAGGCGTTGGCCGATTTGTTGCGCAAGCTAAGGTCCGAAGGCATGGCGACATTGGTCGTCGAGCATGACATGGATTTTGTGATGGGCTTAGCTGATCGGGTGGTGGTCATGGAGTTTGGAGAAAAAATTGCCGAAGGACTGCCCGAGCAAGTGCAGAGCGACCCTGCTGTGCTAGAGGCTTATCTTGGCGGGGTGCAATAATGCAAGCGCAAACGTTCACCTCTAAAGCTCAACAACAACCGGTGCTGGCTGTTGACGAGCTTTGTGTGTCATATGGCAACGTACAGGCTCTGACTGACGCCAGTATTCGCGTGGGTCAGGGCCAAATCGTGACGGTGATCGGCCCTAATGGTGCCGGTAAAACGACCCTGTTGTCAGCCATCATGGGCATGTTCAGATCGACTGGGCGCATTGAGTTTCTCGGGAATCCAGAGCCTTTGCCTCAAGTTGAAGCGCTTGTGGCAAAGGGCATGAACCTTGTGCCTGAAAAGCGTGAGCTCTTCGGGGAAATGTCGGTTCAGGACAACCTCATCCTCGGTGCCTTTCATCGCTACCGCAGCGGCCTGCGTGATCATGAGCAGACAATGGCTGAAGTCTATGACTTATTTCCACGACTGAAGGAGCGTAGCCAGCAAATGGCTGGCACGCTGTCTGGTGGAGAACGCCAGATGCTGGCTGTTGGACGTGCGCTCATGGCCAAGCCACGTCTGTTGATGCTCGATGAGCCAAGCCTGGGACTGGCGCCGTTAATTGTGCGCGAGATTTTTCGCATTATTGGTCAATTGCAGCAACGCGGGGTTTCGATTTTGCTGGTCGAGCAAAATGCCCGGGCCGCCTTGCAAGTTGCCGACTATGCCTATGTGCTGGAGAACGGGCGTATCGCCATGGAAGGTCCGGCCTATGAGCTGGCTGATGACAAGCGCGTTATTGAGGCGTATTTAGGCTTTGGTGGCAAGCATCAAGATATGCTTTCTACTTAGGGCCTTGGGATTAACTAGAGGGGTAGCACCATGCAAGCCATGCGCATTTTGCTCGATGAGCACCAATCACTAGCGGCAGTGATTCATGCCATTCGGCACATGATCCGTGAGATTGGCCAGGGCTCATTGCGTCCGGACTTCAAGCTCTTGCATGCCATGGTGCATTATCTTGATGCCTATCCAGAGAAGAAGCATCATCCCAAGGAAGATGAGTTTCTGTTTGGACCTCTGCGAGCACGAACCGACAGGGCTAACGAAGTGCTAGATCGTCTTGAAGCAGAGCACGCGAGCTCCGATATGCGTATCAACGAGTTGACCCGTGCATTAAAGGCCTACGAAGAGGACCCGGCTGGGCAGTTCGAAACATTTCGTGATGCATTCGATGCGTATGCCGAATTTTATCGAGAGCACATGATGATGGAGGAACGAGAGGTCTTGCCACTGATTCGTGAGTTTTTTACCGACGACGATTGGGCCGTGGCCAATGCAGGCTTTACGAAATCGCCTGACCCAATGACTGGCACACGCCGCAGCGGTGACGATGAAGACTTTTCTCGAATATTCACCAAACTCGTCGAGGCGGCACCGGCACCCATTGGACTTGGCTTAGGGCCGTACAAAGACGATTAAGTGGTGCTAGCACGCGTCAAAATTAGGCCCGTTTGGGGTCGGGGTCGACCGCAACGTTTAACTCAAATGTCTGATGCATGCTGATGTATCCAGCCTGCCTCTATCCAATCGAGCAGGCAGTCTTGAGCCTCATTGGACAGGGCCCGCAAGGTGGCGGGCTTAAGTATGAGCCTTCTTGCGTTGGCCAGCGTCTTTAACGGCGCCGTCGCGCGAACCGGCGCCAATTCTCCGTTAATAAACAGATGTGCTGCGCGATACAGCATGCGTGTGCGCCGGTCCAAAACGAGCGTGGCACCGGCTTTCAATGTCACGTCGTTGTCTGTCGCATCGAACACCGCCAGTTCATTGGGCTCCGTTAACCAGCAGCCGAGAAATCGATGCGCCAATTGCTCGTCAAGGGGCAAGCGTTTTACGACATCGACGCAGGCTTGAACCAGTCGTTGGGGTAATTCGGCAGGCATGCCAACGGCCGGTTGGGAGGGGTCTTTAAATCGGGCGGCCAAGTCAGGGCCGGCCAAAGGCGGGTCCGCCATGGGGCTGCTTGCGCCGTGTTCGCGGGCGGCGATTTGTTCGGCAGCGGCTTCGAGCATGCCCTGGGCCAGTGTGGCCATGTCCGGCGCCCGAAACCCGACGGACAATGTCATGCAGTCATCGGTGAGCGAAATTCCATCGTGCGCGGCATGGGGTGGCAGATAGAGCATGTCGCCCGGCTCAAGAATGGCGTCTTGTTCGGGCTCAAAGTGGCGCAGGATCTTTAGTGGCAAGCCATCGACGAGCGACAAATCCTTTTGCTGGCCATATTTCCAGTGGCGCTGGCCTTGGGCCTGAATCAGAAACACATCGTAGCTATCAAAGTGTGGACCCACGCCACCGCCTTTGGTGGCGATGCTGGCCATCAAATCGTCGAGCCGGGCTGTCGGTATGAAGTTGAATCGATGCAACAGTTCACTGGCCAGGTCATCGTGAATGTCCAGGCTTTGCAACAACAGTGTCCAGTTAGGCGCCTTGGGGCTGGGTAGCCGTCTAAATGGTCCGTGCTCCATTTGCCATTGGCCTTGCTCTTGCCAGATCAGCCTTGACTGAACATCGTCTTGTTTGCTGAGTTTTTTGAGGTTGGCTGCACTGACTGGTGGCACGAGCCCTGGAAATGCCTGACGCACCAGCAGCGGCTTTTTTTGCCAGTGGTGGCGCATGAAGTGGGCTGCTGTCATGCCGCCGAGCATGGCCAAGGGGGTGTGTGTCATGAAGGTAGGTGTCATGAGTTCAGCAATGATTTCAGGGTGTAGAGGGCTTGCAAGGCCTCGCGAGGCGTTAGCGAATCCGGGTCGAGCGCTGACAGTTCCTCTATCACCGGCTGATGCGCGATTTCGATTGCAGACGAATCTGAAGTCGTGCCATCGCCACCACCGCCACCAAAGAGTCCAAGTTGCGGCGAAGGCGCGCCAAGCGACTCGAGTTTCTGTAGCTCTTTGGTTGCCTGACGGATGACGGCGCCGGGTACGCCTGCACGCTGTGCCACCTGTATGCCGTAACTACGACTTGCCGGCCCATCCCTGACTTCATGTAAAAACACAATGCCCCCTTGTGAGTCGGTGGCAGCCAAATGCACGTTGGCCGCACACGGATTGTCATTGGGCAGTCGGGTCATTTCAAAGTAGTGCGTGGCAAATAGCGTCAACGCGCGGTTGTGTGTGAGCAACCGATTGGCAATGGCCCAAGCCAGCGCCAAGCCATCATAGGTTGAGGTGCCGCGTCCGATCTCATCCATGATGACCAAGCTGTGAGGCGTGCTTGCTGACAGGATGGTGGCGGCTTCGGTCATCTCCATCATGAAAGTAGAACGCCCACCGGCCAGATCATCGGCCGCGCCAATGCGCGTGAAGATGCGATCAATGGTGCCGATGCGAGCCCGTGCTGCGGGCACATGGCTGCCAATCCGGGCAAGCAACACAATCAAGGCCACTTGTCGCATGTAGGTCGACTTACCGCCCATGTTGGGTCCCGTGACAATCAGCATCGAGCGTTGCGCACTTAAGTCGCAATCATTGGGCGTGAAGCGTTCAATCGTGTGTTCCACTGTGGGGTGACGTCCCGCTTCAATCTCAATGGCGGGGTGCTCGAGCAACTCGGGTGCGACCCAACCGTTCATTTCAGCGTGATGGGCCAGTGAAGCCAGTGCGTCCACTTCAGCCAATGCCGCTGCCGCGCGAATCAGTGCCGTGATTGAGGGCTGCAGTTCATCAAGCAGGCGCTCAAAAAGCCATTTCTCGCGCGCCAGTGAGCGCTCTTGAGCTGAGAGGATTTTGTCTTCCCATGTCTTGAGTTCAGGCGTGATGAATCGTTCGGCATTTTTTAGTGTCTGTCGCCGCCGGTAGTCATCCGGGACTTTGTCGATTTGGCTTTTGGTGACTTCAATAAAAAAGCCGTGTACCCGGTTGTACTCAACCCGCAGATTGGCTATGCCGGTACGCTCGCGCTCGCGCGACTCGATGTCAACTAACACGTTGCCTTGATCGCTCGACAGGCGCCGTAGCTCGTCTAGTTCAGCGTCATACTCAGGTGCGATGACACCACCATCACGGATTTGCACGGCGGGTTCGCTTGCCACCGCCTGGCTCAGCAGTTCTGCAACGGCGGGGTCGAGCGCCAGATCAGCTTGCAATTGACCGAGCCGGGAACCCGCTGCGTCGTCAAAGGCCGACAACGTGGTTTGCATCTCGGGCAGGGCCGTCAAGGCATCGCGCAGGCTCGCAAGCTCACGCGGCTTGATCGAGCGCAGCGCCAGGCGGCTGGCCATGCGTTCGAGGTCTGGCCAGCGGTTCAGTTGCTCTCTTAACCTGGACAGACCAGCGCCTGTGACTTGACTGCCGAGCAGTTGGGCAATGGCTTGTTGACGCCGCTCAATGGGCGCATTGTCTCGCAAGGGTTGGTGAAGCCAGCGCCTGAGCAGTCGGCTACCCATGGGCGTGCCACAGTGATCGAGCAAAGAGAACAGCGTGGGCGCAGGCTGGCCGTTGATGGTTTCGCTGATCTCCAAATTGCGACGCGTGGCCGGGTCCATCAAGACAAACTCCCCGGCACGTTCGGCTGTCAGCGTTTGTACATGGGGCAGGGATTGGGACTGGGTGCGGATGGCGTAACGCAGCAAAGCGCCAGCCGCGCAAATAGCGGCATCCAGATCCGTGACGTCAAACCCAGCCAGTGAGGTCACGGAAAAATGCTCAAGCAGTTGTTGTTCAGCATCTGTGCGTTCAAAGTGCCAGGGCGGCACCGTGGTCATGCAGCAATGACGCACCTCGGGTGCGGGCGCGTCTTCGGACCGTATCAGCTCGGCCGGCGCGATGCGCTCGAGCGTAGCGACCATCAGCTCCGGGCTGCATTCAGTGACACGAAACTCGCCGCTGGCCAGGTTTAACCAAGCCAGGCCTGTTTGTGCGCCGGCTTTGTTCCCACGTGTGGGCTGCCAAAGCGCAGCCAGACAGCGGTCGGACTTGCCCGGCAATAACGCTTCATCGGTCAGGGTGCCTGGTGTAATGATGCGAACGATTTGGCGTTCAACCGGGCCTTTGCTGGTCGCTGGGTCTCCTATTTGTTCACACACGGCCACCGACTCGCCAGCGGCCACAAGTTTGGCCAGGTATTGATCGACAGCATGCACCGGCACACCGGCCATGGGAATGGGGGCGCCGTTTGAGGTGCCACGCTTGGTCAGCGTCAGGTTCAGCAGCTTGGCGCCTTTTTCTGCGTCGTCGTAAAACAGCTCGTAGAAGTCACCCATACGGTAAAACAGCAGCATCTCGCCGGCCTGTTCCTTGAGCCGGAAAAACTGCTGCATCATGGGGGTGTGCTTGGCGCTGTCAGGGTTTTGCTGCGTCATGACGGTTGGGTGTCAGGTGGGGTCAGATTGATCAAAGATATCCGGATCGTATCTTCAAGGTCGAGTATAGCTGTCACCGCTGTCGTTCGTTAAAAGTGTTCCGGGCAAAAGGTGCTGCAGGTTAAAGCGGTTCCACGTCAATGCAGCTTGGTCAGTGCAGCTCTTGACTCAAGCAGTTCTTTGCGACGGTGTGCAATATCACCGCACAGTTGTTTGTCAATGTAGACTCGACACCATCCATTCATTGCACAACAGGTGGACCATGATCAATAAAATCGTACCTAGCGTTGAGCAGGCGGTTGCCGACATCAAAGATGGCTCAACGGTACTGGTGGGCGGCTTTGGCGGTGCGGGCCAGCCCATGGCGCTCATAGACGCGCTGATCGCGCAAGGCGCCAAAGACCTTGTCATCGTCAACAACAACGCGGGCAATGCCGAAATCGGCTTGGCTGCACTTATGAAGGCTGGCCGCGTCCGCAAAATCATCTGCTCGTTTCCGCGTCAGGCTGACTCCTACGTTTTTGACGAGCTTTACCGCTCGGGCAAGCTTGAGCTTGAGCTTGTGCCCCAAGGCACACTAGCTGAACGGGTGCGGGCCGGCGGTGCTGGCATTGGTGGTTTTTACACTCGCACCGGTGTGGGCACGATGTTGGCCGAGGGCAAAGAGGTGCGCACCATCGATGGCCAAGACTACCTCTTTGAAGCGCCCATCAAAGCCGATGTGGCGTTTATCAAGGCCAAATGTGGCGATCGCTGGGGCAACCTGACCTACAACAAAACCGCCCGCAACTTCGGGCCGGTGCATGCCACGACCGGCGGCATGACGGTGGCTGAGGTCGATGAAATCGCTGAGCTCGGTGAAATTGACCCCGAGGCCGTGGTCACGCCCGGCATCTTCGTGCAACGCGTGGTTCAGGTCCAGTCGTAGGAGACAGATATGCAACGTTTAACCAGAGATCAAATCGCCGAGCGACTGGCCCAGGATATTGCTGAAGGTGCCTACGTGAACCTTGGTATTGGCCTGCCAACCAAGGTGGCGAATTACCTGCCCAAAGACAAAGAGATTTTTTTGCATAGCGAGAATGGGGTGCTTGGCATGGGTCCTGCGCCCGAGCAAGGCCAAGAGGACTGGGATCTCATCAATGCCGGCAAGCAGCCGGTGACACTACTGCCGGGCGGCAGCTTTTTTCATCACGCCGATTCATTTGCCATGATGCGTGGCGGTCATCTCGATATTTGTGTGTTGGGCGCTTTCCAAGTCTCGCGACACGGTGACTTGGCCAACTGGCATACGGGCGAGCCCGATGCCATTCCTGCCGTGGGTGGCGCCATGGACTTGGCCGCAGGCGCGCGTGCGGTCTACGTCACGATGGAGCTTTTAACGCGCGATGGTCAGTGCAAGCTCGTTGACCAGTGCACCTATCCGCTAACGGGCCTAAAGTGTGTTTCTCGCATCTACACCGATTACGCGGTGTTTCAGATCGAGGGCGATGGCGTGGTTCGAGTGGTTGATGACTGTTCAGGTGCTGGCGCTGACGAACTCAAACGTTTAACCGGGCTGGACCTGGCGTTTTAGTCGACCAGTTTGTTTAGTCGGTCTGCATCAAGCTCATCATCAGGCCCGCCGTTGACCCGTTTGCCCATGGACTCGATGGTGCGGCACAGTTGTGCGATACGGGCGTCTTGCTTGGCCGTGTGGTCGATCAATTCGTGCAATACGCGCACGAGGGGGTCAGTGTCGCCGGCATTAACCCCATAGGCGCTAAAGGCATCACTTTCGTGTTCAGCTGAGGCGTTCTCAGACCGAGTGGACTGTGCTGCGAGCATGTCTTGCAGCGGTTTGGTGTCTAGGCTGTCGCGAGCACACTCGTCATCGGCGATGGGTCTTGTGCTTGCACCCGAGGCGGCTGCGGTCTTGGGCTCAGAGGCTTGGCTGCTGTCATCGTGCGGCAAGATCACGCGTGCCGGGTTGCCCACAGCGGTGGCGCCGGCAGGCACAGGCTTGACCACCACGGCGTTAGACCCGATACGCGCACCGTCGCCCACCTCAAAGCCACCGAGCACCTTGGCGCCTGCCCCTACAACCACGCCTTTGCCAAGCGTGGGGTGGCGCTTTTGGCCTTTGTAAAGTCGCGTGCCACCAAGTGTGACACCTTGGTAAATGGTGCAGTCATCGCCCACTTCGGCGGTCTCTCCAATCACCACGCCATGGCCGTGATCGATAAAAACCCGGTGACCGAGTGTAGCGCCCGGGTGGATCTCTATGCCCGTGAAAACACGCCCAAGGTGCGACACCAAGCGTCCTAGCCAGTGCCAATGGCTCACCCACAGACGGTGGGCAACACGATGCATCCAGATGGCGTGCAGGCCGGGATAGCAGGTCACGATCTCCAGCCGGCTGCGAGCCGCGGGATCACGATCGAGAATGCACCGGATGTCTTCTTTGATTCGGGTAAACATGCACGCATCGTAACTGAAGGCGCCGCTGCCCGCGAGCCGAGTCCCTGTTGGGTTCGCTGATTTCTATGACGCCTTAGGGCTTTATTGCATTCAATTGTTTTTATGCTGGCGAGCCGATTTGATCATCGCGGTGCATAGACCGCGCCACATGTCTACCTCGTCTTGCGTCAGGTCGCTGCGCTGCAGCAGGTGCTGCATGCGTGGCATGAGCTTTTTGGGGTGAGCAGGGTCAAGAAACTTAACCGTGACGAGCGCCTGCTCAAGGTGCGCGAATAACGCCTGTATCGACTCGCCCGTGGCAGGCGATTTGCCGGGGTCGGGGTGCACATCTGGGGTGCTCGGCAGCCGCTCATCGGGGCTGATCAGTGCATAGCGAAGCTCCCAGGCAGCCAGTTGCAGCGCTTGTGAGACGTTTAATGAGCTGTAGCGTGGGTTGGCCGGAATATGACACACACGCTGGCACAAGGCGACTTGTTCATTGGTCAGGCCCGCGCGTTCGCAACCTAAAACCATGGCCACGCGCCCATTGGGATGCTGGTGCAGATGTTCGCGAGCCAGTTCAGCGGCCTGGCGAATATCGCATGGGGGCGGCCCTAGGTCACGGGCGCGCGCGGTCATGGCAAAGGCCAGCGTCACGGGCCCAAGCGCCTGGCCAAGCGAGGGTGCGGTTTGCAGCCCGTCTAGAACGTCAGTGGCGCCTGATGCCATGGCGACGGCCTCGGGCGCTTGGGCCATGTCAGGCTTTTGCGGGTCAGCTAGCCACAAGTCGTCAAAGCCCATATTCTTTACTGCACGGGCCGCTGAGCCCACGTTGCCCGGGTGGCTGGGTTCGGTTAGTACGAATCGGACCCGAGAGAAGGCGGAAGTCATCTAAAATCCAAGGTTTAACGTCGATAAAAATAGTAGATCACATGCATCCCATGCTTAACACGGCCGTCAAGGCGGCTCGCCGCGCCGGCAATATTATCAATCGCGCCAGTCTCGATGCCGAGCGGCTGCAAATCACACGCAAAGGCGCACGAGACTTTGTAACTGAAGTCGATCATGCTTGCGAAGAAGCCATTATCGATATCTTGCACACCGCCTACCCCGATCACGCGTTTTTAGCCGAAGAGGCAGGCAAAGTGCATCACCCGGCCGATGGCAGCGCGCCCGAGTATGAGTGGGTCATTGACCCGCTCGATGGGACCACCAACTTTATTCACGGCATGCCGATTTACGCCGTCTCCATGGCTTTGCGTCACCGTGGTCAGATGATACACGCGCTCGTCTATGATCCGAGCCGAAACGAATTGTTCACGGCCACCCGTGGGGGTGGCGCTTTTTTAAATGACCGCCGCATTCGGGTCTCGGGCCGATTGCAGTTGGCCGACGCTTTGCTCGGTGCGCGTTGGCCCGGATCGGCAGGCCCCGCTCATGCCCAGACCCCGATGCTAAGCAAGCTCACCAACGACAGCGCTGGTGTGCGTCGCACGGGTTCGTCTGTGCTTGACCTGGTCTATGTGGCGGCAGGGCGTCTGGACGGTTTCTGCGGGGTTGACCTCAAGCCCTGGGACTTGGCGGCAGCCGGTTTGCTGGTGCTTGAAGCCGGTGGCCTGGTGGCTGACTTTGATGGTGAGCAAGAGTGGATGACATCGGGCAGTGTGGTCGCGGCCACCCCCAAGGTGTTCCCTCAAATCCTGCGGTACGTCAGCAATGGGTCTTGATGCGCCAACATTCAGTTTGATTGTCTCTTTAATGTCGCTGAGGTCGTAAATGGAATGGCTGCTTGACCCCAGCGTGTGGGTCGGGTTTGTGGTGCTGGTGGCGCTTCAAATCGTGCTGGGTATCGACAATCTGTTGTTTGTTGGCAGTTTGGCTGAGAAACTGCCGCCAAATCAACACAAGCGTGTCAGGCTCATCGGTTTGGTGCTAGGGCTCTTGGTGCAGTTGGCACTATTAGCCGGCCTTGTGGGGTTGTTGCAGTTCGCCAGCCCCGTCTGGTCGGTAGGGTCCATGACCGTGTCAGTCAGTGGCCTGACCTTGTTGGCGGCAGGCGTTTTCTTGATAGCCAAGGCGAGCCTGGCGTTGCACGAACGCTTGGCAGGCAAACAAGTGACAGTAAGCCAAGCCACGGCGTTTTCCCGTTTTGGTGTGGTGCTTATTCAGGTGCTCGTGCTTAAGCTGGCATTCTCGCTTGATGCAGCGATTACCGCTGTTGGTCTGTTGGATCATCTGGTTGCCATGATGTTGGCAGCAGTTGCTGCCACCGTGGTGTTGGTGCTCGCGGCTCAACCGCTGATGACATTTGTGCAGTCGCGCGCCTCGGTTGTTGTGTTGTGCTGGAGTTCGGTATGGCTCGTTGGGATGTCACTGATCATTGAGGCTTTTGGGTTGGGTGTGCCTCGAGAGTATCTGTACGCGGCCATTTTGTTTGCCATGGCCGTGGCGACACTGAACGCATTGGCACCGCGCAGCCAGACCCATGAGTTTGGCAGCGGCTCGATGCGCGAGCGAACCGCCGAGACCGTGTTGCGACTGCTTGGGCATCAGGCTGCGCCACCAGAGGCTGAGGACAGCGCTCGTAAAGAGAAAAAAGAACGCAAAGAGCGCAGGGACTCGCCCGAGCAAAGCGACACCTTCGGTGTGGAGGAACGCAACATGGTCAGTGGTGTTTTAACGCTGGCTGATCGCACCGTGCGATCCATTATGACGCCTCGCACGGATGTCTCCTGGATCAATATCGATGATGATCCCGATGTGATTCGACAGCAAATTGAGCGCGCACCCCATAGCTTTTTCCCGGTATGTCGGGACAACTTTGACAACATCGTTGGCATTGGCCGTGCCAAGCGCATGATTACCGATTTGCTCACACACGGCCATATCCGGGAAAAAAGACTGCGTGAGCCGCTTGTCGTGCACGACACCATCAGCATCATCCGTTTAATTGACACCTTAAAGCATGCGAAGGGCCAGCTGGTTCTGGTGGCCAATGAGTTTGGCACCTTAGAAGGCCTTGTGACGCCTATTGATGTCTTTGAGGCCATTGCCGGGGAGTTTCCCGATGAGGATGAGACGCCCGATGTCGTGCCCGATGGCGAGAATCGCTGGCGCATGGATGGTGCCGCTGATCTGCACCTGCTCGAGCAAGTATTGCAAACCGATGGGCTGGTCAATGAGGATGAGGACTACACCACCCTGGCTGGCTACCTGCTAAATCATTTCGGCCAGTTGCCCAGCGTCGGTGATCGTTGCGAGTTAGACTCGCCCTCGGCCACGATTACGTTTCGTGTGGCGCGCCTGGAGCGGCGGCGCATCGCCATGGTTCATGTTGAAAAAACCCCAAAAACCGATGACAGTTCACCAGGAGAGACGGTTTGAACGAATCCACATGGCACCTGCTGAAGGCTTTTTTGCTGGGTATTGTCGAGGGGGCTACAGAGTTCTTGCCTGTCTCAAGCACCGGGCATTTGATTCTGGTGGGTGCCTGGATCGATTTCCAGTCCACGGAGAGCAAGGTTTTTGAGGTGGTGATTCAGCTTGGCGCTATTTTGGCGGTGGTCTGGATATTTCGTCAGCGGGTCTGGCAACTGCTGTCTGGAAGCCTCAAGCGTGATGTGGTGGAGCTGGCACTGATGCGCAATTTATTGATTGCGTTCTTGCCGGCGGCCATTATTGGCGGCATTTTTATCTCGGCCATCAAGGCGTTGTTTTTTCATCCTGGTGTGGTGGTGGTGATGCTCGTGCTCGGGGGCATCATCATGATTTGGGTCGAGAGGCCGAATGCCTTGCGTCGTTCACCCACGGCGCTGTCGCTTGAGACCATTTCCTGGAAACAGGCACTGGCTGTCGGTTGCGCGCAGTGTGTGGCCATGATCCCTGGCACATCGCGTTCGGGTGCGACCATTATTGGTGGGATGATCGCCGGCATTGAGCGCAAGACAGCCACTGAGTTTTCTTTTTTTCTTGCGATGCCCACCATGTTTGCGGCGGCCATTTATGACTCATACAAGCATGCCGCAGAGTTGTCGCAGACAGACATCATGGCCATTGCGGTCGGGTTCACCATGTCCTTTATTACCGCATTGTTTGTCGTGCGCGGGTTATTGGCGTTTTTGGCACGCCACACCTACCAAGCCTTTGGCTGGTATCGCATTGTGCTGGGGCTGGCCGTCGCTTACTTTATCTTTTGGTAGGTGGTAGCTGCAGGCCAACCGTGTGTATGCCGTTGGCATCGATTATCAGCCCGCCACCGCGTGCAGTTTCAGAGGGGCTGAGATGGTCTGCCTCCCAGTCCGGTAAGACCCAGCGATCGACCGACTGGTGTTGAACCTGGTCGACAAAGTGCCCTGGCCGGTGGGTATGGCCGTGAATCAGGGTGCGGGTGCCCGCGGCTTTAAGCGCATGAGCGACCGTATCGAGGCTGACGTCGTGGTAGACGGCGTTGGGCCGTGACTGCGCCTGCTGGCTGCTGCGGCGGGCGCGATTGGCAATGGCTAGCCGCTGTTTGATGCCCAGGCTTAAGTAAAGTGCCTGAATCCAGGGATTTCGAACCACACGCCTAAAGCGTTGGTAGGCCTTGTCTGTGCTGCAAAACTCGTCGCCATGGGCCAGCAGAACCTGTTGGCCATCGACATCGAGCAACACCTGCTCAGCGAGCAATCTGGCACCGAGCTGCTGTGCCAGTGGTTCGCCCATCAAAAAGTCCCGGTTGCCATGTCCAAGCCAAACCGGAATCTTTGCCGCTGTTTGAGCGATTTTTGTCAGGCTGTCCTGCAGCCAGGCGGGTGCCTGCTTGGCCCAATCGTCGCCAATCCAGACATTAAAAATATCGCCCAACAAAAACAAGGCGCCCGCATGGGCGCCTGCCTGATCCAGAAACCCGTGAAACGCATGGGCGGTTTTAGGGTTGTCTGCACCGAGATGAATATCAGAGGCCAGCCAAACTGGCCCCTGCACCGTCAGCTTATTCAATGATGGTGGCTTTCTCGATGACGACATCTTCTGTGGGCACGTTTTGATGAAAGCCTGCATTGCCGGTCTTGACCCCGCGGATTTGGTCCACCACGTCTTCACCCTCGACAACTTTGCCAAACACGGCATAACCCCAGCCTTGGGCTGTAGGCGCGGTGTGGTTCAGAAAGTCGTTGTTGGCCACGTTGATAAAGAACTGGGCCGTGGCGGAGTGTGGGTCGTTGGTGCGCGCCATGGCAAGCGTGTACTTGTCGTTCTTAAGCCCATTATTGGCTTCGTTTTCAATGGGCGCGCGCGTGTCTTTTTGCTTCATGCCTGGCTCAAAGCCACCGCCCTGGATCATGAAACCGTCAATGACGCGATGAAAGATGGTGTTGTCATAAAAGCCATCGCGCACGTAGGTCAAAAAGTTTTCGGTTGATTTTGGGGCGTCAGCCGCGTTCAGTTCAATAACAATGTCGCCGGCCGTGGTGTTCAGTTTGACGCGTGGTGATGTGCTCATGGATGAATTGTCCTGATTGGTTTGAGTGTTTTGAGAAAGGGTCTGACCCACCACAGCAGGTGACCCGAGGAGAAATGCGGTTAACAAGATGAGTACGGTTGAACATCTCGCAAGACCAGCAAATAGGCGATTATTCATTGCAAAATTTGTCATGGTTGGTTGATATCAATAAGAAACTGACGTAGCGCTTGAGCCCGCTGACGCGCTTTTTGGTTACCTAATGCCGCGGCTTTTTCATAGTCGCGTAGCGACATTAACAGTTGCAAGTCAGCCAGGTTACTGATGGCGTCTGTATACCGAGGGTTATTCATGATCGCAGCCTCAAGGGCTAAGCGTGCCTGGTCAAGATCATTGCGGCTGATATACAAAATCGCGAGATTGTTCCACGGCTCAGCCAACTCGGGGAACCTCACCGTCATGTCGCGGTATACCGCTTCTGCCTCGGCGCTGCGGCCAAGTTCAGCTAGTGCCCGGGCTTTTTGAAACATCAGTTGCACGTCTGTGCCTGGTGATGGGTCGTTGGCCAGTTGTGCTTGTCGAGCCTCAATGGCTTTGAGCGCTGCTTGAGCCTGTCGGCGATCAATTTGCTGTTGAATTGACTGGTTGATTTCTTCACCCGAAGGCGGGTTTTCCGTGTCAACGGAGGGTGTAAGGACATCCAATACGTCAGCCAGCGCATTCCAACCGCGGTCGCGTGGCTCATTTGTTTGCGCCAACGCCGCATGACCGAAGGACAATGTGGCCGTCAACAAGAGCACAAACACCGTAAAGCGAAGCTCTGATTTAGATAGGTTTGATAAGAATGGCATGAGTGTGCATTGGTTATACTGACTCATATTGTATCTATCCTAACGGCAAATGCCACGAGGCTTCGATACCCGTGTGTAAGCCAGTGACGGCTCCATAGCACTTTGCGATGCTCTTGCAGCCCTGCTGCACACGTTTAGCTCTGTTCATTCCCACGCTTCCTTTCTGGCCATGCTTCAAATTTACGATTCCTTGTCCCGCACAAAACGTCCCTTTAAGCCAGTGCGCGAGGGCGAAGTGGGTATGTATGTTTGTGGCATGACGGTCTATGACTACTGCCACCTTGGGCACGCGCGCATGCTGGTGAGTTTTGATGTGATTGCCCGCTGGCTGCGAGCCTCTGGCTATAAGCTCACGTATATCCGCAACATTACCGATGTCGACGACAAAATCATCCACCGTGCCGTGCAGACTGGGCAAAAGATTTCCGATGTGACACGTTTCTTCATCGATGCCATGCACGCCGATGAGCGTGCGCTTGACGTACTGCCGCCCGATCAGGAACCACGTGCCACGGCCTACGTGCCGCAAATGCTTGAAATCATCGAGACCCTCAAACAAAAGGATCTGGCCTATCAGGCCGATGATGGTGACGTGAATTTTGCGGTCCGACAGTTCCCCGGTTATGGCAAGCTCTCTGGCAAGGCACTCGATGATTTGCGAGCCGGTGAACGTGTGGCGGTATCAAGCGCCAAGCGCGATCCACTGGATTTTGTGTTGTGGAAAGCAGCCAAGCAAGACGAGCCGGCTGAGTCGCGTTGGCCGTCATCCTTTGGTGCCGGCAGGCCTGGCTGGCATATCGAGTGCTCCGCCATGAGTCGGGCCATGCTGGATTTGCCGCTAGACATCCATGGCGGGGGGCCGGATCTGAAGTTTCCGCACCACGAGAATGAAATCGCGCAATCGGAAGGGGCGTTTGAGACGCCACTGGCCAATACCTGGATGCATTGTGGCTCGCTCATGGTCGATGCCGAGAAGATGTCCAAGTCACTAGGTAACTTTAAA
The DNA here is from genome assembly GCA_965659885.1 of Burkholderiaceae bacterium. Lineage (GTDB taxonomy): Bacteria > Pseudomonadota > Gammaproteobacteria > Burkholderiales > Burkholderiaceae_B > Algicoccus. Next base: position 89,535 of record CBFHXV010000001.1, on the reverse strand, counting down.
ACCATTCGCGACACCGTTGATGGGCAGGTATCGGCAGGTGAAGCTAACTACCACGCCAACGTGCGTGAGGCCCAGATGCTGCGGTTCTTTATCGTGCGCAACCATTACCGCAGTGCGCAGAACTACACGCCGCGCAACCTAGCCGACGCACAAGCCGCACTTGACCGCCTGTACCAAACACTGCAGGCGGTGCCTGCCGCGCAAGTCGAGATTGACTGGGACTCAGGTGCCGCGGCGCAGTTCAAAGCCGCCATGGACGATGATTTCAATACCGCAGGTGCTGTCTCGGTGCTGTTCGAGTTAGCCAGCCAGGCCAACCGGGCACAAGATGCCCATGCCAGCGGCTTGATGTTGGCTTTGGGCCATGTGCTGGGCCTATTGACAGCCGACCCGGGCGATTATTTCAAGCAGCCCACGCGCTACACGCAACGCGCCATCGAAGCGGCCGAGCAAAAACAGCAGCAAGAAGGGCAAGCGTCCAAATCTGAAAGCGCATCTGAGCCTGTGCCTCAGACCCCTGTGCTTTCAGACCAGGAGATAGACGACAAAGTGCAACAGCGCGCTGACGCCAAAAAACAAAAAGATTTCCAGCTGGCCGACCAAATTCGCGACGAGTTAACTGCGGCTGGCGTCTTGCTGGAAGACCGTGCGGGTGGTTTGACGCAATGGCGCCGAGGTTAAAGCCTTATGGTTAGTCGCGTGCATCAGGCCAATGGCAAGCCCGAGTACTGGGATGAGGCGGTGGCCGCGCTTGGCAAGCGCGACCGGATCATGCGCCGTTTGATCGCGCAGCATCCCGATGTCTGGCTGCAGTCGCGCGGCAACCCGTTTGTGACACTGGCCCGCTCAATTGTGGGGCAACAAATCTCGGTCAAAGCCGCCGAGTCTGTCTGGCAGCGTGTGCTGGCAAACTGTGGACGTCGGCTCACGCCAACGTCGGTCATCAATGCTGGGCCGGACCTGTTGCGCCAAAGCGGCTTGTCGGGTCGTAAAACCGAATACATCTTGGATTTAGCTGCACATTTCAAGAACCGACAAGTGCGCCCAACCCGTTGGCCTGAGATGACCGATGACGAGGTGATCGCTCAGCTCTCGGATATTCGTGGCATTGGCCGCTGGACGGCCGAGATGTTTTTGATATTTAATCTGCAGCGCCCGAATGTGCTGCCGCTAGACGACATCGGGCTTTTGCGGGCTATCTCACTACTTTATTTCAGTGGCGAGCCCGTCTCGCGCTATGAAGCACGTGATGTGGCTCAAGGCTGGCACCCTTGGTGCACCGTGGCGACCTGGTATCTGTGGCGCAGCCTGGACCCGATTCCGGTTGAGTACTGATTGATTTAACAGGTTAAACTGGCGCGATATGCGGGTCGCGAAACAAGGACATCAACAGACCAATGCGCAACACGTTTTTGGAATTCGAACAGCCGCTAGCCGAGCTGGAACAAAAAATCGAGCAGCTTCGCTACGTGCAGGCTGATTCGGCTGTCGATATCTCGGAAGAGATCACTCGGTTGCAGCAAAAGAGCCAGTCGCTGGCCAAAGATATCTACGGCAAGCTCACACCTTGGCAAACGGCTTTGGTGGCGCGCCACCCCCAGCGCCCCTATACGCTGGACTATGTGCGTGAGATCTTCACGGATTTTCATGAACTGCACGGAGACCGACAGTTCGCGGATGACCAGTCGATTGTGGGCGGCCTTGCCCGATTTAACGGTTCGCCCTGCATGGTGCTTGGCCATCAAAAGGGGCGTGACACAAAGGAGCGTGCCGCCAGAAACTTTGGCATGCCCCGCCCGGAAGGCTATCGCAAGGCCTTGCGGCTCATGAGGCTGGCTGAGAAATTTCGTTTGCCCGTGTTTACGTTTGTTGACACACCAGGTGCCTATCCTGGCATTGGTGCTGAAGAGCGTGGGCAGTCCGAGGCCATTGGGCGCAACATTTACGCCATGGCCGAACTGAAGGTGCCCATCATCAGCACCATTATTGGTGAGGGTGGCTCTGGCGGGGCGTTGGCCATCGCCACTGCCAATTCGGTCTTGATGTTGCAGTATTCCACCTATTCGGTGATTTCACCGGAAGGTTGCGCTTCAATCCTCTGGCGCAGTGCCGACAAGGCGCCTGATGCGGCGCAGGCACTCGCGATCACGGCTGACCGGTTAAAAGACTTCGGTTTGATCGACCGCGTGGTCAATGAGCCTGTTGGCGGTGCACATCGTGACCCACAGGTGATGGCGCGCCTGTTGCGGCGGGCTTTGGCTGATGCCTTGCGCCAACTCGCGGGCATGACGTCGGCTGAGCTCGTCGAACACCGCCTGCAGCGCCTGCTGGCCTATGGCCAGTTTCAGGAAGCCAAAGGGTAGGCGTGAACCCGCCAGTTGCCAAGGTGCTTGAAACGGCATTGGCGCGAACTTTAGAGGCGTTGCCATCGAATCTGTCGCTAGCCGTGGGCCTTAGCGGTGGCCCTGACTCCAGTGCCATGGCCATTTGTCTGGATCGTGGTTTGCCCCCTGACCGTTTGCTTTTGTTTCATGTGCATCATGGGCTCAGTGAGCAGGCTGATACATGGCAGGCAAAGGCTCAGGCGCTAGCGGATTTGCTTAAACGGCCGCTATATGTCCGTCGCGTTGACGTCGATCTTGATGCGGGGCTGGGGCTTGAAGGTGCCGCACGCCAGGCGCGTCGGGCAGCATTAAAAGACCTGGCAAGCGAGCATCAGGTTGATGCCATGCTGCTGGCACATCATCAACAAGACCAAGCCGAGACTGTTTTGATGCGTTTGTTGCGCGGCTCTGGGGTCCAAGGCCTGGCAGCGATGCGGGCGATAACCCATGAGGCTGGTTTGACATGGGTCAGGCCGTGGCTTGACGTGTCTCGTCATCAGATTCTGGACTATTTACGCGCATTCAGTGAACGCACCGGTTGGACACCCGTCGATGACCCCAGTAACCACGATGCCACGCTTGCGCGAGGCACTTTGCGCAGCCAAGTGCTGCCCGCCATAGAGACGCATTGGCCAGCGTGGCAGGGTAGCTTGAGCCGTCATGCCAAACAGGCTGCCCAAGCCAGTCGTTTGCTTGAGCGCTATGGTCAACGGCTGGTCCATGAGTTGCGGTGTGACGTGACGCCAACAGACCCCGGCCAACCGGCGCTGGTCGCGCCCGTGCTGTCCCTGCAAAAGTGGCGTGCGCTTGATCCAGATGAGCAAGTGCTGGCCTTGCGTGTCTGGATGTCCGATGCCAACGCGACAATGCCCACTGAGAAACGCGTCAATGAGCTTGTGCGCCAGCTCAACCAAGTGCATGCGTTAGGCCACGATCGGCAGCTAAAGTGGCAGCAGCAAGACGCTGAAGTGCTTTGCATTCGCGGGCAATTGCATCTTCGCGTTAAACTGTAAGGCTTTGAAACTTGGGCGCAGTTACTTGGATCGCTTTGTTTGCGCCCGCCACAAGGTTCACATGGCTTTAATCGTACATAAATACGGTGGTACCTCCATGGGTAGCACCGAGCGGATTCGTAATGTTGCCAAGCGCGTGGCCAAATGGCACGCCGCTGGCCATCAAGTTGTGGTTGTCCCATCGGCGATGTCAGGCGAGACCAATCGCTTGCTTGGGCTGGCGCGCGAGATTACTGACATGCCTGATGGGCGTGAGCTTGACATGATTGCTGCCACTGGCGAGCAAGCTTCTAGCGGCTTATTGGCGCTGGCCTTACAGGCCGAAGGCGTAAAAGCTCGCAGTTTCGCTGGATGGCAGGTGCCGATTCGCACTGATTCGGCCTTTACCAAAGCGCGTATCGCCGAGATTGACGACACCCGTATTCGAGGTGAGCTCAACAAGGGTGGTGTGGTGATTGTCACGGGTTTCCAGGGGATCGACCCCGAGGGCAACGTCACCACGCTAGGCCGTGGTGGCTCGGACACCTCGGCCGTGGCTGTGGCCGCCGCACTCAAAGCCGATGAGTGTTTGATTTATACCGATGTTGATGGGGTGTACACCACGGACCCGCGTGTCGAACCCAACGCCCGGCGTCTAAACGTGATTTCGTTTGAAGAGATGCTCGAGATGGCGTCACTTGGCTCCAAGGTATTGCAAATCCGTTCCGTGGAGTTTGCTGGCAAATACCAGGTGCCTTTGAGGGTGCTGTCGTCACTGACGCCACCGGACATGCCGCTCGAAGAAGAAAAGCGCTCGGGCACGTTGATTACTTTTGAGGAAGACGCACAAATGGAAGCTGCTGTCGTTTCAGGGATTGCCTTTACTCGTGATGAGGCCAAGATTACATTGCTCGGCGTGCCCGACAAGCCGGGCATTGCTTACTCGATTTTAGGTAAGGTTGCCGAGTCCAACATCGATATCGACATGATCGTGCAAAACCAGTCGGTCGATGGCACCACAGACTTCTCTTTCACGGTGCACCGAAATGATTTTCCCAAGGTTGTCGAGCTGATTCAAAAGGATATTGGTCCGGCTGTTGGCGCCCGTGAAGTTATTCCCGACGAAAATGTGGCAAAAGTCTCGATCGTGGGCATTGGCATGCGTTCGCACGCGGGCATTGCCAGCCTGATGTTTAAGACCCTGTCCGAAGAAAACATCAATATCCAGATGATCAGTACCAGCGAAATCAAAACCTCGGTGCTTATTCAAGACAAGTACATGGAACTTGCGGTCCGTGCCTTGCACAAAGCGTTTGAACTTGAGTCCAAGCCAGCTTGATACTGGCGTGCTAGAATTTCGGTTCTTGACAGTTTGCGCTGTCTAGGAGGCGTGCCCGAGAGGCTGAAGGGGCTCCCCTGCTAAGGGAGTATGTGGCCAAAACTGCATCGTGGGTTCGAATCCCACCGCCTCCGCCAAGACCCTGATTTATCAGGGTTTTTTTACGGATCTACCCAATTAACGGTCATCAACGGGCAAGACGCTCGAAGCTGTAGTAGCGGCTAAACAAGAGCCTGAGCCCGACCGCTAAGGCTATGAAGGCCAGCAGGCCCAAGGCCCAAACAACCCAGACCAAAGGAACGAGCCACTCGAAAACCGACCGAGCCAAGGGTATGGCGGCAGCGGTGCTGGCCAAGACTGCTTGTACCGACTGAAGCAAAGTCGCCCAAGCTGCCGGCTCAAGCAAAGGGCTAACCGCCGGTGGAATCACGATATTGTGCGTCGCGGTTTCAAGCGCCGATGCGTTGCTTGCCGCTAGTGACTGGGATGCCCACTGAAGTACCTCGGCCGAGATTAAGCAAACCCCTGTCCACAGCAGTGCAAGGACCCCAAAAACACTCCAGACCAGAATTTTCATCAATACCTCGTAAGGGGATAGGGTCCACAAGCCCACAAGCCCGCAACATCGACCCTCCAATCTGCAACATGAGGCCGGTGAGATCATCCTCACAATCGCTCTTTCGGATCCTAGCACTGTTTAAAGTTCTGACCGACGATGGTAGTCGATCCGGCATGGCTTCATGGCCAAGCGCAGCACACCTAACGTCACTTGGCTTTGGCCACGCTTAGCGATGACGCCTGTCGCACACCTGTTCAGCGATCCACCGATTCGCTAAGCTCGAGCTCCACGCACCAAGCCACGGCTTTGCTAAGTTTGTCAAAGGACGCCTCGAGGTTTTGTTGGGCATGCAGGGCTTCTTGTTGGGCTTCGGAACTCTTGGCCAGTTTTTCTGGTGGGGTGCGCACAATCTTTCGGCGGCACTTGAGTCGATGTTGCGCGTACATCAAGTGCGACGGCAGGCACCGACCAAGCACCCTCATGCAGTCGTCATGAAACTCGATCGGCAGGTAGGCTGGCGGGATCAGGGGTTTCAAAGGCTCATCCGGGTTGGTGCCCTCGCTAAGTGTTTGCTCACACAAACGTTGCCCGTGTGCGGCCATGAGTGATTGCGGCCCAAAGTAGGCAATCAATTGCTCGAGCTTGCGAACGCGCGGTTTGGTCGCATCAGCCTCCCAGCTGCGTATTTGAGCCAGCGGGATATCGAGGTCTAGCGCCAAGTCTGACAGGGTTTTTTGTGCTGCGCTGCGATCGCGGCGTAGCGCTTCGCCGAATGTGTTGGGTGTGTCCACGCCAGTGCCTCCTGTTCTTTTGTTGATGCCAAGAACACATATATGTTTAAAAGTAAACACATATTGCTTTTAGTGTAGACATTTAGCGCATGCGAAAGGTTCCGCAGTACGGCGGTTTTCGTCTGGATAGCCGTCAAATCACGGCCGGTTTGATCCAGGCGATGGTCATGGCCCACTCGATGTGAACATCCTTGACCACTGTCCCGTCATTGAAAGCCGACACAGCATCAAAGGTGCCGGGCAGGTAACCTGCCCTGATGATGGCGACGTATTGCTTGTTGTCGGTGTTCAGGTAAAGACAGAGGCGGTTGAGCACTTGGTCTGGGGAACATTTGACCCCTGTGGCAAATAGCATCCAGTGCTCATAAAGCCCCATGGCCTGAACCTGAATGGCAAATCCGTCTTTGCTGATACCTGCCGGTGAGGCCACCTCAAAACGTGCTTCTGGGGCAAGCGGACAGATTTCACGGTTTTCAGCTAGGTAGTGCGAGACCGTGACGGTGGGCTCGATATGCCGCGTGGGCATGCCAAGGCGTCGGTAGATCTCGGCCGGATCAACTAGCAATTGCTCGGCCAAGCGAGCGACCAAATGATCTGGGACCTTGGAGATGCCGCGCAGCATCAGGCTTGCCGCTGACGGGGAAATGTCCAGCGACTTGGCGAGTCCGCGCACTGAGAGTTTGCGCATGGCCAGTTGCTGTTTAAACCAGGTGTCGTCGATGTTGGGGTTTTGAGGGCGTTGGCGCATCGTCAGTGTTCGCACTTTATCAACATCATCCATCCTACCACCGTCCTCGCCTGCGTGGCATGATGTCCTAGATCGCAAAATCCTGACCTGTCTTTTATTGATTCACCGATTAAGGAGAAGCTGCAAACGTGGCTCCAACAGAAAAATTTGACGTGCTCGCGCAGCTGCGGGCTGGTCCAAGTCGCTATTTTGAAGACTTCGAGCTTGGCGAGGTCTTTTATATCCCGTCGCGCACCATGACCGAGGCCTTGTTTGCCGCATTTCAATTGGCCTCGGGCGACAACGACCCTATTCATTATGATGTGCACTATTGCCGTGCCCGAGGCCATCAACACATGCTCGCCCATGGCATGCAGGTCATGATTCAAACGGTTGCCGGTGCGGGCACCTTCCCCCAACAAGTGGCCGATTCTTTGTTGGGTATGGTTGAATTAAGTGGGAAACTTCTCAAGCCGGTGTACGCTGGGGATACGGTATACCCGCGATTGACGGTCTCAAAGCTCTTGCCTCAGAACACCACGGGCCTGTTGACGCTTGCGGCCGAGGTCTGGAATCAGGATGGCGTGAAAGTGTTTGAGGGCGAACATACGTACCTGATTCGCAAGCGCGCGACTTGATCTGTCGTTTTGCAGTGGATAGGACAGATTGTGTACGGTATGCAAGTGGTGGTTTCTGGGCCAGATTGAAATTGCATGGGTTGGCAAAAGCATGCGAGGTCGCATTAAACGTAAGCAGGCTTTAAATACTGGGGCTTATCCAAGACCGTCTGCTGACGACGCCACGATTTGCGCATTGTGTCAGCGGCCGGTGCCGGCGGCGCAGGCAGATGCCCACCACTTGGTGCCCAAGTCCAAGGGGGGCACAAAGACGGTGATTCTGCATCGAATCTGTCACAGACAGATTCACGCGGTGTTGACTGAAACCGAGCTTGAGCGACAGTACTTCACCGTTGACCGGTTGCTAGCGCATGAGCCCGTGGCGAGGTTTGTGCAGTGGGTCAAAGATAAGCCGAATGATTTCATTGAGCGCACACGCAAAAGCCGACGGCTGAGAAAGTGATGCAAACGAAGACAAAAGTAAAGATGAAAGCAAACATCCAACACGACATGCGGTGATGTGGCAAAGGCAATTTATACAGACCGACGAGAACGAGGGGGCGACAGATGGTTGAGATGAATAAGCCGGTGTGCTTGATTGTGGGGGCAGGTAGCGGGCTAGGTTCTGGCCTGGCTCGAGTCTTTGCTCGAGCGGGTTTTACGGCGGTCATGGCGCGCCGAGATGAATCAGCAGGCCTGACACAGGCTCAGGTGCTGGCTGAACAAGGCTTGGATGTGCACGCCATGGGTGTGGATGTCACTGATGCCGCGAGCGTGTCTGGATTGTTTGCTGATGTTGAAAATCGTTTGGGCGTGCCAGAGGTGGTGGTTTTTAATGTGGGCGGTAACAAGCGTGAAAGTGTGCTGCAGACGAGCCTGGCGGATTTTGAGGGGCTATGGCAGGCACATACACGAGGCGGCTTTCTGGTGGGCCAAGCTGCAGCCAACGCGATGGTGGCGCGTGGCTCAGGCACTATCTTATTTACGGGGGCTACCGCGAGTTTGCGTGGCGGCAACGGGTTTGCCGCCTTCGCAGCCGCTAAAAGTGGTTTGCGCGCAGTGGCGCAGAGCATGGCGCGTGAGCTAGGGCCCAAAGGTGTTCACGTGGCACACATCGTCATTGACGGTGGCATTGATTCACCGCGTATTAGGCAAACCCAACCGCAACGCGTTGAAGATGCCGGTGTCGACGGACTATTGCAGCCCGACCACATTGCCGAGCAGTACCTGAACCTGCACCGACAGCCTCGCGATTGCTGGGCGTTTGAACTTGACCTGCGGCCGTGGGCTGAGCGTTGGTGAGTGTCTGCCAGTGACGCGTGGTTCAGTGCGCATGTTGCGCGTGCGCATCGCGCAACTCGCCAAGCGCCTGTCGAACAATTTGCATCGATGACCAAAGAAACAGGGCCGCCATGGCGCCAGCCACAACCAGGTCAGGCCAGGCGCTAGAGGTAAAGTACACCGCCCCAGCTGCGCCCATCACAGCCACGTTGCCAATCGCATCGTTGCGGCTGCACAGCCAGACTGAACGCACATTGGCATCGCCATCCCGATACTTCATCAGTAACAACACACTCACGAGGTTGGCCGCAAGTGCCAGAAACCCGACCACGCCCATGACCGAGGCTTTGGGTACTGCTAGTACAAATACCTCGTAGACTGTTGAGGCGAACACCCACAGCCCCATCGCCGCCAAGCTCGCGCCTTTAAACAAGGCGGCGTACGCGCGCGTGGAGACACTTTTGCTAATGGCCCACAGGCTGATGCCGTAAGTCAAGGCATCACCGAGAAAGTCCAGCGCGTCGGCTTTGAGCGCCTGTGAGCCGGCAAAGGCACCGGCGAAGATTTCCACCACAAACATCACCGCGTTAATGGCAATGATTGCAAGCAACACACGCTTATATGTTGGCGAGGTGCCGTCAAATGAAGGCGGCTGGCAAGAGCAACCACTCATGCGTCAATTATCCAAAGAATGTTCTCAGACATCTTGCAATGGTATCGCCGGTGCGTATATTTGACAAAAGCCCCGATGAACAGTGCCGCGCAAAGGTGTCCCACGACACGGGCTAATAAACGCAGCAATGGGGTTAATAACAACAACGGTATTGCCGGGCCAAGAGGCGATGGGGGTTAGAGATGAGATCGTGCAGTTTGATACCCGTGGGGCTTATCCATGGATAAGGTGATGCACTCAATGGGTCAGGCCATGGCTGGCATTGCCGATGGTTCAGTGGTCTTGTTGGGCGGGTTTGGGCCGTCGGGCTCGCCGATACAGCTGATGCAGGCGTTGCTTGAGACTGACGCCAAGGATTTGACGGTGGTGAGCAACAACGCCGGCGGCGGACCCATTGGGTTGAGCCAGTTGATTGAAGCAGGCAAGGTACGCAAGTTGATCTGCTCCTTCGCGCGCTCGCTCGACCCTAAAAATCCCTCGGCCGCGGCCTTTGAGAAACGCTATAGAGCCGGCGAGATTGAGCTGGAGCTCGTACCGCAGGGCACCTTGGCTGAGCGTTTGCGTGCGGCTGGCGCCGGCATGGGACCATTTTTTACGCCCACGGCTTTCGGTACTCGTCTGGCCGAGGGCAAGGAAACCCGGGTCATCAACGGCCGCGGCTATGTGCTTGAAGAGCCCCTGCATGCTGATGTGGCGTTTGTTAAAGCCCACTTGGCAGATCCGCTGGGCAATCTGACTTATCGGTATGCGGGCCGAAACTTCGCGCCGGTGATGTGCATGGCGGCTAAGCTGGCCATTGCGCAGGTTGATGAGGTTGTGGCTGTGGGTGACATTGCGCCCGAGCAGGTCATGACCCCCGGTATTTTTGTGCAACGCGTCATCGAGTGTGAATATGACCCCGTTATCCCGTGACCAACTGGCGCAAGTCGTCGCCGCAGATATTCCTGTTAACAGTTACGTCAACCTCGGCGTGGGCATGCCAACCGGAGTGGCCAAACACTTAAAGCCCGAACAAGGGGTGACGCTGCACAGCGAGAACGGCATTCTGGGCATGCGGGCATTGCTCGATGGGCAAAGCCCCGATCCCGATTTGGTCAATGCCAGCCGGGAATGGGTCACCTTGACCCCCGGCGCAGCCATTTGTGACCACGTGGTGTCGTTTTCCATGATGCGTGGCGGTCACATCGATGTCACGATTTTGGGCGGCTTTCAGGTGTCAGTTGATGGCGATCTGGCCAATTGGGACACCGGTGTGCCAGGCGCCATCCCAGCTGTGGGCGGCGCCATGGATTTGGTGGCTGGCGCCAAGCGGGTGTTTGTGATGATGCAGCACACCGACCGCGACGGCCACTCTAAACTCGTTAAGGCCTGCACCTATCCGTTAACCGGTCAGGGCGTGGTCAGCCGTGTGTATACCGATTTGGCCATATTCGATGTGGCCCAGGATCGGTTCGTTGTGCGGGCGATGTTAGCCGGCATGACGTTTGATCAATTGCAGGCTGTAACGGATGCGCCGATTGAGCTCGCGGGCGATTGTCGTATGCTGAGTGTTTGAGTTAACGACAGCTAAGGCAGGAAAGCAACATGAGCCAGGACAACAAGGGTTTTAAAAAGGGACTCACGAGTTATGGTGACTCGGGGTTTTCTCTGTTTTTACGTAAAGCATTCATTAAAGGTGCCGGCTACACCGACAGCGCACTCGATCGCCCAATCATCGGTATCACCAACACGGGCAGTGGCTTTAACCCTTGTCATGGCAACATGCCGCAGCTGATTGAGGCGGTCAAACGCGGCATCATGCTCGCGGGCGGCTTGCCCGTTGAGTTTCCAACCATTTCGGTGCACGAGAGCTTTGCCGCACCCACGAGCATGTTTTTACGCAACTTGATGTCCATGGACACCGAGGAAATGTTGCGTGCCCAGCCCATGGATGCTGTGGTGCTCATTGGCGGCTGCGACAAAACCGTCCCGGCCCAGCTCATGGGCGCGGCCTCGGCAGGTCTGCCAGCTATTCAGTTGATCACGGGCTCGATGCTCACGGGCAGCCACAGAGGCGAGCGGGTCGGTGCCTGTACCGACTGCCGGCGCTACTGGGCTCGCTACCGTGCCCAGGAGATTGACGACACGGAAGTTGCAGACGTCAACCATCAGTTGGTGCCCAGCGTGGGGACATGTTCGGTCATGGGCACGGCCAGCACCATGGCCTGTGTGGCTGAGGCGCTTGGCATGACCGTGCCTGGGGGCGCCTCGCCACCGGCGGTCACCGCTGACCGGATTCGGGTGGCTGAGCACACCGGCCGCACGGCCGTTGATATGGCACGAACGGGCCTGACCATTGATCAGGTGTTAACGCCAGCCGCGTTTGAGAACGCCTTGCGTGTGTTGCTGGCCATTGGCGGGTCGACCAACGCGATTGTTCATCTGACTGCCATTGCCGGGCGCATGGGGCTAGACATGGATTTACAGGCCTTGGATCGCATGGGCCGTGACACGCCCGTGCTGCTCGACTTAAAGCCTTCTGGGCAGCATTACATGGAAGATTTTCATGCCGCTGGTGGCATGGCCACGTTGTTGCGCGAACTCAAGCCATTGTTAAACCTTCAGGCAATGACTGTCACCGGACGCACCTTGGGGCAGGAAATTGACGAAGCCGGGCCTGGGTTTGAGCAAGATGTGGTCAAGACTTTGAGCAACCCGATCTACCCACAAGGTGGCTTGGCGGTTCTTTCTGGCAATCTCGCGCCTGGTGGCGCCATCATTAAACAGTCCGCTGCCAGTGCAGCTTTGATGGAGCACGAGGGCAGGGCGGTGGTGTTTGACAGTGTCGAGGATCTGGCTAACCGAATCGACCGTGATGATCTCGATGTCAATGCTGAGGATATTCTGGTGCTCAAGCGCATCGGCCCCAAGGGCGCACCCGGGATGCCGGAGGCAGGCTATATGCCGATCCCTCAAAAGCTTGCGCGCGCCGGTGTCAAAGACATGGTGCGCATCTCTGATGGGCGCATGAGTGGCACGGCGTTTGGCACGATTGTCCTGCATGTCACGCCCGAATCGGCCATCGGCGGTCCCTTGGCGTATGCTCAAACCGGCGATCGCATTCGCCTGAGCGTGGCTAACCGTGAACTGACATTGCTGGTTTCTGATGAAGAGCTCGCGCAGCGCGCCAAAGACAACCCGGTCGAAGTGCCCGCGGCCAAGCGTGGCTATCGGCATTTGTTTCTTGACCAGGTGCTACAGGCTGACCAAGGCGCGGATTTTGCGTTTCTGAAAGCTGCTGACAGTCGAGGCAAAGTGCCGAGATAGGCCAGTTCGGTTTAGGCCTTAAAGCCTTAGAGCCTGAGGGTCACCAGTCCGAGGACGATCACCAAGGCGCTCGCCCATTGGCGTGTGGTGAGTCGCTCTTTGAGCAGCCAGACACCGAGTAGCGCGGCAAACAGAACCGAGGTTTCGCGGGTGGCCGACACCAGAGCCATGGGTGCCTGAGTCATGGCCCAAAGCACGGTGGCATAGCCTGCCGCCGAAAGCAGCCCGCCCATGGCCGTGGCGCGCACACGCGTGCCGATGTATTGCACGAGTGCGCGCCCTTGGCCAGCGAGGGTTAACAGGCTGCTAAACACAACCGCTTCAAGCAAGAAGAGCCAGGCACTAAAGCTGATGGGGTTTTGCGACAGGCGTGCACCCTGGCCATCAACAATGGTGTAGGTCGCAATGGTCGCGCTGCAGGCCAGCGCCCAACCAATGGCTGTTCGTGCTTCATTGATTCTGGCTTTAAAGGCAATGCCTAAAACGCCCAGGCTAATGAGCAATACACCTGTCCAACCTGTCGTGCCAGGTGCCTCGCCGATGAAGATCCATGTGCCAATGGACACCAGCAAGGGTGCCAGGCCACGCATGATGGGATACATCACGCTCAAGGTGCCGTAGGTGTATGCACGTGACAGCGTGAAGTAGTAGACCACGTGAATGACGATCGATAAGCCCAACAGGGGCCAGCTTGCCGGATCGGGCAAAGGCAAAACGACCACAAACGGCACTGCAAACACGCCAGTCCATATCACCAACGCAGACGTATGCAGCAAAGGGTTGGTGCCGCCACGTACCCAAGCATTCCATGTGGCGTGCATAACAGCAGCAGCTAGCACTGCTAAGAAGGCGGGCAGTGGATAGTCCAAAGTGGCCACAGGCGTGATGTTTATCGAGGTTGGCAGGCCTGAACTTCTCGAGCTCGATGATGGTAGCATGCGGGCATGCAGACACTATTGGCTAGTCGCATGCACACCATTGTCGAGTTATCTCCCGCAGCGCTGGCTTCGAGCCGCCAAACGATGGCCGGTCAGGCCACCACCCCCGTGGGCTTGGCTTGGCTGGTGTGGGATGAAACTGGCTTGCGCGAGCTGGCTTTTGGTGGTCCCCCTGATCAAGGGGTCTTGCCCATGGTTGATGTGCAGGGGGCGGTCGCGCGAGATGATGCAAAGGCCCAACGCCTGGCCAAACGGGCTTTTAGTGAACGCTCGCTTGATTTGCCGCTGGTGCTGTGTGGCACCGAGTTTCAGTGTGCGGTTTGGCGTTTGCTTTTGCAGATCGGTCTGGGCCAGACGGTGTCGTATGGCGAGTTGGCCCAACGACTAGGCAAGCCCGGCGCGTCTCGGGCTGTGGGCTCGGCCGTAGGCGCTAATCGTCTGGGCTTTGTGGTGCCATGTCACCGGGTGGTGCGCCAAGACGGCATGATTGGCCAGTTCCGCTGGGGCAGTGAGCTCAAACGTCGCCTGCTTGAATGGGAGTTGGATCGGTGCCATGGGTAAACGACGCAACTCAGCGACCAAAGTAAAAGCGCGCAAACCCAGGCGCTCGATTGGCGGCTGGGTGTGGCGACTGACGGTCTGGTTTGTAGCCGCTGTGTTGGTTTATCAGGCTTATCTGTTTGCCGGCGTGGTGTGGTATCGCTGGTTCAACCCGCAAGAAACCGCTTTCATGGCCGATGAGCGGGCTCGCTTAAGCAGGCTTGAGCCGCCACGCTCTATTGAGCAGACGTGGGTGCCTTACGATGAGATATCGCGCTATGCCAAGCGCGCCGTGATCAGTGCGGAGGACACAGGGTTTGTGGATCATGGCGGCATTGAGTGGCAGGCCATTGAGCGTGCGGCCAGGGCTAATTTTGAGTCGGGCGAGATCCAGCGTGGCGGATCAACGATCACCATGCAAGTCGCTAAAAACCTGTTTTTGTCGTCGGATCGCAGCTACATCCGCAAGGCCCAGGAGTTGGTGATTGCGTTGATGATTGAGCTTGTTTGGAGCAAACAGCGCATTCTAGAGGTGTACCTGAACATAGCCGAGTGGGGTGTCGGCGTGTTTGGCATCGAAGCGGCAGCCAAGCATTATTTCGGGGTGCCGGCGGCTCGGCTTAACCCGCGCCAGGCTGCCTGGTTGGCATCGATTCTGCCGTCACCGCGTCGTTACGATCAGGATCGTGGGTCAGCCTGGATAAAACGTAAAACCAACATTATGCTGCGCCGCATGCCACAGGTTCAGATCCCTTGAGCCCATGGCGCTAGCTGCCATCGTTGCTGTAGGTGATGGTCTCGGTGGTTTTTGTGGTGTTGTTTAAACGCCCGTTTTTTGCTGTATTTAAATACTGTTGTTGCATACAGTACTGTTCTGATATACAGTACGTATATCCGCAGTCAAACGGGAGCAATCCCATCGGACGAAAACAACAGGGGCACTGAACATGACAGCATTCACACAAACAGGCACCATGATTAATCCCGAGTTGCTCGGTAAGGGACACAAAGGTGAGCGTCAACGCGCGCAAGCGGGTGCAACGCTCAAAGGCGATATTGCCTTGGTGGCCTTCTGGGCAGCCTTGGTGCCAGGACTCATGTGGTTTGGCGCCATGGTGGGCTTCTAAGCTAGACGGGTATGCCAATCGCCAGACTAGCAAACCCATTAGGAAACAGATTGGGTCGCAGAACTTGCCTAGTCTGGGTTATACTGGTGGATTAATGCGTATCCTCTGCCCGGCTAGGACGGCTCAAATAGGTTGAGTCGTCTTTTAAATACAATGTCAGCCGCGAGCATGATACTTATGGAGCTGACTCATGAATTTGATTGCCCAACTCGAGCAAGAAGAAATGGCTCGCGTGACCGAAGGCAAAACCCTGCCTGAATTTGGTCCCGGCGACACCGTGGTGGTGAATGTCAACGTGGTTGAAGGCAACCGCAAGCGCGTACAGGCCTACGAGGGTGTCGTGATTGCCAAGCGCAATCGTGGTTTGAACTCATCATTTATTGTTCGCAAGATTTCTTCTGGCGAGTCGGTGGAGAGAACCTTTCAGCTGTACTCCCCACAGATTGCCTCTATCGCCGTCAAGCGTCGCGGTGATGTTCGCCGTGCCAAGCTGTACTACCTGCGTCAACGTTCCGGTAAGTCGGCACGTATTAAAGAAAAGCTGGTGCGCCGCAACAACACGTAATGTGATGACTGTGTTAACGAGGTCGTCAACAACGTGAAGCAAAACAAAAAGCACCCCAGAGGTGCTTTTTTGTTGTCTGTTCGGTTATGTTTTATACGCGTATGTTCCATAACAAAAACATAAAGATGCACGAAGGGGAGCCAAGTTGAGTGCCGATGAGCAAACACCGGTAAATCCCGATACTGCCCGCCAAGGCTTAACACGCACGCGCCGGCGTCCGCCGTTTGACCCCCAAACACAGCCTTGGCAGCAGGCTTCCAACGATTTGGGGATGGTGCCAAGCCATGCCCTGCACGCCGAGTTTTTGCGTGATGTGCTTAGTCGCTCGATAGAAGAACCGCTGCATTTGCCCGATGCATTCGCCGCGCGATATGCCGAAGTCAATGCCCAGGCCATTGAGGCGGCGGTGCTCGTGCCGCTGGTGATGCGAGAAGCGGGCCTGACCGTGTTGTTGACCCAACGCACAGATCACCTGCATGATCACGCTGGGCAGATTAGTTTTCCGGGTGGCAGGGTAGAAAGCACCGATGCAGACCCTATTGCCACCGCTTTGCGTGAAACCCATGAAGAGACCGGTCTGGCGCCACAGCATATCAATGTGCTGGGGAGCCTGCCACGGTATTACACCGGCACGGGGTTTGCGGTTACGCCCGTCACAGGACTGGTGTCACCATCCTTTACGTTGGCGCCCGACGAGTTTGAGGTTGCTGAAGTGTTCGAGGTGCCACTGTCTTTCATCACCGAGCCCGCCAATTATCGTTTGCATCAGGCTCAATTTCCCGATGGGTCGGTGCGTCATTACTACTCTGTGCCATGGCAGAAATACTTTATCTGGGGTGCCACGGCAGCCATGCTGCACGGCCTTTATCAAGTCCTCGCACTGGCGTTTTCTGCTAACAATCGCAAGTAAAGGGCGTGGCGTCGGGGGTCGATGTCACCGCGTTCAAGCGCCGCTAAGACACCGCAGTTCGGTTCTTTGTGGTGGCTGCAGTTGTAAAAGCGACAATGCTGCTTGTGTTTTGTGAACTCGGGGAAACCGCGCTCGATGTCTTCAAGGGTCAAGTGCGCAAGGCCAAAGGCTTGAACGCCGGGCGAGTCGATCAAATCAGCATCTAGCCCGGGCAAATGATAAAGACGCGTCGTGGTCGTGGTGTGTTTGCCTGCATCGAGCGCTTCAGAGTGTTCTTGGGTGGTGGCCTGCGCTTCGGGTACCAGGGCATTGAGCAGTGTTGACTTGCCCATGGCACTTTGCCCCAATAACAAGGTGGTTTTGTGACGCAAGCGTTCTGACAGGGCTTGACGCGTGGCACTGGCGTCTAAAGCGCTGATTTCGATAAGCTCGATGCCCAGATCGAGATAGGGTTTGAGCCTTTCTCGGGCGTTGGCCAACCCCTCGGTCATATCGGCCTTGTTTAAAACAATGGTGACATCAATGTCAGCGGCCCATGCGCCGGTTAAGGCCCTGCCAAGCAAGTCATCAGAAAACGTGGGTTTGACCGCGACCACGATCAACACCTGATCAACATTGGCCGCGAACTGTTTGGTGCGCCATTCGTCGGACCGGTAAAGCAGGTTGTCTCTTGGTTCAATGCTTTGCAGCTGTCCTTCCTGCTCGCCCTGCGGCAGAATCATGACCCAGTCGCCAACGGCGGCCTCGTTGCGTTTGCCTTTGGGGTAGCAGTGCCGGCACTGGCCCGAAGCGAGCTCGACACTGTAGTGGCGTCCGTGCGCACTGACGACCCGCCCGCGCACGGCAGATTCGGTCATGCAGTGGCCAACGCCCGGATGCGGATCGCCGCAGGCGGATGGCTGTCATAAAAAGCCGAGTGCACGGGATCCGGTGTCAACGTGGCCGCATTGTCATTAAAGAGTTTGACCAGTGCGGACACCAGATCACTGGCCTGACTTTGCGAGGCGGCAAAGCGGTCGGCTTCAAACTCGTCGCGCCGTGACATCCAGCTTGTGACAGGCGTGAGCAAAAACGTAAATACCGGAATCACCAAGAAGAATAGCAATAATGCCATGCCGTTGTTGCCATTGGCCAAGGGCGTGACCCCCAGCCCGGTGTAGAACCAGGCTTGCTGACTTAACCAGCCTAGCAAGGCAAACATCACGAATGAACTGATCAACGACATACCCAGTCGTTTGACGATATGTTTGTGCTTGAAATGCCCAAGTTCGTGGGCCAGAACCGCCTCGATTTCTGTGGGGGACAGTTTTGAGAGCAACGTATCAAAAAACACAATACGCCGTGACTTACCAAACCCCGTGAAGTAGGCATTGCCGTGTGCCGAGCGCTTGGAGCCGTCCATAACGAACAGCCCTTGAATCGCAAAATCACAACGCTTGGCCAGTGCATCAATGCGGTCTTTGAGCTCGGCGTCCTGCAAGGGGGTGAACTTGTTAAAAAGCGGGGCAATCCACGTCGGGAAAATAAGCATCACCGCAAAATTGAACGCCGCCCAGCTCGCCCAGGCCCATGCCCACCAGGCCGGGCCGGCGCTGTCCATAAGCCAAAGAATCAAGGCCAGCAAAGGCAACCCGAGTATGGTGCCCACTAGCATGCCTTTGATGCTGTCGAGCACAAACAGTTTGGGGGTCATGCGGTTAAAGCCGTATTTCTGTTCCAGGTGAAATTGGCGGTACAGCGTAAAGGGTACCTGCAGCAACCCGAGCAGCAGGGTGACCGCGCCAATGACCACCACGTCGCGCACCAGGGTGCTGGCAAACCAGCCGTCTATGCTGTGATAGATGAAGCCAAGCAGACCGCCCATGGTCAGCACTAGTAAGACCCCGACGTCAAAGACGCTTTGCACAATGCGCAGCCGGGTGCGTTCGGTGGTGTAGTCTGCCGCGCGCTGGTGGCTTCTGAGCGAGATCCGGTCCGCAAACTCATGCGGCACCTCGTCACGGTGGCTTTGCACGTGGCGCATCTGTCGCTGCGCCAGCCAAATGCGAACAATCGCGTTGGTGGCCAGAAACAACAGGAACAGCGTGGTCAACAGGCTACTTTGCATATGCGACAATCCGTACCTAAGCAATTCAAACAATGCATCTGATATTAGCGCTGATTATAGGTTCATCCATGGCTTCCAACGACGTTCAAACACACAACCCCAGTGGGGATAAAGCAGGGGCCGAGGCCTGCAACGACATGCGCCTGGTCTGGCTCGACATGGAGATGACGGGCCTTGATCCTGAAAAAGAGCGCATCATCGAGGTGGCAGCTGTGGTGACCGAGCCCGACTTGACGGTGGTGGCCGAATCACCGGTGCTGGTGGTGCATCAGTCTGATGAATTGCTTGCGGCCATGGACAAGTGGAATCAATCAACCCATGGCAAGTCAGGCTTGATTGACAAGGTCAAAGCCTCAACCTTGTCCGAAGCCCAAGCTGAACAGCAAATGCTGGCGTTTTTGCGGGCGCATGTCAGGCCGGGGAAATCACCGCTTTGTGGCAACTCTGTGAGCCAGGACCGGCGTTTCATGTATCGCTATATGCCAGCGCTTGAGCAGTTTTTTCATTATCGGACCATTGACGTCAGCACCTTGAAAGAGCTCGCACGTCGCTGGCGCCCGGGGTTGTTAAAGGGTTTTACCAAGCAAAGCAAGCATGAGGCGTTGGCGGACATTTACGAGTCCATTGATGAAATGCGCTATTACCGCGAACACTTCATCCGGCTTGACGATTAGCGTGTCGCACGGTGTTGTTGCTCGTGACGCTTGAGCTTTTTAAGCACAATGCGGCGATACCAGCTGTAGAGCAACAGGCCGGACGTCAATAGCCCCAGTCCTGCCATCATCCACATGGTGCCGGCGCCGGCAGGCGCATTGGGTAAAAGCCACTGGCGCAGTGGCTCGAGAAATCCACTTCCTGGCCCAAAACCGAAATACCAGCCTCCGCCCAAGCCGATAATGGATAGCGTCACGGTTTGAAACAGCAATGGCACCATGGCGATTTTATGGGCACGCAGCAAATAGACATTGGCGCAGTGCATGGCGTCAATGATATGGAAAAAAGGCAGGATCGCCAGCAACGACAAAGCCACGCTTGTGACCACAGGGTCACTGGTGTAGAGCGCAACGATTTGCTCGCGCGCAAAAAACAGCACCAGTGCCGTGGTGACTGCCCCCACAAATGCCACTGCCACGCCCGTCATACCCGTGCGGTGAGCCAGTGCCTGATCCCCTGAACCAATAGCCTGTGCCGTTTGCGCTGCTGTAGCAATGCCAATGGCCAGTGGCATCATGTAGCAAAGCGCGGCCAGGTTCGATGTGATTTGATGGCCGCCCGTGACTGTGGTGCCTTCTTGAGCGATGAGCAACGCCATAAAAGTAAAGGCACTGACCTCGATCACGTATGAGGCGCCCATGGGTAAGCCCAGGCGCAGGATTTCCCAGATGCCTTTGAAGTCGGGTTTACGCAGTTTGAGGTGGAACTGTCGGTAAAAAGGCTGGCGCAGCACCCACCACAGACTGACGCCAAGCATCAGCCAATACACAGTTGCCGAGGCAATGCCTGCGCCAGCCACACCGAGCGCCGGTGCGCCGAGGTTGCCAAAAATCAGCACCCAGTTCAAAAATATTTTGATTACCACGCCACCCAGATTGATGGCCATGATCATTTTTGGGCGCGAGACGGCTTGTGCCAGTGAGTAAACCGTGCGAAACATGAGTGAGGCGGGCAGGCCAAAGGTCAGCGCCAGTAGATAGTCGCCTAAGCGTTCGCGCACGACAGGATCCACGGGACCCGACAGCGATAGCCAGATATCGGGAAAACTCATGAGCAGCGCGCCGAACGCGGTTAGGATAAGCGAGACCCAGATGCCCTGGCTCCAAGCCTGGCCGATCTCCTCATATCGCCGCGCGCCATAGGATTGCGCCTGTATCGGGATGAGCGCGTGCATCACCCCCATCAAGCCAATGAAAACCGTGATGAAGATGGCCACACCCAACGCCAGCGCGGCTAGATCCTGCGGGCTGGAGTGGCCGGTCATGGCGGTATCGACCACACCAAAGGCAATGCTTGCCCACTGGCTCACCAGCACAGGCCAAGACTGCCGCAGAATCCCACGCAGCGGGTGTGGTGCTGGTGTCGCTGGCGTCATGGCGTTTCGTTAAGTGTTAGCTTGAGCACACGATAGCGGTCAAAGCGGTCGGCACCGCGTGAACCTGTCCACAACACGCTCGCGCGGCGATCAAAGCCAGCAAGGCCTTGTTGCAGGCGTTCGAGCGTGGTTTGTTGGATCAACAGCGGGCAGGCTTCATTGCGCGAGATTTCAATGCCTTCAAAAACGTACAGCGATGCTCTAGGGCCAAGCGTCAGGCCGCTGGCCTGAATGCACTGGAATTTGCCGGCCTGCTGGTTAGACGCATCAATGGCCTGACGTATTTCAAGTGCCATGGGGCGGTAACTTCGCACATAATCAACCGTGGGCAGCCACAGCAAGACAAGCAATATCCACGTGCAGGTCAGACCTAAGGCACTGAGCAAGGCGCCACGCCAGGCAAATTTCGGATGCAGCCGCAAGCGCCAGATCGTCGCACTTATCCACACCAGGCTGATCACCAGGGCCATGGCAAACGCACCCCAAGAGATAACACTGTTATAGCCAACGGTCTGTCGTGCGATGTTGTCTGCCAGCGCTTGTGGCCATCCGGTTTGCTGCGTGATCCAACCCAGCCATACCAACACCACCGCCACGGAGAACACCATCAGGGCAAACCAGTCCAGCGTGTTGACCACGGCGCGGCGAAGCGTGGGCACAGACATGGCCGCTAGCATCGCACAAGGTACGCTAAGGGCAATGTAGTCCATCTCACCGGGGTCAGGTGTCAATAAAATATTGATGAGTTGAACGAGCGCAAAGACGCCGGGTATCCATACATGAGGGGCCAACCCCTGTTTGCGCCAGTTCCACAGCGCCAATAATGCCAGCGGCCACGTTGGCCACAAAAACCAGGGCAGGTCACGCCACGCGTCGAGATGTCGTTCAAAGTAGGTGATTTCAAGTTGGGGGCGATTCCAGAACCACCACTCTGTGGCCCACACCGGATTGACCAAGCGTACAACAAGCCACCAGATCAGCACTGCAAGCAGCGAACTGACCAGTGCCATTGCCACACGCTGACGGTGTTGCGCCAGTGCTGTTTTAGGCAAGACGATAATCAACGCCGCTATCCACAGGGGTAGGCCGACCGCTGAGCCCGCGGCAAAGAAACCGGCAGCAATCGATGCCGCCAAAATCACCGTGCCTTGTTGGGGTTTGTCTGTCAGTCGCATGGCGCCAAGCAGAGCAAAAGCCTGGCACGCCAGAATGGCAGGTGCCTCGGATGTCTCATGCGTGCGCAGCAAGATGCCGACTGTCGCAATCAGAAACATCAGGCTCATGTCGGCAAGCAAGCGACCGTAGGCGGCTTCGTTAGGCCCACCACCGAAAGGCAGGGCCACGGGCTGTGCCTCAGGGCGACGTGCAGCCAGGTAGCTGGCGTACCAAAGTGCAAACCCCGTAAGCAGCAACCACGCCAACGTACTCAAGCGCGCAGCTACGATTGGCGAGGTCGTCACGCCCAGTGTTTCGACAAATAAACCGCCGACCCAAGTCGACAGCGGACTGAACTCCGGCAGTGATGCGCTACCGATATGGGGAAACAACCACGTCCATCCGCCTTGCGAGGCTGCTGTCAACATGGTGGCTAGCCCAACCACATCGTCTGTCTTCCAGGGGTCTCGGGCAAACAACCCGAGCAACGCATACAGCAACAGCAACCCAATTAGCAGCGCCACAGGCAGGCGGGTCGATGCTAGTGCAGTAAGTCGAGCAGGCGTAGTTTGATCGAAAGACACGGATGACGTTTGACCTGGTTGCTACAAACGAATACTAAATGACAAGACAGAACCGGAAAAGAGGAAGGCAACGGGGCCCAAAAGTACTGCACCACAAAACAAAACGGGCAGCGAATCGCTGCCCGTTTGCTTGTGCAGGTTCGCTAGCGATCAGCCATTTTGATTGGCGGACTTGCGGGTGCCTGCCGTACGGGCAAAGCGCTGGCGGAACTTCTCAACGCGGCCGGTCTCAACGATACGGGTTTGCGCACCGGTGTAGAAGGGATGTGACTCAGATGTCACGTCGCACTTGAACAGGGGGTAGGTGACGCCGTCGATCTCTGTGGTTTCACGCGAGTTCAGCGTCGAGCGCGTAATAAAACTGTTGCCGGTCTGCTGGTCCAGAAACACGACTTCGCGATACTCTGGGTGAATGCCTTCTTTCATGATATGCCCTCTGTAGCCCACTCCCAAGCCAGCCCATTGGCCAGACAGGATCAAGCAGGCAAAAGTAAACGGATGGTGTACAGCTTCGCAGACCAGTTCGGGTTGGCACCGTGCGTGGATGTCGCGACGCTGTTTCGCTTGATTTTGTGGGGCTTCAATAGCCCCGGAAAATCGATATCGAATCCACCATTGTAGGAGTAAATTCAAGCCAAAGCAAACGGCAATGACCACCCAACGACCTCAATGGCCCCAGGCGCACATGGCCAAGCGTTAAACTTCGGCTCGGATCCACGCGCTCGAGGTCTTGGGGCTTCTTTGTTGCAGGCGTGGCATGGAGAATTCACGCCTCGTGGCAAAGGCCGTTTGATGTCAGCGCTCGAAGACCAGCCCATCGTCTCGGAACAAGCAGGTATACGTTACCTGCATTTTGATTCACCTTGGATTCAGGGCGCCATGCAGATCCGGCAGCCCGACAAGCTCGTGCTTTCCTATACCGAACAGTTGATGGCGTGGCTGTTGTTTTTGCAGCCAGAAGAAGATCAATGTATAGGGCAGCTCGGTCTGGGGGCGGGCTCCATTACCCGTTTTTGCTACCGGCACTTGAGTCATCAGCTGTGGGTCGTCGAGCGCAACCCCGCTGTTATCCGTATCTGTGAACAGTATTTCCGTCTTCCAACCCACCGGCGTGTGCGCATTGACCAGGCCGATGCTGGAAAATGGGTAGCCGATCAAGCGCACCGCAACAGTTTGGCGGTGGTAATGGTGGACCTTTATGACACCGAGGCGCTCGGGCCGGTGTGCGACTCACTGGATTTTTACCAAGGCTGCTTTGATTGTTTGACCGCCCCAGGGATGCTCAGTGTCAATCTGTTTGGCGAGCATGCCAGTTTTAAACGCAATTTAGAGCACCTACAGTCTGTGTTTGATGGTCGTCTGGTGCTATTGCCACCGGTTGATGAGGGCAATCAGATCGTTCTGGGTTTCAAGGGCCCTGCTGTGTTTGCCGACCGAGATCAGCTCATGGCGCGTGCGAGCTGGCTGGAGCAGCACTACAAACTGCCCGCCAAGCGCTGGGCCCGTACCATCGGGCCCGTCAACGGCCTATGATGGCGAGCCAGTCGGGCTGCATGGTACCGGCGGTTGCCATTTGCGGTGATATTTTGTTGGGATACACGAAACGAGTTTTTTGAGGATACGGTTGTGAGTAATCTCTACACAGTGCTCAGCGAGCGATTTTTAACCGACCCGCAGCGCGTGGCGATTGAGACTGAGACTTCTCAATGGACATACGCACAGTTGCATGCGGCGGTGGGGCAGATGGCCAATTGGCTGGCCGATTTGCAGTTGCCCGCAGGTTCGAGGGTGGCTGCTCAAGTAGAGAAGTCGCCACCGGCCTTGTTTCTTTACCTAGCCACGGTTCGCGCCGGCTTGACCTACTTGCCATTGAATACGGCATACCGGCAAAGTGAGATGGCATACTTTCTGGGCAATGCTGAACCGGCGGTGGTGGTCTGTGACCCGGGCAATGAGTCGTGGGTGGCAACGCTTGCTGATGAGGCTAGCGTGGCGCACGTGGTGACGCTCGACGCCAATGGCCAAGGCAGCTTGATCGATCGCCTTCAGGGCCTGCCCAGCGAGTTTCAGGATGCAGCCACTGAAGACCATGACCTTGCGGCAATTCTATATACGTCTGGTACCACCGGGCGCAGCAAAGGCGCCATGCTGACCCAGCAAAACCTGATTTCTAACGCGCAGACGCTTGATCAGTACTGGGGCTGGTCCTCAAACGACACGCTGTTGCACATGCTGCCGATGTTTCATATTCACGGCCTGTTTGTGGCTTGTCATGGTGCGCTCATGGCCGGTGCACGCATGATCTGGCTGCCCAAGCTTGATGTCGAGCAGGCTTTGCACTATTTGCCACAATGCACCGTCATGATGGGCGTGCCCACCTACTATGTGCGCCTGCTGGCTGACGCACGCTTTGACCGTGAAGTTGCCCGCAACATGCGCTTGTTCGTTTCGGGATCCGCGCCGCTGTTGCTAGAAACCTTCGAGTCGTTTGCCGCGCGCATTGGCCAGCCGATTCTTGAACGGTATGGCATGAGTGAGACGGGCATGCTGACCTCCAATCCTTATGTGTCGTCTGAAGGTGCACGCATCGGTTCCACGGTTGGCAAGCCCTTGCCTGGCGTGGGTGTACGAGTGGTCAATGATGATGGCCAGCTCTGCGCAGCCGATGAGATTGGTCACGTGCAAGTCAAAGGGCCCAATGTGTTTGCCGGCTACTGGCGCATGCCAGAGAAAACCCGCGAGGAGTTTACCGGTGATGGTTGGTTCAAGACCGGCGACCTTGGACGATGGGGCGGTCAAACCCCACAGGGGGTTGAGATTCCCGATGCCTACCTTTCTATCGTAGGGCGCAGCAAAGACTTGATCATTTCTGGGGGGTATAACGTCTACCCCAAAGAGATCGAATCGGTTATTGACGATATGCCCGGTGTGCTCGAGTCAGCTGTCATTGGTGTGCCTCACGCGGACTTTGGCGAGGCGGTGGTGGCCGTGGTCGTACCAACTGACGGTGGTGAGCTTGATGTTGGTGCCATGACCGCAACACTCAAAGCAGAATTGGCCAACTACAAGGTGCCCAAGCAAATCCATGTGGTTCAGGAGTTGCCGCGCAACACCATGGGCAAGGTGCAGAAGAATGTGCTTAGAGAGCAGTATGCTAATTTGGCGTGATAAAGTAGGGTAATCACTTAGATTGGCGATGTCATTCATCCTATGGTCCAGACCCAATGACCCACCCAACGACCCATCCAACGACCATCAAAGCACTCACAACGCGTGGCGCTGGTTGTGGCTATTGCCCCTGACGCTTTTGATTTCCGCTTGTGCCTCTGGCCCTCAAGTCAAGAGCGACTACGACCACAACGCTGACTTTGCCGCTTATCGCAGCTTTGCTTTTATGCAACCGTTGGGCACGGACCGTGCCGGCTACACGACACTGCTGACGCAACGGCTCAAAATGCTAGCCCGCTTGCAAATGGAGCAGCGTGGTTATGTTTATGACGAGCAATCGCCTGATTTGCTGCTGAATTTTTTGGCGCAGTCGCAGCAAAAAACGGAATATGTGCCACCGCCGCCTATGCCTTGGGGGCCGAACTACTTCGGCTATCGCATGGGATGGTACGACCCTTGGGTGGGTTATGGATTTGGGCCAGACGTGATTCAGTATACTCAAGGGGTGCTTAGCATTGATTTGATTGATGCTCGTAAGAAGCAACTCGTCTGGGAAGGGGTGGCAACGTCTGTGATCGACAATGTCGAGCAGGCCGCCTCGGAAAAGCAACTGGCACCTGTGGTGGCCGATATCTTCGCCAAATACCCCTTTCTGGCGGGTTCTGGTTTGGCTACCAACAACGGCCAGTCCAAATAACGTCATCTGACATTGGATATTTTTATGCAAGCGCGAAACGTGCGAGGGTGGCTTTATGCCGGTTTACTCTCATTGATTGTCGTGATCGCCGGCTGTAGCGATGATCAGGCGCCGCCCCAACGGCCGCCCTCGCTTGTTGAGGTGATCACCGTGCAGCCACAGCGTGCGGTCATTGGTGCTGATTTGTTAGGCCGTGTCGATGCCGTGCGCAATGCAACCGTGCGTGCCCGTGTCACGGGTGTAGTCACGGACATTCTGTTTGAGCAAGGCTCCTTGGTACAAAAAGGTCAGCCCTTGTTCCAGATTGACCCAGCTGCCTTTAAGGCACGACTAGACAGCGCCCGAGCCGATTTGCAACGTGCGCAAGCCAACGCCAAATCTGCGCTCATGCTGGCTGAACGTTACGCTCCGCTGGTGAAGATCAACGCCGTTAGTCAACAGGAATACGATGATGCCATGGCGCGTGCCGACCAGGCCAAAGCCGATGTGCTGGCTGCTCAAGCGGCCGTGGCACAAGCCGAAATCGAGCTTGGCTATACCCGAGTGGTGTCGCCCATCACAGGCCAGGTGGGTGAAGCTTTGGTCACTGAAGGCGCACTGGTTGAAGCTTCAACGGCCACCCACATGGCGATTGTTCAGCAGATAAGCCCCATCTATATCGATATCAATCAGCCCATCGCACAGCGTGCGCGTTATGAGCGACTCGTAAAAAGCGGTGAGCTCAGTGCGGTGCAGGGCAGCGAGGCCGGCATCACCCTCAAATTTGATCAGATCACGACTTATGATCAGCCCGCGCGGTTGATGTTTGCTGGCATGCGCGTGGATCAGCAAACGGGGCAGGTGATTTTGCGTGCTGAGGTCGACAATGCCCAAGCCCAACTGCTGCCGGGCATGCTGGTGCGAGCCCATGTGCCGCAAGCGGTTTCCGATGAGGCGATTTTGTTGCCACCGCAAGCCATACAGCGAGGCACCGATGGCCGTCCCAATGTGTATGTGGTGCAAGACGGCAAAGCGGCGTTTGTGCCTGTGACCACAGGCAGCACATACAAGGGCAAGGTGTTAATTCGTGAGGGCCTGGCGCCCAAGGATGAGGTGATCGTCGCGGGTTTCCAGAAAATCCGTCCCGGTGCCCCCGTCAGAACGCAGCCTTGGCAGCATGGAGCTGACCAATGAACCAGAATCCATAGACGGCAGACAGCGCATTGTTATCGCACTTTTTCATTGACCGACCGATTTTTGCTTGGGTCATCGCCTTGTTGCTGACCGGCATTGGCTTGATTTCGGTGAGCAACATGGCGGTCAATCAGTACCCGGATGTGGCGCCACCGGCCATCGAGATCGAGACCAGCTACCCCGGCGCCTCGGCCGAGGAAGTCTCTGACTCGGTGGTGAGCATCATTGAAAACCAGCTCAATGGTGCCAACGGCTTGATGTACTACGAGTCGGTGAGCAACTCACAGGGCAGTGGCAAGATCACGGTCACCTTTGAAGCGGGCACGGATCCCGATCTGGCACAGGTCGATGTACAAAACCGGGTCGCGAGCGTGTCCTCACAGTTGCCCCCAGTGGTCAATGAGCAAGGCGTGAAGTTTTCCCAGTCCACCGCGGGTTTTTTGCTGGTGGGCAGCCTGTCTTCTAAGTCGGGGGATATCAGCACGGCTGAGCTTGTGGACTATGTCACGCGGCATATTCAGAATCCGATATCGCGAGTGTCTGGCGTTGGGCGCTTTGAGCTGTTCGCCGCGCCTCGCGCCATGCGTATCTGGCTGGACCCCGACAAGTTGGCTGGCTTGAATTTAAGCGTCAATGATGTCGCAACGGCCGTGCGCAACCAGAATTTTTTGATTCCAGCCGGCACCATTGGTGCGCCACCGAATCCCGATAGCCAGCGGGTGGCCACACCGTTGCGTGTTACAGGCCAATTCACCACCGTCAAAGACTTTGAGGACACGATTATTCGTGCTGACACCAACGGCTCGGTGGTACGCATCAAAGACGTGGCCGATGTGGAGCTTGGCCTGTCAAGCTATGTGTTTCAAGCCAGGCTTAACGGCAACCCGACGGTGGCTTTTGGCGTGGTGCTCGCCCCGGGCGCCAATGCGTTAGAGACTGAGGCGCGGGTGCTGGCCGAACTCGATGCGCTTTCGGCCGAGTTCCCCGCGGACATGAATTACGCAATCCCCTATAACTCCGCGCCGTTCGTACAAGCTTCGATTGACCAGGTGTTGGAGACTCTTTTAGAGGCCATGCTGCTGGTGTTTGCGGTGATGTACGTGTTCTTGCAAAGTGCGCGTTACACCTTGATTCCATCGCTTACGGTGCCTGTGGCCATGCTTGGCGCATTTGCGATCATGAACGGCATGGGGATGTCGATTAATGTGCTAACCATGTTTGCCATGGTGCTTGCCGTTGGCAACTTGGTCGACGACTCCATTGTGGTTGTCGAGAATGTGGCGCGCATCATGGCTGAAGAAGGCAGGTCTGCGCGTGACGCCACGTTAAAAGCCATGCCGCAGGTCTTTGGCGCGATTGTTGGTATCACCATTGTGTTGATTGTGGTGTTTTTGCCGCTCGCTTTTATGCCTGGCTCCGTTGGCGTGATTTACCGTCAATTTGCCGTGGCCATGGGCGTGTCGATTCTGTTTTCCGGGATTCTGACGTTGACCTTTACGCCGGCCTTGTGTGCCATGTTGCTAAAGCCTGTCGATCAGGAAAAACAGCGCAACCGCCGGGGTCCGTTAGGTTGGTTTAACCGAGGCTTTCATCGCACCAGTGTGTTTTACAGCGGGGCGGTTTACCGCATGATTCGTCGGCCGGTGCGCTATTTGCTGGTTTTTCTCGTGCTCACCATCCTGATGGGTTGGTTGTACGCCAAGCTGCCAGGCGGGTTTTTGCCGCAAGAAGACCAAGGCACACTCTTTGCCAGCATTCAGTTGCCCACGGATGCCACTGCCACGCGCACCGAAGAAGTAATCAAACAAGTCGATCAGTACTTTCAGCAAGACCCGATGGTTGAAAGTGTGCTGACGGTGCGTGGTTTCAGTTTTGAGGGGTCGGGGTTGCCGGCCGCATTGGCATTTGTCAAGCTCAAGCCCTTTGACGAACGAACCGAACCGGGCCAGTCGGCCGCGGCCGTGGCAGGCAAAGCCACCGGTGTGCTTATGAGCACCATCCCGGATGCGCGGGTGTTTGTGGTCAGTCCACCCACGATTCGGGGTCTGGGCTCGGTTGGCGGCTTTGATTTCCGGTTGCAAAACCGTTCCAACCTAAGCGACGTGGCCTTGTATGAGCAAGGCCAGCGTCTGGTGCAATTGGCCAATGAACACCCTGCGCTGACGCAGGTGCGCATATCTGGATTGGGCCCTGCCACCAAACTGGATTTCAAAATCGACCGAGACAAGCTCGCTGCCATGGGCGTGGACTTCTCCGAAGTGGTGTCGACTTTGGGTGCAACCGGTGGCCAGCTCTATCTGGGACAGTTTCCCAATCTGGGTCGTATGCAGCAGGTGTGGTTGCAGCTTGCTGAGCCATTTCGTATGAGCCCTGATGACGTGATGCAACTGCATGTGCGCAATCAACAAGGGCAAATGGTGCCTGTGGCATCTTTTGTGACCACGAGCTGGGGCAGTGGTGCTACCCAGATTGACCGTTACAACAGTTATGACACCATCAAAATCAGCGGCAGTGCCGCACCGGGCTATTCCTCTGGTGATGCGATTGCCGCCATGGAATCACTGATGTCAGAAATGCCGCCAGGCCTGGGCTACGCTTGGACAGGCAGCTCTTATCAAGAGATTCAGGCGGGCGCGCAAGGCCCGATCCTGTTGGCGCTGGCATTTCTGACGGTGTTTTTGGTGTTGGCTGCGCTTTACGAAAGCTGGGCAATCCCCCTGTCGGTCATGCTGCTTGTGCCTTTGGGCATGCTC
This sequence comes from Burkholderiaceae bacterium, assembly GCA_965659885.1. Taxonomy (GTDB): domain Bacteria; phylum Pseudomonadota; class Gammaproteobacteria; order Burkholderiales; family Burkholderiaceae_B; genus Algicoccus. The sequence continues at coordinate 59,060 of CBFHXV010000001.1, read as the reverse complement.
GGCACCGTGGTAATGATGAACATCGTGGGGCTGGACAACGATGTGTTCTTTCAGGTCGGCATGGTGACGGTCATCGGGTTGTCGGCCAAAAATGCCGTGTTGATTGTCGAATTCGCCAAAGACTTGTATGCCGAGGGCATGGACTTGTATGACGCCACGGCCGAGGCGGCCCGTTTGCGTTTCCGTCCCATTCTGATGACCTCATTTGCCTTTATCTTTGGCGTGTTGCCACTGATCTGGGCCAGTGGCGCAAGCGCTGCCAGCCAGAAGGCTGTGGGCTATGCCGTGGTCGGTGGCATGTTAGCGGCCACACCGTTTGCCGTGATTTACGTGCCAATTTTCTTTGTGACGGTGATGCGCATCTTTAAGACCAAGGTTAAAACCTGGCGCCCGGCTGCCGAGACGCCGCAGCAAGCACGTGCCCATATCGAGGAGTCGCGATGAGTCAGTCAAGGCGTCTGGCGCTGATTGGCTTGGTGACGGTTGCGTTGGCCGGCTGTAACCTTGCGCCAGAGTATCGGCAACCGACCATGCCAGTGGCCGATCAGTTTCCGGACCAGCCACTGTTGGACTACCAGCAGCAAAGCGGTGAGTTAACGGTGCAAAACGTGGCTGCCAGTGCATTGGCAGGTGAGCTTGGCAGCGCAGCAGACATTGCGTGGCAGCAGTTTTTTGAAGATCCGGCACTCAAGGCTTTGATTGCGCTGGCGTTAGAAGACAACCGTGATTTGCAACAAGCGGTGGCGCGCATGGATCAAGCCCAAGCCGCTTGGGGCGTGCAGCGAGGTGCGCTGTACCCCACGCTTGGTGCGAATTTGTCTGGGTCACGACAGCGTGCGCCGCTCGTGAGCGGAACGTCTCCAACCATTACGAGCCAGTACAACGCCGGTATTGCTGTTACGGCGTTCGAGCTCGATTTGTTTGGCCGGTTGCGCAATCTGTCAGAGTCAGCGTTTCAGCAGTATTTGGCCACGCGTGAAGGGGCCCGTTCGGTTCAGATCACGTTGGTCGCTGATGTGGCGATTCAGTATTACCGTTGGCGCATGACCCAAGTGCTCAAGGCCTTGACCGAACAAACCTTGGAGTCGCGCCAGCGTAGTTTTCGTTTGGTGCAGGCACGCTTTGGCAAGGGTGTTGCCAATCAGATCGAAGTGGCACAGTCGCGTTCGCTGGTTGATGCAGCGGCTGCGGCACTGGCGCGCTATACGCGTGATGAGCAGGTTGCGCGCAACGCCATGGCGGTGTTGATTGGACGACCGATTCCAGACGATTTGCCACAAGGCCTGCCCATCGAACGATTGGCGCAGGTGCAGGCCATCCCAGCCGGTCTGCCTTCGGCGTTGCTTGAGCGCCGCCCAGATATTCTGGCGGCAACCAATCAGTTGTTGGCGGCGAACGCCAACATTGGTGCGGCGCGTGCGGCGTTTTTCCCGACCATTAGCCTAACGGGCAGCCTCGGGCGTGTGAGCACGTCGCTTGATGGTGTCTTCTCTTCTGGCGGCACCGGGTGGGCTTTGACGCCTTCGATCACCACACCACTATTTGCGGGCGGCTCGCTGCAGGCTGGACTTGAACAAGCCAAGGCGGTGCAGCGCCAAGCAGTGGCCGCCTACGAACAAAGCATTGAGCAGGCGTTTCGCGAAGTGGCCGACGCCTTGTCCGGCGAGGCAACGCTTGGCGCCGAGCTTGCTGCGCGTGAATCGGAAACCGCTTCAGCCCAACGGTTTCTTGAGCTTAGTCAGGCACGTTTTTTCCGGGGGGTGGACAGCTTTCTCGACGTGCAAGTTGCCGAGGTCCAGTTTTTTCAGGCACGCCAGCAAGTGGTGCTCGTGGCCTTTGAGCGCCTGAGCAACCGGGTCAACCTTTACAAGGCGATTGGCGGTGGCTGGGACGATTCAGCGATAGAATCCAAAATAAACCAACCCGATACAGCGGGTCCTCAAACTTCAGCAGACTCATCACCTAGCAGCTCATCATGATTGATTTAGGCGTCAATATTGATCACGTGGCCACGTTGCGCCAGCAGCGCCACACCATCTATCCCGATCCGGTGCGAGCGGCATTGTTGGCCGAAGAGGCCGGCGCTGACCTGATTACGTTGCATTTACGTGAAGATCGCCGTCATATTCAGGATGCCGATGTTTACGCCTTGCGCCCCAAATTGCTCACGCGCATGAACCTTGAGTGCGCGGTCACGGAAGAGATGTTAGCCATTGCCGTGGATGTTCAGCCGCATGATGTTTGCCTGGTCCCGGAAAAACGCACCGAACTGACCACAGAAGGTGGGCTTGATGTGGTGGGTGGGTTTGATCGGGTAGCTGCCGCTGTCGATCGATTGCATGCCGTCGATGTGCGTGTGTCGCTGTTTATCGACCCGGACGACGAGCAAATTCAAGCCTCGCATCGCGCGGGCGCGCGCATCATTGAGCTTCACACGGGCGCTTACGCTGAGGCCAGAACTGTTGCTCAGGCACAAGCCGAGATTGAGCGTCTGAAAGCTGCGATTGCCAAAGCGGTGGGGCTGGGCATGAAAGTCAATGCCGGGCATGGCTTGCACTACGGCAATGTGGCGCCGATCGCGGCTTTGCCTGGCATTGCTGAGCTAAATATCGGGCATGCGATTGTGGCGCAATCGATTTTTGATGGGTGGCAGACGGCCGTGCGCGACATGAAGGCTGCCATGGTGCAGGCACGCTTGGCCGGCTTGCGTGGTGAGCCGGTTGCCCTGCCGGAGAGCTTGTCATGAAATCCTCCACTAAAAATCGCTGCGGCCCGGTCATGCTCGACGTGGTGGGCCCAGAGCTGACCGACGAGGACCGCCAGCGTCTGGCTCACCCGCTGGTCGGGGGCGTGATTCTATTTGCACGGCATTTCAAGGATCGGGCGCAATTGCGCAAGCTCACGCGTCAGATCCACAAACTGAAAAAGCCCAAGCTTTTGATTGCCGTTGACCACGAGGGCGGGCGCGTGCAGCGGTTTCGCGAAGATGGTTTTACTCAATTGCCCGCCATGGCCAAGCTCGGTGAGATCTGGATGCAAGACCCGATGCGCGCCATGTCGCTAGCCACGGCCTGCGGCTTGGTCATGGCTGCCGAGTTGCGCGCATGTGGCGTGGACATGAGTTTTGCGCCGGTGTTGGATCTGGATTACGGGGTTAGCGAGGTGATCGGCAACCGGTCGTTTCACCGTGATGCCCGGGTGGTGACGATGTTGGCACGAGCGCTGGCGCAAGGCATGGCCATGGTGGGCATGGCCGCCTGCGGCAAGCATTTTCCGGGCCATGGTGCGGTTAGCGAGGATTCGCATCATGCCATCCCGGTGGATAACCGCACGCTGGCTCGGATAATGCAAGAAGACGCCGCCCCTTATCTTTGGCTTGGTGACTTGGTGATGCCTGCCGTGATGCCCGCGCATGTGATTTATCCCAAGGTTGATGACAAGCCTGCGGGTTTTTCTGGCAAATGGATTGGTGATATTTTGCGGGGTCAGCTGCACTATGACGGGGTGGTGTTCTCAGACGACCTGACCATGGAAGGTGCAAGCGTGGCAGGCGATATCACGGCCAGAGCCAGAGCGGCTCTTGATGCCGGTTGTGACATGGTGTTGGTGTGCAACCGCCCCGATCTTTCTGATGAGTTGCTTGCCGGTTTGCGGCATAAGCCGTCTGGCAAGTCCACTGAGCGTATTGCCCGCCTAAAACCCAAGCTCAAGGCGCGTGACTGGTCGTCGCTCAAACGCTGGCCAGCCTACCAGCAGGCATTGGCCATGGTGAAGTCTATCGATGAGTCATTCACCGACTGACCCAGAACCGACGGCGGGAGATGTCTCATCTGACATCAAGACGCTGCTTGCCGGATTGCCACACCTGCCAGGTGTGTACCGTCATATTGATTCAAGCGGTGAGGTGCTCTATGTTGGCAAAGCGCGTGACCTAAAAAAGCGGGTCAGTTCCTACTTTCAAAAAACCGGGCATAGCCCCCGGATCGCACACATGGTCGCGCGTGTGGTTCATGTAGAAGTCACCGTCACGCCATCGGAAGCTCAAGCCCTGCTTCTGGAAAACAACCTCATCAAGCAACTCAAGCCGCGCTACAACATTCTGTTTCGCGACGACAAGTCCTATCCCTACTTGATGGTGTCAAACCACGAGGCACCGCGCATTCATTACTACCGGGGCTCAACGCAGCGGCCTGGCCAGTTCTTTGGCCCTTATCCCAATGCGTGGGCGGTGCGTGAAACCATTCAGATCTTGCAGAAGGTGTTTCGACTGCGCACCTGTGAAGACACGGTTTATGCCAATCGCACCCGGCCCTGTCTGCTCTATCAGATCAACCGCTGCTCCGGCCCTTGTGTGGGGCGTATCAGTCCAGTCGATTACCAGCGCGATGTTCAGCGTGCCGTGAAGTTTCTCAAAGGTCAGACCCAGGAAGTGCTGCAAGACATTGAGTCGCGCATGCAGGCGGCCTCGCAGGAGCTTGAGTTTGAATTGGCGGCGCAGTTGCGCGACCAAATGTCGGCCTTGTCTCGGGTGTTGCAACAGCAAACCATGGAACAGACCGATGGCCAGGATACCGATGTCATTGCCATCGCCATGGCCGGTGGCAAGGCCTGCGTGAATCTGGCCATGATTCGCAACGGCCGTCACCTCGGTGACCGGGCTTTTTTTCCGGCGCACCTAAACGATGATCAGCCAAGCGATATTCTCGAAGTCTTCATGGCGCAGCATTACGTGGAACATGCGTTGCCGTCGGTGATTGTGGCCTCCGACTCGCCCAAAGACGAATCGATATTGGCCTTGCTCAGTGACACGGCCAAAGGCAAAACCCGCTTGTTGATCCGACCCCAAGGTGTGCGCCGGGCCTGGCTTGACCAAGCCCGACAAAACGCTGAACTGGCCTTGACTCGGGCGCTTACTGAGGGCGGCCAGCGCCAGACACGCACACTGGCGCTGGCTGAAGCACTCGGGCTTGAGACCGACGAGCAGTTTCTCGATGAATTGCGCATTGAATGTTTCGACATCAGTCACACCGCGGGCGAAGCCACTCAGGCGTCTTGCGTGGTGTTTGAACACCACGACATGCAAGCGTCCTTGTACCGGCGTTACAACATCGAAGGCATTACGCCTGGCGATGATTACGCGGCCATGCGCCAAGTGTTGACTAGGCGCTATGCCAAAGTGGCCGATGGCCAGACGGCCATGCCAGGGCTGGTGCTCATCGATGGCGGCAAGGGGCAGGTCGAAGTGGCCCGTCAGGTGTTTGAAGAGTATGGGCTGGATTTGAGCTGTCTGGTCGGTGTGGCCAAGGGCGAGAACCGTAAAACGGGTCTAGAGACGTTGATATTTGCCGATGGCCGTGAGCCTTTGGTGCTTGGCCAAACCTCAGCTGCGCTCATGCTCATTGCCCAAATCCGTGACGAGGCGCACCGGTTTGCGATCACTGGCATGCGCGCCAAGCGAGCCAAAGCCAGGCAGGGGTCGAGGCTACAAGACATTGAAGGCGTGGGCGCCAAGCGACGACAAAAGCTGCTCAATCGCTTCGGTGGCTTGGGTGGGGTGACGGCAGCCAGTGTCGAGCAACTGGCTTCGGTGGACGGCATATCCCTTGAAACGGCGAAACGGATCTATGCGGCCTTACATGACTGACGCATGGGCTTAAAGTTTCTGTAAGATAGTTACATTGTCAAAGACGCTAGCATCACGCCGTAAACCATGCCTTTTAATTTTCCGATTGCGCTGACCTGGCTCAGGATTGCCGTCATTCCATTTTTTGTGGCGCTGTTCTACGTGCCTGATGTGATTCTGCCCACAGGCTTGCGTGATGCCATTGCGGCATGGGTGTTTATTATTGCAGCTATCACCGACTGGCTTGATGGCTGGCTGGCCAGGCGCTGGAACCAGACCTCTTCTTTCGGTGCGTTTCTGGACCCGGTGGCTGACAAGCTGATGGTTTGCGCGGCTTTGCTGGTATTGCTCAACCTGGACCGAGTCGGGGCGCTGGTTGCGCTGGTGATCATCGGGCGTGAGATCGCGATTTCTGCTTTGCGCGAATGGATGGCACAAATCGGCGCCGGGGCCAGCGTGGCTGTGCATTGGCTGGGCAAGTTCAAGACGGCCGCGCAGATGATTGCGATTCCCTGCTTGTTGCACCACGCGGACTGGTTTGACTTGCCGGTTGCTTTGATTGGCGAAGTGCTGATTTGGGTGGCGGCGGCGCTCACGGTGTGGTCCATGTTTTATTACCTCAAAAAAGCCTGGCCTGAAATCAAGGCCCGGGCTTAAACGAGATCTGGCTGTTAGATCTGGCTGTCAGTGCGCCAGTGATGTATACAAGAACTTAGAAAGCGCAGTGCTAGACAAGCCCCGAGGCAAGCACTGCCAAGCAAGAATAGAAAAAAGTTGCCAGGGTGTTGCGCCCATGGCATGCCACGACCATACGGTCGCGTCATTCGAGGAGGGTCGGCTTGAGCACTTCTGCCGCGATATCTGTACCTGCGCCATCGCCCAAAGGTGACTGGACCACCATTGGCCTAGTGGGTTCGGCGCATGCCAGTTCGCACTTTTTTCAGTTGGTGATTCCCAGTCTGTTCGTGCCGCTAGGGCAGGCTTTCGGTTTGGACTTTGCTGCGCTGGGCTTGTTGATGACCGTGTTTTTTGTGGTGTCAGGTCTTGGGCAGGTGGCATCGGGTTTCATTGTCGATCGCATCGGGCCACGTCCTGTGCTCTGGTTTGGCATGGCTGGCTTTGTGGCCTCGGCGCTGATCCTGTCGGCTGCTGGTGGCTACGGCACCTTGTTGTTGGCCGCCATTGTGGGTGGCATCGGCAACTCGGTGTTTCACCCGGCAGACTTTTCTATTCTGAATCATCGTGTCGCGCCCAACCGATTGGGCCATGCGTTCAGTGCGCATAATTTAACTGGCACGCTGGGCTGGGCGTTGTCGCCGATTTTTGTGGTGTCCATGTCGCAATGGCTGGGTTGGCGTGCGGCCGCACTGGGCGTGGCGTTGCTCATGGCCGCGGTCTTGATGCTGTTGCTGCTTGGGCGCTCGGCCTTGTTTGTCAAAGGCAATGACGCAAAAGCGCCCGATGACAAACCAATGGCCGTTGAACAGGGGGTGCTGGGGACCTTGGGCAAATTATTGTCCTCGCCGGCTCTATGGGGCGCGTTTCTGTTTTTTGTCTGTGCCACCGTGGCACTGTCGGCCGTGCAAAACTACACCATACCGCTCATGGAGGACATCTACGGCATGAGTGTGGTGCTCGCCGGCTCCGTGCTGTCTGGCTATATGGCAGGCCAGATACTGGGCATGCTAGCTGGCGGCTTTTTGGTCAATGCCCACCCTAAAACCGAAGTGGTGGTGTTTTTGTCGTTGCTGGCAGCCGCGGCCGTGTTTGCCTTGTTGGCTAGTGGTTGGGTGCCTTTGGCATTGGCAGCGCTGGCCATGGGGTTAGCCGGTTTTTTTGCGGGGTTATCGGCACCGTCGCGCGATATGCTGGTGCGTAAAGTCACACCGCGCGAATCCGTAGGGTCCGCCTATGGGCTGGTGTATGCCGGGCTGGATGTGGGATCGGCGTTAGGTCCGGTGATGTTCGGTGTGTTGCTCGACGCTGGGTTGCGCAGTGGCCCCTGGCTGGGGGCCGCGTTGGCCTTTGTCGTGGCTGCTTTGCTGGCCAACCAGATTGGGCGCGCCAGTCGCAACCCTACTGCTGGGCGCTACGCAACAAATTAGGTTCGGGCATGCCGGGTGTTGCGCGCCAAGGATTGATGTCAATGCCGCCGCGACGGGTGTAGCGCGCGTAAATCGAGAGCGTTTGTGGCTGGCATTGACGCATGATGTCACAAAACATTTGCTCAACACACTGTTCGTGAAAGCCTTGGTGCTGCCTAAACGACACGATATAACGCAGCAATGCGGCATGGTCGATGGCGCGACCGTTGTACTCGATATGCACGCTGCCCCAGTCGGGTTGGCCCGTGACGGGACAGTTTGATTTCAGAAGCCGCGAGAACAGGCGCTCGTGCACCACAGCACCATTGGGTGCATGCGCAAGCAACTGGGCATTGGGCTCATATTCATCAATGGCAATGTCCTGATCATCCAGACAGCTTTGCTCGTTGTCGGGTTCAAAGATATGTTCCTCGGCAAACTGCGCTGGCATGACAATAGAGACACGCACGTCGCAACCGGCTGCCCGACTCAAGTCACCTTGCAGCTTGAGGCTGACCTCAGAGACATGCGTGAATCGTTCATGATTCAGGCTGTTTAAGTAGAGCTTGAATGATTTGGATTCAATGATGTGGCTGCTCGTGGCAGGCACCCAGACTTTGAGTATGGCCGTCACGGGCAAGCCTTTATCTGTGAGCCAGGATAACTCATAGCCACGCCACAAATCCCAGCCTATGAAAGGCCGTGTGTCTTTGTTCAGGCCAATGGCGTCTCTCCCGAGCGAGCGGCTAATAGGGTAGAGCAGCGACGGGTCATAGCGCTGCGGGTAGGTGCTTTCTTTGCCTAATGGCAAGGCGGCATCGTCGGTGGGGAGGGCAGGTGCATTCATGGCTGAATTGTAAGGTTGGTAGATTTCGTTTTGTGAAAACCATATTCCATATAATGAAATATCGTGATGCGGTGCCGCATCAGGTGATTTCATAAACGGAAAAAAGATTTCTTATCATGAAATAAAAAATGTAATTAATTGATTTTAATGAATAAAAAATATTGTCTTATATAAGACATAAGAGCTTCTGGCAACGCACAACATGGGTAGACTTATTCCAAGCTCAACGCAATTGATTTTTTGTTTTTTTCTTTCGTCATTGACTTACACAGGAGATTGGAAATGAGCACACGTGAATCAGCCATCCGTGACCTTCAAAAAGACTGGGCCGAGAACCCCCGTTGGCAGGGCATCAAGCGCGACTATAGCGCTGAAGATGTGGTGCGTCTGCGTGGTTCAACGATGGTTGAGCATACGCTGGCACGCCAGGGTTCAGAAAAGCTCTGGAAACTGCTGAACAACGAGCCTTTCATCAACACGCTGGGCGCCTTGACGGGCAACCAGGCCATGCAGCAGATCAAGGCCGGCTTGCGCGCCATTTACCTCTCAGGCTGGCAGGTCGCTGGTGACGCCAACCTCGCAGGCGAGATGTATCCCGACCAGTCGCTGTATCCGGCCAACTCTGTGCCCATGGTGGTGCGTCGCATCAACAACGCCCTGCAGCGCTGCGACCAGATCCAGTGGATGGAAGGCAAAAACCCAGGTGAAGACGGCTACGTTGATTTCCTCGCCCCCATCATTGCTGATGCCGAGGCCGGTTTTGGTGGCGTACTGAACGCGTTTGAACTAATGAAGGCCATGATCGAGGCCGGCGCCAGCGGCGTGCACTTTGAAGATCAGCTCGCTTCCGTCAAGAAGTGCGGCCACATGGGCGGCAAGGTGTTGGTGCCTACCCGTGAAGCCGTCAGCAAACTGACCGCCGCGCGCCTGGCTGCCGATGTCATGGGCACGCCGACGATTCTGTTGGCTCGCACCGACGCTGATGCTGCGGACCTCGTCACGAGCGACGTCGATGAAAATGATCGTCCTTTCATGACGGGCGAGCGCACCGTCGAAGGTTTCTTCCGTACCAAGGCTGGTATCGAGCAAGGCATTGCACGTGGCCTGGCTTACGCGCCTTATGCCGACTTGATCTGGTGCGAGACGGCAACCCCCAATCTGGACTATGCACGAAAGTTTGCAGAAGCCATCCATCGCCAGTTCCCCGGCAAGTTGTTGGCCTACAACTGCTCGCCGTCGTTTAACTGGAAGAAGAACCTTGACGATGACACCATCAACAAGTTCCAACGTGAACTCGGCGCCATGGGCTACAAGTTCCAGTTCATCACGCTGGCAGGCTTTCACGCGCTGAACTATGGCATGTTTGATCTGGCCTACAAGTATGCACGCGACAACATGACCGCTTTCGTTGAGCTGCAACAAAAAGAGTTCGCTGCAGCAGACCGTGGTTTCACAGCCGTTAAGCACCAGCGCGAAGTGGGTACGGGCTACTTTGATGCTGTTACGCAGACCATCGAAGGCGGCCAGGCATCGACCACCGCGTTGACCGGCTCGACCGAAGAAGCGCAGTTCGAAGCTGATCATGCCTAAATGAGTCGTCTCCCCACGCGGGGAGTCTACGCTCAAGTAACACCACAAAAGCCCGCTGATGCGGGCTTTTGTGGTGATGGGTGTCCTGCGGTTGCTCTGTGGTTGCCCATGAGCCATGTGCTGCCGTTTGTGGCCGCCAGCCCGGGAGCACGAACTGTTCTTGCGGTGTATTCCAGAAGAACAAGAAAATCGTCTACTGGCATGTAAAGTTGATGTAGATCAAGGTCGCCGATGCCGACCTTCTCTAGTATGGCACTCATGCCAAAGTCAATCTTCGCTCTAAATCGCCCACTGTCTGCCGACGAGATGATGTCGCGTCGTCGTTCCTTGGTTCGCCTGGGTTTGGCGTGGCTAGCCATGATGCAGGTCATGATGTTTGCCTTGCCCGGCTATTTGCGTCAAGACAGCTTCGGGCAAGACAATCTCGATGTGCTTGACTGGGCGATCGTGCTCATGAACTGGGCAAGTCTGGCGTTGACGGTGCCTGTGATTCTGTATTCAGCTTGGCCAGTATGGCAGGGCGTGGCCAAAGCGTGGCGTGAACGTCACATCACCATGGATATCCCGGTGGCCGTGAGCATGATTGCGGCGTTTGTGCCAAGTGTTATCGCCACCCTGATCGGTAAGGGTGAGGTGTACTTTGATTCGGTCACCATGTTTGTGGCGTTTTTGCTCACGGCACGGTTCTTTGAATTGCGTGCGCGACAGTCTGTGGACAGTTCACGTCATTCACAGACACTGGCGCAGTTGCGTGATCCGTTGCTCGCGCATGCGGACAAAGTGGCGATGTGGTTTGTGATCGTGCAGCTGTCAATTGCCTTTATTGTGGCTACGGTGTGGTGGGTGATTGATCCTGCTTATGCCTTGCCGGTCATGGTGTCGTTGCTGGTGATGAGTTGCCCCTGCGCCATGTCGATGTCAGCGCCCGTTTCATTGGCTGCAGCCAATGCCACGCTTGCCGCTTACCCTGACATGACACAGCAGCAGGCTGATACCTTATTTGCCGGCGCGCGTCGTATCACCAAACAGAATTTGTATGGCTCGGTGATCTTTCACTTGATCACCACGCCTTTGGCCGCCCTAGGGTTGGTCACCCCGTGGCTGGCGGCTTTGGCCATGTTCGTCTCTTCGATTGCCGTGACCATCAACGCCTGGCGTTTGTATCGCGAGCCTGCCCCAGGTGTGGCGGCATCACACGTGTCTGGCCTGGCCAGAACCTAGAGAGCGTCTTTTGGAAATCTTGTATCTCCTGTTGCCACTATCGCTGGTGTTCATCGTACTGATCGGTGGTGTGTTGTGGTGGGCGGTCTTCTCCGGTCAATATGACGATCCGGATGAAGCAAGTCGAGCGATCCTCGAGGACGACGACACACCAAAATAAAACCCATTGATGCAGATCAATACGCTTTGCTCGATTGATCTGCATCATGCTATCCAAGACTTTTTATTTTTTATTTTGAGGACGTAAAACCATGGCTAGCGCACAAGCAACGGTAGCTGGTACGTTGGAGCCGACCTCGACGACAGCGTCGTCAGTCAAGGCTTCTACCACAGAGACATTCAATTACAAGGTGGTTCGCCAGTTCGCCATTATGACGGTGGTCTGGGGCGTGGTTGGCATGGCCGTTGGCGTGCTGATTGCCGCACAGATGATGTGGCCGGCTCTGAACTTTGACACCCCGTGGTTGACCTTTGGTCGCCTGCGCCCCTTGCACACCAACGCGGTGATTTTCGCGTTTGGTGGCTGTGCCTTGTTTGCCGCGTCTTATTACGTCGTGCAGCGGACCTCACAGGTCAGGCTGTTTTCTGACAAGCTGGCCGCCTTTACCTTCTGGGGCTGGCAGGCCGTTATTGTGGGCGCGGTCATCACGTTACCCATGGGCTTCACAAGCAGCAAAGAATACGCTGAACTCGAGTGGCCCATTGACATTCTGATCACGCTGATCTGGGTGGCCTATGCCATCGTGTTCTTTGGCACCATTGTCAAGCGTCGTGTCAAGCATATTTACGTGGCCAACTGGTTTTTTGGTTCTTACATCCTGACGATTGCGGTTTTGCATATCGTGAACAATCTGGAGCTGCCGGTCAGTTTGCTGGGCTGGAAGTCGTATTCCATTTACGCCGGTGTGCAAGATGCCATGACACAGTGGTGGTATGGCCACAATGCGGTGGGCTTTTTCCTGACCACGAGCTTCTTGGGCATGATGTATTACTTCATCCCCAAGCAGGCTGAGCGTCCGATTTACTCGTACCGTTTGTCGATTGTTCACTTCTGGGCATTGGCCTTCACTTACATGTGGGCCGGCCCTCACCACCTGATGTACACCTCACTGCCTGACTGGACCCAGTCGCTGGGCATGGTGTTCTCATTGATTTTGCTGGCGCCTTCCTGGGGTGGCATGATCAACGGCATCATGACGCTGTCAGGTGCTTGGTACAAGTTGCGCACCGACCCGATTCTGAAGTTCATGGTGGTGTCGCTGTCCTTTTACGGTATGTCGACATTCGAAGGCTCCATGATGTCAATTCGCACGGTTAATGCGTTGTCGCACTATACCGACTGGACCATTGGCCACGTGCATTCGGGTGCCTTGGGCTGGGTCGCCATGATTACCTTCGGTTCCATGTACTACTTGATTCCGCGTCTGTGGGGCAAGGATCAGATGTGGAGCAAGCGTTTAGTCGAAGTTCACTTCTGGGTAGCAACCATTGGTGTGGTGCTTTATATCGCTGCCATGTGGATTGCGGGTGTCATGCAAGGTCTGATGTGGCGTGCCACTGAACCTGACGGCACTTTGACGTACAGCTTTGTGGAATCAGTCAAAGCCACCTATCCCTTCTACGCTATCCGTCTGCTGGGTGGTGCCCTGTATCTCGGTGGTGTTTTCATCATGGCCTACAACGTCTTTAAGACGGTGGTCGGTGAGAAAGCAATAAACCCGCCTGTGCCGACCGAGACACAAGACCCGATTCGTCCCGCTGTTGCAGCGGCCTGAATGGAGAGCAATTGAAATGGCTAACGAAGAAAAACGCTTCTTCTCGCACAAGACCCTTGAGACAAATATTGGTCTTCTGCTCGTACTCAGTTTGGTGGTGATCCTGTTTGCTGGTTTGGTGCAAATCGTGCCGCTGTTCTTTCAGCACAGCACCACCAATGCGGCACCAGGCGTGACCCCTTACGGCCCGCTCGAGGTGGTTGGGCGCGACCTGTATATCCGCGAGGGTTGTGTGGGTTGTCACTCACAGCAGGTGCGTATGTTGCGCGCAGAAGTGCAGCGCTATGGCCCTTATTCCGTGGCGGGCGAGTCTGTGTTTGATCATCCCTTTCTATGGGGTTCCAAGCGCACAGGACCTGACCTGGCACGCGTCGGTGGCCGTTACTCAGACGAGTGGCATCGCATTCACCTTCGCAACCCGCGTGATGTGGTGCCAGAGTCGAACATGCCCAATTACCCATGGCTTGCTGAAAACACCGTCGAGGGCATGAACGTCAAGGATCGTATGCGTGCGTTGCGCACCCTGGGTGTGCCCTATACCGACGAGCAGATTGAAGCAGCACCCGAGGCTCTGGTCGGTAAGACCGAGGAAGACGCCATGGTGGCTTACCTGCAGAGTTTGGGCGTTGGCTATCGCAATGCCCTGATTGAGCAGCAAGCTGCCGTTTCATCGGCGCAGAGCCAGGAGAACTAGCATGGCCATTATGAATGCGATCGGTATTGTGCTGGCCATGGTGGTGTTTTTCGGGATTGTATGGTGGGCGTTTTCATCCAAGCGCAAGCAAGCCAACGAAGAGGCTGCCAACCTGCCGTTTGACCTGCCCGATGAGGGCAAGCCCGAGGCGCAGCGCCAAGATAGCGAGGTGAAATAGTCATGAGTGATTTTTCAAGCAGTTTCTGGACCTACTGGATTGCGGGTGTTGCGCTCGTGGGTATCATCTGGTGCATCTGGCTTTTAAACAGCCAAAAGCAGTATCTGAAGAACAGCAAAGAAGAAGAGGTAACAGATACCGGTCACGTCTGGGACGGTGATTTGCGCGAGCTAAACAACCCCATCCCGCGCTGGTGGATTGTGATGTATCTGGCCTTCTGTGCTTTTGGTCTGGGCTATTTGGTGCTCTTTCCAGGGCTTGGTGGCTACCCAGGTCTATTGAACTACACCACGGCCGATGAGGTAGAACGCGCGCACGAGAGGCACATTGCTTCTGTTCGTCCGCTGTATGCCAAGTTTGACGACATGACGATTCAGCAAATTGCAGCCAATCCAGAAGCAGAACAAATCGGCCAGCGCCTGTTTCTCAACAATTGCGCCCAGTGCCATGGGTCCGACGCCAAGGGCAGCCCGAGCTTTCCCAATCTTGTTGAAGGTGACTCGCAGTGGGGCCGCACGCCTGAGGCCATCGAGCAAACCATTGTCCATGGCCGTCACGGCGTGATGCCAGCATTTGCGGGTGTGATCGATCCTAGTCAGGCTGCTGATGCTGCACAGTATGTGCGTTCTTTGTCGGGGCTGGCTCACAACCAGTTGGCCGCAATCAAGGGTGAGCGCGTTTACATGGCACAGTGCGTGGCATGTCATGGTGCCAAAGGCGAAGGCAACAAAATGCTGGGCGCACCTAACTTGAGCGATGGCGTGTGGCTTTATGGCAGCTCGGAAAACCGAATTGTCGAGGCCATCATGAAAGGCAGGGACAACGAAATGCCACCTCAAGGCGGGCACCTGACGCCTGAGCAGGTGCGTATGCTGACCGCTTGGGTCTGGGGCCTGTCAAATAAAACCGAGCCTGAACAGGTTGCTGCAAATCAACAGGGTTCAACCAAGTAATCACTACGATAGAGCGTGACATCACACTCGATCAGGTTTAATGCATGACTAGCGAAAGCACACCGGCTGATTCCGTTTCTCCATCTGAGCAGCCGCCACCATGGCGGCCTGCCGGTGCCAAACCGCGCAAAGCTGTCTCGGAGTCCTTAGAAGAATCCTTAAAGGATGTGCGGCGCAAGATCTACCCTCGTTCAGTCACCGGGTGGTTTGCCGGCTGGCGTGTCACCTTGGTGGTTCTGACGCAACTGCTTTACTACGGCTTGCCCTGGTTGCAGTGGAATGACCGTCAGGCTGTGTTGTTCGACCTTGGTTCTCGCCAGTTCTACATTTTTGGGTTGGTGCTGTGGCCGCAGGATGTCATCTACCTGACGCTCTTGCTCATTATCTCGGCCTTGGCGCTGTTTTTGTTCACTGCGCTGGCCGGGCGCCTGTTTTGTGGGTACGCTTGTCCGCAAACGGTCTACACCGAAATCTTCATGTGGATTGAGCGCAAGGTCGAGGGTGACCGCGTGGCGCGCATCCGCCTTGATGAATCCCCCCTGTCCTTTAGAAAACTGCGAATCAAAGCCACCAAGCACTTTCTGTGGATTGCGGTGGCGTTTTGGACGGGTTTTACATTTATTGGCTATTTTGCGCCGATTCGTGAGCTTGGCGCTAACTTGCTGGCCTTCACGCTCGGTCCATGGCAGTGGTTCTGGTTGTTGTTTTACAGTTTTGCGACTTGGGGCAATGCCGGCTTTTTGCGCGAACAGGTTTGCAAATACATGTGCCCATACGCTCGCTTTCAAAGCGTCATGGTGGACTCCGATACCTACGTGGTGACGTACGACCACAAGCGCGGTGAGCCGCGCGGCCCGCGTTCACGTAAAACCGATTACAAGGCCGAGGGGCTTGGCGAATGCGTGGATTGCAGCATTTGCGTTCAGGTCTGTCCCACAGGCATCGATATCCGTAAAGGACTGCAGTACATGTGCATTGGCTGTGGTGCTTGCGTTGACGCCTGCAACCAGGTGATGGAGAAAGTCAACTACCCCAAGGGCCTGATTCGCTACACATCCGAGCGCGGCATTTTAGAAGGCCTAAGCGATGGTCAGGTACGCAAGCGTCTGTTGCGCCCGCGCGTGCTGATATACACGACACTCATGGCCATCATCATTGCGGTGTTCATTGGCTCGCTGGTGACTCGTGAAACACTGCGCGTGGATATCATTCGTGACCGCGGTGCGCTTGGGCGTGAGGTGCCAGGTGGGTTAATGGAGAACGTCTACCGTTTGCAGATTTTGAATGCGTCGGAAGAGTCTTTGCGGCTGTCTATTGCCGCTGAAGGCTTGCCTGACCTCAGAGTGCTCGCCGGCAGTGGCGCACAGCAGCCGGCGATTGACATTGATGTGCCCGCCGCAGGCAACATGCTGTTGCCCGTGGTAGTACAAGCGCCGTACGATGCAGCAGATCCTGGTTCACACCCGATTACCTTTGTCGCGCAGTCAAGGTCTGAGGGCGGCCGGGAAACCGAAGTCCGTGAAGCTTCAAGCTTCATTTTTCCACGCTAAGGGGGTAGCCCGTGAAGCAAGAACAAAGTACAACACCCTGGTATCGGCAACGCTGGCCATGGCTTTTAATGCTTGGCCCGTTTGTGGCCATGGTGGCTTGTGCCATTACCATCACGCTGGCGTTTCAGAACTTTGCTGACCAGCCCATTTATGACGGCGGTGTCAAGCGTGGACTGGTCGTAGAAAAACCCGCGACGACGCCTGCCGCTCAACCTCGTTAAAGGGGGAAGTGCCATGTGCTCACGCATGATTCTTTGCGTGCTGTGGCCATCATTTCTGATGGCGGGTGTGGGCAGCGCTATTGTGTTCGCCTTCATTGATCCGCTCGATGTGGCCATATTTGGTTACATCCAGCTTGAACGCGAGTGGCTATACGCCTTTGGTTTTTTCCTGTTTTGGGCCATTGGTGCCGGTGCCAGCGCCTTAACGCTGTTGATTCGCCCCTCAGAAAAAGAACAAGCCGAGGCCGACTTGGGTTTTTAAGTCTCGGGGAGCTGTATTTGCATGCCGTTTTGCCAAAGGCCAGGTTCGCTGGAATAAAACTCATCGGGTGCGCATTCTTGGTTCAATAAAGACATTCACAAACCTGACCAAGGCGTACCCTGTATGCTTAATCCGTTTGATTTTGTTGCTGTGCCATCGACACTTGACAGTTTCCGTCAAGACGTCAGGGCATTTCTGGATCATGAATTGGCAAACATGCCATTGCATCAGCGTGCCCGCACCTGGATGGGCACGGATGTCGCGTTTAGCCGCAAGCTGGCTGAGCGTGGCTGGCTTGGCTTGACCATCCCTACATCGCACGGGGGCGCTGGCAAAGACTTCATGGCGCGCTTTGTTCTGTCCGAGGAGCTTTTAGTCTCAGGCGCACCCGTGGCTGCGCACTGGATTGCCGATCGCCAAAGTGCGCCTTTGATCATGCGCTATGGCACGCCAGAACAGCAGGACTTTTACGTGCCACGCATTTGCCGAGCGGATGCATTTTTTTGTATCGGGATGAGTGAGCCCAATAGCGGTTCAGACTTGGCCAGCATACGCACGCGAGCCGAGTCTACCGAATCAGGTTGGCGCTTAAATGGCGCCAAGATCTGGACCACGAACGCCCACCACTGTCATTACATGATTGCGCTAGTGCGCACCAGCGGTGACTCATCAGATCGACACAATGGCCTGTCGCAACTGATCGTGGACTTGTCTGCGCCCGGGGTGACGACTCGCCCGATTACAGACATGGCCGGT
The DNA here is from genome assembly GCA_965659885.1 of Burkholderiaceae bacterium. Lineage (GTDB taxonomy): Bacteria > Pseudomonadota > Gammaproteobacteria > Burkholderiales > Burkholderiaceae_B > Algicoccus. Next base: position 41,306 of record CBFHXV010000001.1, on the reverse strand, counting down.
GATGCTCATTTCAACGAGGTGTTTTTTGACAACGTCGAGTTGCCTGCCGATGCCTTGATTGGCCAGCAAGGCCAGGGCTGGGAGCAGTGCACCGCGGAGTTAGCGTTTGAGCGCAGCGGCCCCGAACGCATCTACTCCAGCATGGTGTTGTTTAACGCCTGGGTACAAGCGCTGGCTGAGCAACGCATTGAAGACGATACCGCCAAGCAATTGATTGGGGGGCTGTTAGCTGAGCTCAGTTCGTTGCGCGGCATGTCTTTGGCCGTGACGCAGCAACTCGTTGACGGTCTGAGCCCGGCTGTTGAGGCCTCGCTCATCAAGGACCTGGGCACTTCGTTTGAACAGCGGGTGATCCGTGACATTGGCCAGTGGGTGGGCGGCCATCCGGCATTTGTGGTCTCGGGTGACTTCATGCAGGCTTTGGCCTACCTGGAACAAATGGGCGTGACGTTTTCTTTGCGTGGCGGCACGCGTGAGATATTGCGCGGCATTATTGCCCGTGGCTTGGCATTGAGGTAAGAACCATGCAAACCGAACTTCTGGACTCGATAGATAAACTTCTGGCCGACCTCGATGTGCCACGCGAGGTGCGTCTGTTAAACGAACAGTTATCAGCAGGCCAAAACTTGTCCACCGACAAACTGTGGCAAGCGCTGCAGGCTTCAGGCTTTGTGGATGTGATGGTGCCTGAAGCCGCTGGCGGTGCGGGCCTGGGGTGGTCCGATGCCTGGCAAGTGCTGTTTGCGGTTGGGCGTCACGGCCTGCCTTTACCGGTGGGTGCCACCATGTATGCCAGAGCGGTAATGGCTGAGCTTGGTGCTGAGCCTTCGACCGAGATCATCACCATGAGCGGCTTTGTTCAACACGGTCCTGATGGCGTGATGCTGGTGCGCGAGCTGCCAGCAGCGCGCCTTGCCACCTTGGCGATGGTGCAGGATCACGACACGATTTATTTGCTGCCGATGTCAAAGGCCACGCTCACCGATGTGGGTGGCCCGGGTTGCTTTGATGCGCAGGCCAGCTGGCCGCGATCGGTGGTCAACCAATCCACGCTAGGCACAGGCGAACGCGGATTGTTGGCCAGAGGCCTGGCTTTGGTGTTAGCAGCTCAAATTGCCGGTGCGGCCGATCGCGCCATGCAAATGACCTTGCAATATGCCAATGAGCGTAACCAGTTCGGCAAGCCCATCGGCAAATTCCAGGCTGTGCAGCAGCAACTTTCCGAGATGGCTGAGTGGGTCTTTAGTGCGCGCATGGCCAGCCAGCTTGGCGCCCAACGCCACGACAGTCAGGCGCCTGCCTTACTGGCAGCCATTGCCAAGACGCAGACCAGTGCGGTGGCAGCGCCCGTTGCCGAAGTAGCGCATGCTGTGCACGCGGCCATCGGCATTACGGCTGAATACGACCTACAGATCTACACAAGACGCCTGTATGAGTGGGCCAGACTAGGCGGTGCCCAACCCTATTGGGCCGAGCAAATTGGCCAGCAGGCACTATCAAGTGACCATCTGCTGGACTTTATGCGTCAAGGGGTGTTTCAGGAGGCTTGATGACCGGAGAGGTCTTCTAGGGCCTCCATGTCGATAATGCGGATTTCGCGTTGGCTCACGCGAATCAAGCCATCGCGGGCGAATCGGGAAAACAGGCGGCTGACCGTCTCGAGCGTCAAGCCTAAGTAGTTGCCGATTTCCTCACGGCTCATGCGCATGATGAAGTCTGTCGATGAGTAGCCCAGTGCAGCCAGGCGCTGCGACAGGTTGATGAGAAATGCTGCTAGCCTTGCTTCTGATCGCATCGAGCCCAATGCCAGCATGACTTGGTAAGTGCGGGCGATTTCCTTGCTCATGACGCGCCGCACTTGCTGTTGCAAAGACGGCACGTAGCGACTGATGTCATCAATGTCCTTAACACGCACCACACAGACTTCTGAGTCCTCCATGGCCACGGCATTGGTGCCGTGTTCGCCCTCGAGCATGCCATCAAGTCCGATGATTTCACCCGGCAGAAAAAAGCCCGTGATCTGAATCTGGCCAGCGGCGTCTTCGAGTTGGGTCTTAACCGAACCTAGGCGCAAGCCAAACAGAGCGTCGAGCTTTTCGCCATTGCGGTATAGCACATCGCCTTTTTTGAGTTTGATGCGCTCTTTAACCAGCTCATCAAGCTGTTCCACTTCGTGATTGGGCATGCCGGCAGGCAAGCAGACGTTACCCATCATACAGGTGGCGCAATGAACGGCATCGACAGCAACTGGCATTCGTTTTTGTGACATAACTTTGGACCTGTCTTACGGGTTTAGGTCGCCGAATCTTTCGGCATTCGTTCTCGTGCTACGGTTTCATCTGAACCCACAGAATTGATTTTAGTCAAAAAAACCATTTTGTCTATAGTGATATTTAAGCCATTCGATGAGCACCGTGACCCTCAAGGGGGTCAGTCGGCGCTGGGGTGTCAACGCAAAAATCCCGGTCGCTGGCGCGCGAAACTCATCAAGCACGGTCACGAGCCGTCCTGCAGCAATATCCTGGCCCACTTCCCACAAGCTGCGCCAAGCCAGACCTAGGCCTTGCAGGCACCACTGTGCCAATACGCTGCCGTCACTGCAAGCCAAGGTGCCGTCAATGGCTTGCCACTGGGGCTGCCCATTGATTTGAAACAGCCAGCCGCGGCTTTGGCCACTGTGCGCCGATAACGCCAGGCAGCGATGCTGGCTTAAGTCGCCAGGCGTTGTTGGCACCCCGTGCTCGTGCAGGTACTGTGGCGAGCCAACAACAACGCGTTGGTTCTCGGCGAGCCGTACGCCAATCAGGCTGGAATCGGCCAATTCACCGATCCGGATCGCGCAGTCGTAGCGCTCGTTGGCCAGATCCACAAAATCATCGCTCAAATCCAGGGTGACGGTCAGCTCCGGGTGTTGTTGGCACAACGCGGGCAACAGCGGCGCGACATGGCGCCTGCCAAACCCGGCCGGTGCCGTGATGCGTAGCGCCCCGACCGGCTTGGCACTGCCTTGTCCGATCTGGTTTTCTGCGTCCTTTAGGCGATTCAAAATCTCGCCGGCCTGCTCAAGCAGCGCATGACCCTCACTGGTTAACGCCAGGCGCCGGGTGCTGCGCACCAGCAGGCGCACGCCCAAGCGCGCCTCCAATGCATCCACGCGCCGTGCGATCAGCGCGGGCGTGACCCTTGCTGCGCGCGCTGCTGCCGAGAAGCTACCGAGATTGGCAGTGGCCACGAACGCCTCGAGTTGAGCGAATCGATCCATAACCAAGATCATAGTTCATGGGCTGGCTATTGAAATCGTGCTTAATATCCCCACATACAGGTCAACGAATTCATTTGCGAACCACCGTTCGCCTGACACGGAAGATCATCATGCGATTTGACAAACTCACCACCAAGTTTCAACAAGCGCTAGCCGATGCCCAGAGCATGGCCGCGCGCAACGACAACCAATTCATTGAGCCTGTGCACGTGCTTGCGGCCATGCTAGCTGACCCTGACAGTGGCGTTGGCAGTTTGCTGGCGCGCGCCGGTGTGGCGGTTAACCGTCTGGGGCCGGCCCTTGAGCAGGCCATTGCCGCTTTGCCGCAGGTGCAAGGTGGCGATGACAACGTCACGGTTGGCCGTGACTTGCAAGGGATTCTGACCCGTACCGACAAAGAGGCCGGCAAGCGTGGCGATGCCTATATCCCCACGGAGTTGTTTTTACTGGCCTTGGCCGATGACAAAGGACCGGCTGGCCGTGTGTTAGCTGATGCTGGTCTGCAACGCAAGCCGCTTGAGGCTGCCATTGATGCCGTCAGAGGTGGCGACCCGGTGACCGATCAGGAAGGGGAATCCAAGCGCGAGGCGCTGGCCAAATACACCACGGACCTTACTGAGCGCGCACGCGCGGGCAAGCTTGACCCGGTCATTGGCCGTGACGCCGTGCGATCCAGATTCTGCAGCGTCGCACAAAAAACAATCCCGTTTTGATTGGTGAGCCTGGTGTGGGCAAGACCGCGATTGTCGAAGGCTTGGCGCAACGCATTGTCAACGATGAGGTGCCCGAGACCCTGCGCGGCAAAAAAGTGCTCTCGCTCGATCTCGCCAGCCTGTTGGCTGGCGCCAAGTTTCGTGGCGAGTTTGAGGAGCGTCTGAAGGCTGTGTTAAAGGAATTGGCTCAGGACGACGGCAGCAATATCGTCTTCATTGACGAGATTCACACCATGGTGGGTGCAGGTAAAGCCGAAGGCGCGATGGATGCGGGCAACATGCTTAAGCCGGCACTGGCCCGTGGCGAGTTGCATTGCATTGGTGCCACCACCCTGGATGAGTACCGCAAATATATTGAGAAAGACGCAGCGCTTGAGCGGCGTTTCCAGAAGGTGCTTGTCGGTGAGCCGGACGTAGAGTCCACGATTGCCATCTTGCGGGGGTTGCAAGAAAAATACGAAGTGCACCATGGTGTGGATATCACCGACCCGGCGATTGTGGCTGCTGCTGAGTTATCACACCGTTACATCACCGACCGCTTTTTGCCGGACAAGGCCATCGACCTGATCGATGAGGCTGCCTCGCGTATTCGCATGGAAATTGACTCCAAGCCTGAGGTGATGGACCGCTTGGAGCGGCGCATCATTCAGTTAAAGATTGAGCGTGAGGCCATCAAGAAAGAAACCGACGACGCCTCCAAGCGGCGCTTGCAAGTGCTCGAAGAAGAGCTCGAGAGCTTGCAGCGTGAATACAACGATTTCGAAGAGGTCTGGAAGGCCGAGAAAGCCGCGGTGCAAGGCACCCAGTCGATCAAGGAAGAGATCGACCGGGCGCGCGCGGAGATGGCTGAGTTGCAGCGCAAAGGCCAGTTCGACAAGCTCGCTGAGTGGCAATACGGCAAGCTGCCCGAGCTTGAGGCGCGCTTGCAGGCCGCCGAAGTACAGGTTCAGTCCTCGGATGAGCAACCCAAGCTGTTACGCACGCAAGTGGGCGCCGAGGAAATTGCTGAGGTGGTCTCACGGGCCACCGGCATTCCGGTGGCCAAGATGATGCAAGGCGAACGCGAGAAACTATTGCAAATGGAAGGCAAGCTGCACGAGCGTGTGGTTGGCCAGGACGAGGCTGTCAGTCTCGTGGCCGATGCCATTCGCCGCTCGCGTGCGGGGCTGGCCGACCCGTCGCGCCCGTATGGCTCATTTCTGTTTTTGGGGCCCACGGGCGTGGGTAAAACGGAGTTAACGCGTGCTTTGGCCGATTTCTTGTTCGATTCGGATGAGCACATGATTCGCATCGACATGAGTGAGTTCATGGAGAAACACTCGGTGGCGCGCCTAATTGGCGCCCCGCCAGGGTATGTCGGCTATGAAGAGGGCGGGTATCTGACTGAGGCTGTGCGGCGCAAGCCCTACAGCGTGGTGCTGCTTGACGAGGTTGAGAAGGCTCACCCCGATGTGTTTAACGTTTTGCTGCAAGTGCTCGACGACGGCCGCTTGACCGATGGCCAGGGTCGCACAGTGGATTTCCGCAACACGGTCATTGTCATGACGTCAAACCTGGGCTCGCAGCACATCCAGGCCATGGCAGGAAAGTCCTATGACGCGGTCAAAGAGGTGGTGTGGGATGAGGTCAAGAACCACTTCCGTCCCGAGTTTTTGAACCGGATCGACGAAGTGGTGGTGTTTCACGCGCTGCAAAGCGAGCAGTTGCAAGCCATTGCTGAGATCCAGATTGCCCGGTTGGCCCAGCGCCTGCAGGCGCAAGACATGCAGCTTGAAGTCACGCCGGCGGCACTGGCTGAGTTGGCACGAGCTGGGTTTGATCCGGTGTTTGGCGCGCGGCCCTTAAAGCGCGCCATTCAGCAGCAGCTCGAGAACCCGGTGGCCAAGCTGATCTTGCAAGGCAAGTTTGGCCCTAACGATGTAGTGCCAGTGGACTGGCGCGACGGTCAGTTCGTGTTTGACCGCGTGCTGCAGTAAAACGTGCGTCGGACAGGCCATCGGGCAGTCAAACACTAGGGGGGGCGGTATCGCCCTCCTTGTTTTTAAGGACTGATGTGCGTCGGGATTTGTCAGCGAATTTTGCGGCGTTTCTGGGCGAACAGGTATCATGGCGATATTATTGGCTTTGACTAGGACTTAAGTGCCTGGAACTGATCGCTGCAAACCATGGACAACACCCTTGAGACAAGCCCGCAAGCAGGGCAACGCCAAATCAGCGAGTGCTTGCTGTCGTGCGTGGTGCCGGCGTTTAACGAGCATGACAACCTCGCGGTTTTACTGCCCAAGCTCAAGGTCGCCTTGCAAGGGCTGACCGACCGTTGGGAAGTGGTGGTCGTTGATGATGGCAGCAGCGACAACACGCCCGAATTGATGGCCATGCTCGCGCGCGAGCCCGGCATCCGGTACTTGCAGTTATCGCGCAACTTTGGCAAAGAAGCCGCATTGACCGCCGGCATTGAGGCGGTCAGTGGCGAGGTGGTCGTGCTCATGGATGCTGATTTGCAGCACCCGCCGAGCCTGCTGGCACAAATGGTGGCACGCTGGGAAGCGGGCATTGACATGGTGTATGCCGTGCGCGAGAGCCGTGAAGATGAAGGCTGGGGTAAGCGCTTGGGCACACGGCTTTTTTATTCCTTGTTGCGCAGTGAGTCCGGTGTGCAAGTGCCACCGCACGCCGGGGACTTTCGGTTAATGGATCGCGCCGTGGTTCGTGCGCTGATGCAACTGCCTGAGCGCGACCGGTTTATGAAGGGACTATACGCTTGGGTCGGTTTTAAGGCCGAGGCACTGCCCTTTATGCCCGAGAACCGTATGTCCGGTAAAAGTCACTTCAGTGCCTGGCGACTGTGGCGCCTGGCCATGGCCGGGTTGATGTCGTTTACCACCTGGCCGCTCAGAGCCGTTAGCGTCTTGGGGTTTGTGGTCTCGATTTGCTCGTTTCTGTACGGCACATTTATTGTGGTGGAGTATCTGCTTTACCGTAACCCGGTGGCAGGCTGGCCAACGATTGTCACGATTCTGTTGTTTTTTTCCGGGATCAACCTGCTGTCATTGGGGATTGTGGGCGAATACATCGCGCGAATCTTTCAGGAGGTCAAGCACCGGCCGGTTTATCTGGTGCGCCAATCACTGGGCACGGCTGCGGGCACTGAAAGCCCAGAGCCGGCTCGCCACAAACGTAAACGCCGCCACAGCAACCAGGATGATGGCCAGCAAGAGCTCGTACGGCAGCCGGGTTTGTTTGAGTAAGATGGCATAGCTGGTTTCGTTAATCGCAAACCCGAGAGCTGACAACACAAAAAACCGCCACACGGCGTCCCTGATATGCCCGCGCTGATGCCGAAACGTCAGCTGGTAGTGACCCATAAATGACACCCCGAAGGCCACGAGCCACCCGATGACATTGGCCACAAGCGGGGTAAGATACTGGCCAGACACCAGCAACACCACGACCACCCAGTGCACAAGTGCGGCACTGGTGCCCACAGCAATAAACCAGCTGAGTTGGTGAGAGAGTTTTTTCATGAGCAGTGATCAATTCGTCAGATTCGCCACAGGCCGCGCAACCTCGACCAAGCCACTGGCCATTTGTGCCGATGATTATGGCGTTGACCCACAAGTCGATACCGCGATTGTAGAGCTTGCCGGGCAAGGGCGCCTGCAAGCAACGAGTGTGTTGGTGGATGCCGGCATTGACGATGCCAGCGCGGCACGCGTCTCATCGCTCGATATTGACTTGGGGTTGCATTTGAACTTCACCGATGCGCTCGGTGATTTAACCGCCGATGATGTGATGCCGCTAAAGCCACTGATTGTTCGCTCTCATGCCCGGCAACTGTCTAAACAGTGGGTGCGCGACTGCGTTGAGCGTCAGCTCGCACGCTTTGAGGCGCGTTTCAGGCGCTGCCCGGACTATGTCGATGGGCATTTGCATGTGCATCAATTGCCCCTGATCCGTGAGCAGTTAATGGCGTCCTTAAGCACAAGGCGTTTGCCCGAGGGTTTCTGGATACGCGACACACGCGCCGCAGACCTGTCGACTTCGAGCGCGAGTGAGCGAGCCAAGTCTTGGGTAGTTGGCCACCTAGGCATGAGCCACTTGGCCAAGTTGGCTGGCAAGCAAGGTCTGAGGCACAATCATGGGTTTTTTGGGGTGTATGACTTCACTGGAGCGCATCGGCCATTCATGCAAATGATGCAGGGCTGGCTGGACGCTGCACAGCCGGGTGCGCTGGTCATGACCCATCCGGCGACAGGTGTTTTGGTTAACGACCCGATTGGTCAGAGTCGGGTTCGGGAGTACGAGGTCTTGGCTAGCCCGGCTTTTGGGCAACTGTTAGACGCCCAGGGCGTTCGTCTGGCACGTCTGTCTCAGGTGTTGTCTTCTTTGCCGTAGAACTTCACGCCAATCTTGATGCGATCGCGCCCCTGAGCGCGACGATGGCGATTGGTGTCGCGCAGTGAATAGACACAGCCGCAATACTCTTGCTGATAGAACGCTTCACGCTTGCTGATTTCAATCATGCGTTGCGAGCCGCCATGCTTGCGCCAGTTGTATGTCCAGTATTTGAGGTTCTCGTAGCGTGCCGCGGCACGTTCGCCACAACCGTTGATCTGGTTCATGTCCTTCCAACGAGAAATCCCAAGCGAGCTGGTGATGGTGTCATAGCCATGTTCAGCGGCATAAAGCGCCGTGCGCTCAAAACGCATGTCAAAGCATTTGGTACAGCGCTCGCCGCGCTCAGGCTCGTTTTCCAGGCCGCGCACGCGCTCAAACCAGTTGTCGACATCGTAATCGGCATCAATAAAGCCAATGCCGTGCTGCTGGGCAAAGCGGATGTTTTCCTGCTTGCGGATTTCGTATTCTTTGACCGGGTGGATGTTGGGGTTATAGAAAAAAATGTCGTAGTCAATGCCTGCAGCTAGCATGGCCTCCATGACTTCGCCTGAGCACGGTGCGCAGCAAGAGTGCAACAAGACTTTCTTGACCCCTTCAGGGCGCTTAAGTGACGGGCGCAGGGGGTCGGACGGCTGTGCCTTTGTCGACTCATGTTGTGCTGTGTCGGCAAGGTCGCAGGCCGAGACATCTGAGGTTTGACGCGATTCTTCCATAAATTGATTTAAGTCAATTGATCCGGGTCAATTTTTGATTTTAATGCATGCATGGGCATGCAACACAGCAAACGCCACTGAACTTGGAGAACCAAGACCGTGTTTGCCTTTCAATGTCCGCCATCTTTTCATGTTTTCGGTGCGGAGGCAAATAATGGAACGACGAGCATTTTTAGCAGGGGCAGCGGCACTGGCGGCCGCTGGTTGGGGGCCACCGGCTGTTGCCAAATCAGACGCCAAAGCCAACATTGTCATCGCCGGTGCTGGTGCAGCCGGATTATCAATTGCCGCACGTCTGGCACGCCAGATGCCCAACGCCACGGTCACGATTTTTGACCAGCGCCGCGACCACTATTTCCAGCCCGGCTGGACGCTCGTGGGCGCGGGCTGGTGGAAGCCCTCGCAAACAGTCGAATCAACCCGCTCCTATATCCCGTCTGGTGTGAAATGGGTAGAACAAAACATCATCGAATTCAACCCCGACAGCAACCAAGTCACTGACGCAAGCGGCCAGAAGCATAGCTATGACTGGCTGTTTGTGGCCACGGGCCTGTCGCTCGATTACGACCAGATCCCAGGCATGAGCCGTGACTTGATCGGCTTGAAAGGCATTGCCAGTATTTACGCCGGTCCAGAAGCGGCCGCCGCTTCGGCCAAGGTCATTGACCAGTACATTCAAAAAGGTGGCGTGTCCTTGTTTGGCCGCCCGGCCACGGACATGAAGTGCGCTGGCGCGCCACTAAAAATGACCTTTATTACTGAGGACAAAGCCGCACGTGCGGGTCGACGCGAGGCTTGCCAGATTCGCTATGCCGCACACAACAACGGTTTGTTTGCGGTGCCGGTGGTCGATGTGCGCGTCAAGGAAATGTTTGCCGAGCGGGGCATTGAGCCTCTTTACAGTCACGTGATTCACAGTCTGGATGCTGACGCTAAAAAGGCAACGTATCAAACGCCGGATGGGTTGGTGACGCTGGACTACGACATGATCCACGTCATTCCCCCCATGAGCGCGCCGCCTTCGGTACGCCAGAGTCCGTTGGCTTGGCAGTCCGGGTCACAAGCGCCTGGCGGCTGGATTGAAGTGGATCAGACCACCTTGCGCAGCCCACGCTATCCCAATGTGTTTGCCGTAGGCGATGTTGCGGGTGTGCCCAAGGGCAAGACAGCGGCGAGCGTGAAGTTTCAGGTGCCGGTGGCCGTGGATCACATGGTGGCTGCGGCCAACGGCCTGGAGTCTCCCAAACTCTACAACGGCTACACCTCATGCCCCATGGTCACGGGCCTGGGCAAGGCGATGTTGATCGAGTTTGACTACGACAACAATCTGGTGCCGTCATTTCCGTTTATTGACCCCTTGAAAGAACTCTGGGTGTCTTGGTTCATTGAAGAAAAAGCGTTGCTTGGCACTTACAAAGCCATGTTGCGCGGTTACGCTTAAGCAAAGGGGATCCGTCATGGATGAAATTAGTGTTTCGATGATTGTGGTCACCTTGTGGGAAACCTTTGGCTGGCTGTTTGTCGTGGGTTCGGCCATTGCGGTGTTGTTGCTCATCATGCTCGTGACGGCGTTTTTACGACGCCGCCGCGCACAGCAGCCGTTTGGCGGGCTGCTGTGGCGAGGCATACTTGTGACGCTGGTCAGTGCGGTGATCATCACGCCATTTGTGCCGCTTTGGACTTTGGCCCCCGTGGGCGACTTGCGCGGCTTCGTTGATTATGTGATTGCCTACGGCATGGCACTGGCGCCGGCCTCGATTATCGGCGTGTTGTGGGTCTACTTTGGCTCCATGCGCAGTCCAAGGCCAGCCTAACCGAGCCTACGGAGCCAGCACCTCGTCCCAGAGCTTGCGCACCGCTTTAATGGTGTCTTGCAACTGAGCCTCGGGTACACGGGCTTTGTCAGCGCCCTGCAGTCGCAGGGCGTGTTGCTGTTTGCGCAAGACCCGGTAGGCGGCAATCGCGCCATCAGCCACCTCCTGGCCAATGAGGCCAAGCCGGCTGGTGATGCCAAGCAGTGCGATGTTGCCCAGATTTGGAATCAACTCGGCATGGGTGCGCGCATGCAACAGCACCAGGTACTGGGTGACAAACTCCAGGTCCACCATGCCGCCGGGGTCGTGCTTGAGGTCAAACAGGCTGGTCTTGTTGGGGTGACCGTCACTGATTTTTTGTCGCATTTGGCGCACTTCGTCAGCCAGCTTGTCGGGCTCGCGCGCTAGGCATAAAACCTGCTGGCGAATATCTTCAAAGGCTTGCCCCACGGCCTTGTCGCCGGCGGCAAACCGCGCGCGGGTGATGGCCTGATGCTCCCAGACCCAGGCGTGTTCGAGTTGATAGGTCTTGAAAGCCTCCACCGACACAGCCAGAAGCCCCGCATCACCATCAGGACGCAGACGCAGGTCGGTTTCATAAAGCCGTCCTGATGAGGTCATGGTCGAGAGCCAAGACGTCAGGCGGCTGGCCAGTTTGGTGTAGCGTTCGGCGGCATCGGGGTCGGGGTCGTCGTAGAGGAACACCAAGTCTAGATCGGAGGAGTAACCCAGTTCTTTGCCACCGAGTTTGCCGTAGGCGATGATGGCGAACTTGGGCGCAGGCGCCTCGTGTGCCGGCACGCGCAGCACCAGTGGCCATACCCGGTAAATGGTTTCGGCCAGCAAAAGGTCAGCCAGCGCCGAGAGCTGGTCAGCGAGTTTTTCAACGGACAGTACGCCAGCGAGGTCTTGCGCCAGCAGCTGGAAACTGAGCTGTCGCTGCAGATCACGCATCAAGTTCATTTGCTGCTCGATGTCTGGCATGCCATCAGCGAGCACACAGGCATCCATATCGGCACTCAGATTGACTTGCACCCGCTCAAAATCAATCGGCTCCATGAGCGTGCCCCAGTCAATCAGGCTGTCTAACACCACCGGGTGCTGAATGACGTACTGTGCTGCCCACGGACTTGCGGCCATGATGCGCGCCACGCGTGCCAGTGTTTCAGGGTATTCGATAAAGAGCGCCAGATAGGCACTGCGCTGGGCAATGGTCTCAATCAAATCGAGCAAGCGTGTGGCGGTGGTCAGTGGGCTGCCACTGTTTAGTGCAGCCTGCAGCAGCAACGGCACAAGCTCATCAACGCGCTGTCGGCTTTGCGAGGGCAGCCCTCGCACGCGATGGCTGTCCAAGAAGGCGTCCACCCGTTGTGTCATGGCCTGGCCATCAGCGCCAAATCGTTCGATTAAGTCCGGCAAATCCTTGGCGTCGTGGGCCAGGCTGGGCCCTGATATGTCCTCGGGCTCTGCCGCACTCTCTGCAGCTGGCGATGCAGTTGGTGCGCCTTCATCGGTGGCAAGGCCGGCAATGCGAAAGGCATCGCGAAACACCGCTGCCACGGCACGCCGGTGTTCGGACAAGGTTTGTTCAAATGCCTCGCCCGACATGCCCATGGCGCTAGCCAACGCCAAGCGCATCTGTGGATCAATGGGCAACAAATGGGTTTGGGCGTCTTCGCGGTATTGCAAGGCGTGTTCAACCCGTCTGAGGAATATGTAGGCTCGCTCAAGCTCATCGGCCGTCGCATCGGGCAGCAGGCCAGCTCTTTGCTGGGCTTTGAGTGCTGTGAGCAATCCGCGCTGTTGCAGCGCTGGCATCTTGCCGCCGCGGATCAGCTGTGTCAGTTGCACCACGAATTCAATTTCACGGATGCCGCCATCGCCAAGCTTGATGTTGTGCGCAGTGTCGATACCTTGTCGCGCCGAAGCGCGCCGTTGCCAATCCTGGCGAATCCGTTCACGTAAGTCGCGCAAGGCCGCTAGCGCATCAAAATCAAAGTACTTGCGATAGACAAACGGCTGGCGCATGCTTTCAACATCTTGCTCGGTGCGGCTCATGTCACTGTCGGCAAAGTACGTCGCTGGCATGATGCGGCCTTTAAGCCAGGCATAGCGCTCCCATTCGCGCCCTTGGGTGAACAGGTACTGCTCAAACGCATCAAGGCTCCAGGCCAGTGGCCCGGCGTCACCATCGGGGCGCAGGCGCAGGTCCGTTCGAAACACCTGCCCGTGTTCATCGGCCTCAGAGATGATGGGCATCATGCGACGCGTGACGTTGCCAAAGAACTCGTGGTAAGACAGAGGACGAGGACCCTCGGTTTCACCCTCGCAGCCATAAAGCATGATGAGATCAATGTCAGAGGAGACATTCAGTTCGCCGCCACCGAGCTTGCCCATGCCAACAATAATCATTTCCATGGGTTTGCCGCAGACGGGGTCAAGCGGTGCACCGTGGCGCGCGACCATCTCTTGCATAACGCTGCGGTAGGCGTGCTCAACAGCAATCTCGGCCAGGCGCGTCATGGCCGTTGTGACCTCATCGAGACTGGCCTGTCGGGCCAGATCGCGCACCATGGCCGCGTAAAAGACCCGTTCGCGCAACTGCCGAAGCACACGCCGGCAGTCTGGGACACTTAACACCGCGGTATCAGGGTGTTCACCGGCCAGAGATTCGAACCAGTTGGCCAGCGCGTGGGCGTCGATTGGCTGTTGGCAGGCGGTTTGCAGCCACGGTTCAAGGTCTGGATTGGCCTGCAGGCGGCGCTTGAGTGCGCCCGACCATTGGCTTGCTTGGCTTACAGTTTCAGATGCCATCTTCAGTGTCAAGGCAGCCTAAGGATAGGGTTAGCAAAGACCGACCTGTCAGCTTAAACTGCTATAAATATTGGGTTAGGGATGGTGTAACGATATCCCATCCGTTGAATGTTGGGCGAGAAACTCTTTGTCTTTAGTCAAACTGGCGTTGCGCGTTGTACTTGTCACGGCGATTGTGGCCTACTTTGTGGTGGCTGCGGGGTTGCTCGTGACGCGCTATTACGTCTTGCCGCGTATCGACCAGTGGCGCCCTGATATCGAGCAAGCTCTAAGCCAAGCCGTGGGCACACCGGTGAAGTTTGACGCCATCACGGCTGACTGGTACGGGTTAAATGCCAATCTGACCTTGTCAAACTTGCGCATTCTGGATGACCAAGGGGTAGCCCAGCTTGGTATTCCCAACACCCAGGCCATCGTCTCGTGGCGCAGCCTGTTGTCATTGCAGCCCGTGTTTCGTTACATCGGCGTCGAGGACGTCATTGTGGTGGCCAGGCGGGCCCCCGATGGCAGCGTCTATGTGGGTGGGTTTGATGTCAGCAGTGACGATGACGACACCAGCTTCTGGCAGTCGGCTACCATGCGCTGGCTGCTGGCACAAGGCAGGCTTAATGTTGAAGACTCTCGCCTGGTAGTGGTTGATCAACAAGCGGGTTCTGTGCCTCTGGTGTTTCAGGATATCGACATCACCGCCGACAATGGCCTCTTGGGGCATCAGTTGGACGTGCGCCTGACCTTGCCACAGGCGCTGGGCGGGCGACTCGAGATGGCGGCTCAGATCGATTCAGTTGCCGGCTCATTGTCAAGGTTTCTAGTCGATGAGCCAGACGGGTACGTCTACGCATCGATTGACGAGTTCTACCCTCAAGCCTTTGGCGCCTGGGTGCCCGTGCCCGATGTTCAGGGTAGCTTTGCCACACGCCTGTGGCTTGATGTTCAAGGCGGTCAATTCACCAACTTTTCGGTGACCGTGGCTGGCCGTGATGCGGCGTTTGCTGCGCATGACAAGAGCGCCGATGGCGCGGCATTTGAGCAGTTTCAATGGCGTGCCAATGGGCCGCTGGCTGCGATCGGTCTGCACGAGGCTTTACCAGATGTGGTTAAAACCGGCGGATCGTTGTCGCGGGTCAGCAGCAGCCTCACGGTGGCCAATGGTCAGTTGCGTCTGCCATCGGCCGGCATGAACCCCATTGATGCCGACCAACTGAGTGCGCAAGTCAGCGTAGGCTTGAACGGGCCCGATGACATGGACGTTCGTGTGCAAGATTTGACACTGGCCAATGCCGATGGCTTGGTGACCGCCCGTGGTTCATGGCGGCTCGATGCTGCCTCGGCCGATCGGGCGGGCGTGCTGGATGTTCAAGGGACGATTGCGAGGTTTCACCTGTTCAGGCTTTTTTATTACATGCCCAATACCGTCGATGCCGACGCACGGCAGTGGATGGCGCGAGCATTTAAGTTTGGGCGCGTGCCGAGAGCTTCGTTCCAGGTCAAAGGCGCTGTGGATGACTTCCCCTACGGCGGTGCAGGGCAGACAGGCACCTTTAGCGTCAATGGCAACGTTCAGGATGTCACGATTGATTACGCCAATGAGCCAGGCGATGAGGGGCTGCCTTGGCCGGTGCTGACAGACTTAAATGGCACGCTCGATTTGCTCAATGACCGTATTGGCCTTGACGTATCGGCCGGCGCACTGACGTTGCCCAAAGGGCAACGCGTGACGCTAGGCGAGATGTCGGGCAAGTTGGTTGATTTTGAGAGCAACCCGGTTTTAACCCTCAATGGACAGACGGCAGCGTCTGCTCAGACTTATTTGGCTCTGTTTGACGACACGGCATTAAAAGACATTGCGCCGGCTTTTGTGAGCGAATTTTCTGGCAAAGGGGACTGGGAAATGCCATTGTCACTAAAGGTGCCGCTTAATGAACTCGAGCAGACTACCTTTGAGGGCAGGCTGGCATTAAACGGCGGTGAACTCGCTTATGCGACAAGCCCAGCCCTGACCAATGTCCAGGGCGTGGCACTTTTAAGTGACAAAGGGTTTGAGGCCGATGGCCTATCGGCCACGGTGCTTGGTGGCGAGGTCAAATTAAGTGGGGGCGTGAACGACAAGCTCGACACCATAAAGGCAACTGGCAAGTTATCTTGGCAGGAGGTGGGCAAGTACACGCAAAGTGGCCTGGTTGAGCAGCTACTTTCTGGCGATTTGTCTTACGAGGTCACAGCCAAGGTTCAAGAAGGTGGTTTCGATGTCAGTGTGGTTTCGGATCTGGCCGGCACCGGTATTTCTTTGCCTGCGCCGCTGGGCTTGTCGGCACCACAGACTGCGGCCACCGAGATCAGTTTCAAGGGCAGTGCTCAAGAGAACCAGCCCGATGTCTGGCGAGCATCTGTGGCCAATCGTTTGTCTTTGTCGGCAAATAGCTCAGCCAGTGGCGCGCCTTTTTTCAGTGGTATGCAGCTGGCCATTGGATCAGCCAAGCCGCTGTCTGGCTCGGGCTTGACAGTGGCGGCGCAACTGCCGAGTCTGAACCTCGATGAGTGGATGCCCGTGATTGACAAGCTGCGAGGCGAAATGGCTGACCCCACGCCGGGCGAGAGCTCGGCTTTGCCGTCACTCAAAGTGGCCCAAATCAAAGCCGGCCAACTGATCATGGGTGCCAATAAACTTGATGACGTCACGGCTGACCTAACCGTTGAGCAAGGCCGGCAGTACAGCGTCAAACTGGGTTCGGCGCAAACCAACGGTGAGGTGCATTGGGCACTTGATAACGGCAAACTCCAGGATGGATTTCATGTCAGGCTGGATCGCCTGGCCATTGGCAGTGCGTCATCGACTGACGCAACCGACAAAGCAAAGGCTGATAAGAAAACGCCATCGGCTCTGCCTGAACCTGGGCAGTTGTCTGACTTGCCGGCGCTAGACATAGAAATTAAAGACCTGTCTCTTTATGGTGCTCGGCTGGGTTCCTTTAAGATCCGCGGCAAAAACAGTGCGGACAACAAGCAGTGGCAAATCAGCCAGCTCGACATCATCAATCCCCACGGCCAGTTAAAAGCCACAGGCTATTGTCGGTTTGACAGCAACCCAGGTGTCAAATTGGATGCTGAAATGCAGATTTCCGACCTAGGTGCCATGGTTCAGTATCTAGTCCAGGGCAATGAGGTGCGCAAAGGGCGCGGCACCATTAAAGCCAACATTAATTGGGAACGTTTACCCTGGCAGTTTGATTATGCTGGGTTGTCGGGTACGGCAGAGCTTGACCTTCAAGAAGGCGTGTTTGATCATGTCAGCTCCGATAGCGCTCGGGTCCTAGAATTGTTATCCATGCAGTCCTTGAACCGGCTGCTCAGCGCTAATATCAATCCCGATGAGTCGTTTGCCCAAGGGTTTCCTTGGAGCTCGATTACCGGAACCTTCGACATCACTAAAGGGGTGGTTGACTCGCAAAACCTGACAGTCAACAGTCCGGTCGCCACCATTTCGCTCGAAGGTGACTCGAGCTTGGTCGATGAGACCTGGGATTTACGCGCGGTGGTGCGGCCCAATCTGGACATGAGTGGCACAGCCTTGGCCACGGGTTTTCTTGTCAACCCGATTGTTGGGTTAAGCGCCTTGGTGGGTCAGTACCTGTTGCGCAACCCTGTGGAGTCCGCATTGTCACAACGGTTTACCGTCGGTGGCACATGGGACAAACCGGTGATCTCTGACGGCTCTGGCGATGCAAACCAGAGCGGGCAGAGCAGTGGGTCCACATCTGGATCAAATCCGAATGCCAATAGCCAGTCGCAGGATTCAAGTAGCGCCAATAAGGCTTCAGGCGAGACCGAAATAGATACCAGCGACCTGCAGTCAGGCAACTAAGCCGCCGGCGCGATTTGATTTGCCGTGGTTTACTTCTTCATCATGTCGAAGAATTCATTGTTGTTCTTCGTCGAACGCATTTTGTCGAGAATGAACTCCATGGCCTCAACATCATCCATGTCGTGAATGAACTTGCGTAACACCCAGATCTTGGGCAGCAGATCGGCTTTGATGAGCAGTTCTTCGCGGCGCGTGCCTGACTTGTTCAGGTTGATGGCCGGATAAATGCGTTTTTCTGCCAGGCGTCTCTCGAGGTGAACCTCGGCATTGCCGGTGCCCTTGAACTCTTCGTAAATCACCTCATCCATGCGGCTGCCCGTCTCAATCAGTGCTGTGCCGATGATGGTCAGTGAACCACCTTCTTCGAGGTTTCTGGCAGCACCGAAAAAGCGTTTAGGACGCTGCAAAGCGTTGGCATCAACACCACCAGTTAACACTTTGCCCGACGAGGGCACCACGGTGTTGTAGGCGCGCGCCAAGCGGGTGATCGAGTCAAGCAAAATCACCACATCTTTTTTGAGCTCAACCAGGCGCTTGGCTTTTTCGATGACCATCTCGGCGACTTGCACGTGACGGGTGGCTGGCTCGTCAAAGGTCGAAGCCACGACTTCGCCACGCACCGTGCGCTGCATTTCCGTGACTTCTTCGGGACGCTCGTCAACGAGCATGACGATCATGAAGGCTTCAGGATAGTTCGTTGTGATGGCATGGGCAATGTGCTGCATCATCACGGTCTTGCCTGACTTGGGGCTCGCGACGATCAAGCCGCGCTGGCCTTTGCCGATGGGCGCAAAGATATCGAGAATTCGTCCGGTCAGGTTCTCTTCACTCTTGATGTCACGCTCAAGCCGCATGGGCTCATCGGGATGCAGCGGCGTGAGGTTTTCGAACATGATCCGGTGTTTGATGGACTCCGGGGGCATGCCATTGACTTTCTCGACCTTCACAAGTGCAAAGTAGCGCTCACCGTCCTTTGGGGTGCGCACTTCGCCCTCAATCGAGTCGCCAGTGTGCAGGTTAAAGCGACGAATCTGCGAAGGCGAAATATAGATGTCGTCGGTGCTAGCTAGATAGGAGGTCTCTGGCGAGCGCAGAAACCCGAACCCATCGGGCAACACTTCAA
The DNA here is from genome assembly GCA_965659885.1 of Burkholderiaceae bacterium. Classification (GTDB taxonomy): domain Bacteria; phylum Pseudomonadota; class Gammaproteobacteria; order Burkholderiales; family Burkholderiaceae_B; genus Algicoccus. Next base: position 22,607 of record CBFHXV010000001.1, on the reverse strand, counting down.
GCACCCCGTCACCAAAAATCTGTTCGCCTTGTTTGGCACGGCGCTTCATGATGGCGAACATGAGTTCTTGCTTGCGCAGGCGGCTCGCGTTGTCAATTTCGAGGCTTGCAGCCATTTCAAGCAGCTGCGAGACGTGCAGCGCCTTTAGTTCGTTCAAGTGCATGGAAGTGTGTCTACTAGAAGTTGGATGGGTAATGGATTGAGGGTTATGGCAGGCTCGGGGTCGAGCCTGCGCGGTGTGACGTCTTCGTTAGATGGATTCGTTCAGGAACTTGGTGAGGTCGCCTTTTGATACAGCGCCAACCTTGGTTGCTTTGACTTCGCCACCCTGAAACAGCATGAGCGTGGGAATACCGCGGATGCCAAACTTGGCGGCTGTTTGCTGGTTCTCGTCCACGTTGACCTTGGCCACGGTCACTTTGTCTGCAAATTCGGCTGCCACCTCCTCAAGGATGGGGGCGATCATTTTGCACGGGCCGCACCAGGCGGCCCAGTAATCGACGAGCACAGGCTTGTCCGATTGCAGGACATCTGCTTCAAAGCTGTCATCGCTGACATTCTTGATGTGTTCACTCATGATTGTGTCTCAACTGAAAGATTGGAATGAGATGTTTAAACGCCGCCCGAACGGATTGATATACCCATACGCAGCCATAAGGCTGAAAAGAACATGTCGTTCGGGGTGTTACGTGCTGTAAGCGTATCTGTTAAGTCACACAGCGGTCAATCGAACCGGCACTTTCGGATCGACATTTTCAAATCCGAGCTTAAGAGCAGCGATTGGAATTTTCGCCTGTTGTCATCACATTTAAACCTGAGCGGCATGAACCTTTGTTCTTGCTGACCGGCTTGATGGCAACCGTCGTTGGTTAACCGACTGTTATGTTTCGGTGGCTTTGCTTGTGCAGAGTCACACAATGCGCAGAGCATACCACTGTTTTTGATGGTCTGAGTTGGTTTGTTGTGGGTTTTCATCCATTGTGGCAATTGCGTAGATTTTGATCGATCTAGTGGCGAGCGCACGAAACCTGCGGTTTTTCCCTAAAATGCGGATGCTTTTCCACAGACATTGGGGATAACTTGGCTTCAACTGGTTACGATGAATCTTCTATTCGGGTGCTCAAGGGATTAGAGCCCGTTAAGCAGCGCCCGGGCATGTACACCCGCACAGAAAACCCGCTTCACGTCATTCAGGAAGTGATTGACAACGCTGCCGACGAAGCGTTGGCCGGACATTGTTCGGTCATTGAGGTCACGTTGGCGCGAGACGGCGCGGTTACGGTGCAAGACAACGGCCGCGGCATTCCGGTGGGCTTGCACCCGCAGGAAAACGCGCCCGTGGCAGAGCTGGTGTTTACGCGCTTGCACGCGGGAGGCAAGTTTGACAAACACGCTGCTGCTGGCGCGTATGCGTTTTCTGGCGGGCTACACGGCGTGGGTGTCTCTGTTACGAATGCACTGGCTAAACGACTTGAGCTGACGGTTTGGCGCGATGGCGGTGAACACCGGATGGTGTTTGAGCACGGCGCTGTGACTGAGCCATTGGCGCAAGTTGCTGATGTGGGCAAACGTCGTTCAGGCACGCGCGTGACGGTCTGGCCCGATCAAAAGTACTTCGACTCGGCCACACTGCCGCTGGCTGAACTGACGCACTTGCTGCGCAGTAAAGCCGTGCTGCTTGCCGGTGTGACCGTCAAGCTTACCCTGGAGAAATCCGGCGAGACGCAAACCTGGTGTTACGAGCACGGGTTGCAAGGCTATTTGTCTGATGCCCTGGCGGATACGGCCTTGCTTGTGCCGATGTTTGCCGGCGAGCAGTTTGCTGTTGAAGGTGATGAAGTTTTTGCCACTGGCGAAGGTGCACAGTGGGTCGTGGCCTGGTCTGAAGATGGGGCGCTGGTGCGCGAGTCCTACGTCAACCTGATCCCCACGCCTGCCGGTGGCACCCACGAGTCGGGCTTGCGCGAAGGGCTGTTTGGTGCCGTCAAGGGGTTTGCCGAGCTACACAGTTTGTTGCCCAAAGGCACCAAACTGTTGCCCGAGGACGTGTTTTCCCGGGTGAGTTTTGTGTTGTCGGCCAAAGTGCTTGACCCACAGTTTCAGGGTCAGATCAAAGAGCGGCTCAATAGCCGTGACGCTGTGCGGCTTGTGGGCGGTTTCGTGAAGACCGCACTTGAACTGTGGCTCAATACCCATGTTGAGTTTGGCCGAAAAATTGCTGAGCTCGCGATTCGACAAGCCCAAGCGCGCACGCGTGCGGCACAGAAAGTCGAGAAAAAACGCAGTTCCGGCGTGGCGGTTTTACCAGGCAAACTCACGGACTGCGAATCGTCCGATGCCAGCCGCACCGAGATTTTTTTGGTTGAGGGTGATTCAGCGGGTGGTTCAGCCAAGATGGGGCGTGACAAAGCGTTTCAGGCCATCTTGCCCTTGCGCGGCAAAGTGCTCAATGCCTGGGAGGTCGACCGTGACCGCTTGTTTGCCAACAATGAGATCCACGATATTGCGGTGGCCATTGGCGTTGATCCGCATGGGCCCAACGATGAGCCTGACTTTTCACAGCTTCGCTACGGGCGTATCTGTATCTTGTCTGACGCCGATGTGGATGGCTCGCATATTCAAGTCTTGTTGTTGACGCTGTTTTTTAAGCATTTCCCCAAGCTCGTTGAAGCGGGACATCTGTATGTCGCACGCCCGCCGCTGTTCAGAGTGGATGTGCCTGCGCTTGGCAAACGACCGTTGCGCAAGTTTTATTGTCTTGATGAAGGTGAGCTAGAAGCCTTGCTAGACAAGCTTCGCAAGGAAGGTGTCAAGGAAAACGCCTGGTCTATTGGGCGCTTTAAGGGCTTGGGCGAGATGAGTCCCGAGCAGCTGTGGGAAACCACGCTTAACCCCGACACCCGGCGCCTGCTGCGCGTGCAGTACGGCCAGCTTGGCCTGGACCAAACACGCCAGATGTTTGGCATGTTGATGGGCAAAGGCGAATCCGGCCAGCGACGCCAGTGGATTGAAGACAAAGGCAACCTGGCACAGGTCGATATTTGAGACTGAACGGCACCGACGAAAGAAGACAAAATGACCGATAGTGAACAACCTGATTTATTTGCCAGTGACGATGATGTGCTCTCGCTAGGCCTCTACGCCGAGCAAGCCTATTTGGATTACGCCGTCTCGGTGGTCAAGGGCCGCGCGCTGCCCGATCTGGGTGATGGACAAAAACCAGTTCAGCGCCGCATCCTATACGCCATGCAGGCCATGGGGCTGCAGTCTGGCGCGCGACCGGTTAAGTCAGCCCGTGTGGTGGGTGACGTGCTCGGTAAATATCACCCCCATGGTGACCAGGCAGCCTACGATGCGCTCGTGCGCATGGCCCAGTCTTTCACTTTGCGCTACCCGTTGATCGATGGCCAGGGTAACTTTGGGTCGCGTGATGGCGACAACGCGGCGGCCATGCGTTACACCGAAGCGCGCCTGACGCCCATCTCGAGGCTGTTGCTCGATGAGCTCGATGAAGGGACGGTCGATTACGTACCCAATTACGATGGCAGCCAGCTCGAGCCCGCGCAACTGCCCGCTCGCTTACCCGTGTTGTTGCTTAACGGCGCATCAGGTATTGCCGTGGGTATGGCCACCGAGATGCCCCCACACAATCTCAATGAGGTGGCTGCGGCTTGTGTGGCATTGATCAACACGCCCAAGTTAACCGATGAAGCCTTGCAGGAAATTCTGCCGGGGCCCGATTTCCCTGGGGGTGGCCATGTCATCACTGCACCTGAGGATATCGCCGCGATCTACGCCGGTGGCAGGGGGTCGCTTAAGGTTCGGGCGCGCTGGCGGTTTGAAGAAATGGCCCGCGGACAATGGCAATTGGTGGTGTATGAGTTGCCGCCAGGCGCGTCTTGCCAGCGGGTGCTCGAGGAAATCGAGGATATCACCAACCCCAAGGTCAAGACCGGTAAAAAGTCACTCACGGCTGACCAGCAACAGGCCAAGGCGCAGATGTTGGGCTTGCTCGATGCGGTGCGTGATGAGTCGGGCAAAGATGCGGCGGTGCGCCTGGTGTTTGAACCCAAGACGTCTAAAGTTGACCGTGACGCTTTTGTGACCACCTTATTGGCCCAGACCAGCCTTGAGAGCAATGTTTCGGTGAACCTGGTTTGTGTCGGCACCGATGGCAGGCCCAAGCAAAAGTCTTTAAAAGACATGCTGCTGGAGTGGGTGGAGTTCAGGGCGGCGACCCTGTTGCGGCGCAGTCAATATCGCCTGGAGAAAGTGCTCGATCGCATCCATGTGCTTGAAGGCCGCATGGTGGTTTATCTCAATGTTGACGAGGTCATACAGACCATCCGCGAGTCAGATGAGCCCAAGCCAGCACTGATGCAACGTTTCACGCTCACCGAACGGCAGGCCGAAGATATTCTGGAGATGCGGCTACGTCAACTTGCACGTCTCGAGGGCATCAAAATTGAAAAAGAGCTCTCGGACAAGCGCGACGAAGAGAAAAAGCTGCGCAACCTGATTGACAAGCCCTCGGCGCTGCGCCGTTTGATGGTCAAGGAAATCGAAGCCGACGCCAAGCAGTACGGTGATGAGCGGCGCACCCTGATCGAGCAAGCCGAGCGCGCGGTGCTCGAGGTCAAAGTCGCTGATGAACCTGTGACGGTCATCATCTCGCAAAAGGGTTGGGTGCGCGCCCGTCAGGGCCATGGCCATGACGCCACACAATTCAGTTTCAAGGCCGGTGACGGCTATTACGGCAGCTACGAATGCCGCAGCACCGATCATTTGTTCGTTGTCGGTTCGACAGGTCGTGTCTACAGCGTGCCGGTTTCAAGCCTGCCGTCGGCCCGAGGCGATGGCAGCCCCGTGACTGCCATGGTTGATCTGGAGCCGGGCACCCAAGTGGCACACTTGATGGCCTCAGGTGCTGATGCCACGTGGCTGTTTACCACGGCACACGGTTTGGGCTTTAAAGCACCGGCTAAAGCGCTGGTGTCGCGCCAAAAGGCAGGCAAGCAGTTCATCACGCTTGAACACGGTGATGCGCTGCTGCGACCGGTGCTGTTGCCAAATGGCGCCACGTCGTTGGCTCTGATGTCAGCACGTTTGCGCCTGGCCGTGATTGCCCTTGGCGAGGTCAAGCAGCTCGTGGGCGGTGGCAGGGGCACAGTGTTGCTGGCCGTAGACGCACCGGATGCGCTCGAACAAGTGGCCCCGGTGGGCGAGTCTGGGCTGTCAATAACCGGCACATACCGTAACCAAACTCGCACCGATGTGCTCGTCGGTGATACGCTAGAGCCCTTCTTGTCAAAACGTGCACGCAAAGGCCGTGCGCTTCAAACCCGACTCAAAAACCCCGTGCTTGGCTAAGCGCGGCCACTGGCATTGACACACCATGGCAACTTACAACATCACCATCGAACCCACGCAGCACCAATTTAGCGCTAGCGATGATCAAAACCTGCTTGATGCGGCACTTGCCGCTGGCATTGTTTTGCCATACAGCTGTCGTGCCGGTGCGTGCTCCAGCTGCAAGGGCAAGGTCGTCAGCGGCAAATATGATGCGGGATTGGCACCGGCTCAGGTGTTGCAGCCTGAGGAAATTGAAGCGGGTTTCACCTTGCTTTGCCAGGCTCACCCGCTGTCGGACATGGTCATCGAGTCGCGCGAGGTGCGCATGGCGACCGATATTCAGATTCGCAAGCTGCCTGCGCGCGTGACGCGCATTCGCATGCCGGCCCCCGATGTGGCGGTTTTAACGTTGCAGTTGCCGTCTTCGGAAACCTTCCGGTTCTATGCGGGCCAGTACGTCGAGGTGATTCTCAAAGACGGCAACCGTCGCAGTTACTCCATGGCCAATTCGCCTGATCAGGCTAGCGCCCTTGAGTTGCATGTACGCCATATGCCAGGTGGCTTGTTTACTGACCATGTGTTTGGGGCCGGTGACAAGCAAATGAAAGAACGCGAGATCTTGCGCCTCGAAGGCCCGTTTGGTTCGTTTTTTCTGCGCGAAGAAACCGACAAGCCCATTGTGTTTCTGGCCAGTGGCACGGGTTTCGCCCCCATCAAGGCCATCATTGAACATATGATCGAACAAGGCATTGATCGGCCTGCTGTGTTGTACTGGGGTGGACGTCGACCGGTTGACCTGTACATGGACGAGCTTGCCCAAAGTTGGCAGGAGAAGTTGCCCCGGTTTACATACATTCCGGTGGTTTCTGATGCGCTAGCCGAGGACAACTGGGGCGGGCGTACCGGGTTTGTTCATCAGGCGGTGATGCAGGACATGCCTGATTTAAGTGGCCATGAGGTCTACGCCTGTGGCGCACCAATCGTGGTGGAGTCAGCCAGAAAGGATTTTGTGGCGCAGTGCGGCTTGCCTGAAGAGGCGTTTTTTGCTGACGCATTCACCTCGGCAGCTGACGCTGTCAAGTCTTGAGGCTAAACTGAAGCAAGTAGCTGATGAACAAGGGTCAGCATGAACTTGAGTAAAGAGGGCGGTCAATGAAAGTCGTGGTCCTTGGAAGTGGTGTGGTGGGGACTTGCTCGGCCTGGTGGCTGTTACAGCACGGCCATGAAGTCGTGGTCATTGACCGCGAAGCCGGGCCTGCCCAGGAGACTTCGTTTGCCAATGGCGGGCAGATTTCAGTGTCTTATGCTGAGCCTTGGGCTAATCCGCAGGCACCGCTCAAGCTCCTCAAATGGATGGGCAAAGCCGATGCCCCCTTGCTGTTTCGCCCCCAGTTTGACTGGCGCCAGTGGATATGGGGCTTGGCCTTTTTGCGTGAATGCCTGCCATCGCGGCTGGCACCGAACATTCAAGCCATGGTCAGGCTGGCTCAGTACAGCCATGAGACGCTTGCGCAAATGCGTGACGAGCTCGATCTGCAGTACAACCAGCAACTGCGTGGCATTCTGAATTTCTACCGTGATCGTGATGAGTTTGAAGGCTCACAAAAAGCCGCGGACGTCATGCGCGATTACGGAGTCGACCGCCGGATTGTGACCGCTGATGAGGTGGTGGCCATTGAGCCGGCGCTTGAGCGCCATCGGGCCAGCATTCTGGGCGGTGACTACACGGAAACGGATGAAAGCGGCGATGCGCACCAGTTCACAGTCGAACTGGCCAAGCGCGCTCAAAACGCCGGCGCGCAGTTTCAGTACTCGACGCGAATCACGAGGATGGTTATGGGTCATGGCCGCGCCATGGCTGCCGAGGTGATTCGTAGCGATGGCAGCTACGACCAAGTGCAAGGTGATGCTTTTGTGGTGACCTTGGGTCCGTTTACGCCTCAGTTGATGCGCCCGCTTGGCATTCATTGCCTGATATATCCAACCAAGGGTTATTCAGCCACCTTTCCTATTCGCGACCTTGATGCTGCGCCCAAGGTCAGCTTGACTGACAGCAAGCACAAGGTGGTGTTCTCTCGTCTGGGTGACGAGTTGCGCATGGCAGGCACGGCTGAATTGTCTGGTTACTCGCGAACCCTAAATCCCGTGCGCTGTCAGGCCATGACGGACCTGGCTCGCGAGCTGTTTGACGGCATGCTCGACTTCGATAGCGTCAAATACTGGTCTGGTTTACGACCCTCCACGCCGTCGAACGTGCCGCTCATTGGGCGCACGCGGGTGCCAAACATGTACTTGAATACCGGTCACAGCACGTTGGGCTGGACCATGGGCCCGGGCTCAGGCAAAGCCATCGCCGATGTGGTCAGTGGCAAGACCCCATCGCCCGAGTTTCCGTTCATGGGGATATAGACAAATCGCCTGGCTTGCCAGGCATTTTTTTAAGGAAGATGCACGTGAATCGTTTCGTTAATCGTCTGGCTGTGATTGGATTGTCGACGCTGGTAGCTGCTCCTGTTGTTGCGCAAACCACGGAAATTGAAATCTGGCACACCTTGTCTGGATCCAATCGAGCCGAGTTTGAGTCGCTGATCGACCGCTTCAATGGCTCGCAGTCATCGGTGTCTGTGGATCTGACTCACTACGACGATCAGGCCGAGCTTGAAGAGGATGCTGCCGAAGCGATTGCCGGTGAGCGTGCCAAGCCTGACCTCGTGCAACTGGCTGATGACCGATCACCGCAGGCCGTGGCGCAACACAAAGACATCTTGCCGCTTTATCGCTTGCTTGCGAAGTACCCCATCTCGGATGCCTCTTGGTTTTTGGAAAAAACCACAGACTTCGTGCGTGACAGCCGTGGGCGTTTGCTTGCATTTCCCTACATGGCTGAGGTTCCGATGATGTTCTACAACACGGATATGTATCGGGCTGCGGGTCTTGATGCCAACACACCGCCTGCCACATGGCCTGAACTACAGGCCCATCTGCTGACGCTGCGCAACGATGGCAATGTGCGTTGTCCTTACATCACCGCTGATCAGGTCAAGGTACACATTGAGAACTTGGCACCGATTAATGATGAGTTCTTTGTCAAACCCGACAATGGCCTGAAGTCCACACGTAATTTGTCGTTTAACTTCAATACGCTGTACGTGCGTCACATGTCGCTGATGGTTAGCTGGCGCAAGACCGACCTGTTGTTGCGTCACAGTGCTGGGCGTGAAGTCAGCAGCGGGTTTACTGATGGCAGCTGTGCGGTCATGACCGCTGGGTCTGGCTCGCTAGGTGACGTCATCAACAGCAGCGTCTCGTTTGGTGTAGCGCCAGTGCCCTACTACGACCAAGTAACTAAAAAGCCTGGCGCGCCATTTATTGGCGGTAGTGCGCTTTGGGTGGTCGATGGTCATCCGGCCGCACGCCAGAAAGCGACGGCCGAACTGCTGGCCTTTCTGGCCAAGCCGGTGACGGCTGCTCAGTGGCATCAAAAAACCGGTTTTATGCCGTTAACGGATGCGGCGTTTCGCGCAGCAGATGTTTCGTTCTACAACCGTATCCCGGGTGCCCGTAAGTTGGTGGAGCAAATGAGCAACGGCAATAGCGCTAAATCCGCTGGGTTTGATGTGCCGAATTACTCAAAAATCCGTCCCTTGTTCAATTCGGCATTTGACCAGGCGGTCTCGGGCAGCGAGCCGCCCATGACTGCGCTGATGAAAGCCAAAAGCGAGGCGTCTAAAGTGATGCGCTAAGTCGTGATGCGCCAAGTCGTGATGCGCCAAGTCATGCCTTGGGCGCATTGACGCCAACAAAATAGCCAGTGCAGACAAAACTCGCACTGGCTATTTTGTTTTGAGGGCCGTGCACCTTAAGGTAGTCACGGTAATTTGCGTAATCTACACAATTGTTTCTTGCGCGGTGATAACGCAAGATGCTGTCCCTCTCAAAAAGGAAAGCATCTATGCGATTACATTGCCTGCGAGCGAGTCTATGCACGGCACTGGCACTTGTGCTGGTGGGCTGTGTGGTCCACGACACGCAACTGCCCGAGTTAGCTGATTCCCACCACCCGACTGAAGTCATTCAGGGCGAGCCCGATTTCAACTGGCATCTCAGTGGCGACAGGCGTGTGGCACCGCGCCAAGTCTTCTCTGACCAAGGGCGCATCTGGTTGCAGTGGCACCGGCATCAAGCTGTGCCCACAGTGTTTGTGCAACAAGCCGGTGGTTGGCGCGTGATCGACCAGCACCCACAGGGTCAATACACCGTGATTGACGGCCCTTGGCAACGCCTGCGGTTTCAGGGTGGGCAATTACAGGCCATGGCAGTTTATCGCTCGTCGCCAAGCCAGGTGCCTTGCCCCCAGACAGCAGCCCGATCTCAGGGCGGCTTTGATGTGCGCTTAAGCGATGGCACGATTCGACAGACACTGCGGCGCTGGTCCAGGCAAGCCAATTGGTTTTTTGATGATGCGCATTGGTCATTGGGCGTGGACTTTCCGGTAACAGCGCCGGCGAGCTTCGATGCCGACTACGAAAGTGCCGTGCAAAACCTGTTGGCATCAACCCGGGTGGCGGGCCAGGCCGTTAAGCCTTGTTTTTATGCGAATCACGTCCTGCGCGTGATCCCGGCAGCCCAGTCGTGCGACCCAATGGCCAGCCAGGGAGACCGCCCATGAGACAAGTTTGTGTTGATGCTTGCACCCACCGGGCATGTCGCCACATTGCGTTGTCCTTGACCGTGTGTCTATGGGTTTCGGGTTGTGCCATTGATGACTTGAGCCAACGCACACGCGATTACACCCGTGGCCAGCATCAGGCTAGCCGCCAGACGGTGGCCCGGTTCGAACAACACGTTGCGCAAGCTGCGCAGATCGATCGCAGTCAGACCCGCGTGGCAAAGCCTTGGGTCTCTGGCAAAGCAGTGCCCCTGGCACGCGAGTTTGATTTGCCGACAGCCTTGCGAACTGATGTCAAAACCACGCTGATTTTTAAGCACAAAGCCAAGTCACTATCTGAAGTGGCGAGCCGAATCGCACAGGCCACTCAAATTCCGGTGCGTGTCAGTCCGGAGGCGCAGTTGCCCGCGGCGCAATTTTCCCCGAGGCTTGGTCTTGGCCAAACAACAACTCCGGCGGCTGTGACAGCGGTACACCGTTTGCCTGTTGGCACTCAGCCATTGAGCCATATTCTGGATCATGTGGCCGCCACATATCAGGTTCAGTGGGAGTTTGATGGCAAAGCCATTGAGTTTTATCGCACGCGAACACGGGTCTTTGATGTTCGTGCCTTGTCGGTTTCGGCCAAAGCGGCCATGCGTCTGGGCAAATCGAGCGGGCAAAGCAGTCAGGGTTTTGATAGTGCGGCTCAAACGGAGCTCACGCTGTCAGATCAGAGCGTGATGCAGGATGTTGCCAAGCAGCTTGAGCCCTTTTTAACTCAAGCGGCGGTGGTGGCAGCTCAACCCGGCAGTCTTAGCTCTGTGGTCATTACCGACACCCCGCGTGCACTTGATGCTGTTGAACAATATTTGGAGCGCTTGAACCGGCGACTGAGTCGACGCGTTCGTCTGGTGTTTGAGCAGGTGACGGTGACTCGCGACCAACGCCACGAACAGGGCATTGACTGGCAATTGGCCTTGGCTGCCGAGCTTGGTGGCCTGGATGTTTCAGGAGGCAGCAGTCTGGGCACCACACCGACCATGGCAAGCATCAGCGGCCCAGGTATGTTGCCTGGACTGAACACCGGGTTGGTTCTCAAGGCGGTCTCGCGTTATGCCGATGTGGTGCGTCACACCACGGTGCCGGTTATGACACTGAATCGACGACCGGTCACGCACGCGGTTCGTTCGACCTTCACCTATGTTGACCAGGTGAAATCAGTTAGCACCGCGAGCGACGACAAAAAACAGTCAAGTACCTTGCCCGGCATTGCCGTGAATCAAAAGCGTGAAACGGTTGGTGCGTTTCTCACGCTTGTGCCGGACGTGCAAGACGACGGCCAAGTATTGCTGTCAGTGGCTTTTGACAACACCGTGGCCATGCCCCTTAAAACCCTAACGTTTGGCTCGGCAAAAAATCGTATGCAGGTCCAGCAACTTGACCTTCGCGGCAATGGCACGGTTCAGCAGGTGGTGGTGTATCCCGGTCGCCCGACCTTGGTGGCTGGGTTTGAGCACCAGACCAATGAGGTCAACCAGACCCGTCGTGCGCCGCATGCGCCCAAGCTATTTGGTGGTGATGACGAGGTGACCCGTCAGAGCACGATGACCTTGATCTTCGTGACAGCGCAGGTGCAAGACGGTGGCTGAGGTGACGCAAGTACAAGCAGTCGATGAAGGCGCCTGGTGTTGGCGTGATGCGCAAACCCGTCGGTCTTGGGTGTTTGGCATGCGGTGGTTTCCTTCACTTGGCAACAAGGGCAGGCGCCATCTTTACCGAAATTTGCGTCAACAGGGCTTCGGTTGGGCAGTGACCCACGGCAAAACATTGAGCCTAGTCGGCGTGCAGCCGCTCGAGACCACAACCAAGGCGTCACGCCAGAGCCTGAGTGCAGCGGCCGCGTTTGCGTGCGCTCACCCGCAAGGCGTGCATGCGCTTTGCCTGGAGGTCACGGGGGTGGGTGTCTGGTTTGTGGCGTCCTCACAAGGGTGTGTGCTTAGCGAAACTGATCGCTGGTTTGACACGATAGAGCAAGCCCAAATGGCGCTGCAGCCTTTACGTGAGCGCTATGACCCCATGAGTTACGAGCATGTGGTCTGGTCGGTTGTTGCAGATGACTCGGCGGCAACCGAATCGGTCCCAGATGCGGCGCCTTTGACGGTGCCGGACTTCTTGAAAGCAAGTCCACGCAAGGACTGTCAGTTTCATAAGTTACCCGCAGCTCAGGCGGCGTGGCCATTGTGGCTGGCATTGGGTTGCCTGGCGGCTGCGACCTTATTGGTGGTGCACCGTCTATGGCTTGCACCGATCTCATCGAAGGAGCCGGTGAGATCGTCGACCAGACCGATGGTGCAACCGATCATGGTCAAGCTGCACCGATCTGAGAGCCTTAATGCGGTGTTCGAGGCTTGGCATCACCTGCCGGTAGACCCAGTCGGGTGGGTATTGAGTGGCGTGCAGTGTGAGGTGGTTGGACAGACATTGTCATGTAAGGCCGCGTATGAGCGTCAACAACCGGACGCCGACAACGCAGGGTTGGCCAAGCAGACACCCGCACCATGGCACTTTGAGCCACAGTCGCTTGATCAGGCTCATCTGCGGCGCCATGTGGCTTTGCCAGTCGTCTCAAAGCAACCAAATACGTTAGTCACCACGAGTCAAGGCTTGACGCGACTGCAGCGGCTAAGCGCCAACTTTGCATCAATTGCTGTTGGGCCTGAGCGCACAACAGGTAGCGCTGCGCTAGCGACGCGATCTTTGTCGCTGCGACTGTCCCTGCGCCAAGTCAAACACTTGCTGACGTTGGATTTGCCGGTGCGGTGGAAACAAGTCGATCTGGCGCTAGTGCAAGGCGCGCAAATCAATGAGCGCCAGGGCTACCTCATGGTCAACCTGCAGGGTGACTGGATCGCTCGGCCTCACACACCTGAGCCAAGCGCAACACACGAAGCTAAGCCCACGCAATGGCAAACATCATCAAAGACGCATTTACAGGGAGAAGCGCATGAGCTTGAACAGCACGATGTCTATCGCTAGATCACAAGCCATATCGAGAGCCTTGCAGTCACTGCGGTGGCGCACTATCACGCTGTCGCTGTTGTGTGCCGCAGGCTTGTGCGCCGTGACAAATGTGCCAGCCGCAGCCAAGTCTAAAGATCCATTGACGGTTCTAGCGATGCTGAAAGCCGAAACGGATTACCTTGCGCAATGGCAGGCAAAACAAAGAAAAGTAGCGGCACGAAAGCGCCCCGCACCGGCCTTGCTGTCGATTTATGGGGTACTACCGGCGCTTCGAGCCTCGGTGTTAGTCAATGGCCATGAGGTGGTCTTCGCCCAAGGCCAGAGTCGACCGCTCACAGCCTACAGCCAGCATACCGGCCGCTTGCGGCTGCGCTATATCAAGCCGCCATGCGTGTCGTTTGTGCATGGCGCGCGACGCCGAACGCTTTGCTTGCCCAAGGCGGGGTCATGATGCGAGCCAATCGTGAATCAGCGCTGTCAAGGTCCGTGCTGCATGTCGGTGAGCGTTTGTTGCATGAAACGGTGGGTGCGCTTGGGGCCAACCCAACGGTGTTACCTGAAGAGGTCGAGCTGCTGTTTAACCGCTTACAGGTTGCCGATGCGCAGCTAGCCAACCGCATGTGTCCCGTTCGTTTGCCTGATGGCAGGGCGCAGGTTTGGGTCTTGCCCGAGCATGCCTATGATGATCAAGCACGTGCGCTAGTGTTGGCGCTGTCGCAGATTGGAATGCCGTTGGCCGAGCCTTCACGGCAAATCGTTTCGGCAGCTCGCTTGGGCGAACTCAATCGTGGTTTGCGGCGTCAGGGGCAAAGCACCTCGTCCATGACGCGTGCGGCTAGCACACCAAAGCATGTGCTGGTTTCATTGCTTGATGATTTGATTGCCTGGGCCTTGAAGTCCGATGCCAGTGACATCCATCTGACCATAGGTGCGCGTGAGCGATTGGCCGATGTGGCCTTTACGATCAATGGGGGGTGTGTCAGGCCTGAGGCGTTTGCGCAGTTGTCGACACAAATTGTGCAAGAGCTGTTGTCTGTTAGCTGGATGGCTGTGCAGGGCGGCAACGGTGCTGTGTTTGACATGACGTGTGAGCAGCAGGGGCGTTTTGAAAGAACCATTGCCGGCGATGTCATCGCGATTCGCTGGGCATCGCTGGTGGTCCAGGGTGGCATCAGTGTGTGCTGGCGGTTGCTCAACCGGGCTTGTTGGCATGAGCCGCCTTCGCTTGACACGCTGGGTTACAGCAAGGGGCACTATCAACAACTGCAGCGTGCCACGCAGGGTGCGGGCGGCTTGGTCGTGTTTGCCGGTTTGGTGGGGTCAGGCAAGTCAACCTCATTGGCCTCACTCATGAAGCTCATTCCATCTACCCGCAAAATCATCACGCTGGAAGACCCGGTGGAATATGTCATTGCCAATGCTTTGCAGTGCGCCGTGGCTGGATTCACCGCAGAGGCGGCGGCCGTACAACTGGCGAGCAAACTAAAAACCATCAAACGCAGTGCCGCACACGATGTGCTAATTGGCGAGTTGCGCGACAGTCTTGGCGCGCAGGCCGTGGTGGATCTCGTGCTTGCCGGCACCAACGTCTACACCACGGTGCACGCAAGCTCGGCGTTACAAATATTGACTCGGCTGAGTTCATCGCTCATTGGCGTGCCCGAAAGTTTGTTGGCCATGCCCGGGTTTGTGAAGTTGCTGGTCTATCAGGTGTTGCTCAAGCGGGTGTGCGAGTCTTGTGCCATGCAAATGGATGCATGGCTGACCACCGATCAGTCATTACCGGGCAGTCCCCGGGCATCCGTTCAAGACAAGCGCCACTGGCTCGCGCAGCTCAGTCAATTGATCGGTTCGCCCTGCAGCAGTTGGCGCTTTCGCGATAGTGCCGGATGTCCGGAGTGTCGTCATCCTGAGGATACGCAGAGCACGGGCTATCGGGGGCGTTTGCTTGTGGCCGAGACGCTGGAGCCTGCCACCGAGCCCGGGTTTTATTCGGTGCTTGCCGCTACGTCGCTGTGCTCGGCGGTTGCCAACTGGCAGGGCATGGCCGCAGAACTTGGGCAAACGCCGTCATCGCTATCAGGCTATGTGCCAGTGGCGAGCACCGCCCGCGATCTGGTAGCTGCAGGTTATGTCGATCCTCGCGACTACGTGAAACGATTTGCGCCGACACTGCCTGACTTGTCGGGGGTGATCTGATGGCCTCGAGCATGCATGAACAAAGCACGGGATCGCACCAAGCACCAGCAGCTCGCACGCCACCACCTATGGTGCGTCTGGCTGCCTGGCAGTTTCGCCGACAACGCGTGGCGTATTACGAGTTTCTCAGTGAGCTGCTAGACAACCAGGCACTGGAACAAACTTTGTTGCTGACGTTTGAGCAAGACAGCTGGCGTCACGGCAATGGCACCACCCGCGGCCGTCTGGCTGCGTGGTGGGCCAATCAGTATCAGGCCACCGGCGGCCGCCTGGCGCAGACGTGGGCTGGCACCTTGCCTGAAGCAGATTTGCAGAGCATTGCACTGGCTGAGCAGGCAGGCCAAGCCGCGCTGGTTCAGACATTGCGCAGCCTGGCCGCTCAGATACGGCTGTGGCAAGACTGCACGGCACATTTCTGGCAGACGGTGGCCGTGGGTCTAGTGGCTTGCGTTGTGGCGGTTGCCTGCCTGTTTGTCATGCCGTTGTGGACAGTGCCACGCCTGATGTCGGCATTTGCCAGCGTGCCAGCCCAATACCACGGACCTGCACTGATGCGCCTGTTGGGCTGGGTTGATCTGGTGCAAACCTTGTGGCCGGTGTTTGTGGTGGTGTGTGTTGGTATGGCAGTGGCGTTGTGGTGGTCGTTTGTTGGCCTGGTGGGCAAGCCGCGGGCATGGCTGGATAGGATTGGCCTGTGGCGCCTGTACCGTGACTTGAACGCCATGCGTTTTTTAACGGGATCTGCCACCTTGCTCAATGCCTTGTCTGCCAGTGGTGTTTCCCTAAAAACCGTTTTAACCGCGCAGCAGCGCTACGCCGGCGTCTGGCTGGGCAGCCATTTGTGGCAAATGATTCGACAAATTGATGCTGGTGCCGATCCGTTAACGGCCATGAACACGGGCTTGCTCGCTGGCGATGTCTGGTGGCGGTTTGTCGATGTGGTGCGTGTGCGAGGTTTGGCTCAAGGGTTGGGCACGGCATCCGAGAGCATTGGTCAGTTGGTCAAAGCCCAAATGGCACGTCGTGCCGTGGTGCTGCGTTGGGGCTTGCTCGGCGCGGCCATGGCCGGCGTCATGGCCATGGGGTTGTGGCATTTGCGAGCCATCGAGGAACTGCGCCAGGGTCTGACCTTGTATTACAGCCTATCGGGCTGATGGGTTTGGTTCGTCATTGTCAATTGGCCAATGCCCCTTTGTTGCTTGACCGATGCTGTGCGTGGCGACTGCATTTTTTACGGGCTTTATTTTTTACTGATTTTTTAAGGAAAACGACGTCATGATGGGTATCTTTAACTTGCCAGCCGCACACAAAAGCTTGCGCGAGGTGACCGCGCCAAGCCGCGCGAATACGTCACGAGACCGACAGCGTGGATTCTCGCTCGTCGAAGTGTCGATTGTGACGGCGCTGATGGTGATTCTGGCTATTGTGGGCATCCCGGCGCTGCAAGACTATGTCATTGAGAACAAGGTTCCCAAGGTGGCTGCGGATTTGCAGCGGTTTGTGGCGCGCATGAAAGTCGCTGGCATCGGCGGGGGCGAGGCGCCGTATGCCGGTGTTAACCGCCTGGCGCTTGTTAATGGCTTGCGCGGCGGGTCAGCTGTGACCGTGCGTGGCGAGGGCAGCAGCGCCGTGGTGGTGCATGGCTTGGGCGGGCAGGGGGTGAGGGATAACGGCGAAATTTATTTGTCGGCTGCGGCCATACCGGGCCAGAGCACAGGCTCGGCGTTTAGCTTGACCCTGGATCATGTCAATCACGCGGCTTGCCCCATGCTTGCGAGCACCTTGCAGCGCATGGCCAGTCAGGTCACGGTCGAGGGCCGCACCGGTGAGGTTGTGGTCAAGGATGGCTTCAGTTCTCCGCCTATGGACTACCAACCGGTGCTTGCCGATGCCGAGTGTGCGCGAGGCGACAGCAATCGGTTTGTGTTTGTGTTTCGCTAGGCGTGGCCATGAGGGTGTGGCCGTTGGCGGTGCGTGGACCTTGGGTGCGTGCCTTGCGTCGCAGAGCAAGTCAGCCTGATCGGTGTTGTGAAAGGGCTCGTGAAAGAGGGCGTGAGCGAGCACGCGAGAGAGGGCAGGCACTGATTGAGTGGCTGATGATCTCGGTGCTGGCCATGCTCGCGGCGGTGTGGGCCGCGGGCGAGTTTGCCCGGCAAGCTGAGGATGCTGCCGGTCAGGCGCATGCCCAGTGGCTGCTCACCGTGGGCGAAGCGCTCAAGCGTGCCGTGGCGGCTGAACAAGTGGGTTACACGGCCTCTGCCTCACAGCCGGTGTCGGTTTTACGCGAATTGCCGGTTGGCGTTGCCTCGCCGATTGCGCCTTGGCTTAAACGTCTGCAAGCCGCGGGGTGGCTGCCGCCGGCGCTGGCCCAGACACAGGCGATGTCATACGAGGTCAGCCTGCTGAAGCTACCTAGCCGGGGCACTTGCGCAAAGCCGCCGTGTGCCCGTGTGGTTTTATTGTTGGCCCAGCCGCGCCCGGACAAACCGGTGCCCGATGTCGCGTCGGTCTTGATGGCATTAAAAGGCCAGGGTCTGGCGGTCACGGATCTGGCGCCCGATCGTTTGCGTGGGCCAACCTTTGATTTGCCTAATCCGCCTGCGGACCGCCAGCGCCTGCCCGTGGGTTCGCTGGCGTTGTTGGCCTGGCGTGACGACCATGAGCCGCCCTATGTGCGTGTCAATGAATCACGCCAAGTGACACTGTCAGGCGGGTTGGTGTTAGGCAAGCGTGCCGCGGCTGACGGTGCGTGTTCGCCGCCCGGTTTGGTCATGCTAGACGCGGCCGGGCAGTTGCAAGTGTGCCGCGATGGGCGCTGGGGCCAGGCGATCAAAGAACATGAGCATTTCCGGGCCTGCTTGCCTCAGACCCGCGAGCAGGCGTTTCGCGCGGCCTGGTTTAAATATTCTGGGTTTTGGGAGCTTTTTGGTGGTGGCGTGAACTGTGATTGCGACGCTGGGTTTGCCCCAGTCAAGATGGTGGGCGAGGATGGCCGCGTCGGTTCTGTGACCTTGCGTGATGGGTATCTGTGTCAGCGCCTATAATCAGCCTATCTTGTCTGTATTGGATTGGCTGGCCATGCAAGTCTCTGACATTCGCGAAAAGTTTCTCAGGTTCTTTGAAAGCAAAGGACACACCATTGTTGCCTCATCGTCACTGGTACCGGGTAACGACCCGACGTTGCTGTTTACCAACTCGGGCATGGTGCAGTTTAAGGAAGTGTTCACAGGGCAGGAGACTCGTGCCTATAGCCGAGCGACGAGCTCGCAGCGCAGCGTGCGCGCCGGAGGCAAGCACAATGACCTAGAGAATGTGGGCTACACCGCGCGCCATCACACGTTCTTTGAGATGCTGGGCAATTTCAGTTTCGGTGATTACTTCAAGCGAGATGCCATCAGTTATGCCTGGGAGCTGCTCACCGAGGTCTATCGGTTGCCGGCCGAACGTTTGTGGGTCACGGTGTATCAAGAAGACGATGAGGCCTATGACATCTGGGCCAAAGAGATCGGTGTGCCCACGGACCGAATCATTCGTATCGGTGATAACAAAGGCGCACGCTACGCCTCTGACAATTTCTGGCAGATGGCTGACACCGGCCCTTGTGGCCCATGCTCAGAGATCTTCTACGACCACGGGCCTGATGTTTGGGGTGGGCCGCCGGGCTCGCCCGAAGAGGACGGTGACCGCTACATTGAAATCTGGAACCTGGTGTTCATGCAGTTTGACCGTGATGCCGAAGGCGTCATGCATCCACTGCCCAAGCCTTGCGTGGACACGGGCATGGGCTTGGAGCGTATTGCCGCGGTGTTGCAGCACGTGCACTCCAATTATGAAATCGATTTGTTTGAGCGTTTGATTAAAGCCGCGGCACGCGAAACCGGCTGCCAGGATTTGCAGGACAACTCGCTAAAGGTCATTGCCGACCATATCCGTGCTTGCGCATTTTTGGTGGTTGATGGCGTGATTCCGAGCAATGAAGGACGGGGCTATGTGCTTCGCCGCATCATTCGCCGGGCCTTGCGCCATGGTTATAAGCTTGGCCAATCAAAACCTTTCTTCTATCGCTTGGTGGAGGATCTGGTTGCTGAGATGGGGCAGGCTTATCCGGAATTGGTCGCCAATGCGACTCGCGTGTCCAAAGTGTTGTTGCAAGAAGAAGAGCGCTTTGGCGAAACACTTGAGAACGGCATGCGTATCCTTGATGAAGCGCTTGCGGGCTTGCAGACGGGCCAAACGCTTGATGGGCAGACACTTTTTATGCTGTACGACACGTACGGCTTTCCGGTTGATCTGACCGCTGACATTTGCCGCGAGAAGTCGATCGAGGTGGACATGGCAGGGTTTGAAGTCGCCATGGCCAAGCAGCGTGACCAGGCGCGTGCGGCTGGCCGTTTCAAATCCACTGACGGATTGTCTTACGACGGCGCAGACACGGTATTTCATGGCTATGACGCCTTGACTTGGGATGCCAAGGTTCTGGCGCTATACATCGACGGCACCCCGGTGCCCAGTGTCTCGCAGGGCCAGTCTGCCGTGGTCGTGCTCGATGAAACGCCGTTTTATGCCGAGGCCGGTGGCCAGGTGGGTGATGCTGGTGAAATCACTGCTCAAGGCATGCGTTTTGCTGTGGCTGATACACAGAAGATCCAGGCTGGCGTGTTTGGCCATCACGGTCAAGTCAGCGAGGGATCGCTTAGCGTGGGGCAGGCCGTTAAAGCCAGTGTCGACACGCTGCGCCGTGCCCGTACGGTGCGTAACCACTCCGCCACGCATTTGATGCACAAGGCCTTACGTGAAGTGCTCGGCGCTCACGTGCAACAGCGCGGATCACTGGTGGATCCGGATAAGACACGCTTTGATTTTGCGCATGATGCGCCCATGACGCCACAGCAAATTGCGCAGGTTGAAGAAATTGTCAACCGTGAAATTCTCGCCAACGAACCCACCGACGCACGCATCATGGCATTTGATGACGCGGTCAAAGCCGGTGCCATGGCATTGTTCGGTGAGAAGTACGGGGATTCGGTTCGGGTGCTTGATATCGGGTCTTCGCGTGAACTGTGTGGCGGCACCCATGTGGACCGTACCGGCGATATTGGCCTCTTTAAGATCGTCTCTGAGTCTGGCGTGGCCGCTGGGGTGCGTCGCGTTGAAGCCATCACCGGCGACAACGTGTTGCACTGGGCACAGACCTTGAACAACACCGCCGCTGAAATTGCGTCCATGGTGAAATCCACGGTTAGCGACGCCGCAAGCCGTGTGGCGCAACTGCAAGAACAGCTTAGGGCCACTGAGCGCGAACTGGCGCAGACCAAGGCCAAGGCCAGTGCCGGTGCCGGCGCGGCATTGGCCGACGCGGCGGTCGATGTCGGCGGCATTAAGCTCGTGGCCCATGATGTGGTGGGCGCTGACCCTAAAGGCTTAAGAGCCATGGTGGATCAGCTAAAGGACAAGCTGCAATCTGGCGTGGTGGTGCTTGCGACAGTGGCTGATAACAAGGTCTCGCTTGTGGCAGGGGTCACCAAAGACCTCACTGACCGAATCAAGGCGGGGGATCTGGCGAGCCATGTGGCAGGCCAAATTGGCGGCAAGGGTGGTGGTCGCCCTGACATGGCCATGGGTGGCGGCACTGACACAGGCAAATTGGCACAGGCTTTGCAGTCGGTGTCTGCCTGGATAAAAGACAAAAACAGTTAGAAGGATTAAAGGGGTGTTGGCATGACAGAAAACGGGTTTGAACCAGCGGCAGCAACCGTTGACGCCACGGGCTTGGAATGTCCGCTGCCCATCCTGAAGGCTAAAAAGGCGCTGTCTACGCTGGAGCCAGGCGAGGTACTGGAGGTGATTACGACAGACCGCAAGGCCAAGCAGGACTTTGATGCGTTTTGTCGGCAGACGGGCAACCCGCTACTCGAACACCGGGATGTGGGCCAGAAGGTGCATCATTTCTTGCGCCGCCGGGCCTGAACCATGCTAGAATTTCTGGCTTAGCCCAAATTTTGTTACTTATTTAGAGAAGAGATTACCTATGGTGGTGATTCGTATGGCTCGCGGCGGCTCCAAGAGACGCCCCTTCTACAGCCTGGTTGCAACTGACTCGCGTGATCGTCGTGATGGTCGTTTTATCGAGCGTGTTGGTTTTTACAACCCCGTGGCGCCTGAGGGCGACGAAAGAATCCGTATTCAGCTCGACCGTGTTCAGTACTGGCAAGGTGTTGGCGCTCAGGTGTCGCCCTCAGTGGCACGGCTGATCAAAGAGTATGGCAAGCAGGTCGCTGCTGCTTAATTAGCACGGACATTCGTGTGCCTGCTGGTTCGTTGGATAAGCCGTCTCGTGATGCGCCCGACAACTCGTCTGTTGCGCCTCCTGACGATCTGATCGAACTTGGCAGGGTCATTGGTGCACACGGCATAAGAGGCTGGATCAAGATCCAGCCTTTTTCATCTGACTCACAAGCTCTTGGTGCTGCAAAGCGCTGGTGGGTGTTTGCGCCCGTAGCACCCGTAGCACAGTCTTCTGCCTCTAACGTTGAGTTGCGCAAGCGCGCCAGACCCCTTGATGTCGTCTGGGCCAAGCCGCACGGTGCTGCCTGGATCGCCTCAGTCAAAGGGTGTGCAGATCGCAATGCAGCCGAGGCCTTAAAGAATCACACCATACTGGTGTCGCGTACGGATTTCCCGACGCTCGACACTGACGAGTATTACTGGGTGGACCTCATCGGCTGCACAGCGGTGACCGATGACGCCGGT
Organism: Burkholderiaceae bacterium; assembly: GCA_965659885.1. Taxonomy (GTDB): domain Bacteria; phylum Pseudomonadota; class Gammaproteobacteria; order Burkholderiales; family Burkholderiaceae_B; genus Algicoccus. The sequence continues at coordinate 634 of CBFHXV010000001.1, read as the reverse complement.
GAGTCATCCGTACTCGGTGTGGTTGAGTCTATCCAGGACAGCCCGGCACATCCGATCCTGGTGATTCGTCAACAATCCGTCGATACGGCAGGCGAATATTGCGATCGAGTTGATGATCGTGGCAAGCCGATTTACTCATTGGTGCCGTTCGTACAGGCCCATGTTGGCGAGGTGGACTTGGCTCGCGCAACGCTTTTGGTGCATTGGCCGAGAGACTTTTAATCCGTTGGTCGTGGGTTCGAGTCCCGGCCGACCCACCAGTAAAAGAGAATCCCAGTCAGCGAGAGTTGGCAGGGATTTTTGTTGCGCGCCGGTTTCGTTTTGGAATTGATTGTTTCCCTTCCTGTTGCGCAGCCGATGTAGCATAGGGTGTAGCCCGAAGCGAAACCGGCAGCGAGGCGGACGCTCACGCAGCCATTGTTCAGCTAAGGTGTGCTCGTCGCCTGGCGTTGCTGTTCCATTAGGCTACACCAGTCCCAAGCCGGATCGGCTATTGCCGAGAGTTCGTCGAGCAAGTCCGCGACTACGGCGGTGACAGGCAACGGCATGCCGAGCTGCTCGGCGTCCTCAAGCACCAGGCGCAAGTCTTTTTTCATGAGCGTGCTCGAAAATCCAAATTCGTATTGACCATTAA